>NZ_SRYG01000018.1 GCF_004793885.1 Dubosiella muris
ACGCGGCGTAAGAACCAAAAATTTCTTACGCTGCGTTTTCTTTTTTTAAATGCGCTTCAGGAAGGCCTCAATGCGGTCACAGCCCTCTTTAATGTCATCCAGGGAACATGCATACGACATTCGCATGAATCCTTCTCCATGCTCGCCAAATGCGTTTCCGGGGACACAGGCGACATGCTGGTCTTCGAGAAGACGGGAACAAAACGTTTCGCTATCCAGTCCGGTTCCGGAAATGTTAGGAAATACGTAAAAAGTCCCTTTCGGCATATTGGTTTTTAAGCCCATCCGGTTAAGCCGGCTTACCAGCAAATTACGCCGGTTCAAGTACTCCGCTTTCATGCTAGACACATCCGGAAGTCCATGAAGAAGCGCTTCGATCGCGGCGTATTGCGCCGGTGTAGGAGCGGACATGATAATGTATTGATGAATCTTTGTCATTTGCGAACTCAAAAACGGATTCGACAAAACGTAGCCTAAACGCCATCCGGTCATCGCGAAGGCTTTGGAAAAGCCATTGATGACAATGACCTGATCACGAATTTCAGGGAACTGCGCCAACGACGCGAATTCGCCATCAAAAGTAAGCTCCGCGTAGATTTCATCGGAAATCACGTAAATTCCGGCTTCCAAAATGATGGGCACGAGCTTTTCATAGTCTTCGCGCGTCATGACCCCTCCGGTTGGATTGCTTGGAAAATTGAGGATGATCGCTTTTGTTTTAGGGGAAATCGCCGCCAGCAGCGCTTCCGGTTTGAGCTTAAACTCGTTTTCCTCTGTCAAGGTAATCGGGACCGGGATCGCTTTCGCCATTTCCACAGCGGGTAAATACGCCACATAGTTTGGATCCATGACGATGACTTCATCGCCTTCCTCCACCAAGGTGCGCATCGCCAAGTCGATGCCTTCCGATCCGCCAACAGTCACGACGATTTCTTTTTCGGGATCGTAAAACTGGTTGTAGCGCACTTCGTGAAATTCCGCGATCAGTTTTCGAAGCTCCAGCAAGCCGCGGTTGGCTGTATAGTGCGTTTTGCCTTTGGAAAGGGAATACACCGCGTTTTCGCAAATGTGCCACGGCGTGTCGAAATCGGGCTCGCCGACACCAAACGAAATCACGTTTTCCATCGTGTTGGCCAAATCAAAAAATTTTCGGATTCCACTCGGCTTCAGCTTTTCGATCGTTGGGTTGATTGGCTTCATCATGGAGTCACCACCAATCGGTTCGGCTCATCGTTTTCGGCGTCTTTCATGATGATGCCGTTGGTTTTGTACTGCTTGAGAACAAATAAGGTTTTCGTGCTGCGCACATCTTCCACGCAGGCGATTTTGTCTGAAACAAAGCGGGCTACTTCAAACATCGTTCTACCTTGCACCAGGCAGAGGAAGTCACAGTCGCCCGACAACAAGTACATCGTGTCGATTTCGGGGTAATTGGCGATTTTCATCGCCGTTTTGTCGTATCCTTTATGGCGTTGCGGCACGCAGTCCACTTCGATAAAAGCCATGACTTTTTCATTTTTCAAAGCCCGGTTGTAGTTGATGACCGTGTGGTAGCCGCAAATGATCTTTTCGTCTTCCAGGCGCTGTATTTCTTCTTTGACTTCGGTTTCCTCTTCCAGAAGAATGTCCGCCAGATCACGCGAGGTGAGTCTCGCGTTGTTTTCAAGAAGGTCGAGCAGGACATTTGTGTTCATATAAATTCCTCCTTTTTCAATCATTTTACATGATTTACATTTATTGTCAAAACTTTGCATATGAACTTGAAAACGCTCTCAATTCCCCGATTAACATTGACAATTAATTCACATACTTCTATAATTACAGTGAATTAAATAAAAGGAGGATTTACTGACATGACAGTAAAAGTTGCAATCAACGGTTTTGGACGTATCGGACGTTTGGCGTTCCGTCAAATGTTTGACGATCCGAACTATGAAGTAGTTGCGATCAACGATTTGACGAGCCCGGATATGCTGGCCCATTTGTTGAAATACGATTCGACACAGGGAACTTACAAATTGGCCGACACAGTAGAGGCTGGTGAAGATTCGATTACAGTTGACGGAAAGAAAATCACCATCTACAAAGAAGCAGACGCTTCCAAACTGCCTTGGAAAGATCTTGGTGTAGACGTAGTTCTTGAATGTACAGGATTCTACACTTCGAAAGCAAAAGCACAGGCTCATATCGACGCTGGTGCGCGTAAAGTCGTAATTTCGGCTCCAGCCGGAAACGATCTTCCTACAGTTGTTTACAATGTTAACCAGGAAGTATTGAAACCATCGGATCAGATCATCTCTGCGGCAAGCTGCACGA
The DNA here is from genome assembly GCF_004793885.1 of Dubosiella muris. Taxonomy (GTDB): domain Bacteria; phylum Bacillota_I; class Bacilli_A; order Erysipelotrichales; family Erysipelotrichaceae; genus Dubosiella; species Dubosiella muris. The sequence goes on from NZ_SRYG01000018.1 coordinate 2,317, forward strand.
CGAACTGCCTTGCTCCTATGGCAAAAGCATTGAACGATCTTGCTCCAATCAAAGGCGGAATCATGACAACGGTTCACGCTTACACTGGCGACCAGATGACTTTGGATGGTCCTCAGAGAAAAGGCGACAAACGTCGTAGCCGCGCGGCAGCTGTAAACATCGTTCCAAACTCGACAGGTGCTGCCAAAGCGATCGGTCTTGTTATTCCTGAATTGAACGGAAAACTGATCGGTTCCGCACAGCGTGTTCCTGTTCCTACAGGTTCGACGACTTTGCTCGTTGCAGAAGTTGAAGGCGCCGTTACTGTTGATCAAGTAAACGAAGCCATGGCCGCTGCACAAACTGAATCTTTCGGATACAACACGGAAGAAATCGTTTCGAGCGACGTTATCGGTATGAAATACGGATCCCTGTTCGACGCAACACAAACAATGTGCACGCCTACAGGAGACGGAAACACACTTGTTCAGGTCGTTAGCTGGTACGACAACGAAAACTCCTACACGAGCCAGATGGTTCGTACAATCAAATACTTCTCTGAATTAGGCGACTAATTCCGGGTTGGAGATTGCTTAAAAGGCATCGAATCGTTCTCGATGCCTTTTTTTTGCCGTGGAACCATTCTTGAAAAATGAAAGGGACTAAGGTATTCTAAAAGAATGAATGTGAGGTCAGATTATGCCGTTAAAACAACGATTAACCGATGAAGACCGCGACGAGATCACCAAAGACGTGGACGATCTTGACGCCAATTATATCCAACAAATGAAAGAAGCTGGAATCGACGAAGATCTGCTCCAGCAATTTAAAGATTTAACAATCGAACTCGGACAGGAAAGAGGGAATAAAGGATGAAGCTTTACAACAGCTATACTCAAACGATCGAACCGCTTCAGCCAATCGAAGAAGGAAAGGTTTCCATGTATGTATGCGGACCTACCGTGTACAACTATCCACACATTGGCAATGTGCGTCCGATCATCGTATTCGATACATTGAAAAAGGCGCTTCAGGCGCAAGGAATGGACGTGACCTACGTGTCGAACTATACGGATGTCGACGACAAGATCATCAACACCGCGATTGAAAACAACACGACCGAAAAAGAAATCACCGCCAAGTTTATCGAGGCGTACGACCAGACCCGCGCCGACCTCCATGCCGACCGCCCGGATGTCGCGCCCAAAGTCACAGACACGATGGACGAAATCATCGCGTTTATCCAAAACCTCGTTCAAGCCGGCGCCGCCTATGAAGTGGATGGCGATGTGTATTACCGCGTCGATTCCAACGAGAAGTATGGCGAGCTTTCTCACCAAAAAGTCGAGGACTTGATGGTAGGCGCGCGCATCGACGAAAACGAGAAAAAGGAAAACCCACTGGATTTCACCCTTTGGAAAAAAACGGATAAGGGCATCCAATGGGACTCGCCTTGGTCGAAAGGAAGACCGGGATGGCATACGGAATGCGTCGTCATGATCAACGATGTGTTCCAGAAGCCGCTGATCGACATTCATGGCGGCGGACTGGATTTAAAATTTCCGCACCATGAAAACGAAATCGCGCAAAACGAGTCGCTGCACCACACGCATCTGGCGAACATGTGGGTATACAACGGAATGATCAACATCGACGGAATCAAAATGAGCAAGTCGCTCGGCAATGTCTGGTGGGCAAAAGATCTTATCGCTCTGTATGGAGGAAACGTGATTCGCTGGGTTATGATTTCCGCCCAGTACCGCGCTCCGTTGAATTTGAATGAAAAAGCGTTTGAAAGCGCACAAAAAGAGCTTAAAAAGATTTTCACGGCTTACAAGCAGGCCAAGATCCTGCTGCAAGTCAACGAGGAATCCACAACCGATGCGACGCTGGACAGCGGACTGTGGCAACCGTTTATCGACGCGCTCAACGACGATTTAAACACGCCAAATGCAATCACAGCCGTGCTGGAATGCGTGAAAAAGATCAATCAGACCCAGCGTCAGAAGCCGCTGGATTGCGCCGCGCTGGCCGCGCAAACCGCGACGCTGGAAAAGATGATGGACGTTTTAGGCATCTGTCTGGAATTTGTGCACATGACGGCGGAAGACAAAGCCGTTTACCGGGCGTGGAAAGAAGCCGTCCAGGAAAAAAACTACGAACAAGCCGATTTGTACCGGGCCCAGCTGCTGGAAAAAGGGATTCTCTAATGGAAATCGTTACCGAAAACGCCACGAGTCTTGCCTGGATGGGGGACGCGGTAATGACCTTGGCGGTGCGTCGTCATTTGCTTGATCTTGGATTTTCCAAAGCCAACGTTCTGCAAAAAAAGAGCGCGAAAATCAACAGCGCCAAAGGGCAGGCGGCCATTTTGGCCCAGCTGGAGAAAGAGAATTTTTTCAATGAAGAGGAAAAGGAAATCCTTCGACGCGGACGGAACGCCACGATCCACTCGAAGGCGAAAAACGCCGACGGAAAGACGTATCTGCGTTCTACAGCGCTGGAAGCCGTGATCGGATACTTGTATTTGTACAAACACGAAGATCGAATGGACCAGCTCATAAAACGCATCATAGAACTAGGAGATACAATACAATGATCGTATATGGGAAAAACGTTTTTAATCAAATCAAAGAAGATCCTCAACAAATCCAGGAAGTGTACGTTTTAAACAACATCAAAGACCAGAGCGTGCTGAAGGCGGTTCGCCAGCTGAAGTGCCCGGTCAAGACCGTGTCGCGAAAAGAGCTGGAAAAAATGACAGACCAGGGCATTCACAACGGAATCGCGGCCAAGGTAAAAGACATCCCCACCTACACGCTCGACGAGCTGCTGCAACGAAAAAAAGGAGATCGTCCGGGATTGTACGTGGCGCTTGACAACATTCAGGACCCGCACAATGTAGGCTCGATTTTGCGAAGCGCCGACTGCACCGGCGTGGATGGCGTCATTTTATGCAAACACAACAGCGCTGGTCTGACGCCGACCGCCATCAAGGCGAGCACGGGAGCGGCCTACACCGTCCCGGTCGCCATTGTCAACAACCTCTCCCAGGCATTAAAACAAATGAAGGAAGCCGGTTATTGGGTGGCAGGCGCCGATATGGACAACGCCCGCGATTATCGCGAAGGTATGTACGACTCCCCGACCGTGCTTGTGATCGGGTCCGAAGGAAAAGGCATTTCACCGCTGGTCAAAAAGCAATGCGACTATATGGTCAAACTGCCGATGGTTGGCTCGATTTCCTCCCTGAACGCTTCGGTTGCCTGCGCCGTGCTCCTCTACGAAATTTTGAATCAGCGCCAGCCGGTCAAGAGGTAGTCGTTTGAAAGACAACATCAACGAGCTGATTTACCGTTATTTCCAAAAAGACGAGGAAGCGCTGGCTGAATTGATCGCCATGTTGCGTCCGGGCGTGATGAACGTGTACCAAAAAAAGATGGAATACAAAAAAACCGAGCCGGTTTACCGGGAGGAGTTTTTGAGCATGGCCGATTTGCTTTTGGTCGATTGTCTGGAAAAATACCGGTACGACCACAAGGTGTCGTTTTTAACGTTTTATTTGCGGGCGCTCCACAATCGCCTGATTGACGCGGGCCGGACGGCGTTTCGAAACGATCCGCTCCTCACGCAGGAGCACATCGTGTATTTGGACCGGCGTCCGGGTGAGGACGCCAGCGTTTCCATGCAGGATCTGATCGAGGATCGCAGCGCGAGCAGCGGCAGGCTGATCACAAGCAAAATCAGCCTGGAGATGGCTTTGGAAAAAATTGATTTGAAGCCGCTTCAAAAGCAGGCGGTTCGAATGTATTTGGATGGATATTCGCAGCGGGAGATCGCGCGTCATTGTGGTTGTTCAATCAAGTCCATTCGACGGCTCCTGGAAAAATTTGAAGCTTTCAGTCGCCAGGAATTGACAGTGGATGAATAATCATTGTATATTATTATGATGTAAGGAGCGTGATTTATATGGCTGAAAAGGTTACTTTGACTTGTACAGAATGCTTTTCGAGAAATTACTCGACTTCAAAAAACAAGAAAACAAGCACGCAACGTCTTGAAATGAGAAAGTTTTGTCCAAAATGCGGGAAGCACACTTTGCACCGCGAAACGAAATAGAGGGAAAGATCATGAGCAACGAAAAAAAAGAATGGACGTATTCTCCAAAAGGAGTCTGGTCCGAATTGAGAAAGGTCCAGTGGCCTACGTTTAAAGAATTGATGGGAACAAGCGGTTCCGTGATCCTGTTCACGGTTTTATTTGGCTTGTACTTCTTTCTTTGCGAGCTGGCGTCGTCCAGTCTTGTCAGCTGGATCGTAGGACTCTAAACCAAAGAGCGCCGACCGCGCTCTTTTTCGAATGGAAAAGAAAAAGGGAATCCATATGGATTTTTCCATGAATACGATATAATGGAAACGGTCAAGAAGCAGCCGGCTGAAGACGAGGCTGCATGAATATAAGGAATGGAGCAGAACAACATGGATAGTAATTTAAAAAAAGAGTGGTATGTCGTCAACACATACGCAGGACAGGAAAACCGCGTAAAGGAAAATCTGGAGCGCCGTATTAAAACAATGGGCCTGGAAGATTCCTTGTTTCAAGTCGTTGTCGCCGAGGAAAAAGTAACGGAATACAAAAACAACAAAAAAGTGGAAAAGACTCACAACTTGTTTTCCGGGTACGTGCTCGTGCAAATGATCATGACCGACGAGGCGTGGTACGTCGTGCGAAACACGCCAGGCGTGACCGGATTTATCGGATCCAGCGGAAAGGGCGCCAAGCCGTTCCCTGTTTCGCAGGAAGAAATTGATTCCGTTCTTTCCAGACTTGGAAAGCTGGAGCACAAACGGGAAGTCGACTTCAAGGTAGGCGACACCGTTCGTATTTTGCGTGGTGGTTTTGAAGACTCCGAAGGTGAAATCGTGGCGATGAACGACGAAAAGGAAGAAGCAACCGTTCTCGTGATTTTCGCCAACCGCGAAACGCCAACCGACATTTCCTATGCCGATATCGAGAAAGTCGCCTAGACTTTCTTTTTAGGGAGAGTGAACATGAAGACAATCGTATTGGACCTGGATGGAACGATGTATCGGGGGACGCAGCCCATCGAAAGCGCCAAAGCGTTTATCGACCTGTGCGCGGCCCGGAATGTTCCGTATGTGTTTTTGACAAACAACTCGATGCGCACGCGCCAGGAAAACGCCCAGCACATGCTGGACATGGGCTATGAGCATGTGGAAGCCGGCCAGTTTTTCAATTCCGCGATGGCGAGCGCCCGCTACGTGCGAAAAAGTGAAACCGGACGAAAAGCTTGTTTTATTGGAAAAAACGGCATGAAAGAGGCGTTGCTGGACGAAGGGTTTGAACTCGTCGACCACGATCCGGATTTCGTGTTTATCGGATTAAACAAAGAGATGGACTACGCCGGATACTCGCGAATGCTTGGTCATCTTTTGAACGGAGCGAAACTGATTGGCACGAATACCGACCGCATCCTGGCCAAGGAAAACGGCTTCGAGGTCGGGAACGGCTCGGTCGTCGCGCTTTTTGAATACGCCACCGGGCAAAAGTCGCCGCAAATCGCCAAGCCGTACGCGCCGATTCTCGATTTATGTCTGGAGCATTTCGGACTGGACAAGGAAAGTATCATCCTTGTGGGCGACAACTTGGAAACCGATATTGCTTTGGGGTACAATACGGGTGTAGAAACGTTTCTTGTCGAAACGGGTGTCCATCGTCGGGAAGACGTGGAGCGCCTGGGAATTTATCCGACCCACGTCGGTCAAAGTTTAATGGATTTTGATTGGAATTGGCTGGAAAACGACGAGGAATGCTGATACAATTAGAAAGTTAGTGGAAAGAGTGGAATAAAACTATGGAACAAACATTAGACATACTATTAATGGTCTTATCAGGAATTATTATTATTTTGACACTGCTTCAAGGTGGAAAATCCGATGGTCTTTCTTCCGCGTTTACCGGAAGCGGGGACTTGAACTTGTTCGCCGTGACAAAAGAACGAGGACCGGAAAAGGTTATCAGCCGCGCCACACTCGTGTGCGGGATCCTCTTTTTCGCACTTGTTATCGCACTGCAAATTGTGTAATTCAAAAGGCCGGCAGGCCTTTTTTCTTTGAAAAGGAGGAACATCATGCGTCAGGAAATCAATGCACTGCTACAAAAAAATGAAAAGATGACGCTTCAACAAATCGAGCAGGCGCTCGATTTGCATACAAGCGCCCAAATCAAGGAATTGATGGAAACGCTTCAAACGCTTGAAGATGAAAGAAAAATTTATAACGACCACACCCATTATATTTGGATCGACAACGACCAGTATTTTATTGGGCGGGTCAAAGACGTTTCGAAATTCGAGCTGGCCATCATCAATCCGGAAGGGAAAATTTACGTTCCAAAATCCAACGCGAAAGATGCGTTTGACCGCGACGAGGTTCTTGTCCACAAGACAAAAGAAGGCAATCGGGTCGTTCACATTTACTCGCGTGGCGTGAAAAACATCACCGGAACGTTTTATCGGGACCGGGATGGATGGCGCTTCCGCTCGGATGTCGATTTGCATACCTCCTTTAAAGTGACAAACCTAAAACAATTCTCGTTGTCCAACAACGTGAAAGCGGTCGTGGAAATCGAAAAATACTCGCGTCCGCTGGAAGTGAAAATCATTCGACTCATCGGCCCGGCCAACGAAGCCGGCGTCGATGTGACCGCGCTGCTTTACGAAAACGAAGTCCGTCAGGAATTCCCGGAACCCGTCATTGAACAAGTCAAAGAAGTGAGCGACCATGTGACGGAATCCGAATGCCAAGGACGAACCGACTTCAGAGATTTGCTGACCGTCACCATCGACGGCGACGATTCGAAAGACTTCGACGACGCGATCTCGCTGGAAAAAACGAAAGACGGATACCGTCTGTATGTCCATATCGCCGATGTATCCCATTATGTGCAGGAAAACAGCGCGCTCGATCAGGAGGCGTATTTGCGGGGAACGAGCGTGTATGTCGTGGACCGCTGCGTCCCGATGCTTCCATTTGAGCTAAGCAACGGCATCTGCTCCTTGAACCCGGACGTGGATCGCCTCACCTTGTCTTGCGTGATGGATATCGACAACAACGGAAAAGTCGTCAAATACGATATCGTGCCTTCCATCATCCATTCCGACAAACGGTGTACCTACAACAACGTCAACCGTGTGCTGAAAGGGGACACGGAAGTGCAGGCGGAATACGCGGACGTCAAAGAAATGCTGCTGAACTTTGAACAGCTGACGAAGCTGCTTCAAAAACAAACGAAAAACCGCGGCTCAATCAACTTTTCAACGAAAGAGCCGAAAATTATTTTGAATAAAAAAGGAAAGCCAATCGACGTTCAGGTCAAAGAGCGCGGCTACGCCGAGCAAATGATCGAAGAAGCGATGGTGCTCGCCAACGTGTGCGTGGCCAACTATTTGAACCAGCACAAGTTCCCGGGCGTGTTCCGGGTTCACGAAAAACCAGATCCGGAAAAAGTCGAAACGCTGTATCAAATCGCGAAAGTGTTCAATGTGCCGGCTGATTTGCCAAAAGATGTCAGCGCGTTGGAAATCCAGCGGTTCCTGGAAACGATTGACGACGAAACAGCGCAAGAAGTGCTTTCGCTTGTCGCGCTGCGCACGATGCAAAAAGCCCGTTACGACGCGGACTGCATCGGTCATTTCGGATTGGCGCTCGACGAGTACTGCCATTTCACGTCGCCGATTCGCCGTTACTCGGATCTAGTCGTGCACCGGATGCTGCGCCGTTACTGCTTCGACAAAAACAAGGACGCCCGCCAATACGAGAAGGACAAGCTGAAAGTCCGCACGCAATCCGCCCATATTTCTGAAAAGGAAAAAGACGCGGTCAACGCGGAACGGACGGTCAACGACTACAAGATGGCGCAATTTATGGAAAACAAAATCGGACAGAAGTTTTTAGGAACGATTATCAGCGTCATGAATTTTGGTTTCTTCGTTGAACTGGATAACACGATTGAAGGTCTTGTCCCAATGCATACGCTCATGGACGACTACTATAACTACGACGAGGATACGATGTCGCTTGTTGGCGAAAACAACGGCAAAGTATTCCAAATCGGGCAAAAAATCAACGTGCTTTGCACCGATGTGGACGCCGCCAAAGGACAGGTGACGTTCGGAATCGAACAAAACAGCACCCGCAAGGCGAAGGAAATTCCATTTGAAAAGAAATTTCCAAAACGGGGCCGTGAAAAAGCCAAAGCCGGCGCGAAACGCTAAAAAAGACCACGCTTAGTCGTGGTTTTTTTCATGGAGGATCGGAATGAAAATGCACGTCACATACTCGTCCATGGAAGCGATGGCGAACTCGTTCAAGCCAAACTCGTACGCGTTGGTGCCAAGGGTGAGGCGGTTGGCTTTCACGAACGAGAGAATGCGCTCGTAAAACGAGGGCAGCTCGTTCCAGTCGCCTTTGTGGCACGCGAAGACATAGGGACCCTCAGGAAGGGACACGCATTCATGATCGGGCGCGTCGTCCAGCGCGATCGAGTAAATGCCGTCGTAGGTTTGCCAGTCGTGCGCCATGATCTTGTTGACGCGGATGTACTCGCCCATGCCCATGCGGATTTGCGCGCTGCCCCAGTTTTCTTTCGCCAGCGCGTACACTTGTTCGATGTCGTTTTGATCGTAGTGGAACGGGAGCACGCGCAGCCGCATAGCCGGAAGCGTTCGGACCTCGATGGTGGAATGGACAAGCTGATCATAAAACGAAAGACGGCGTTTTAAAGACTCGAGGACGTTTTGCGTTTCTTTGAGTTTTCGAATGGCCGCTTCCACCTCGGTTTGTTTTTGGGTGAGGATGGAAAGCAAGGCGTCGGCGTTGGGATGGCGCTGGTACGCCCGAATCTCGTCGATGCGCATGCGCAGCTCTTTGAGCATCTGGATGTATTCAAAGTCGATATTTTGCCGGAAATCGTACAGGCGGTAGCCGTTTTCACTTTTCGTGTTGGGCGAAAACAAGCCGATCTCGTCATAGTAATGCAATGTGCGCTTATTGACATCGTGCAGACGGGCGAATTGGGAAATCGTCATTTTTTTATCGTTCATCTCTGTTTCTCCTCTTGACTTTACAGTTACTGTAACCTTTATGATGGGTTTGTCAAGAAAAAGGAGGATAAACGATGGCAGTTTATTTTAGACAATACAAGGAACAGGATTTCGAAGCGCTCGAAGACATTGTGCGAAAGACGTGGCACTACGACGATTTATGCTCGCCCAAAACGGCGAAACAGCTTGCGCGCGTCTTCCTGACGAGCTGTTTGACGAACTACACGTTTTCGCGGGTGGCAATCGTGGACGGGGAAGTGCAAGGCGTGATTTTGGTCAAAGACGCGGCGAGCCACCGGCCAACGTTTCAAAGTTGCTGGCGGCAGTCCATGGCGATCTTTCGACTGCTTCTGAGCGCGGAAGGAAGAAAAGTCATGGACATTTTTGGCTCGGTCAGCCGTGTGGACGAGGAGCTGCTAAAGGAAGCCGGAACGAAATACGCCGGCGAGCTGGCGTTGTTCGCGTTGAGCGAGTCGTGCCGGGGACAGGGCATCGGGAAAAGGCTGTACGAGGAAGGGATGCGTTATCTTTCGTACAACGGGGTGGACAACTTTTACTTGTTTACGGACACGTCGTGCAATTATGGCTTTTACGAGCATCAGGGCTTGAAGCGGCGCGTCCAGCGGCAAAAGGAAGTTGTCGTCAACGGGATGAAGCAGGGGATGAATTTCTTCATTTACGACAACGTGCAAGGATAGGAAAAAGCTGTGCGCAACGAGGCGTACAGCTTTTTGCCTACTCAATCGGAAGATAGCTGGCGATTGATGCGCCAAACCGCGACCGCCACAAAACAGCCAGTCACCGCGTCGGCAAGCGGCATGGAGAACAGCAGTCCCGTCAATCCAAAAAAGCAAGGAAGCAGCAGGGCGAAACCAATACCGAACACGAGTTCGCGTAAGATAGAAAGAATCGTGGATTGCCACGCTTTGCCCATCGCCTGCAAAAAGATGAATACGGCCTTGTTAAGACAGGCGATCACGATCATGCTAAAATATATTCGAAACGCGCGCAAAGCGAAAGTCGTGTAATAGACGCTTTCGTTGGCGCTTCCAAACAACCGAGCAAGCGGACGCGGAAACAGCTCGGCGACGCAAAACGCCGCGATTCCCACCACGGCTTCGGCAAAAAGAAGCTTGTGGAGAAGCTGTCGGACCCGGTCATAAGCGTTGGCTCCCATATTGTAGCCAACGATTGAATGCATCCCGCCGCCATGCCGATGACAATGCTTATAACGATTTGGAAAAACTTCATGACGATTCCAATGACGGCAATCGGGATCTGGGCGTAAGCAGGATTGGAGAAAACCGGATCGAGCGCGCTGTATTTGCCCGCCATACGGTTGATGACGGCCATGGAGGCGACAATGGAAATTTGCGCAAGAAAGCTCGTCATGCCAAGCTTCAGCGTCCGGAAAATGATCTTTTTTTGCAGGCGAAAGCTCGCCGCAACCAGCTGGATGGTTTGGAAGCGGAGCGCGTAGCCAAACGACAGAAGGCATGTAACGGCTTGCCCGAGAATGGTTGCCATGGCCGCTCCGGCCATGCCCAGATGGAAAGCGAAAATAAAAATCGGATCCAGAACGAGGTTGATCAGCGCGCCGGAAATGGCGGCCATCATGGCGAAGCGCGGACTGCCGTCGGCGCGGATAATGGGATTCATCATTTGTCCAAACATATACAGCGGGATCCCCCAGGTAATGATGGAAAAATATTCTTTGGCGAAAGTGAAGGTGCGTACGTTGACGGCACCGCCAAACATTTTTAAAATCGAGTCGCCAAGCCACAAATATGTCGCAAGAAGAAGCAAAGAGAGAACGGTGTTGACAACGATGGAATTCCCGACAGACACCGCAGCCGATCGTGGCTGCTTGCTTCCAAAAGCGATAGACAAAAAGGCGCAGCAGCCATCGCCAATCATGACGGAAAGCGCCAGCGCGACGACTGTCAACGGAAAAACGACCGTATTTGCCGCGTTGCCGTACGAGCCTAAATACGTGGCGTTGGCGATGAAAATCTGGTCGACGATGTTGTAAAGGGCGCCAATCAGCAAAGAGAGAATGCAGGGAAGCGCGTAGGCGCGCATGAGGACTTCGATTTTCTCCGTCCCAAGAGCAGATTGTGAATGATTCATAAAACCTCCTAAAACGCAAAAAAGCGCAAGCCTGACTAGACTTACGCAAATTTTTTTTTGCTACATGTACCCATTTTATAGCATAAAGCTACATGTACCCATTTTATAGCATAAAAAATGCAGGATTTCAATTTTTTTCAATCGGGAAGCAACCCAAAATGACGCAGCGCGAAGGCCACGCCTTCCTCTTCGACGGTTCGCGTGACGTAATCGGCCGCGTTTTTCAATCCTTCCATCGCGTTGCCCATCGCCACGCCGATACCAGCTTTGCGAAGCATATCCAAATCGTTGAGGCCGTCGCCAAACGCAATCGTCTCCGAAGGCTCGGCGCCAAAATGGCGGGCGACTCGAAGGAGTCCCTGGTCTTTGCCACCATCCTTTGGGATGACGTCCAGACCATAGTCGCACCAGTACGTCACTTTTGTTTGGCGGGTTGCCGGTAAAAGAACCGGCGCGTCGTCGTAGTGCATGCCGACTAGGATTTGATACACCGTCTCCTGGCGCATTTGCTCAAAGCGCGCCAAGTCGACGAGGGAATCGTTGTTGACGTAGCGGCGCAAGTTGGCGTTGGCGAAATTGATCGCCATGCCGTTTTCGGTCGCGAGGCAGACGCCGTATCCTGCCTGTCGCGCGTTGGCGATCACCTGCTCGACTTCCTGCGGATCCATCGGAATTTGAAAGACGCACTCGTCGTTGGCGAAAAACATTTGGCCGTTGAAACATAAAATCCCGTCAAATCGGACATTGTCGAATACGGGAACGACGGAAAGCGGCCGGCCGGTGGCGATGACGAGCTTCACTCCGTTTTTTTGCAGCGCGTTCAAGGCGCGGGCGCAATCGTTTGAAAGGCGGGAAGCGCCAAAGGGCAGCAGCGTGCCGTCGATATCGAAAAAAGCGACTTTGATCATGCGAGCACCTCGAAATGGCGCAGCGCGTAGGCGATCCCGTCCGCTTTGACAGAACGGGTCACAAAGCGAGCCGCCTGCCGGACAGCCGGGGTCGCGTTGCCCATGGAAACCGGAAGACCGACGGCTTGCAGCATTTCCAAATCGTTGTCCCCGTCGCCAAACGCCATCGCCTCGGCTTTGGAAAACCCGAAATACGCCAGAACCTTTTGGACGCTTGCGCCTTTGGAACTGCCTTTGGGAACGAGATCGCTTGCGGTTGGGTACCAGCCAACCATGTCAACGCTTTCTAGTCCGTCGAGAAGAGTTTCTTTTTCCGTAACCGGCATGGCGATCATGCCTTGGTAAATCGGCTGGTCGAGAAACGTTTCCAAATCACGTTCCGGCTCGATGACTTCGCAATGCTGGCGGGCGATCGCCATGTACTCTTCCAAGAGCGGATCGAAAAAAGGGGCGCGCATTTCCTGTTTGGCGGCGAATAAAACCGGCTTGCCGTTTTTTTGGCTCCAATGGCGCAGCTTTTCAATGTCGGCGGGGGAAATCGTGGTTGCGTGGACGATCGTGTCGTGCACGAAGGCGAGGGAACCGTTAAAATGAATCGAAGCGTCCCATTCCACACCGGGGAAGCGGGGCGTGGCGTAAGGCGGCCGGCCGGTGGCTACGACGATTTTGACGCCTTTGTCTTGCAAGGCGCGCAAGGCGAGCATGGTGGAGGCAGACGGCATGTCGGCGCCGTAATCGAGCAGCGTGCCGTCCATATCGAAAAAAACGATTTTGATCATATCTTTTCCTTCTTTCTTGACTTTCAGTCGGTTTCATTATACAGAAAAAAAGTTTGGCGAGCCATATGGTGGAATCGGTAAAAAAAATGTCCTTTCCCGCTCTTGATTTGACGCCAGAATGAGAGCGGTTACAATAGAACCAGTAACAGGAAGAGGTGGTTAAAATGACAAAATACAATGTTGCGAACACATCGAGAATCAATGAAACCGCCTCTTTTTTGAGGCCATAACTGGGATGCGACCAAACCATTCCAGTTTTTTGTTGGAACGTATAGGGAGGAACACAATCATGGATCAAAATTTTAACAAAGTATTTTGGGACGCCTGCGCAAATGGCGATTTCCCGATGGTATGCGCGCAAATCAAGACCGGCGCGGATGTCAACTACCAAAACGGCGACGGCAGAACGGCGCTCATGCGCTCGGCGAAACGCGACCGCAAAGACGTCGTGCAGGTGCTGATCGACAATGGCGCGGACGTGAACGCCTCGGATAATAAAGGAAAGACCGCGCTTATGGCCGCCGCGAAAAAAGGAAACAAAACCATCTGCAAAGCGCTGCTCGATGCCGGCGCGGACGTGAACGCCAAAGACGACAACGGGCGCACGGCGCTGATGCGCGCGGCTCTTCTCGGGCAGGATCGCTGCGTGGAAACGCTGCTGGACTACGGAGCGGACATCAACGCCCAGGACGAGGCAGGACGAAGCGCGCTGATGGAGGCGTGCATCGCGTTCAAACGGGATACGATCGCGATGCTGCTCGAGCGCAACGCGGATGTCAACTTGTTCGACAACAACGGCTGCACGGCGCTGATGCGCGCGGCGTACGGGGGATACCCGTCGCTTGTTGAAAAGCTGCTCGCCTTTGGCGCGGACAAAGATATGGAAGACAAACAAGGAAATGTGGCGCTCGATTACGTGCGCGAACATTGCAGAGCTCAACTTGAGCCGATCTTGAAATAGGAGGAAACCATCATGAAAGACTATTTGAGTTCTGAAGTTAGAAACGTAAGTGTCGTAGGACACAGCGGAGCCGGCAAGACGTCGGTTTTGGAGGCCATGCTTTATTATACCGACGCGACCGACCGGTTCGGAAAAACGAGCGAGGGAAGCTCGCTGATCGACTTTGACGCCGAAGAGATCCGGCGCGGCTTGTCCGTCTACACGTCCATCGTTCCGATCGAATGGGACGGCTGCAAAATCAATTTTATCGACACACCGGGCTATTTGGATTTTATCGGCGAAAAAGAAGCGGGCGAAAAAGTCGGCGACAACGTGCTGATCGTCGTGGACGCCAAAAATCCATTGGAGCCAGGCACGCGTATTTCCTTTAAAAAGGCGATCGCGGACAAGAAGCCGACGATTTTCTTCATCAACAAGCTTGATGAGGAACACACGTCATTTGAAAAAGCGTATTCCGCTCTGCATGAGGAATTTGGAAAGAGCGTCATTCCGTTCGAGGTGCCAATCATTGAAAATGGCGTCTATGTCGGAACGGTCAACATTTTAAAAAACAAAGCGTGGTATCATCACGGACCGAAAGCGTCGGATTCCGTGGCGCAGCCGGTTCCGGAATCCATGCTGGAGGAAGTGGCGATGTACAAAGACCAAATCGCCGAGGCGGTCGCGATGGGCGACGACGAGCTGATGGAAAAATTTTTCTCCGGTGAGGAATTTACCGACGCCGAGTTGACGCGCGGCGTGCGCATTGGCGTTCGCAATGGCGAAATCATTCCGGTTTTCTCCGGCTCCGCGATTGAGTCGCGCGGAATCGGACGATTAATGGATTTGATCGTGACGTATTTCCCGACGTATTCGGAAAAAGGCCTTTACACAGCCACCACGCCAAACGACGTAAAAGTCGAGCTGCTGACGACCGAGCAGGAAGTGCTGACCGCACAAGTGTTCAAGACGATCGTCGATCCTTTTGTCGGACGGATCTCGTACATTAAAGTGCTTTCAGGCGTGCTGGCTTCGGATTCGAGCGTCGTGAACGCGAACAACGGCAAACCGGAAAAAATCGCCCAGATCTTCATTATCAAAGGAAAGCATCAAACCGCGACTGGAAAACTGTTCACGGGCGATATCGGTGCCTTGACCAAGCTGCAAAATACGCAAACCAACGATACGCTTTGCGAAAAAGGCAAACTGCTGATCGCGGATCCGATTTCGTTTACCGAGCCGCTTTACGGGCAGGCCGTCACGCCGAAAACGAAAAATGACGAGGACAAGCTAAGCAATGGTCTGGCCCGCCTTCAAGAGGAAGATCCGACATTCAAAGTCGTACAAAACAAGGAAACGAAGGAAACCGTCATGTATGGTATTGGCGATCAGCATCTGGAAGTGATTGTCAACAAGCTGAAAAACAAATTCAAAGCCGACGTCCTGCTGTCGGATCCAAAAATCACATATCGCGAAACGATCACGAAAACCGCGATCGGCGAGGGGCGCCATAAAAAACAATCCGGCGGTCATGGACAATTCGGACATGTGTTCGTTGAATTCGCGCCGAATCCGGACGCGGAGGAAATGGTTTTCGCCGAAAAGGTGTTTGGCGGCGCCGTTCCAAAACAATACTTCCCGGCTGTGGAAACGGGACTTCGCGAATGCACGGCGGAAGGAACGCTGGCCAACTACAAGATGGTCAATGTGAAAACGACGTTGCTTGATGGAAAATACCACGATGTCGATTCCAGTGAAATGGCGTTCAAGCTGGCGGCACGGCTGGCGTACAAGGACGCGATGGAAAAATGCCGTCCGATCCTGCTTGAGCCGATTATGAACGTGACGGTCCGGGTACCGGATGAGTACACCGGCACGATTATCGGCGACTTGAACAAACGCCGGGGCGCGATCATGGGCATGACGCCGGATGAAAACGACCAGATCATCGAGGCGCAAGTGCCAATGGGTGAAATGGCGCGCTACTCCGTGGAGCTTCGCTCCATGACGCAAGGTCTGGGAACGTACACGATCGAAATGGACCGCTACGATCCGGTTCCGGACAACATCGCGCAGCGCATTATCGCAAACGCGAAAAAAGACTAAGACGAAAAAAAGACGAATCAAAAAGCATTCGTCTTTTTTTGGTGGAGATTAATGGCCAAACGCTTTCTCGCAAATGGCATGCGCTTCCTCGATCAAGTCATTCAATGGCTTCTTTCGACCGCCGTCCTTCCACGCGATGTACAGATTATACAGCATTCCGACGTAGGCGGTCAGTTGGATTTGCAGCTGCGGATCGCGTTGCGGATTCCAGATTTTCCAGGCCAGCGCGGTGAGTTCGTTTAAAAAGAGAATCCCGAAGCCGCATTGAATCAAGCCGTCGATGAAGTCGCGGTACTGATCGAAGTAACGCAAAGAGTGGGCGACGTGGAGAGAGTCGTAAAACGTGCCGCCATGTTGTTGTCCGTTGGCGTGGGTTTGGATATAGTCGCCTAAAATGTCGTGAATGTACGAGGTCAGCACTTCCTCTTTGCTCGTGTAGTTGCGATAAAACGTGACGCGGGACACACCGGCCTTGGCGGTGAGCTCGGAAATCGAAATCGAGGAAAACGGCTTTTCCTTGATGAGTCGCAAAAGCGCCATCACAATGCATTCCCGGGAAAATAAATTGCGCTGGTTTCTTTTTTCCATGTTACACAATCCTTCCTTTCTGTTACTGTTCGCGCGGATCGAATTGAAAATCAATGTGTTCACTGATACACTTTGTAACATATAAAAAAGAAAATGAAAAGAGGAATAGACAATGCGTTACGCAGTAGTGACAGATACGAACAGTGGTTTTACAAGCGAGGAAGCGAAGAAGCACGGTATCGAGCTCATTCCGATGCCAGTCATCATCGACGACCAGACGCGCTATGAAGGCGTGGACATCGACGAGGCAACGTTTTACGACTGGCTTGCTTCCGGACAAAAAGCCACGACGTCCCAACCCGCTCCCGGGGATGTCCTGCGGCAGTGGGATGCGCTGCTGGAAAAAGGCTATGACGCCATCATCCACATTCCAATGACTTCGGGCTTGAGCAATTCCTGTCAAACCGCCACGATGCTCGCCCAGGATTATGATGGAAAAGTGGTGGTGGTGGACGACCACCGGATTTCCATTCCGCTCCAGGAATCCGTTCTCAAAGCGAGAAGGCTGGCCGATGAAGGGATGGATCCGCAAGAAATTAAAAAGATTTTGGAAAGCGATGGATTGCGTTCCTCGATTTATCTGGCGGTCAACACGCTGGAATATTTAAAAAAAGGCGGCCGGATCACGCCGGCGGCGGCTTTGCTTGGCTCCGTGCTTGGCATCAAGCCGATTTTGACGATCCAGGGGGAAAAGCTCGACACGTTTTCCAAGGCGCGCAGCATGCGACGCTGCAAAACGAAAATGATCGAAGCGCTAAAAAAAGACTATGAAGAAAGGTTTTCCATGTTCGACTGGAGCGAATTGTGTGTCGGCGCCGCCGGAACGCGGCTGAGCCAAGCCGAAATCGACGAATGGACCGCCATGCTGCAGGAAGCGTTTCCGAAAACCGTGGTTCGATACGCCCCGCTTTCTTTAAGCATTGGAACCCACACGGGACCGGGTGTCGTGGGATGCGCGATCTGCCTAAAATAAAAAGACGTCTCAAAACGTCTTTTTTTGCTGATGGTCGTCGACTTGCAAAATCGCCGCGAAATCGGCGCGGCATCGGTCGATCAAGTCGAACGCGCCATTGGACATGCACCATTTCAACGCGTAGCCAAGACCGACGTTTCGGCAAGTCAAATAAAGAAGCGCCGGATCACTCGGATTTTTGATTTGTCCTGCTTTCTGGCCTTTTTGAATGGCCTCGATCGTCATCGTGCGGGCTTCGCTCATATAAGGCGGGGCCTCGCTTTTTTCATTGAAATTCAGGATCCAGTAGCGGGAATAGAGCCCGGGTCCCAGCCGGACGCTTTTCTGCATCGTAAAGGTCAATCCGGTGCAAACGATTTCCCAGTAATTGGTCGGGTCCATCGCCCGGATGCAGGCACTCAAATCCTCCACGGTCCCGCGAAAATAATATCGAAGAAGCTGCTCCTTCGAAGTCACGTATTTATAAAACGTCGGTTTGGTGATCCCGCAAGTTTTGCAGATGTCCATGACGGATACCCGGTCGTAGCCCTCTTTAAGGAACATCGCCAAAGCGGTTTGGATAATCAGATTTTTTTTGTCTTCCTGTTTGTTCATCGCACCTCCTCCGGTTCGGCACAAAGAATGGCTTTGAGCCCACTTTGAAACAAATTGTTCATACTTTGGTCAGGATCGGCATACATGCACCGGTAGGCGCCATTGCCAAACGAAAGGGCGATGAGGGAGCTCATCAGGCGATGCGGATCAGACGGATTTTTGATTTGTCCGCTTTCCTGTCCCAGGCGGATCAAATCCTCGATCCACGCGTTGAACCGGAACACGTCGTTGAATGCGCCTTGATATTCTTTCAAGTTGGCGGCGAAGACTTCGGTATACAAGTCGATACCCAATTCCTCCGTATGAAAATAATAAAGATCAAACACGTCGATAATTTGCTGTAGATGATCCGTCGAAGAACCGATATGAAACCATTCCTCCGGGATTTGCGCAGTCAAAGTCGAAGAAAAGTACTTCAAAAGACTGTCTTTTGAATCAATGTACTTGTAAAAGGTCGGTTTCGTGATGCCACAGGCATTGCAAATGTCCATTACCGAGACGGATTTATAGCCCTTTTCACGAAACAGATCAAAAGAAGTGTCAATAATGCGTTGCTTTACGTTGTTTCTTTGCATAGGGGTTTACCTCGGTAAAGTTCTTACCTGTACCTATTTTACCACAGTTAATTGCGAATGAAAACGGAAGAATTCATGGAGTGAAAAAACTTTTCATTTTATGAAAAATGACATAGAAAAGAGAGATCATTTCAAACGACAAAATGGAAAGAGCGAAAACAAACAAAGCGCCCTCATTAAGCGGAAGGCGCTTTGCTTGTTTTCGCTCTTTCGAGCATGTCGTGTTTGATCTTCATTACATTCGAAAATGTGATTCGCTTTCCCTGGCCTTCCAGCAAAAGGATGCGGCGGACTTTCTTGGAAAGTGTTTTCTCAAGCCGATACGGGATCCGTACCGGATAATGGTTGTGATCCATATATTCGTTTTCGATGTAACGTGACGTGATCGGACACATGTTCTGAATCAAAAATGCGCATTCATGACCGAGAATATCTCCAAATACGATCGTGTCGCAACGACCGAATTTTCTTTTTTTCTCTTCTGCGATCCGTTTATATTTCGATATTTTAGAAGAGATAGGGATGAACCATAAGATCTCAGGGTCTGTGGAATCGCGCAAGGCAAAATATGCCGGACGATCATGGACAGCGTTGTTGACGATGATCTTGTTCGGCATCAGACCGGCTTCCGGAAAATCCCGGAAATACGAGTCTTTCATGAAGTAAAAATGATTCTCTTCAACAAACATCGGTAAATCTCCTGGAAGAGCTTCATAAAGAAGCTCTGCATGTGACCACGAGCATTTGTATGCCGCGTCTCGTGCAGCGGCTCACATTTGAACACGAGCATTTATCCATCGCGTCTCGTGCAGCGATACACATGCGGGACCGGAGTCCCATTTTTATTATACTGTGTTTTCGCTCCAAGAAAAGCGGTTTTAAATGAAAAGTTACAGTTTTATTTAATAAACCGAAGTAAAGCTCAGAATTGGTATGATCAAAAAGATACATTTCAACCCTGCGAAGCGGAGTCCTGCAACGCGTCAATCGCC
Source organism: Dubosiella muris (assembly GCF_004793885.1). GTDB lineage: Bacteria > Bacillota_I > Bacilli_A > Erysipelotrichales > Erysipelotrichaceae > Dubosiella > Dubosiella muris. The sequence goes on from NZ_SRYG01000018.1 coordinate 22,005, forward strand.
AAAACAAGCATGAGAAGCGGCAACGCGTCTTCCTCCCGCTCGTAATGGATAGAAAAATGGTCGCTCAAGTGCCAAAGCTCGGTTTGAATCGTGCCAACGAGCCCTCCGGCATCGTCGCGCACCTCGTAATCCCAGCCCCACACATTGCCATCCGCCTGCCAGCCCATGTAATTCATAACGAGCTTGGGCCGAAGCAAGGTAAGCTTTTGCTGAATCGTCCCCAGCTTCTCCCCGTTGCGGATGATTTCAAAGCAGGGCAGCAAGGACAGGAAAGCCTGATGGACCAAACCAACCGGCTGGCCATTTCCGTCATAAATCGTGAGTTTCCGGGTCAGAGAAGGCGAGCCTTTGATCGTATACGCGATCGTTCCATCCTCACGTGCCACGTCGTACGTTCCCCATAAAGAAAAAAGCTTTTGCGCGATGTACAAAGAACGCAATTTACCACCACCTTTTTCTCCATCATCGGCGATAAAAGGTGTCTTGTCAAATTTTTTTCTTCAAATCCGGAAGAAAAGGTATAATAAAAGGCAAACAAAGGAGGAGAAAAAATGAAGGAAAAGGAAGCGTTTTCGGAACTTGTCGACCGGTTTCGCGCGTGTGAAAGCGTGGAAGCCATCGGGCTTGGCGGCTCGAGAGCGACCGGAAAGGCGGACGCGGGCTCCGACTACGATCTTTACGTCTACGTTCGCGCCGATATCCCGATCGCGCAGCGTGAAGTGATCTTCGCCGGTTTGTTCCAGATCATGGAATACGACAACACGTTTTGGGAACGGGAGGACGACGGCGTTTTCACGGACGGGACGCCCATCGACATTTTGTACCGGCGTATCGACGACCTCGATCAGAGCGTGCGGCACGTCGTGATCGACCACCAGGCGCAAAACGCCTACACCACGTGTTTGTGGAACAACCTTCTCAACACGAAGATCTTGTTCGACCGCCATGGACGACTTGCCGCTCTGCAAAAAAAATACACGGTGCCATATCCTGCCGAATTGAAGGAAAACATCGTTCGCCGGCAAAAGGCGCTGTTGTTTGACGGACTGCCTAACTACGCCGGCCAGATTAAAAAGGTGATTGCGCGCCGTGACACGCCCGCGATAAATCACCGGGCGGCCGCGTTCGTGGAGTCGTACTTCGACTTGCTGTTTGGACTCAATGGAACGACGCATCCCGGAGAGAAGCGGATGCTGCGCGAAGCCAAAAAGCTGCCAGTCGTCCCGGAGGCGTTCGAAACCGACATCGAGTCGTTGTTTGCGGACTTGTTCGTCGATTTTGACGCGGCCATCCACGATCTCGAGCGGATCGAGCGGCGGCTGAAAGCGATTTTGTAAAAGAAAAGGACGGCCGCGACGGATCGTCCTTTTTCGATGGTAAAAAGATAGGAAATCAAGAAGATTTATTTGTCTTCGTCGATTTTTTTCGGAGCCTCTTCGATATCCAGTTTTTTCTGGAAGTGGCTCAAAACGTTTTTCGCGAAGTCGCGGCCACCGACGCCAAACGAGATCGCGAAGGCGATGCCGAGGGCGAGAATGGCGATGACAAACGCGCTGTCAACCAGTTCCTTGGCGATGCCGAGTTCATTCAAAATCATGAACGCGCCAATCGTGTAAATCAGGTACTGAACCAAAATCGCCAGCGAAGGATGTTCGTTGTTTCGAAGCGCTTTCGAGCAAATGCCCGCGATAAAGACGCAAGCGATCAAAATCAGGAAGGCGCTTAATGCGTATGGCATGTAGTCGATGACAGCCAGGCCGATGCTTGTCAGGATACCAAGATGCAGGGCGCTAAAGCTTTCAACGACAAAGAAGATAACCAAAATGACTTCGACTGTTTTTCCTGTAACTTTCGAAAGGATGAAGTTTTTATTTTTGGAACCCATCAGGTTCTCGACTTTGGCATCCAGTCCGGACGCCTCGATTAGACGGGCCACGATGTTGCCAATAAACTTCGACAAAATCCAGCCAATGACGATAATGACAAGGGCCGCGAAAATGTTCGGAATGTAGTTGAAGATAATGCTCAGCATCGCGATGGCCGGATCGGTAATCGCGCGGATGTTCAGCACATACAACGCCGCGATAATGATCGGGATCAAAATGAGAACATAGACGATGTACGCGATCGTGTTGGACAGTTTGCCTTGGTCGTCCACCTGGATACCGGCAAGATTTTGGAGCTTGTTGATTTCCAGCTTATTTAAAACCGGGATCAAAAGTTCGCGGACGAGTTTGGCGATATAGAAGCCAACCCACAATACGATGACGGAACCAATGATGTTTGGAACATAAACCCATACGTTATTGAGCATGTTCAAAATCGGCGCTGAAACCTGCGTCATGCCCAGCGTTTCAAAAATACCAGGAACAAAGAGCAGGAACACGATTAGCTGCGCGAGTTTGGCAATCAGCTCAATCGCTTTCGCCCCCTGATTGCCTTCGCCTTCTGGCGACTTGGCCTGGGCGAGTTTCGTTTTCGACAGCAGCTTCACGATAATCGACTTCACGATCGCCGCCACGATAAAGGCGACGATCAAAAGGATGACAGCTTTGACAGCTGCGCCCAAATCTGTTTCAAAGAAATGGGATACATCGGAATAAGCGTTAATTTTTAGCATATTATTTACCTCATGTTCGGTTTTCAAAGAGCGCTCTGACGAATTGTCTTCGTGTTGTTCACATAGACCTTAAGGTTGATTTTACATTAGCATGATATTTGCGGTTTTTTCAATTTTGATGCAATGCGGAATGATTGTGGGAGACAAACTTTTAAATTTCAAAACATTTTGGTATAGCCGGCCATAAGTAGCAAGCTAGAAAAAGCGGGCGATTCCCGTTAAAATAAAACCATGAAACTTATGCAGTCAATTTCTCTTCACCAAATCACGAACTGGCGGCGGGCCATCGCCGTGTTCGGGATTCTCGTTCTTTCCGGAACCGGCTTGACGTGTCTTGTTTTGCCGGAGTTCAACGCCGACATTTTTTTGTATGTGTGCGCCGCGATTTGCTCGCTTTCCGCGCTGTTCGTCTGGTATCAGGCATTCGTGAAAAAAAGGGGATTCGTTTTTTTGGAAGCGGCCTTGATCACGGCGTTCACGGTTTTTTTATGGATCCACCGCCAGTCGGGGGAAGTCGTCATCGTCGGCGTGTTCGCGGTTTACCTGCTTGTCAACGTGGTGGCGTTTCTCGTGCAAACCGTGTTGGACTTGCAGGACAAAGCGGCCTCCTGGTGGTACGACGCCTTGCGGCTCATCGTCTACGCGCTGCTGTTGTTCGCGACCATTCGCAGCGGCTTGGGCTCGCTGAAATACATTCAATACATTGTCGGCTTGTATTTGATCGTCCAGGCCGGACAGCTTTATTTTGAGATGGTTTCGTTTTCGCATCCTCAGTCGACGCGCTACTACTCGTTTCGACACTGGAGCTCGCTGCCCGTCGCGCTGGTCGCCGTCTTGCCGTTTTTCGTGCTGGAAGTCATCACGCACGCCCAGCTTCAAATCAAACCGGAACGGAAGGCGGAACGAAAAAACGAGGAGCCGGTCGATTTGCGCGTCTTTGTCCATACAGGCCTGTCGGGCGTTCATGTGTTCGGCCACATGACGATTGCCTACGAAGGTATGACGTATTCATACGGCAACTACGATACCGCCAACGAAAAGCTGTTTCGCTCGATTGGACCGGGCATCTTGTTTTTGTGTCCAGATCGCGACTACATCAACAACACGTGTCTGTACGAGGGGGTGACGATGTTCGAATATGGCTTGACGCTGACCGAAGCTCAAAAAAAAGAGCTACACGCGCTGATGGATGAAATCCACGAGCAGACATACCATTGGCAATCGCCTTACGAGCAAGCGCTCCAAGCCGATCCCGACACGTCGTTTTCCGCCTATGAAAACGACTACGCCAGCCGGTTGTGGTACCGGACCGGGAGCCAGTTTTACAAGTTCAAAAGCGGGGAATGGAAGACGTATTGGATCCTTGGCACGAATTGCTCGCTTTTCGCCGCCGACTTGCTCAATCGAATCGACCCGGCGATTCATGGCAGCAAAGGCATTGTGACGCCCGGCGAGTTTTGGGAATATTTCGAGGAAGCGTTCGCGGATCCCAAAAGCAATGTCATCTACAAGGCGTGGCATTCGAGCAGCGATCCTTCCACCTTGTACGACTTGGGCGACGAAAATCCGGTCCGGGACGCGGATTCCTGATTTGAGAATCACTTCATTGGTGTTTCCCGGTTGAGTGCACTACAATAAAAACAACGATGGAGGTAGGAGCATATGGATTACGAACAATACAAAGACGATAAAAAAGAAGTAAGAGCCGACGAAAAAGCGGCGATCGACGCAGCGCGCGAACAACGCAAAGACGGCAAGGAAGCCGAACGCGACGAAATCAAAGCGGCACGCGATGAACGAGACGCGGAAGTCGATCTCGCAAAAGAAGACGTTAAAACGGCGCGCGAAGCCAAACGTGAAATCGCGAAAGAGGATCGCGAAGAAATCCGTCAAGTCCGCAAGGATACGCGCGGGGAAGACCGGGAAACGCGCCGCGAGGAAATCGACGCCGCCAAGGCCGAGAAAAAAGCGGAAGTCGACTTGGCTAAAGACGGCATTAAAGTCGCCAAAGACGCCGAGCGTGAAATCCGCAAGGAAGGACGCGAGGATCTGCACGATATGAAGGAAGCCGCTCGCGAAGGATACGAAGAAGTCAAGGAAAATGTCCGCGACGAAATCAAATCCGCACGCGAAGCAGCTGAGGAAAAAATCAAGGATCTCAAAGACGAATTCAAAAAAGACGAATAAATCTTTATGAAAACGACCAGACGGACGTGCGCCGTCTGGCTTTTTTTCGTTCGATGCAAAGGTGTGAATTGCTGAATGGACTGCCCTTGTTATGTTTGACAAAGACGCGTTTGTTTTATCGTCTTGAATTTACGCTTTAAAAGTTTTTTCTGGCCTGAAGACGATTGAAATTTATATGTATTGATTTATATCTTTTTTGATTTGACGACTCTGAAGTAATTTTTCTTGAAATCTCTATTTGACTTGAAGAATCTTTTTTCTGAATTTGACATTTTGTTTTGCTCGATTTTTCGGGCAATGAGTTCAAAAGTGTATACTACATCGGCAGCTTGAAATAATTTATAGTTTTCAGGAGATACTTTTTCTTTAAATTTTATTGTTTTATCTGGAAAAACTGTACTGAAAACAGAGCATAATATTTTTGTTACTTGGGACTGCCCTCTGTCGTAATAAATGATTAAATTGTCAAATTCATTTAGGTAATTTTTATTTCTGCAAAGTGAGGAAGTTAAAGATTTGGATAGTTGAGAAATCATATCAAGTTCATTCGTGTAGTTTTTTTTCTCAAACTCTATAATGGAATAATGAATTTTCAATTTTTTTAAAAAGAAATAAAATTGGTTTAATAGCTGGATTCTTTGGCCAATATGTAAATGTTTATATTCTTTTTCTCGGCGGAAGACAATGGTTAGGAAAACCGAAGTTCCGTAAATCGAAATTGAGTCGTTCTACAGGGGAAGAAATATCAATATTTTAATTGTGATAAATCAAGGCTATTAGGTAATAAGGAGAACAAGGGTCATATTTACCAAAATCACCTGATTCATCAACAAAGATGCTAAGTTCTTTCATTCTCTTTCCTTTCTTAAATTAAAAATAGCGGAGAACCTCTCCGCCATCTGGTGGGACCTAGACCTTTCGGACAGCCCGAATGGTATTTCTACCTGTGTTTTTAATGTATCATGTAGTGATAATAATATCAAATCAATGGAGATATAAGAAAAAACGCCTTTCGACGAATATTTTTGATCGTTGTGCTTGTTTCAGTTGTTAAAATAATAATTGATTAGCAATTCTGTTCTCTTCGATTTAAAGATTTCAAATCGCAAAAAGGAAACGCGAACAATCATTGGAAGCTACACGCCCCCCCAGGTATCTGAAATAAGCGCATGAGATGGAGAAGAGGGTACATGACGACTGGTTTGGATATTCACGAACTGGTTTTTTCTTTTCTCTTCTTTTTATTCAAAATATATAATAATATAGAATATAGATAAGAAAGGATATAATCATGAGTAAGAAACCGGATTTTATTGGCACACGGGTACGTCAAATTCGTCGAAGCAAGGGCTGGACGCTGGACACCGCCTTCCGTCAATGCGGTGTCAGCGCCGTGATGCTTGGAAAAATCGAACGTGGCGAGGCGTCGCCCACGATCCAGACGCTTTGGAAGCTGGCGACCGGATTTCGCGTGCCCCTCACGACACTCATCGAGCCCGAACCGCGCGCCATCGAACTGGCCACGCCGGACCAAACAAACGCCATCGAGGAGGAGGCAGGCGCCATGATGGCGTGTCCGTTGTTCGCCTATGATCCAATCCAAAACTACGAGATGTTTTGGATCCGGTTCGCGCCCGGATGCCGGCATGCATCGTCCGCCCACGACCAGGGCGTCGTCGAGCTTGTCAGCGTCATCGCCGGCACGCTTCAAATCGAGCTGCCGGAGCGAACCGTCATCGTGCACCCCGGCGAGGCGGCGCGCTTTTCGGCCGATGTCGAGCATACGTACGAAAACATCGGCGACACGGATTGCGAAGTGTACGATCAAATTTTTTATTAGGAGGAAGGGAATATGGAAATCAAACAACTGGGGGCGAACACGTTTTACGTGCCGGGCCCGACCAACATCGGCTTGTGGAGGCAAAACGAAACCGACGTGTACTTGATTGACGCCGGTAACGACAAGGACGCGGGACGCAAACTCAAAAAGCTGCTCGACGCCCACGGGTGGACGTTGAAAGGCATTTTATGCACCCACTCGAACGCGGACCACATTGGAGGCAACGCCTATTTGCAGCGGCAGTATGGATGCCCCGTGTTTTCGGCGGGGATGGAAAAAGCGTTCATTTCGCATCCGGTGCTCGAGCCTTCGCTGCTCTATGGCGGGTTTCCGTGCAAGGCGCTACGTCACAAATTTTTGATGGCCAAGCCAAGCGATGTCGTCGACGTGTCGAATCCGGGCTTTCCAAAGGAAATCGAGATCATCGCGCTCCCGGGCCACTTTCTGGATATGATCGGGTTTCGAACGCCCGACGATGTCCTGTTCGTTGCCGACTGCCTGTCCAGCGAGGAAACCTTGTCCAAATACAAAGTCGGCTTTATTTACGACGTGAAAGCGTACAAGGAAACGCTGGAACAGCTAAAAACGGTCAAGGCGAAGTGGTTCGTTCCAAGCCACGCCGCCCCGGCCGCCGATTTGCGGTCTTTGATTCAATGTAATTTAGACGTCGTACAGGAAATCGAAACGACGCTTTTGGACATCCTTTCCGACTGGACTGGCTTTGACGAAGCGCTAAGGCGCCTGTTCGACACCTATGGTCTAGTCATGAGCATCGAACAATACGCGTTGGTCGGCAGCACGATCCGCTCTTATTTGGCGTATTTCGCCGACGAGGGAAAGGCGGTTTACCGCTTTTCAAAAAACCGGATGGAATGGAAACGCCACGAAGGCGCGCGATGAAATCCGCCTTGCAAAAGCTTGCCTTTTTTTGGATAATGGTTCACGAGGTGAATTATGAAAACCATTCGTCATTTTATTTCGTATTATCGACCTTATAAAGTCGTTTTTTCCATCGACTTGCTGTGCGCGCTAACCATCTCGATCATCGACATCGTGTTTCCGCTGATTTTGGATTACTGCTCGACGACGCTGTTCGCGCAGGACGCCACCCACATTTTGCGACTGGTGGGATTTGTCGCGCTCGGTCTGGTTTTGCTGTATGGATTGCGCAGCGTGTGCCGCTACTATGTGTCGGCCCAGGGCCATATCATGGGCGCGCGCATGGAAAGCGACATGCGCCGGGATTTGTTCGAACAATACCAGCGACTGTCGTTTTCTTACTATGACCGGCACAATACCGGCATCATGATGTCGCGCGTGACGAGCGATTTGTTCGACATTAGCGAGTTCGCCCATCATGGACCGGAAAACTTGTTTATTTCCCTGGTCAAAGTCGTTGGCAGCTTTCTTATTTTGTTTTTTATCAACTGGAAGCTTGGACTCGCCTTGCTGGCGGTCACGATCGTCCTCTTCGTTTTCTCGCTTTTTCAAAACAAGAAAATGAAGCGCGTGTTCATGGACAACCGCCGCAAGATCGGAGAGGTGAACGCCTCGCTGCAAGATTCGCTGGCCGGCATCCGCGTCGTGCAGTCGTTTGCCAACGAGGACAAGGAGCGGCGCAAGTTCGAGATGTCCAACGGCCGCTATCTCGACAGCAAAATCGACAACTACCGCATCATGGGCTGGTACTATGGCGGGACAAACTTTTTGCAAGGCCTGCTCTATGTCACGATCATCGTATGCGGAGGGTATTTGATTGCCAAAGGGCAAATGAGCGCCATCGAGCTGGCGACGTTCGCTTTGTACATCAATGTCTTTGTTTCGCCGCTTGAAATTTTGATCGAGTTCACCGAAATGTTCCAAAAGGGATTTTCGGGCTTTAAACGATTCGAGGAAGTCATCGACGAGATTCCCGAAATCACGAACGCGCCGGACGCCAAGCCACTCTCGGATGTCAAAGGCGTCATTGATTTCGAACACGTCGGCTTCTCGTACGAAGACAACGAAACGATTTTGGACGACGTCAACATCCACATCAAAGCGGGACGAAAAGTCGCGCTGGTCGGCCCAAGCGGTGGCGGAAAAACGACGCTTTGCTCGCTGATCCCGCGCTTTTACGACGTCAGTCAGGGCCGCATCCTGATTGATGGCAAAGACATCCGCGCCGTGACGCTCGAGTCGTTGCGCCAGGCGGTCGGCATCGTGCAGCAGGACGTGTATTTGTTTGGGGGAACGATTCGTGAAAACATCGCCTATGGAAAAGACGGCGCAAGCGACGAGGAAATCGTCGCGGCCGCCAAAAAGGCGAACATCCATGACTTCATCCTGTCGCTGCCCGACGGCTACGATTCGTACGTGGGCGAGCGGGGGACCCGCTTGTCGGGCGGGCAAAAGCAGCGCATCGCGATCGCCCGGGTGTTTTTAAAAGATCCGAAAATCCTCGTGCTTGACGAGGCGACGAGCGCGCTGGACAACGAAAGCGAGCGCGTCATTCAAGCGGCGCTGGACGAGCTGGCCAAAGAGCGGACGTGCATTACGATCGCGCACCGGCTGAGCACGATCAAAAACGCCGACGAAATCATCGTCATCGACGACGAAGGCATCAAGGAGCGCGGCAGCCACGACGAGCTCATGGCCGAAAACGGGATTTACGCCAACTATTACCGGCTCCAGTTTCAGGATCGGGAAGAGCGGTAAACGCAGGAGGACGCTCCTGCTTTTTTTTCGCCACGATCTTGCGGTATAATGAAAAAACCGAAATCAAAGAGGAGGCGCTATGAAATACGACGTATTGAAAAAACAGTTTGGCTACGACACGTTTCGACCCGGGCAGGAAGAAATTATCGACGCCATTTTAGCCGGACAGGACACGCTAGCCATTATGCCGACTGGCGCGGGCAAGAGCTTGTGCTATCAAATTCCCGCCCTCATGCTGCCGGGAATCACCCTTGTTGTCTCCCCGCTCATTTCCTTAATGAAAGACCAGGTCCGCTCGCTCAATCAAAACGGGATCCGCGCCGCGTATTTGAACAGCACCCTCACCCCGGGGCAGTACGCCAAAGCGCTCGCTCTGGCGCAGCGCGGCGAATACAAAATCATTTACGTGGCGCCGGAACGACTGGAAAGCGCGTCGTTTTTGCGCTTCGTCGACCAGGCCGACATTTCCATGGTCGCCATCGACGAGGCGCATTGCGTGTCCCAGTGGGGCCAGAACTTTCGCCCAAGCTATTTGCGCATCAAGTCGTTTTTTGAAACTCACAGTAAGCGCTGGCGTTTTTGCGCGTTTACCGCGACCGCGACCGCGCAAGTCGAGCGCGACATGATCGAGCTTTTGGGCATGCGCGATCCGCAAGTCGTCAAAACGGGATACGACCGGAAAAACTTGTTTTTCGCGGTCGAGTACCCGGCCAACTCGTTTTCGCGGCTGCTTGAACTCGTGCGCCAGCGCTCCAGCCAGAGCGGAATCATTTACTGCATCCGCCGCAAAGACGTCGAGATGCTGTGTGAAAAGCTCCAGCAAGCCGGCGTGCCGGCCACGCGCTACCACGCGGGGCTGTCCGATGAGGAGCGCAACGCCAACCAGGAAGACTTTATTTTCGACCGCAAGCCGGTCATGGTCGCGACCAACGCCTTCGGCATGGGAATCGACAAGCCGGATGTACGTTACGTGATTCACTACTCCATGCCTTCGTCGCTGGAAAACTACTATCAGGAAGCGGGCCGGGCGGGCCGGGACGGACAAGCGGCCGAGTGCATTTTGTTTTATCACGCCAAAGACGAGCGGGTGCTCCGGTTCTTTATTGAAAACCAGGATTTTGACGGCGTGGACGAGGCGGAAAAAAAAGAGCGGATCGCCAAGGACTGGCGCCGTTTCGAAGCGATGAAAAACTACGCTTTGTGTCCCGACTGCCTGCGCCACGCCATTCTGGCGTATTTTGGCGAGCCGTCCCCAACCCGGTGCGAGGCTTGTTCCAACTGTTTGCATGAATACGAAACGGTGGAAATATCCGAAAGCGTCCATACGATTTTGGGCGCGATCAAAAGCGTGCGGCAAAAGTTCGGGGCTACGCTTGTGCTTTCGCTTGTCAAAGGGAGCCGTTCGCAAAAAATCGAGCAGTACCATTTGGACCAAAGCGCGTTTTATGGCAACTTGTCGGGCTTTACGATGCGCCAGCTGCAAGACATCTTGCGATTCATGGTGCAGGATGGGCTGGTGGAGACGACCAACGACACGTACCGCCTGCTGAAAATCACGCCCAAAGGCAACGCGTTTTTCAAGCAGCCGGCTTCGCTGACGATGCGTCAGTACAAAAAAGCCGAAGCGGCCCAGGCGGCGGCCGACGACGTGTTCGAAGGATTGCGCGCCATTCGCACGCGGCTGTCCAAAAAATACCGGGTGCCGCCTTACGCGATTTTCAACGACCGCACGTTGCGCGAAATGGCTTCCGCCCGTCCGCAAAACAAAGCCGAAATGCTGGCGATCAGCGGGGTGGGCGAAGTCAAATACAAAAAATTCGGCCGCTACTTTGTCGCTTTTTTCCAAAACGAGTCGTGAAAGCGGTTTCATCCTCGATTTAGCGGGAATGCGCGTTGATTTTTCACTTCGTTTTTTTTATACTGGACGAGGTGGTTGTGAAATCGTGATCAAGTGACACGAAGTTCAAAAAACGACCAGACAAAAGATTTTTTTATTACATCGCATCCATACAGAGCGAGAGTAGGAGGTAAACATGAAAAAATCGAAAAATTTGAAAAAGATGACGTTGTTCGCCATGTTCATCGCCATCGAGATGATGCTTTTGATGACCCCGTTCGGGTACTTGCGCATCGGGCCGATCAGCGCCACGCTCATGCACATTCCTGTGATTTTGGCGGCCGTGTTTCTGGGCACCGGCTATGGTGCGGCGCTGGGCTTGATTTTTGGAATCACGTCGGTCATCAACGCGACGATGCAGCCGGGGATTACGAGTTTCGTATTCTCGCCATTTGTCACGATTGGCGGCATGAGCGGCAACTTCCTGTCCCTGGTGATCGCGATCGTTCCCCGCGTGCTGCTTGGCGTCATTGCCGGCCTCACGTTCCAGCTCTTTTCAAAAAAGCTCAAATGCTCCACAAGCGCCGCGCTGGCGGCCGGCATCGCGACGGCGTGCCATACGGTTTTGGTGCTTGGCATGATCGTGCTTTTCTTTGGCGCCGACTATTCGAGCGCGGTTGGCATCGCCCAAAACGCCCTGATTGGCGTCATGGCCTACACCGTCGCCACGAACGGCTTGTTCGAGCTTGTGCTCGCTTCGCTGGTCGCCCTGGCGCTCACCAAGGCCATTCCGGTGTACTCGATTCATCCTGTCAAAGCGTAAGTCGTGAATTTTCACGGCTTTTTTTTGTGTCCGGATTTAACGCACGTTTAACACAACGCAGGAAAGGGCTTAACGTGGTTGCTGATACAATGAATGCGTGAAAGTGGATAGAAACATTGGAAAGGAACCTTATGAATCAAAGTCTGAAAAAAAGGATTTTCACAATCTTCGTTTTAGGACTGGGAATTTGCACCGGATGCGGCGTGCAGGCGCAGGAAAAGCGCGCGTTCGATCCGGACGCCACGATGCACGCGCTGACGCGAGAGGATGGCTCGGGAACCCGGCAGGCGTTTGCCGATTTGTTTGCATTGCGTGATGAAAAGGGAGTGGACGCCATCCATCCAGGCATCGCGGTCACGAACGCGACCTCGGTCATGATGATGTCGACAGCGGGCGATCCGTACGCGATCGGCTATACGTCGCTTGGCGCCATGAACGACATGGTCAAGCCTGTCGCTATCGACGGGGTGCGCGCGAGCGTGCAGACGGTTGAAGACGGAACGTATCCGATCGCCCGGCCGTTTTATTTGGCCATCAAAGACGATTTGCCGCCCGCCGGCGAGGAATTCGTCGAATTCGTGTTAAGCCGGGAAGGCGAAAACATCATCGCCAAGCAAGGCTATGTCGCGACGGGAACGGATTTGCCGTTTCAAACGAGCCATCCCCAAGGCTCGATCATGGTGACGGGCTCCAGCTCGATCGCGCCCGTCATGGAAAAGCTGAAGGAGCGCTACGCGCAAATCAACCCGAAGGCGGAAATCGTCGTCCAGCAGTCGGATTCCTCAAGTGGATTGAGCGATGTCGCCAACGGAACCGCCGCCATTGGCATGTCGTCCAGAGCGCTGAAGCCTTCGGAATTAAAACGCGGCCTCACGCCAATCGCGTTCGCGAAAGACGGCATTGTCGTCATCGTCAACCCGGCCAATCCGGTTGAATCGCTGACGATGGAACAAGTCCGCTCGGTGTATCGCGATCCGCAACAAACGTGGCGGGCGCTGGAGAACCACAGATGAGCGCCTGGAAGGAAAACGGCGCGAAGAGGATATTTCAAATGGCGGCGGGGATGGCGGTTGTCGCCGTCTTTATGATTTGCGGCTTTCTTTTCGCCAATGGTTTGCCGGCCATTCACGAAATCGGCTGGCTGAACTTTTTGTTCGGCCAGGTGTGGAGGCCAGGCGCGGAACAGTTTGGAATCTTTCCGATGATTGTCGGAACGGGCGTGGTGACGCTGGGTGCGCTAGTCGTCGGCGCGCCAGTCGGGGTGTTGTGTGCCGTGTTTCTTGTGTACTATTGTCCAAAACAGCTGCAAGCCCCGATGAAGGCGATCGTCAATTTAATGGCGGGCATTCCTTCGGTCGTGTATGGCTTTTTCGGCCTCGTTGTTTTGATTCCGCTGTTGCGTCATTGGACGCAAACGAGCGGGATGAGCGTGCTGGCGGCCGCCATCCTGCTTGGAATCATGATTGTTCCCACGATCATTTCCGTGTCGGAAACCGCGTTGCACGCGGTGCCGCAAACCGTGTACGAGGGCGCGCTGGCGCTGGGCGCGACGAAAGATCGCGCGGTGTTTTTCACCGTGCTGCCCGCGGCGGGCAGCGGGATCTTTTGCGCCATTGTGCTTGGCTTGGGTCGGGCTGTTGGCGAAACGATGGCGGTCATGATGGTTGCCGGAAACCAGGCCGTGCTTCCGAATGGATTGCTGGGCGGGGTCCGGACGCTTACGAGCAACATCGCGATGGAGATGGGATACGCCGCGGATTTGCATCGGCAGGCGCTCATTGGCACGGCGGTCGTGTTGTTTGGCATGATTTTGGCGATGAACGCGTTGATGGCGTGGGTAAAAAGGAGGATCGCGTCGTGAAATCGTTGACCGAGGACCATAGGATGGTAAAGAAAATTCAATCAAAAAAAAGAAAAAGGATCTCGTTTGGTCAAATCGTCGTTTGGACCAGCGCGCTGCTGACGGTAGGGATCGCCCTGGCGATTGTAGGAATCATCTTCTGGAAGGGGATTCCTTATTTGACGCCTTCGCTGTTTGCCTGGACGTATACCAGCGACAACGTCTCGCTGATGCCCGCGCTTGTCAACACATTGCTCATGCTCGTGGTTTCGCTGTCGATCGCCTTGCCGGTTGGGGTGGCGGGCTCGGTATATTTGGTGGAGTACGCCGCGCCGGGAAACCGGTTCGTCCACCTTGTCAACTTGATGGTGGACACGCTGGCGGGCATTCCCTCGATCGTCTATGGCTTGTTTGGCGCGCTGTTCTTTGTCCAGTTTTTTGGCATGGGTTTGTCGTTGCTGGCAGGCGCTCTCACTTTGTCGATCATGGTGCTGCCCACGATCATGAAAACGACGCAGGAGGCGCTTCGCGAAGTCCCGGCGTTGTATCGCGAGGGAAGCTATGGCCTGGGGGCCGGCAAGCTGCGGACGATTACGAAAATCGTGCTGCCCGCCGCGCTGCCCGGTATTTTGTCGGGCGCGATTTTGGCGGCCGGCCGGGTGTTCGGCGAGTCGGCGGCGTTGATTTTTACGGCGGGAACGCTGGCCCAGGTGGCGGGAAGCGTCACGGATTCGGCGCGGACGATGGCGGTTCATTTGTACGCGTTGTCGCAGGAAGGTCTTTTTTTGAATGAAACATACGCCAGCGCGGCGGTTTTGATCGTCGTGGTGCTGCTTATGAATGGCTTGGCGTCGTGGCTGGCGAAAAAAGCGGAACGGAGAAGAGAGCATGGATAAAATCAAAGTGGAAGGGCTGAATTTGTTTTATGGAAGCTACCAGGCGCTCAAGTCGATCGACTTGACGATTCGCGCCAGGGAAATCACGGCGCTCATCGGGCCTTCCGGGTGCGGCAAATCGACGCTTCTCAAAAGCATCAACCGGATGAACGACTTGGTGGAAGGCTGCCGGCTGGAGGGCACGATCGAGGTCGACGGGCGCAACATCGCCGATTTGGATGTCAATGGACTGCGCAAGCAAGTGGGAATGGTGTTTCAAAAACCCAATTTGTTTCCGATGAGCATTTATGACAACATCGCGTACGGACCGCGTACGCATGGCGTCAAAAACAAAAAAGAGCTGGATCGTATCGTGGAGCGCTCGCTGCGCCAGGCGGCGATTTGGGACGAAGTCAAAGACAATTTGAAAAAGTCGGCTTTGGCGCTTTCGGGCGGACAGCAGCAGCGCCTTTGCATTGCCAGAGCGCTGGCGATCGAGCCGGATGTGCTTTTGATGGACGAGCCGACAAGCGCGCTGGATCCAATCTCGACGGCCAAAGTCGAGCAGCTGGTGCAGACGCTAAAAAAAGAGTACACGATCGTCATCGTGACGCACAATATGCAGCAGGCGCTGCGGATCGCGGACCGGACGGCGTTTTTCTTGCAAGGCGAGCTGGTGGAATGCGACCAAACGGACGTCATTTTCAATTCGCCAAGCGACGCGCGGACCGAAGACTACATTCGGGGACGGTTTGGTTGATGGTGATGGGGAAGGATCGTCTGGATGGACTGGATGAGCGTGTGGTGGGAATGGGAATCGAAGCAGGAACGATGATGATGGACGTGTTTCGGACGATGAATGGCAGCGCCACGCTCGACTTGCCGGCATTGCGGCGGCGGGATATCCGGCTGCACGACTTGGAGCAGGGTATTGAAAACCGGTGCGTGCAGCTTTTATTGAAGGAAAACTTGTTTGGTAGCGATTTTCGCCAGGTGGCGGGCGCCTTGAAAGTCATTCACGATTTGGAGCGGATCGGGCACCAGTCGCTACATGTCGGCCAGATTTTGGCGCAAAACGAGGATCCGGTTTTGTATTGGCAAACCGGCTTGCACTGGATGGCGCACCATAGCGCCAAAATGGTGCTGGAGGCGATGGTGGCGTTCAAAAACAGGGACGTGCAGCTGGCGCGGCGGATCATCGCTTTGGACGCCGAGGTGGACGCGCGATTCGAGTCGGTGAAACAGGCGTTGACGCGTACGGGACAACTGGCGCCGGATCGGGTCGCCAACGGCGTGCTGATTGCCAAATATCTGGAGCGCATCTCGGATCACGCGGTCGATATTTGCCGGCGCCAGCTCGTTGAGGGCGCGTAAAGAATGCGAAGTCGTTCTTTTTTTTGCGGCTTCGTTTGCGCCAATTCTTCGATTTAAGAATTGTGTGGGTTCGTAAAAAGTGTTAAAATTAGGCTAAATGATAGCGTTTGAAAGCGCTTGATTATAGGAGGAAATAAAGCATGCTAAAAGGGATTGCGGCAAGTGCTGGTGTGAATGTCGCGAAAGCGTACAAGCTGGAAGCACCGGTAGTTGTCATTGAAAAAAAGGCGGGAGAGCCTGTAGAGGAAATTAAAAAATTCGACGATGCCTTGGCGAAAACAGTAAAAGATATTGAAGGCGTCAAGGAGCGCGCGGCGAAGCGGCTGAGCGAAGAGGAACTCGCGGTATTCGATGCGCATTTGATGATGGCAAACGATCCGGAATTCGCCGGACAGATCAAGTCGATGATCGAAAACGAGAAAGTGAACGCGGAATACGCGGCGGACACGGTGGCAAACCAGATGGTCGCGATGTTCGAAGCGATGGATAATGATTATTTCCGGGAAAGAGCGGCGGACATCAAAGACGTGACGTTCCGTTTGAAATGCAACCTGCTCGGTTTGCAGATCCCGGATTTGACGGCGATCGACGAGCCGACGATCATCGTGGCGCACGATTTGACGCCAAGCGACACGGCGCAGCTCAACGAATGGGTCAAAGGGTTCGCGACGGCGATTGGCGGAAAAACATCCCACTCGGCGATCATGGCCAACTCGCTGGAGATTCCGGCCGTGGTTGGATGCTCGGGCGTTCTCGAGGCGGTTCAAACCGGCGACGTGATCGGTCTGGACGCGCTGGATGGTTTTGTGTATGTGAACCCGGATGAGGAAAAAGTGAAAGAGCTGGAGGAAAAAGCGGCTCGTTATGCAGAGGAAAAAGAAGCCCTCAAAGTATTAGTCAACGCGAAGTCCATCACGACGGACGACCACGAAGTGGAACTGGCCGGAAACATCGGTGGTTTCAAAGACGTGGAAGGCGTTTTGAAAAACGGCGGCGAAGGCGTCGGCTTGTTCCGTACGGAATTCCTGTACATGGACAACGACCACTTCCCGACAGAAGAAGAGCAGTTTGAAGCGTACAAGCAAGTGCTCGAAGGCATGGAAGGCAAAAAAGTCGTTGTCCGCACGCTGGATATCGGCGGCGACAAGAAGCTTTCGTACTACACGTTCCCTGAGGAAATGAACCCGTTCCTTGGATACCGGGCCATTCGTCTGTGCCTGAAGGAGCAGGATATTTTCCGTACCCAGCTGCGCGCGCTTTGCCGGGCGTCGGTGTATGGCAAATTGTGTATCATGTTCCCGATGATCGCGACGATCAACGAGTTCAGACAGGCCAAGGCCATTTACGAGGATGTCAAGGCGGAACTGATCGCGGAAGGCGTGCAAGTGGCGGACGATATTCAGGTTGGTATGATGGTTGAAATTCCGGCCGCGGCGGTTTTGGCGGACGAATTCTCGAAATACGCGGATTTCTTCTCGATCGGAACGAACGACTTGATCCAGTACTCGATGGCGGCCGACCGGATGTCGGAAAACGTATCGTACTTGTATCAGCCGTACAACCCTTCGATTTTGCGCTTGATCAACATGACGATCAAAGGCGCGCACAAAAACGGCCGCTGGGTCGGCATGTGCGGCGCGATGGCGGGCGAGCCATACGCGGTACCGATTTTGCTCGGTCTTGGACTGGATGAGTTCTCGATGTCGGCGACGCAAATTTTGAAGGCGCGCAAAGTCGTGACTTCGCTCAGCTACGCGGAAATGCAGAAGCTCGCGGATCATTGCCTGAATCTGGATTCGGCGGAAGAAGTGCTGGATTACGTGAAAAGCGTTGTAGACTAAGAATTTGACTTTGGATTTTAGAGGGACGAGCCGTCCCTCTTTTTTTAGGAGAGAGCGATGAAATTAATTTGGCAATTTACAAGAAAGTACAAGAAGCTGCTGCTCCTTGATTTTGTGTCGGTGTTTGGCTTCGCGTTGGCGGAGCTTGGCATCCCGACTTTGATCGCGCAGATGATCGACCAGGGAATCAACCGGGACGATCCTTCGGTTTTGTACCGCTTTTTTGGGATCGTGGTGTTGATCTCGGTGTTGGGGGTTTGCGGAACGAGCTTGCTGGCGTATTGCTCGACGCGCATTAGCACGAACGTGACGTACGACATTCGCGAGGCGGTGTTCAACCATACGATGCGGTTTTCCCACGCCGAGATGGAGAAATTCGGCGTGGCGAGCATGATTACGCGAACGAACAACGACGCGTATCAAATCATGGTGTTTTTGCAGACGATTTTGCGCAGCGCGATGCTGGCGCCCGTCATGATCGTCGTCAGTTTGCTTCTGGTGACGATGACGTCTTTGCCGCTGGCGACTATCGTGTTCGCGACGATTCCCGTCATTGTGGTTGGGGTCGTGCTGTTCGCGAAGTTTTCGGCCCCGCTGTCGGAAAACCAGCAAAAATCGCTGGACGCGATGAACCGGATCTTGCGGGAAAACCTGTCGGGTATCCGGGTCATTCGCTCGTTCAACAACGAGCCGTTCGAACAAAAGCGGTTTGCCAAGGAAAACGAGTGGTACACTTCGCAGACGACGCGGCTGTTTAAGATGATGTCGTGCACCGATCCTTTGTTTTTCTTTATGATGAATTTGGCGACGATCGCGATCTACTACCTTTCGTCTTTGATGCTTGGAAGAGGAGCGATTGAAATCGGACAAGTCGTGGCGTTTATTGAATACTTGTTCCACGCGATGATGTCGGTTCTTGTTTTTTGTATGGTGTTTATGATGTATCCGCGCGCCAATGTTTCGGCTAAGCGGATCGAGGCCGTGCTGGAAACGAAAAGCACGATCGTTTCCGGGGCGCAACGCATCGGACGCATCGAGGATATCCGACTCGAGCATGTTTCGTTTTCCTATCCCAATGGCGAGGAAAACGTGCTGACGGACATTTCATTTGAAGTGAAGAAAGGCGAAAAGCTGGCGGTCATTGGCAGCACGGGGTCTGGAAAAAGCACGCTGGTGAAGCTGCTGGCCCGTTTCTACGATCCGACCAAAGGCCGGATTTTGGTGAATGGAAAAAACATTCGCGATTTGGACTTGTCCTCGTTGCGCAGCGAGATGGGCTTCGTTTCCCAAAAGCCGCATATGTTTAAGGGCTCGATTCACGACAACATCGCGTTTGGCTTGGAGCAGGCGTCGTTTGAATCCGTCCACGAGGCGGCGACAATCGCGCAGGCGGCGGATTTCATTTTGGAACGCGACGAGCAATACGAGGAGGAAATCGCGGAGGAAGGAACGAACTTGTCTGGCGGCCAGAAGCAGCGGATCTCGATCGCGCGGGCGTTGTTAAAGAAGAGCGGATTGTACATTTACGACGATTCGTTTAGCGCGCTTGATTTTAAGACCGACGCCAAACTGCGGGCGGCGCTGGAGCCGATGCGGCCGGATTCGATTTTTATCGTGGTGGCGCAGCGGGTTTCCACGATTTTGGACGCGGACAAGATTCTCGTTTTGGACGAGGGGCGGATCGTGGGGTATGGATCGCATCCGGACTTGTACGATTCGTGCGCGGTGTATCGCGAAATCGTGTTGTCGCAGCTAAGCGAGAAGGAGGTGCGCGCGTATGCCGAAAAAACTGACCTTTAAACAATGCCTTGTTCACTTGTGGGGCTTTTTAAAAGACCACCGCGTCAAGCTGCTGACGGGGTTGTTTCTCGTTTTGGTCATGCAGGTGATTTACGCCGTCATGCCAAGTATCGAAGGGATGATCACGACTCAGCTTCAGCTGGATGTGACGCAAATGGCCAAAGGCGTGCCGGGGGCGCATATTCAGATGAACGTGATCGTCCGCATTCTTTTGATGTTGCTTGGCGTGTATTTGATTAAAATCACCAGCCAGCTGGTGAGCGCGTTTTTGCTGACGGACTCCATTCAAAAAACGATGGAGGACATTCGCGATGCCATCGAGAAAAAAATCAACCGGCTGCCGGTTTCCTATTTCGACGCGCAGGAAACCGGCGACTTGCTCTCGCGCATCACCAACGACGTGGAAACGGTGTCGAACGCTTTGCAGCAGACGTTGTCGCGCGTCATTGGCGCGGTGTGCACGTTTGTGTTCGTTTCGATCATGATGTGCACGATCAATTTGGTGATGACGCTGATGGTGTACGTGGCGCTGCCGGTCATCGCAATGATTTCGTTTGGCTTCGTGAAAAAAAGCCAGCCGCTTTTCGACACCCAGCAGCAGTCGCTGGCGGATTTGAACGCGACGATCAACGAATTGTATTCGGGTTTCAACGAGATCGTCATTTACGATCAGCAGGAAAAAGCGAAAGACCGGTTTCAAAAAGCGAACGAGGCGATGCGGGAATCGGGCTTTAAGGCGTTGTTTTTGTCCGGCCTGATCGGGCCGACGACTTCGTTGGTGACGTATGTGACCATCGGGTGCGTGGCGCTGTATGGTTGTTTGCAAGTGCTGGCGGGCGTCATCACGTTAGGGCAGCTTCAGGCGTTTATTCGCTATATTTGGAACATCAACGATCCGATCGCCCAGCTTTCGCAGCTGTCCAACCAGGTGCAGTCGGCGTTTTCGGCAATGAACCGGTTGTTCACGTTTTTGGATATGGACGAAGTCATGGACACGCAAGGCGAGCCGTTTCACGAACCGATTCGGACAATCGACTTTGAGCGGGTGCGGTTTGGATATGGTCAGGAGCCGTTGATGCGCGATGTCAACATCCATGTCGAGGCGGGGCAGACGATCGCGATTGTCGGACCGACAGGCGCGGGAAAGACGACGCTGACGAACTTGCTGCTGCGCTTTTACGAGATCGGCGGCGGCGCGATCAAAATCAACGGGCGCGACATTCGAACGATGTCTTATCACGATTTGCGCGACTTGTTTGGGCTCGTCCTTCAAGACGCGTGGCTGTTTGAGGACACGATTGAGCAAAATCTGAAATACGGCCGGCACGAAGCGCTGCGCTGCGAAGTGGTGGAGGGAGCCAAGCAGGCGAATGTCCATCATTACATCCGCACATTGTCCAATGGATACGATTCGCTAATCAACGAATCGGGTTCCAACATTTCCCAAGGGGAAAAACAGCTTCTGACAATCGCCCGCGCGCTTATCAAGGATCCGAAGATCCTCATTTTGGACGAGGCGACAAGCTCGGTAGATACCCGGCTGGAAAAAAGGCTTCAGAGCGCGATGGATGTCGTGATGCGAAACCGGACGAGCTTCGTGATCGCGCACCGGCTGTCCACGATCGTCAACGCTGATTTGATTTTAGTTATGCAGCATGGCGATATCGTGGAAAGCGGCACGCACGAGGCGCTGCTGGAAAAAGGCGGCGAATACGCGAAGCTGTACAACGCGCAATTCGCGCAGGAGTAGACAAAAGAGTCCAAGTGGACTCTTTTTTTGAAAATAAACTTTTTTTGAGAAAAAATGTCCCTTTTGTCCTCTCTTTGTCGTATATAATATATATGAAAGAGAAAAATAAAAAAGAACGGAAAAGCCTGCGCCGGCAGCAACGGGCGTACGACCGTATGGCGAAACAATGGCTTCGGGACACCCGGCTTTTGTCGTATTTGATCAAAGACGGCGTGCCGCGAATGGCTTCGGACCCCATCGAAGCCATTCGCGGCTATATCGAAACCGACACCGATCAAATCCCGTACGCGTCGGGCGAGATCGCATTTAGCTCGGGCGCCTACGTCGAGCCTGACCTGTTGTTTGGCATGAAAAAGAAATCATGGCAGGCGTACGGCAACGCGGATTTTCAAAAGGACATGCCTAAAGCGTACGATCTGGAATCACGAAAGAACTTGTATGTGGCCGCGATAGTGTGCAACCAGGTGGGAAAGAAAGTGGACTACAACGCGCTGCGGTCGGTGTATTCGATGTGGGTCGTCAACGATTTCCGGATCAAAAAAAGCGAGCTGGAAATCAAAAAGGAATGGATCGAGAAAACAGAAGGTAGCCAGGTGACAAGAAACGAGCCAAAGGAGGGCATGATGAACCTGGCGACATTCAAAATCGGAAACGAGATCCGGGAAGACGACAAGGATTCACTGAAAGTGCTGCATTATTTGTTTAAGTGCGAAGAGGAAAAGAAAGCCAACGAGAAATTGAGAGCGTATGGATTCACAATGGAAGAAGACCAAAGGAGGGTGAGGAAAATGTGCAACTTGAGCCAGGGATTGATTGAAAAAGGAAGAGAGGAAGGACGAAATGAAGGGCGAAAAGAAGGCGCCGTGAAAGCGTCGGTCGACGCCATCCGGCGCTTCTCCAAAAAATTCAACATTCCGATCGAGGAGGCGTATCAAACGCAGGCCGAAGGGCTGACCCGTCAGCAGGCGCGAATCGTCCGGTCGCGTTTAAATTTGAAATAAGACAAACAAAAGAGTCCGCAAGGACTCTTTTACTGTTGCTGCTGGTCGAGAACTTTGGCCGCGTAGGAGCAAACGGGAACAAGGGTGAAGCCATGCTCTTTCGCTTTGCGCGCGACCATCATGACGAGTTCGCGGGCGATACCGCGACCGCCAAATTCGGGCTGGACTTCCGTATGCGTAATGATCCAGCGGTCGCCGTCGACCTGGTATTGGCATAAACCAATGAGCTGGCCGTCATTGTAGGCGGCGGACCGGCTTTTTGTCCCTTCAAATACGTATTGAATCATGTTTTTTACCTCTTCTTCTAACGATATTTTACTCCGGCAAGAAGAAGGAAGGGAACCGGATGCCCGAATTAAAAGAGTCCTTTCGGACTCTTTCATGTTATTGGATGAATGTTTTCTCGTCCTTCTATATGTACCACGTTTTGATGTGGATTTTTCTCTTCCTGTTTTCGCATGCCCTGGACTTATTCTTTTCGCTTGGTTATCGCGTCCATCTTTCCTTTCAGATGCTTTCGCTTGTGACGATTGATCTTCTTCATCATTCGTATCCGCCTGCTGCCATTTTCATGCTGTCGATCGGTTTGGATTCCTTTATATTGTCATTGTGCTTGATGAGATTTCCTCCTCATCTTTTTTAATGAAAAGATTTCCGTTTTCGATCGTTGTTGACGTTTCATTTTAGCGACTTTTGTGTCGAGGAAGTTTGACGATTTTTCATTCGATCCGACATAGATCTTTTTCTATGCGCCCGGCGAATACAACTTGTTAAGTGTTTGCCAGGGGATCAAATTACTTCGCCTATTGGGTTTGATTCGTTCCGTGTTCACACGCTTTGGAATCCTGCTTCTTCCATTTTTTCATTGACTTTCCGGCTGTTCCTTTCGAAATCTCGTCTTTCTTTACAAACAAGATCTGCTCATTCGATTTGTTGATCGTTCAATGCCGTTTCCGTCTTTTTCTTTTGATCTCTTCAATCCGGTTTTTTGAATTTCGCTTGTTGTAACGAGAGTTTTTCCCTCATCTCATTCTTTCCAAATCGGCTCGTCAAGATCGTTTTGTTCATTTTAGCGACTTTTGTGTCGAGGAAGTTTGACGATTTTAATGTTGATCCTTCATAGAATTTCTCTATGTTTTAACCGTTTTTTTCTTGCCGTTTCTTTTGGCACCTTCATCATAACAGCCCGTTTTCATGATGACAAGAAACTGGAAAAAGTGGCCCTAAAACTGGAATTTTCATGAAAAACAATGGATTTTCGGACTTGCCATTCCGCAAATCATTCCGTATACTACGTTTGAAAGAGGTGAGAAGATGTTGAATGGTTCTGTTTCGAAAAAAATTTAAAAACAGAAAACTTCCATCTTTTTACTATGCCAAATCAAAGGATCGTAAAGCCGATCCGTTTTTCAAATTCAAATCAGTTCACAAAAGACCGCCGAAGTTTTCTTCGCGGTCTTTTGTGTTATTGGAGGTGAAAAACTATGGCGATGATTACCGTCAAACATTTAACGTTTCAATATGAATCCATTGATGATCCCCTTTTCCAAGACGTGTCCTTTTCCATCGACACGAACTGGAACTGCGGACTCATCGGAAAAAACGGCAATGGAAAAACGACCCTTCTAAACCTGCTTTGCAAAAAACTTTCCGGAACCGGAACGGTCGACTGTCCCGTCCCGGTTGAAATTTTTCCTTACGCCATTGCCGATCCATCCCGGGTCACGACCGACGTTTTAGAGGATGTGTCCGGCGCGCAGCCATGGCAAATCCAAAAGGAATGCGCCCGGCTCGAATTGCGCTCCGATCTTTTATGGCAGCCATTCGAGACGCTTTCGCAAGGAGAAAAAATCCGCTGTATGCTAGCCGCCCTCTTCTTAAAAGAAGGCGCGTTCGTGCTACTCGACGAGCCAAGCAACCATCTTGATGAAAAAGGGAAACAAATTCTCGGCGCCTATTTAAAATCCAAGCGTGGGTTTCTGCTTGTTAGCCACGACCGCAAACTGCTCGATGACTGCGTCGATCACGTCGTCGCCCTGACACCCCAGGGCGTGGACGTGCGAAAAGGGAATTTCTCCGCCTGGCATCTCGATCATGAAAACATGCTCGCCAAAGACCGGGCTGAAAACGAGCGGCTCCGCCATGAAATCAAGCGGCTGGAGGCTTCAGCCCGTATGGCCGGCAGCTGGTCGAATGCCAAAGAAAAACAAAAGATCGGCGCCGCCGACAAAGGGTTTGTCGGACACAAGGCTGCCAAACTCATGAAACGCTCCAAAGCCATCGAAGCCCGAAAGGAAAAAGCCGTCGAGGAAAAGCGAAAGCTCATCAAAAGCGACGAGCAGCCCGAGACGTTGCGCATCCAAACACGCGACTATAAAAAATCGACGTTGATGCACTTGACACGCGTTCGCGTCGTCTATGAAACCTGGTCGACGCCAAGCCAGACGTTTTCGATCGGGCAAGGCGAGCGGATCCGGCTTTGCGGTGCCAACGGGTCGGGAAAAAGCAGTCTGCTTAAAGCGATCGTCGGACAATGCCCGTATGAAGGGACAATCGAGGCAAGCGCTGATTTAACGGTTTCCTATGTCGCCCAAACCGTGGAAGAGGCGCAAGGATCCATTGAACGCTACATCGCGCGCTACGCCATCGACCGGACTTTGTTTATGACGATTTTACGCAAGTTTGGCTTTTCCAGAGCGGAACTGACCCATCCGCTTGAAGCGCTTTCCGCCGGCCAACGGCGAAAAATCATGCTGGCCCGCAGTTTGTGCGAATCCGCCCACCTCTACGTGTGGGACGAGCCGCTCAACGATTTGGATATCGACAGCCGCGAACAAATCGAACGCATGCTGCAAGAAAGCGGCTACACGATGCTGTTTGTGGAGCACGACACCATGTTTTCCCAAAGCGTGGCCACGAAAGAAATTGATTTTGACGAAAAAACAAACGAGGAGGTTCACATTCAAAAAACGATGTGATAGACTATTGGAAACGGCGTTGAATAAAAGGAGTAGTCTGGACGGATTGATAGAGAGTCTTCGGGTGGTGGAAGAAGATATGAAAGGCAGGCGAAGGTAGTTTAGGAGCCGTTCTCTGAGCTTAGTAGGAGAAACCGTGCGACCGCGTTAAGGTCTTGAGGCATACGTCCGTATGCGAATTAAGGTGGTACCACGTGCAGCACGTCCTTAGGGATGTGCTTTTTTTTATTTGGAAAGGAAGAGAGTATGCTAGAACCAAAATACGACCACACGAAAGTGGAGGAAAACCGCTATGACCAATGGATTGACCAGGGGTATTTTACCGCGGGGGATTTGACGAAGAGCCCGTATTGTATCGTCATCCCGCCACCCAATGTAACTGGCAAGCTCCATCTCGGACACGCCTGGGACACGACGATCCAGGATATCTTGTCGCGCTACAAGCGCCTGCAAGGCTTTGACGTGCTGTGGCTGCCCGGTATGGATCATGCCGGCATCGCGACGCAAGCCAAAGTCGACGCCCGCCTCAAAGACGAGGGAATTTCCCGCTACGACATCGGCCGCGAGAAATTTCTGGACCGGGCGTGGGAGTGGAAGGAGGAATACGCCTCCACCATTCGCAAACAGTGGGCCAAGCTTGGCTTGTCGCTTGACTACACGCGCGAGCGCTTCACAATGGATGAAGGACTGTCGCAAGCCGTTCGCAAAGTGTTTGTCGACCTGTACAACGACGGGCTGATTTACCAGGGCGAGCGCATCATCAACTGGGATCCGCAAGCCCGCACCGCGCTGAGCAACATCGAAGTTGAGCACAAGGAAATCATGGGCCACATGTATTACTTCAAATACAAAGTTGTGGAAACCGGGGAAGAACTCGTCATCGCCACGACGCGCCCGGAAACGATGTTCGCCGACCAGGCGATCTTCGTTCATCCAGACGACGAGCGCTACAAGCACCTGGTTGGCAAGCACGCCATCAACCCGGCCAACGGACAGGCGCTGCCAATCATGGCCGACGACTACATCGACATGGAATTTGGAACGGCCGTCATGAAATGTACGCCGGCTCACGACCCCAACGACTTCGCGCTCGCGAAAAAATATGGACTCGACATGCCGATCTGCATGAACGACGACGGCACGATGAACGCCATGGCCCACAAGTACGAAGGCATGGACCGGTTCGAATGCCGCGAGGCGCTCGTGGCCGATTTTGAAAAGGACGGTGTGGTCGACCACATCGAGGAGCACCCGCACCAGGTCGGGCATTCCGAGCGCACAGGCGTGATCGTGGAGCCGTACTTGTCGAAACAATGGTTTGTCAAGATGCGCCCGCTCGCCGACGAGGTGCTCAAAAACCAGCAAGGCGAGCAGCGAATCTCGTTTGTGCCGGAACGCTTTAACCACACGTTCGAGCAATGGCTGGAAAACATCGAGGACTGGTGCATTTCCCGCCAGCTGTGGTGGGGACATCGGATTCCGGCATGGACGAACAAGGAAACCGGTGAAATTTATGTCGGCATAGAAGATCCGAAAGATCCGGAAAACTGGATTCAGGACGAAGACGTGCTCGATACGTGGTTTTCCAGCGCGTTGTGGCCGTTTTCCACACTCGGTTGGCCGGAAGAAACAGCCGATCTGAACCGGTATTTCCCGAACGATGTGCTCGTCACCGGATACGACATTATTTTCTTCTGGGTGGCGCGCATGGCGTTCCAGACCCGCTACTGCATGAACAACCGGCCATTCAAAGAAGTGCTCATTCACGGCTTGATCCGCGATCCGCAAGGGCGCAAAATGTCGAAGTCGCTTGGCAATGGCGTCGATCCGATGGACGTGATCGCCGACAAGGGCGCGGATGCGCTGCGCTTCTTCTTGACGACCAACTCGGCGCCGGGACTCGACTTGCGCTACGACGAAACAAAAATCGACGCGTCGTGGAACTTCATCAACAAGATTTGGAACGCGTCGCGCTACGTGCTCATGCAGCTGGATGGGCAGGACTTGCCTTTGCGTGTCGACGACTTGACGCCGGCGTCGAAATGGATCTTGGAAAAGATGAACGAAACGATCGAGAGCGTGACCGTCAATATGGATCGTTACGAGTTGTCGATCGCGGGCAACGAGCTGTACAACTTCGTATGGAACGACTTCTGCTCGTGGTTTATCGAATTGTCCAAGCCGGCGCTGCGCAGCGACAACGCGGCCGAAGTGGAAAGCACGAAAGCGACGCTGGCGCTCGTGCTCAAAAACATTTTGATTTTGCTGTCGCCATTCATTCCGTTTGTCGCCGAGGAAATTTATTCGAATTTGCCAAACGCCGACGATTCGATCAACACGGAAGCGTGGCCAAAACCTGTCGACGTGAAAATGAGCGCCCAGGAAATGGACCGGATGGAGATGCTGATTGGCGCCATCAGCGCGGTGCGCGAAATCAAAAACGAATACCACCTCAAGCCTTCGGAAACGATCGAAATTTCCTTGCACGATGAAAAAGGCGCGGCCATCGAGCTGCCGGAAAACCTGAAAAACCTGCTCGAAGGCATGGCGCATGTGCAAGTGTGCGCCCAGCTGCCAACCGAGGATGTGCTGTCCCGGACGATCGACCACGCGATTTTGACGGTCGCCATGGCGGATCTCATTGATTTGGAAGAAGAGAAGGCAAAATGGGAAAAGGAAATCGTTCGTCTGGAAAAAGAAGTGATTCGTGGAGAAAAGATGCTTTCGAACCCAAGATTCGTGGAGAAGGCACCAAAGGAAAAGGTCGATGCGGAGAAAAACAAGCTGTCCACGTATCAGGAACAACTCGCGATCGCGAAAAAACAGCTAGCTTCGATCGAGAAAAAAATCAATGGATAAAAAACAAACACAGCCTGAATTGTCCAATGAGCGGAGATACGAGCTCATGCTTTTGATCGTGCAGCGTATTCGAAAAGCCTGGAAGGATCAGCTGAAGCTGTATCCGACGATGAAATCCAAGGATCTGGATATGCTGGCGTACATTTATACCGCGAAAACGCCTATCACGATGCAGGACCTGGCGTCCTATTTAAAGGTATCCGCGGCCGCGGTTTCGCAAATGGTGGCTTCTTTGGAAAAAAAGCGGATTTTGCGCAAGACGCCAAGCGAAGTCGACCATCGGATCAACGAGTTGTCGCTTCATCCGGAACTCGTCGAATCCATCGAGGAGGACCAGCGTCATATGGCGGCGCTTCTGCGCGAATTCGAAACGTTTTCGAATCATGAATTTGATTTGGAGGCGCTGTTTGAACGCGTCCTTGCCTTTGCCGAGCAGCATGAAAAAGATTCTGTTTGATTGCGAATCGGTAAAGGATCCGTACGAGTTCTTGCGCGAGGCGCTGGAAATCGAGCCGATGGACAAGGCGCAGCTGAAGCGCCGGATCCTTGGGTTTCGAACGCCGGCGATCGTGGAGGTGGAGCACCGGTTTGAAGGGGTGAAACGATGGAGCGAGTTCATCAATTTTTTGGAAGAAGTTTCGCAAAAGAACCGGTTTCTCTACATTGTCTGGGGCCCGAAAAAGGTGGAGAACCTCATTGCCGAAGAACAAATGGGGCAGGTTTTGAAGCCCGGTTGACATTTTCTTGTCCGCTTTGAAAAAAGCGGACTTTTTTGGTGGAAGCGTGTGAAACTCCATCCGGACTTGATTGTGCTAAAATAAAAAGGAATCAGAGATCATTAGGGATTTTTCTGGAAAGGATCAAGTATGACACAAGGATTGTATGAAGTATTGGGGATCTCGAAAGGCGCGACCGAAAAAGAGATCAAAAGTGCATATAAAAAACTGGCGAAAAAATACCATCCGGACTTGAACAAAGGCCCGGAAGCGGAAGCGAAGATGAAGGAAATCAACAAGGCGTATGAAATCTTGTCGGATCCGAAAAAACGGGAAATGTACGATGAATTCGGTGAAAAGGCGATCGAAGCCGACTTCAACGAGGAAATCCTGAATTCCTATAAATATTCCTGGTCCAACCAGGGACAGCAAGGCGGATTCGGACCAGGAAACGGATGGCCGTTTGGTTTCGACGACGACTTCCTCAACAACATGTTTGGCGGCCAGGGCGGCGCGGGCCGGGGCTCCTTTTACCAGGACTACTCGCCACGTCCGATGAAGGGGGAGGATTTGAACGCCACGATCAACATCGACTTTATGAAAGCGGTGCAAGGTGGTCCGGAAACGGTTTCCTTCACCATCAACGACGGCGTCAATCCGCCAAAGAACGTCACATACGAAGTGAAGATTCCGCAAGGCATCCGCGAAGGACAAAAGATTCGTTTGTCCGGAAAAGGACTGGCCGGTTTGAATGGCGGACCGGATGGCGATTTGTATTTGAACGTCCACATTCGTCCGGATCAAACGTTCCGGCGTGAAAACGAGGATATCTACGTGGAAATTCCGGTTGACTTTACGGACGCGCTGCTTGGAGCGAGCATCGACGTGCCGACTATTGACGGAACGGTTTCAATCAAGATCCCGGCCGGAACGCAGCCTGGACAAAAATTCCGTCTAAAAGGCAAAGGGGTCAAGACCGCCAAGGCGACAGGCGACGAATACGCGCAAATCAAAGTGACGCTGCCAAAAGAAATGAGCGACGAGCAAAAAGAGCTGATCGAAAAATTCAAGGCGACCCAAAATCAATAGTTCGCGACAGACTTCGAAAGAGGTCTGTTTTTTTTAATAATTATTCCAAATTCTCCCATAAAATAATTTATTTAGATTAATTGATAAAAACAACATAGTCACGTATGATGTATGTAGTTAAGCAAGACTTAAACGAACGGGAATCACAAAGAGAGGAGATTCTTTTTATGTTCATTCCTTATTTAGAAAAAAGAAAACGGGAGAATCCAGCCGCGAACCGCCGGCAAATCGACTTGCACGACAACCGGATGGCGGCGTTTGTGCCGGTGTGCACGCTGCTGCTTTTGTTGCTAGGCACCTCGGTTTTCTCCCTTGCGACCGTGCAGGAGTGGTTTCGGCCGCGATACTTTATGACGGGCACGTTCTTGTTTTTTTGGCCGATTTGGTCGTATTGCCGCGGACTGTTCATGTTCGCGAGCGTGCTCGTCGTGCAAACACTCATCGTCGTCTCGGGATTCATGCTTGGCATGCCGGGAACGCTGGCGGTTTTTCTTTACATTTTTATGCCTGGGTGGCTCGCTTTCAAAGACGCGTATCGTGGTTTTTTTCACTGATTCCGGTTTTTTTGGAAACAATCGTGTATACTGGTGAACAGAAGGATGTGATGAAACAATGAATGGATGGGCTCAGCTTGGCGTGATTTTGCTAATTGGCGTCGTCATTTACTCCGTCGTCAAGCGAATCGTCCAGACCCGGACGGAAAACCAGTACATGCAGTGGTTTGGGGAAGGAAAGTTTGACCGGATTCTGGCCTCGATCGACTCGTGGAAAGGAAAGTGGCTGTTTCCACTGTACAACCGCGACCACCTCAAACTGCAAGTCGCGCAAATGACCAACGACAAAGAGCAAATCGACGCGCTGCTGGACAAAATGCTCGCCATGAAGACGACACCGGAACAGCGCAAGGAAATCGTCATGCGCGCGTTTGAATACTTCATATACGAGCAGGACCGGCGCAAAGCCAAACCGCTTTACCAGGAAATCAAGCAGCACTTCGACAAGAAGACAGCGCACCGCGCCAGGCTCATGTACGAAGTGTATATTACCCATAAAGGCGATTTGGTCGACGAGCTGCTCGAACTAGCCAAAACAATTCCCGATTCCGAAAAGGGAACGTGCTATTTGCTGCTGGCGCAGTCCTACAAAAACAAGCACGATGACGAAAAACAGCGCGAATACGAGCAGCTTGCCAAACAATACCTCTAAAGATCCGAAGACGGGTCTTTTTTTTCGCCAAACCGACAAAACCGTCATGATTTCACCTGGATCGTTTTTTATACTCTTGAAGAAGGAAAGGAGGTGGGAGCATGCGAAAGCTGACTTTGTGTGCCGCAGTCGTGCTGCTGGCAGGACTGGGCGGCTGTTCGAAAGCGGAATGGCTCGAAACATACAACGCCGTCGTGGAAACGACTGGCACGCTCGCGCTCGATCCGGATGGAAGCCTGGTCGGAGATCGCAAGCTGGAGGATTCGTATCAAGGGACGTATTCGGCTTTTTACAAGGATTTCAGTGGTGTGGAAACGATATTTGGCGGCACGTCGATCGAGGCGCAGACATTGCGAATCGAGGCGGTGGCGCAAGGGGAAAGTGGAAATTTGGAGATTCGCTGGCAAAAAGGGGATCAAAGCGAAGTGCTTGGTGAAGGGGAATCGTTCATTCAAACGATCGAGTGCGAGGCGGGAACGAATTTGATCGAGATTGACGCCAAGCATTTTACCGGCGCGCTGGAATTGCGCGTACAATAAAAAAAGAGTCCGCTTTCGCAAGACTCTTGGTTGGGTTTATCCGTTTTTCTGCGCCATTTTCTGACGGTACAAGTTTCTGCGATCTTGCGCTGTCAATCCTTTTTTGCGGATACGAATCGCGTCCGGCGTCACTTCGACAAGCTCGTCATCGTTGATCCATTCCAGCGCCTCCTCCAAAGAGAACACGCGTGGCGGCGTCAGGAACATGCCTTCGTCGCGTCCGCTGCTTCGGATGGCGGTCAGCTTCTTGTTTTTGAGCGGATTGACATCGAGGTCGATGTTTTTCGCCGACTCGCCGATAATCATACCTTCATACACATCCGTCTGCGGCGAGATGAACAGCTGCCCGCGTTCCTGTAAATTCCACAACGCATACGTCATGGCCGAACCCGTTTCCGTGGAAATCATCGCACCCTGCATACGCTGCGTGATCTCGCCCTTGTATGGCTCGTAACCCGAAATCCGGCGCACCAGCGTGCCTTCGCCGTGCGTATCGTTGATAAACTGCGTCCGGAAACCAAGCAAGCCGCGGGTCGGCGCGGTATACGTGATTTTAACGTAGCCGTTTTCCTCTTCCATGTCCTGCATGATGCCTTTGCGCAAGTTCAGCTGGTTGATAATCGTGCCCTGGTATTCGGCAGGCGCGATGCACACGACTTCCTCGACTGGCTCGACTTTTTGCCCGTTCTCATCGCGGTGCAAAATGACTTCCGGCTTCGAAACGGCCAGCTCGTACCCTTCGCGGCGCATGTTTTCGATCAGGATCGAAATGTGCAGCTCGCCACGGCCGCTGATTTTAAAGCAGTCGGCGCTCTCGGTCGGCTCGACTTTCAAACCGACGTTGACTTCCAGCTCTTTTTCCAGACGCTCCTTCAAGTTTCTGGACGTCACGTATTTTCCGGATTGTCCGGCGAAAGGAGACGTGTTGACGTGGAAGTTCATTGACAACGTCGGCTCCTCGATTGCGATGTGGTCCATCGGCTCCACGTGGTCCGGATCGCAAATCGTGTCGCCAATCGAAATGTCCGGCATGCCGGCGATGACGACGATATCGCCCGAATGGGCTTCTTTGACCGGCGTTCTCGAAAGGCCTTTGTAGACGAAAAGATTCGAAATCGACTCCTTCTTTTCCAGCCCTTCCTGATTGCAGCGGATGTACGGCTGGCCCGGCTTCAACGTGCCTTGATAGACGCGGCCGATTCCTAAGCGGCCAATGTACTCGTCGTAAGCGAGTGCCGAAACCTGCATTTGAACGGGTTCCTCGTCCAAATCGGGATA
The DNA here is from genome assembly GCF_004793885.1 of Dubosiella muris. Lineage (GTDB taxonomy): Bacteria > Bacillota_I > Bacilli_A > Erysipelotrichales > Erysipelotrichaceae > Dubosiella > Dubosiella muris. The sequence continues at coordinate 55,155 of NZ_SRYG01000018.1, forward strand.
CGCCTCGCAATGTTTGAGAATCGTGTCAAACAGCGGGTCGATATTTTCGCTTGGCGTGTCCATATCGTACTGAACGATCCCTTCGCGCGCCACGCCATACAAAATCGGGAACTCGAGCTGCTCGTCGTTGGCGTTCAAGTCGAGGAACAGCTCGTACACCTCGTCCACGACTTCCTCGGCCCGCTGGTCTTTTTTGTCGATCTTGTTCACGAGCAGGATCGGCTTCAAACCGATTTCCAGCGCCTTGGACAACACGAACCGCGTTTGCGGCATTGGGCCTTCGCTGGCGTCCACCAGCAGGATGACGGTGTCGACCGTCCGGATGATCCGCTCCACCTCGCTGGAGAAGTCGGCATGGCCCGGGGTGTCGACAATGTTGATTTTTACGCCATCGTGAATGACGGAACAGTTTTTTGAATAAATCGTGATTCCGCGCTCCCGTTCCAAATCGTTGGAATCCATGACGCAGTCCACGACTTCCTCGTTGTCGCGGAACACATCGCTTTGGCGCAAAAACGCGTCGACCAGCGTACTCTTGCCGGCGTCAACGTGGGCAATCACAGCTATATTTAAGATTTTTTCTTTTTCAGGCATCGTTTCACTCGCTTTCATAATTTTTAGCACTGCCATTATACTCTTTGCCTGCTAAAAACACAACGAAACCCACTCAAAACGAAAGAATCGCCATTGTATGGTATAATGGCACCGGGAAAGGAAAGGGTGAGAATGATGCAAATTCGCTATTTTAAAGAATACTCCCGGTTTCTGAATCGGGATATGGAATTCAAAATGTATGGCCACGCTGGCCGTTTATGCCTGGTCGTGCCTTGTCAGGATGGACGTTTTTTTGAATGGGAGGACCGGCACATGTTCGAGCTCCTTCAAGATTTGATCGACCAGGGCCGCATTCAATTCGTGACCGTCGATTCCGTCGATCTGGAATCGTGGTCGAGCTTTGACGCCACGACGCCGCGCATGGAAAAACAGGAAAACTGGGTGCAGTACGTCATGCAGGAGCTGCTTCCCAGCGCGAAAGCCAAAGCCGGAAAAGACGCGGGCGAAAGCGTGATGGTGATGGGAGCGAGCATGGGGGCATTTCACGCCGGCAATTTGTTTTTCCGGTTTCCGGACACGTTCACGCAAGTGCTCGCGCTCTCGGGCCTTTATGACATGTCGCCGTATTTTTACGACGGGCATGTTGATTTCAACGCCTATCAAAACAACCCGTGCGGTTATTTGTCCAACATGGATCCGGCCCACGGCTACATCCCGAAATACAATCGGGCGCAGGCGGTTTTCGTCGTCGGGCAAGGCGCGTGGGAAAACGAGTGCGCCGCCGATTTGCGCAAGCTGGCCGATATTTGCTGGAGCAAGGGAATTCAGATCCAAACGGACTTCTGGGGATACGACACGCCGCACGACTGGCCGAGCTGGGAGCGCCAGATTCGGGAATATTTGCCGCAAATGTGCTAATGTCAAATCCCTTTGACATCGCTTCGCGCAAAAATGGCGTATAGTGAAGGGGAAAAGGAGGATTTGAAATGAAAACGCAGGAACGTTTCGTGGAAACGTATCGCCACGGGATAGCCAACACGCAAGTCATTCTTGTAGATCGGGAAACGGGCGTCAACTATTTGATGGCCAGCAACACCTTGGGCGCCATGGGAATTTGCGTCCTGGTCGACGCGCAGGGAAATCCCGTCGTCACCCCGGTCGAGTCCGAACTCGAATGAAAAGAAAGGAAATCTGAAGAAAAGCGGATTTCCTTTTTTTTGCGCGCGAAAGGATCCGTTTTTTAACGATGTCTTGGTATTCGGCTTGCATCTTAAATTCGAAATTTTGTACACTGGAACTATGAAAGTCAATCGAAAAGAAATGAAAAAAAGAGCGAGAGAAAATCTTTCGCGGCATTATGGATTGTATGTGTTCGTGTGCATGGTGGCCGCCTATTTGGGCACAGAGCAAGCGCGCGCCTTCCGGTTTTTGAGCGTGTTTTCCACCGGACAGGGAGCCATGACCGGTCTGCTGATTCGCGGCGGGATCAACCCGGCGCTCAACGATGTGGTCAATTTCGTCCAGACCCACTTTGTCCATGACATTGGCAGGATTCCCGAACTGGGCACGACCAACGGCGTGTTCGCGCTACTCGTGCGCACGATTGCCGACGGGACGATTCCGAGTTATTTCGTGCATCTGGCCGATTCCCTGACCCGATCGCCGCAAGCGGGCACCTTGATTTTGATTGGATTCGCAGTGACTGTTCACGCGCTTTTCTGGGTGTTTGTCGTGCAGACGCTCAGCGTCGTCAACCGCCGCTTTTTCGTGGAAGGCAGAATTTACGAAAAGGTGCCCTTCGATCGGTACTTGTTTTTCATCCGGGTGAAAAAATGGTGGAGCGTGGCCAGGGCGCTGCTTTGGAAAAACGTGCTGTGGTGTCTTTGGGCGCTAACGATTGTCGGCGGATGGATCAAGCATTACTCGTATTTGCTCGTTCCCTATATTTTGGCGGAAAACCCGGAAACGACAGGCCGGCAGGCCGTCGCTTTGTCGCGGACGATGATGAACGGCCACAAATGGGAGGCGTTCATGATTTCGCTCTCGATGCTTGGATGGTACATTCTCGATGTGGCGACGCTGGGCGTGTCGAGCTTGTTTTGGACCAACGCGTACCGGCAGGCGATCTTTAGCGAGTTTTTCGTCCGGATCCGGGCCGGGTATTTGGCGGAAAATCCAAAAGCGGAAACGGTGTTTGACAACCCGTATTTGTATCGGCTGGCGCCGCGCGGGCTGTTGGAAAAAGCCTACGCCAAGGAAATCGTGGATATGAAGAAAATCAATCCGATCCAAAACGCCTACACGGGATTCAAAGGATTCCTGGAGCGCAATTTCGGCCTGGTGTTCCGGCTGTCCAGCCAGGAGCGGGCGTATGAGCGCTACAATTTCACGCAATGGGACTTGAAAGAGATGAAATGGCAAGTCGAGCGCAAGGAATACCCAATCAAGCTGTCGCCGATTCCGGAAATACGACACCGGCATGTGCTGCGTTCGTTGTATCCGGGACGTAACTACACGGTTACGAGCGTGGCGTTGCTGTTTTTCTTCATGTCGTTTGTGGGCTGGTGCTGGGAAGTGTCGCTCCATTTGATCCAAAACGGCCGGTTCGTCGACCGCGGCGTGCTCCATTTGCCGTGGCTGCCGATTTACGGGTTTGGCTGCGTGTTCATTTTGCTGCTGCTGCGCCGCTGGCGACAGGAACCGTTGAAGGAGTTTCTTTACGCGATCGTTTTGTGCGGCGTTGTCGAATATTTTACGAGTGTGTATTTGCAGGCGGTATACCACACCGAATGGTGGAGCTATCAAGGCTATTTTCTGAATTTGAACGGGCGCATTTGCGCCGAGGGGCTGCTCGTCTTTGGGCTGGGCGGTATGGCTTTTGTGTACATCGTCGCCCCGCTTCTGGACAACTGGTTCCGGAAAATCGGAATCGACAAGCTGAACAAGGTGGCAATCGCGCTAGGCGTCGTCTTTGTGGCGGATGTGATTTACTCCCATTTTTATCCAAACGAAGGGCAGGGCGTGACGACGGGAAAAGTCGTGACGGAGCGTGCCTCCCACAAGGCAAGCGGATGAGAACGTCCGCTTTTTTTCTGGAACGATTTCTATTCGTTTTTCGCATAGATTTCGATAAAAAATAAGTATTATTCAATCGCTTTTTGGAGCCGTATAATCACTTTCAGATAGAGGGAGGTTTGATGATGGCAAACAAAGAAGCGAAACTGAGTGCGCAGACGATGGGGGTCTTTATGATTATGAACTTTACGATGTCCTTGTCGGGAACGCTGTTTAACGGAATCCTGGACCGGATCGCGCTCGAGATGGGGATCAGCGTCGCGCAAACCGGGTATTTGACGTCTATGTACGCGTATGGCGCGATTGGCGCGCCGGTATTGCTCGCGTTGTTGCGAAACGCCAAGCGCAACGCGATGCTCGTGGGAACGCTGCTTGGAAATATCGTTTTTGGGCTTTTCTCAATCGTCGCGCTGGATTTTTTCCTGCTGCTGGCTGCGCGGTTTGGACTTGGCCTGATGGGCACGACGTATGGCGTCGTGGCGACCACAAGCGTCGTGGCGTTGTCGGATGAGCGGCAGGTCGGGCGCAACTTGTCGTTGCTGATTACGGGCGCGGCCGTATCGCTCATGGCGGGCGTGCCGTTGTGCCGGGTGTTGATTCGCGATTTTTCCTGGCAGTCGATCAACTTCGCGCTCATTGTGATCATGGGACTGGGTGTATTGTATTTCGTGTTTTGCCTGCCGACAATCAAAGCGTCGGGCGATTCGCTTCACTTGAAGCAAGAATTGGCCATGTTGAAAGAGCGGCGCGTTTTACTGGTCGTGCTGGGCAGTTTGATTACCTTTGTCGGGTATGGGGCGTTTTACACGTATGTGACGCCTTATCTTGTAGAACGGTTTCCTTTGCTGGAACCGTATATGAGCGGATTGCTCGTCTTGATTGGCGCTTGTTGCTTTTTGGGAAATCTTTTTGGCGGCGTCGTGTGCGACAAGATCGGTTTCGAAAAAGCGTGGTGGATTGGATCCGTATTGCAGGCGGTGCTCGGTGCGGCGATTCTCATGTCGCAGCGCTATGTCGTTGCCAACGTGCTGTTTGTGCTGGTATGGATGTTCAACGGATGGTTCATTGGCTTGCAGCTCAATACGGGAATCAATCTTGTAACCGGGCGTAAATCCAATTTGGTTGTTTCGATCAACAACTCGATCATTCAATTCGCACAGGCGCTTGGCACCTCGATCGCTGCTGTTGTGATCGCCAGAGCGGGAATCTCGATGGATATCGTGATTTCGATCGTCACGTTTGCCGGAGCTGTGACGTTGATCTTGTTGTTGAGCGGCGGGCGCATAATAAAAACCAGCAAAGACGCAACCTTGCTGGCGAAAGGGGAGTGAGTGTTTCGCTCCTTTTTTTGTTTTACACTAAAACGACATCCCGAAGACCGGGAATCTCGTCGAGCAGCAGCAGCTTGATTCCGCCGCTGAAATCGTCGGCCGCCATCATACAGCCGGCGCAAGCGCCCCGGAAGGAGACGTACGCGATGTTTTGCTCGTCGATGCCAAGCAGCTCGACGTCGCCGCCATCGTGTTGAATGTAGGGCCGGATCTTGTCGAGGCATTCTTCGACTTGCTCCTCTTCCACGACGATGTTTTGCGGATCCTCTTGTGCTTTGGCCGCCGGCTCGTTTTGCGGCTGCTCTTCGACAGGCGCCGTGTCGTTTTTTTCCATTTCGGTTTCTTTGTTTTCTTCTGCCATCATAACCTCCTATGCGATAAATAAGGGAAGCAGGATCATCGGCACGATGAGTCCGACGCCGAATCCGCCCACCACTTCCACGCTTTTATGTCCTAAAATCGTTTTGAGTTTCTCTTGATAAATCGGATCGTCAAGGTGAAGTCCCATCATCGACTTGAGGTCTTTGATGAGCTGCTGGGTCAGCGCGATGTTTTTGCCGCTGTAGTAGCGCACGTGGCACGCGTCGTACATGACGATGAACGAGAAGATCGCGGTGACGGCGAAAATCGCCGAGTCGAATCCTTCCTGAATGCCGATCGCCAGCGACAGCGCGGTGACTGTCGAGGTGTGCGAGCTTGGAAATCCGCCGCTCGCCATGACCCAATGTAAATCCCATTTGCCGGTACGATAATAGTATACGAACGTTTTGGCGACTTGCGCGACCACGTTGGACAGCAGCGCGCTCACCAAAGGGAACAACGATGAAGGAATCATAAAATACCTCCTAATCAATACGCATTATAGCATAAATTCCGAATAAAACGAGATGAAGTGATTTTGTCGGCAAATCAATAAAATGAAAGCGTAAAAAATAGAAAACCGAACGAAGAAGCGGTATAATGAAATCGTCTTAGGCACGAAGGGAGAAACAAAGCACAATGATTAAGTTGGATTTAAATCATGCATTTTTGAAAGAAAATGTCAAAGACTATCAAGAAGAAGTGTGCCGCATTGACGAGTCGCTCGTTCAAGGCACCTGCAAGGGAAATGATTTCATCGGATGGCTGACTTGGCCGCAGGATTACGATCGGGAGGAATACGCGCGGATCAAGGCTTGCGCAAAACGCATCCAGGACATGGCGGACGTGCTGATCGTCTGCGGAATCGGCGGATCCTACCTTGGGCCTCGAGCTGGAATCGAAATGGTTAACGGTCTTTATCCGACCAAACAAATCGAAGTGATTTACATGGGAAATACGTTCTCGAGCACGTACATCGCCCAGGTCATGGACTATATCAAGGACAAGAGCGTCGTTGTCAACGTCATCTCGAAATCGGGAACGACGACGGAAACTGCGATCGCGTTCCGGATCCTGAAGCAGTTCATGGAGAAAAAATACGGAGCCGAGGCGAGCAGCCGGATCATCGCCACGACGGACAAGGCGCGCGGCACGTTGAAGACGCTGGCCGACAAGGAAGGCTATGAGACATTCGTCATTCCGGATAATATTGGTGGACGCTTCTCGGTCATCACACCGGTTGGCTTGCTGCCGATGGCCGCGGCCGGACTGGATATCGACGCCTTCATGAAAGGTCTTTCCGATGGAAGCGGCGAATACGGCGACGCGGATCTGGATAAAAACCCGGCGTATCGCTACGCGGTGGCGCGCCGGATCTTGCAGCATCAAGGCTACGACGTCGAATTGTTTGTCGAATACGAGCCGCAAATGCAAATGGTGGCTGAATGGTGGAAACAGCTGTTTGGCGAAAGCGAAGGAAAGGACGAGCTGGGCATCCTGCCGGATTCGGCTTGCTTCTCGACCGACCTGCACTCGCTTGGACAATTCGTTCAGGATGGCAAGAAGGTTTTGTTTGAAACGAATTTATATGTCGACCAGCCGGCCATCGACGTGTTGTTCCCGAACGACGACAAAAACGAGGACGGCATGAATTACCTGGCCGGAAAGTCGATCGACTGGGCCAACAAGATGGCGGCCAAAGGAACGCTGATGGCGCATGAGGAAACCGGCGGCGTGCCAAACATCATCTTGACGATGCCGGGTATGAGCGCGTACGACTTTGGTAACATGTGCATGTTCTTCTTCAAGGCGATCGCTTTGACGACGTTGATGAACGGAAGCAACCCATTCAACCAGCCGGGTGTGGAAGTGTACAAGAAAAACATGTTCAAACTGCTTGGAAAAGAATAACGAAAGAAAAAAGAGTCCATGGACTCAATGTCATTTAGTTAAGAAATGGCTTAACCATCTGGAGATTAATTTCCAGATGG
>NZ_SRYG01000019.1 GCF_004793885.1 Dubosiella muris
ATTTCAAAGATCAAATCGACAACAAATCAAGCAATAATATTTCAAACTATTTCATGATTTTATACTTGACTTCCTATATAGTTGTCTTTTTTATTTAAAGTCTTCTATACGCTTAATATTTATTTACATGAATTTTACCGCCAGCGCAACACCTTTTTCCGTTTTTGTCCATTCCTTTGCCTTCCACGCAAAAAACGCCCCGCCAAAGCGAAGCGTCGTCTTGTTGAAAATTAAGCGTAGTGTTTCGCGATTTCCACGACTTCGTCACGGTTTTCCTTGACAAAGCGATCCCAAGGCTTGCCGCTGTTGACGCACGCCTCGCCAAGCTCGACGAACATGGCCGGCATGTCCTTCTCCAGCACGACGCCGACAAAATCCCCGAACTGGACGTCGTCGATCGCGTCGCTGCCGCCAACAAACATCCGGAACGCCGGCTGTGGCGCCTTATCCACGACTTTCACAAAGCCCTGGAAGCCCAGCGAGCCAATTTGATGCGCCGAACAACTCGACGCGCATCCCGAAATCCGGACTTTTGGCAAGGCGGCCGCCGCTTTTGGATGGTCGCGCAACGCGTCGATGCACGCCTTCAGCGTCGCCTGCGAGTTGCGCAGTCCTTGCTGGCAAACCGCCGCGCCAATGCAAGCGACCGAGTGCTCGAACGCCGTCTGCGCCGCGCCTTCCGTCAAGTCAAGCAGCTTTTGCGCCTCTTTGGCGGTACAGTTGACAAAGTACATCGTCTCGTCGGCGCCAATGCGGCACTCGACATCCGGCATGTCCTTGAGCGCTTCCAGCAGCTTCTTTGGCAGATCGACCGGCAAATCGCCCCCGATTGGATGGTACTCGACCGCGTACAGCCCTTCCTGTTTTTGCGAAACGATCCGGCTGCCCTCGATCGCGCCGTCGCCTTTCTTGTCGATTTTCTTCGGTTCGATGTGCAAATCGTGGCCGCCCGCCGCTTTCAATTCGCCGGCCAGGCGCAAAAACTCCTCTTTCAGCTTGTCGGCGCCCATGCTTTCCTGCAAATAGCGCGTTCTCGCCTTCGCCCTGTTTTCATAGTTTCCGTTTTGGCAGAACAAGTCGATCATCGCCCGGACATAGTACAACACATCTTCGGCCGGCACGTTTTCCTTCACGAGCACGCCTTTGCTGTGGTTGGCCCCAAGACCGCCGGCGATATACAGCTTGAACGTGCCGTCGTCATTGGCGACAAAGCCCATGTCGCGGAACGTCGCGTGCACCGAATCGTCCACGCCGTTCGAGAACGCGATCTTGAGCTTGCGCGGCATTTTGAAGTCGCGGCAAATCGACAGCGTGTAGTCGGCCACCGCCGTCGCGTACGGGATCACGTCGAACGGTTCGCCTTTTTCCACGCCCGACAACGGCGAGCACATGACGTTGCGCGGATTGTCGCCGCCGCCCGCCTTCGTGTAAATCTTGGCGTCAATCGCCTCCCGGATGATGGGCGCGACCTGGTCGTATTTTAAATCGTGCAGCTGCACGGTTTGGCAAGTTGAAAGTTTCAGACGCTTGATGTCGTAACGGTCAATCGTATCGACTAGAAATTTTAATTTATCCTGCGTCAGGTCGCCACCGTTCATCCGTAAACGAACCATATGCTCGTTGGCGTCGCGCTGCGCGTACGAACCCATTCCGCCGGAAATTCCCTTGTATTCTTTCCGGGTCATCTCCTGATCGTGGAACGCCTTCGTCTGTTCGGCAAATTTTTCGATTTCCTTATCGTATAATTCGATCCATTCTTTATTCATTGTTAAAAAGCCTCCTGAATTTCTATTGTCATCATATCATAGGTTCCATCCCAAGTTCCCGCAAAAGAACGGAAAATTTTAGGACGTTGTCCGAATCGAACCGATGCCCAAAAAAAAGAGCCCTCCCGTCCGTTTCTGACGATTTTGCATTGGAATTGCCCAGGAAAGTTTGCTAGTATTAATATATGCCGAAACTCAAAAATGATGTGGAACACTCGATCGAGGTCAAAAAAAGCAAATTCATCACCTACTTGCACCGAACCGACAGCGAGGACGAGGCCCGGGCGTTTATCAAACTCGTCAAAAAGACGCATCCCGACGCCCGCCATCACTGCACCGCGCTGGTGATTGGTCCGATCGTCCGCTCCAACGACGACGGGGAGCCAGCCGGCACCGCCGGCCATCCGATGCTCGACGTGCTGACAAGCCGGGGCATGACCGATATCGTGGCGGTCGTCGTGCGGTATTTCGGCGGCACGCTTCTTGGCAAAGGCGGACTGGTTCGCGCCTACACGGACAGCGTCAAACTGGCGCTCGAGCAGGCTTCGCTTGTCGAAGCGCAAACGCTCCAGACGTATCGGATCGCGTTCGACTACAGCCTGATCGGCCGTTTCGACGCGTATTTCCGCACCCGCGGCATCGAAGTCATTTCAAAGGATTATCAAAGCGAAGTGGTTTATCATTTTTGCGTCAAAGAAAACATCGACACGGCGCTCAACGAGCTGGCATCCGGCCGCATTCAAATCGACTATGTCGGCGAAACCGAACGCGAAAGCGCCGTTCCAACAACCGGAGGATAAATACGCACTATGGAATTTTTCTTAATTATACTCATCTTGATCGGCTTGTTCATGTTCGCTTTTTACATGCTGCCGATTCTCATTCCGTTTTTGATCATCGTTTCCGTTTTGGGCGCTGTGCGGCGCGCGCTGCAAAAAAACAAGCGCGAAAGCGAGTTCACCCGCCAATACGAATCGTATTTCACCAGCGAGGAACCGGAGCAGCCAAAGGTGCAGACCCGCGAAAAACGGCCCGACGCCATTGATGTCGAATATGTCGAATACGAGGAAAAGGACGAGGAGCGCCCATGATCGTACAAACCGCTCTTGGACGTGAAAAACAGCTTTATCGGTTCCTGCGCCGGTGGTGGTACGCCAAAGACGCGGAAATCGACGCGTGGTTCACCTACAAATTCGACCCGAAACATATGTTCCTTTTGCTGGAAGACGATCAAATCGTTTCCTGCCTGCAATACGCCAAGCGCACCTTGCGCTACCGAGGCAAAAACGCGACCGCCAGCGTCATCGAGCTGGCGCTGACCGCGCAGGACCAGCGCGATCAAGGCTACTTCAAGCAACTGCTCTCGGCCTTTTGCGCCAAGGCGTCGTGCAACGATCTCGTCTCGCTTGTCAAAACGATGACACCAAAGATCTTCCGCGGCGAATCGCTGGAACCTGTCGCCTTCATCAAAGAATACACGCTGCCGGTTTCGCGCATCGAGGAGCAGCGGTTCGCGCGCACCCGAAAATACCGGCCCGCTTTCGACTTGTACCCGCTGTATCAAAAATTCATTCGTCATTTCGACGGCTCGATCGTGCTGACGCGCGCCCAGTTTGAAAACGAGCTGGCGTACTTGCACGCCGCCCGCAAAAAAATCGACATTATGTACGACGACCATTACGAGCCCAACGGACTGGCCATCTACACGGTGCACGAGCACGTCATCCGGATCGAGTGTCTGATTTATTTGAATTCGGACGCCCTGGAATCGCTTTTCTCGAATTTGAGCTTGATCAGCGACAAAATTTACGTGCGCACATCCGAGCACGAGCGACTGGAAAAGCTGTACCCGAACTTGAAGTGGCGGAAAAAGGAAACGGTTCTCGCCCGGGCGAACAATCCGAAACTGTTCGCCACGTTTTCACAGGCGGAGCAAAATCAGGCATTCAAAGATTTGGACCGGCCCATGTGGTTTGGATTGCTTTAGCGGTTTTCATACCGCTTTTTTATTTTCTTTCCCGGATTGCGTCCAAAGAGCGCAAGGTGTATTATTCGTGTAATACAGTACCACTTGGCTTTCAAATCGAACCAGTCGCCAAAAGCCGGCGACCACTTGATTTAAAGTGTCGAAAACCGTGCTACTGTTGAACACGGAGGAATGATTATGATTCAAATTTCAAACACCACCAAAAAATTCGGCTCGAAAGTCGCAGTCGATCATATTTCTTTTGATATTCCGGCCGGCTGCATTACAGGCTTTATCGGCCCCAACGGCGCCGGCAAAACGACGACGATCCACATGATGACCGGCGTTCTCGCGCCCGATCAAGGACTGATCACGCTCAACGGCATCAATATCGCCACCGATCCGATCCAGGCCAAGCGCCAGTTCACCCTGGTTCCCGATTCGCCCGATCTCTTTTTGCGCCTGACAGGCCGCGAATACGCCAACTTCATGGCGGACATTTACGATATCGGCCAAAACGAGCGCAAGCAGCGGATCGACGAGCTTGTGCGCGACTTCAAGCTGGAAAACGACTTCGACTCCCAAATGGCGAGCTACTCGCACGGCATGCGCCAAAAAGCAATCATCATCGCCGCGCTTGTGTGCAATCCAAGCATCTGGATCCTGGACGAGCCAATGACCGGCCTCGATCCGGAAAGCTCCTACATTTTAAAGGAAAAGATGAAACAGCACGCGGCCGCGGGCAACACCGTCTTTTTCTCGACCCACGTGCTCGAGGTGGCGGAAAAGCTGTGCGACAAAATCATCATGATTAGCGACGGCTCAATCAAATACGACGGCACGCTCGACCACTTGAAGGCGATGCACGAAGGCGAAAGTCTGGAGCAAATTTTCCTGGGAGTCGTGTCCCATGCGTAATTTTGCGGTTTTGACGAAAGCGCTGCTCAAAAACAGCCTTTCGCTTGGAAAGAAAAAAGCGAAGACGCTCGCGCTGGGCGCCCTGATCATCGTATCCATCCTGCCTTTGCTTTGGATACTGTATACAAGCAGCGTGGACATGTTCGCCTCCCGCTTCGACTTGATGTGGCTTGAAATGTTTCTGGTCGCGACGGCGATGCTCGTATTGTGGACGGCGCTGTTCACCTTCGCCAGCTCGTTTTACTTTTCCAACGACGTACCCAAACTGCTTGTGCTCCCCGTGCCATCGTGGACGATTGTCGCGGCGAAATTCGTCATCAACTACATTTCGTGCCTGACGATCAGCCTGATTGCGCTGCTGCCGCTGCTTGTCGCGTTCATCCAGACGCATCCGACTCAAATCGTTGGCATCGTGATGTTTGTGCTGCAGCTGTTTTTGAACATTTTGCCGCCTTTGTTTGTCATGAGCGTTTTGACGATGCTCGTCATGCGGTTCATGCCGTTTTTCGCCAACAAGGACCGCTTCAACCTCGTGCTTGGCTTGCTGGGCATCGTGTTTGGTGTGAGTGTGGGCGTTATGAGCAACATGGTGTCGGCCAGCGATGGCGAAGTCGTCATGAATCTGATGACCCAAAGCCCGGTTTTGCTTGGCATGGCGACCAAGTTGTTCTTCCATGTGCCGAGCGCGGCGCAAAGCATCGTCGACGGCTCGTTCGTTTCGCTGCTTGTCAACGTGGCAATCATCGTGGCGCTGGGCGCGCTGTTCTTCGTATGCGCCCAAAAGCTGTATTTGCCAACGGTGCTTTCAATGAGCCAGGGCGCGCAAAAAAAAGGAAAGCGCAAGACGATTCGCAAGCAGGGCGCACTGGCAAGCTATATGAGCGTGGAGCTCAAACAGCTCGTGCGCACCCCGGCGTATTTGTCCAACTGCGTGCTGGGCGCCTTCATCATGCCCATCGTGCTCGTGCTTGTCTTTGTGATCAATCCGCAAATCCGCGAACTGCTGCCCATGGCCAAAGCCCTGCCGCTGGCGGATATGTTCAACTTGTGGATCTTCATGTTTTTGCTCGGGGCGGGCAGTGGCTTCTTTTTTGGCTCCGTCAACGGCATTAGTGGCACCGCCTTTTCCAGACAGGGACGCAATCTGGATTTCGTGAAGTACATTCCGCTGGCGATGGAAAAACAGATCCTTGCCAAAATGGGCATCGGCATCGCGTTCTCCTTGCTGGGAACCATTATCATCGTCATTCTGGCCCACTTTATCTTCACATATCCGGTGTATTACGACTTGATGTTCGTGCTGGGCGCCCTGCTGTCAACGGTGCTTATCAACCAGATCGCGATCCTGATCGACGGACTGCATCCAAAGCTCAACTGGGAGGACGAAACGCAGGCTGTCAAAAACAACATGAACGTCATGGCGGAGCTTTTCGTGTCGTGGCTCGTTCTCGCCTTGTTTGTCGGTTTATTTTTTCTCATCGACAACTTGACGGTGTACACAATCGTGGCGGGGCTTGTTCTTGTCGGACTCATCGTGGTCTTTGGCATCATCACGCCAAAGCTGGTCATCAAGCATTTGATGAAAATATAAATATCCTTGCAGGAAGATGTCGTTCATGGCATCTTCCTTTTTTCAAGAAAGAAGGAAAAAGACGGTTCCCTTCGATTGGTGAACCGTCTACTCCTTATTTTTGAAGGCGCATGATCGCCTTAAAAACCTGTTCGATTTCATTCGCGATTTTTCTGTCGCGCACATATTGATCCGTATTCAACATCTTTTTTTGTTTCGAGACGTAAATCCCTAAAATGGTTTCCTCTTTCAAAACAACCTTGACACCTACAAACATATATGGATGGGAAAAGATGCCCGCCGGTAAGCCGGCACCCGGTAAAAGGGCTGTAAAAGGCGGCCGTTTCCCGCGATATTTCGCGTTTTCATTCAATACCGCGACCCGCTCGATTTCCTTATATGGATGAACACCAACGGATCCATTCAATATTTCAAACGTTTGATTTTGATGATCAAAAATAACCGAATCAAATCGGATCGTATCCGGTAATATCATTTCAACTGCTCCTCTCTTCGTTTTTTATTCACTTCAACAATAATAACAGAATATATTTATACAAAAACGAAATGGAATACTTGGCCATTATAGTGGAATGTCATGCAAAAAGACGCCTCGTTTTTACGATGACGTCGATTTCTTCTTCTATTTTTACTTCAAAAATTCCAGAAAGGCTCGCGCCTGGGCGTCGATGGCTTCATGGACCCCTTCGGTCAAAGCCAAATCGCTTGTTTCCATCGTCTGCGGCGACATCGCAATCTGCGCCCGATCCTGCGTCATCACGTCCATGCCCATAAATTTGAGCAGGGACAACAGCTGTTCCTGCACCGATTTCGTCGCGTTCTTTCCGCCAACACCGGACATGGTCGCTTTCTTGCCCCATACCGCCGTGTCTTTCCAGTCCGGATCGTTTTCCTTGAGTGGTCTGGACAGCCAGTCGAGCGCGTTTTTCAAGCCGCCCGGCAGCTGGCCGTTGTATTCGGGCGTGAAGATCCACACGCCGTCGCTTTCATGGATGGCGTCGCGCATCCGTTTGATTTTTTCCGGGGCCGGAAATTCATGATCCTGGTCGAAGAGGGGGATTTCGGCCGGATCGAACACGACGCATTCCGCCTTTCCTTGCAGCGCCGCCTGCGCCATGTCGGCAAGCTGGCGGTTGAGCGAGTGTTTCCGCAGCGATCCAATGAGGATCGTGATTTTTTTCATTGTTGTCATAGAGTTGATTCTCCCTTGTATTTTTATCGTATCACGCCACTGCTGTTTTAACTCTCGGAAAGCACTGTGTGCCGCACGATCCCAGACGGGTCGACTTGCACAAGCGTCTTCACTTGTTCTTCCTTTTCTTCTGTCATATAGCGGGCAAGCACTTCGTCCGCATTGATTTGAAATGGTTGATTCATCATGTTTGTCCTCCTTGATTTTTCTGGCTCTACTATATCCAATTCGTTAAAAAAAGAAAAACGATGTGCTCTTTTCATGAAACCGCATACAAAAAAGCGGATCGCTCCGCTTACTTGAACAAGACTTTCAGTTTTTCGTCCGACACGGGGACGTTGAGCAGCGCGCCCTCCTCGATCGTCGTCGAAGCCGCCACAAGCGGTTTCAGCTCGTCGACCGCCTGGCCAAACCCGCTGCCGCCCGACGTGGCGAACAGCACGATGCGCTTGCCCGCAAAATCATGCGCCTCCAAAAACGTCCCGATGATGCGCGGGGCGACATACCACCAAATCGGAAAGCCGGCATAAATCGTATCGTACGTGGATACGTCGATGGCGTTGTCCGCGATTTCCGGACGGCTGTCCGGGTCGTTCATTTCCAATGAAGAACGCGACGTTTTGTCCATCCAGTTTAGATCCGCGTTCGTATACGGCTGTTTCGGGACGATTTCATACACATCCGCTCCCAGCGCCCCGGCAAGCTGCTGCGCCTTTTGTCTTGTCGTTCCTGTCGCCGAAAAATAAGCCACCAGTTTGTTTGTCATACGCATTCTCCTTTCACAGCGCCAAATACGCTTTCTCGTCCACCGGCTCGCACCACTCGGTTTTCGTTTCCTCGCCCGGCACCTCGATGGCGATGTGCTCGAACGAGTCGTCTTTCGTGGCGCCATGCCAGTGCTTGACATTGGCCGGAATGCGCACCACGCTGCCCGCTTCCAGCGCCTGCGCCGGTTTGCCTTCCTCCTGGTACCAGCCATGGCCGGCCAGACAAAGCAGGATCTGTCCGCCACCGTTTTTTGCGTGGTGGATGTGCCAGTGGTTGCGGCATCCCGGCTCGAAGATGACATCGCCCACACTGATGTTTTCCGTATTCAACATGTTCAAATAGCTCGTTCCATCAAAGAACTTTCCATATGGATTGACTTCTCCTCGCTTGAAAATGCTTTTCATTTTTTCTCTTCCCCTTTGCATACTTCCTCGACGATGGCAAACGCGTTCAGGCTGCGCGGATAGCCAATCCACGGCACGCACGCTTCGATGACCGCGATGAGAAACGACTTCGAGTTGCCCACGTTCAAGTTGCCATTCGTATGGCCCCGCAGCTGGTTCTCGCAGCCGCCCTGCGCCATAATAAAACAAAACGTGATCATTTCCCGGATCGAATCCGTCAATCCCTTGCGGGTGTAGTAATCTCCAAAACAGTTCGACGCCAGCCATTCGTTGACGCGCGCCCGATCGCCTCCTTTTTCCCACGTGTTTTTCATTTGCGGACCAAAATACGCGATCTGGATGTCGTTGCCTTGGCGAAGGCGGGTTTCCAGCATCGTCGTTTGCCGGTCGTCTTCGATTTGAATCGAGCGGGCATCAAAGATGCGGTCGAGAAGCGTGTAAAACGGCGCCACCCGGCCCATACCCAAATACGCCGTCGCCTGGTAGACGATTTCCTGGATCCCGACCGGCGACACCCCGCAGTCTAGCGCGACAGGAACCATCCGCTCAAACTCGTCCATTCCCTGGCAGCCAAGCAGCGCCGCCAAAACCGCCATGCAGCGCGTCTTCTCGTCCAGCGCGGATTTTTCGGATGTGAAATACAGCCACCGGTCTATCATTTGTTCATTTTTTCGCGCCAGCGCGGCGTGATTGGTTTTCATACTTTCCTCAAACATCGTATTGCCCTCCTTGGATTTCGTACCTTTACTATAAAAAAGAAACGGGTCGATGTAAAATGCCCGTTTCCAATGGCGTATCATGCCTTTAAGGCATGGTATGTAAAATACGATCCACAGCTTGCGCGACCCCATGCTCCCGGTTCGTTCCCGTCACAAAGTCCGCTTCTTTTTTTACCGCCGGCTTCGCGTTGCCCATCGCGAACGACATCCCCGCCACATGGAACATGAACACGTCGTTTTCGCCGTCGCCAACGCAGGCGATCTCCCCGGTTTGCAAGCCAAGATGGCGGGCCAGCCGCTGGAGCGCCTTGCCCTTCGAGCTGTTTTGATCGAAGATCTCGACATACGCGCTCGTGTAGGCGGCGTGCAGCTCGACCAGTCCTTCCAGCTTCTTTTGCACGAGCCGCTTTTGTTTCGGGGAAAGAAAGTACAGCTGGATCTCCTCGACGTACGCTTTTTGCTCGCGCAGCACATCGTATAGATTTCCGGCCGCTTTGGATTGTTTCGCGTCCTTGCCAAAGACGAGGCGTCCCTGCGCTTTCATCCATTGGCCATGCACCCAGTACTGTCCCACGATGTGGGCGGCCGGCTTCACGCTCGTGTTTTGAAACGCGTCGATGATTTCCTCCACCAAATACGGCGGGATCCGCGTATGAAACACATCCTGCCCGCGGCGCATGTCGCGCACGAGCGCCCCGTTGGATGCGATGACGTAACGAAACAAGTCGGGATGGGCTTTGAGAACGTGCGGCAGGCAGTCGAGTGCCCGTCCGGTCGTTGGCACGATTTCGATCCCGGCCGCTTTGGCGCGGTACAGCGCGGCGAGGTTTTGGCTGGAAAAACGCGAAAACGGATCCAGGCACGTGCCGTCCATGTCAACGGCCAGCAATTTGATCATACGAAATTCTCCTTTATATACGAGGCGCAAAAATCCAGAAACAGCTTCACGCACGCGCTTTCGGTCCGGTTCTTTTTCCATACGAGGACGCTGCGGGTGTTTTTGCGCGGATGAAACGGCACAAACGCCAAATACGGATTTTGCACGGCGCCCACGACGCCTTCCAAGCCGATGGCGCATCCCATACCCTCCTCCACCAAATACATGACGTTGGAGAACAGCGCTTCCTCGCACACGATGTTCAACTCGTTTTCCTCTTTTTGAAACCAGTTGAGCACCTCGCGGCGCACCGCCTCCCGCACCGGCAGGATCAAGGCGCGCTTTTCCAAATCGGACGCGAGAACGGATTCCCTAGTTGCGAGCGGATCGTCGACGGACACCGTGACGCCCCACCGTTCCTCGACGGGAAAGCGTAAAAAGGAAAAGCGGGCGATGTCGGTTGGCTCCATGAGCAGACCAACATCGAGCAATCCCTGCTCGAGCCGCCACTTTAAGTCGTCGGTAAAGTTGTTGTAGAGATGAAAGCGGACGAGCGGATAGCGCTTGTGAAACGCCGCGATGATGCGGGCCAGCAGCGCTGAGCCCATGCTTTCGATACAGCCTACGTGAATGGTGCCGGAAACCTGCCCTCCAATTTGGACGAATTCTCTTGTCGTCTTGTCGACGAGGGCGACGACTTCGGCGGCGCGTTCCCGAAACAGCGCGCCCGCTTCGGTGAGCGTGATTTCGCGTTTGCCGCGGTTAAAAAGCTTGACGCCCAGCTCGATTTCCAAATCGTGCAGCTGGCGCGACAACGTCGGCTGGGTGAGATGAAGCGTCTGGGCCGCCCCCGAAATGCTTCCTTCCTGGGCGACCGTCAAAAAATACCGGAGGACCCGCAGCTCCATATCATTGTTCGATCGCGTCGACGGCTGCGATCACCGTTCCGCGAAAGCCTCTTTGTTCTAAGGCGCATACGCCCTTGATCGTCGTGCCGCCCGGCGAGCAGACGGCGTCTTTCATCGCGCCGGGATGGTCCTGTTCGGCCAAATAGAGCGCCCCGACCCCTTCGATCATTTTGGCGGCCAGTGCGTAGGCGCTTTGCCGTTTCAAGCCGTACTTCACGCCGGCGTCGCCCAGCGCCTCCATGTACATTTCCGTGAACGCGGGCGCGCAGCTGGCCAAAACCATCGCGATCGACATGTGCTCGGGTTCGATTCGCTCAATGAGGCTGATCGGCGCGAACAGCTGCTCAAAGCGTTTCCATTGTTCCCCGGTGCAGTTCGTGTTCGACTCGACGAGCACGATGCCCTGCCCCACCGCGATGGGTGTGTTAGGAATCGTGCAAAGCAGGGCGCCGTTTTTGACGATTTCGCAAAGTGTCGCGAATGGCTTTCCCGCCACGACGGAAACGACGATCCGTCCTTTGAAATCGAGTCCGGCGCACACGTCGTCGACCTGGTACGGTTTGACGGCGAGCACGACAAGCTCGCTGTGGTCGATGACGTCCTGGGCGCTTTCGCACGCGTGCACGCCATAGCGTTCGGCCCGCTGGCGCAGCGTGTCATAGTGGGCGGCGCATACATACACGTCGTCGGGTTTTACGACGCTTTTCCCTTCCAGGCCCCGGTAAATGGCTTGCGCCATGTTCCCAAATCCAATCATTCCAATTTTCATCGTTATTCTCCTTACTTAAATAAATTTTTCTTGCGGAAGATGATGATTTCCACAACGAGCACGAGGACGCAAAACACGCAGGTGCCGATAAATCCGGCGCGGGTGTAAATAAACGGCAAATAGCGAAAGTTCATTCCAAACCATCCGGTCACGAGTGTCATGGGCAAAAAGATTGTCGTGACACCGGTGAGAAACTGCATGATGTTGTTTTGTTTGGCCGCCATGATGTTTTGCGACAAGTTGGAAAGCTGCGAAGCGTAGTCCTTGATGGTTTGCACCATGGAATACAGCTGCCCGACCCGCGTGTTGTACAGTGAAAGCAGATTGTTGGCGAGCTCGTCTTTTTCCTGAAGCACGACTTGCTCGAGCGTTTCTCCCAAATCCGAGAGCTGCTCGTAATACATGCCCAGGCTGTTGAGATCTTTGCGCATGCTCATGATGTTTTGATCCAGATTTTTGGCGATGCCATGCTTGAGCTGTTCTTCGAGCTGCGAGAGCCGCATTTCAAATTTCTGCAAATAGTACACGTCGTCGGTGATCATATACTGCATGAAATCGAGCAAAAACACGATCGGCGTCGTCAGCGCGTATTCGAATTCCTTTTGCATATTGCCTAGCAGCAACTCGATTTTGTTCGTGTCGTCGATAAAATACAACGTGTTGCTGGCGATGCAGAAGGCGAACACGATTCGTTCTTTCGATGGATCGCGTTTGTCGGGAACGACAAAGCTGCCTGATGTGATGTTTTTATAGTGGTTGGCTTTGCAGAAGTGAATTTGATTGATGGTTTTGCCGACCAGCGTCCGATCGAACAATTCGGGGTGGGCCGTTTTGAAATCCTTCGAGGTCACGACTTCGATCGCCTCGGTCAGACCGTCGTTTTCCCATTCCCTTCTCATTCGCGTCCCCCGCCGGCGTCTTTTAAAAAGTCAAGAATCGCCTCTTCCACCAAATTGCCGTTTTTTTCATTCAGGATTTCATGGCGCATTCCTTCAAACAACATGCCTTTCACATGGCGATATCCCTCCCGGCGCAAAAAGCGCTGGGCTTCCTTCCACTTTTCCACCGACAAAATGACAGGGTCGTCCTCGCCGGCGACAAACAAAATCGGCAAATCCAGATTTTGTTTTCGCCATCCTTCGTTCGTGTACGTCGCCTTCACGAGTTGAAACAAGTTTTTATAGCCATTGAGTGTGAACGTGAATCCGTCGCGGTCGTGGTGGTTGAACGCGTGGACATTGTCCTCGTTGGCGCTGATCCAGCGGTTTTTGTGCCGGCCCTTGAATTGCCGGTCGTAGGCGCCGGTCGAGAGCGCCGCCACCAGCCTGGAGCGATGCCGCTTGCCAAACCGGCGTTCCAGTTTTTCCACAAGAAACAGCGCCTGGTCGACAAGAGGGTTGTTTCCCGGCGCGCCGCACACGATCAAGGCGTCGAGCGTGTCGTCATACAACTGGATGTAGCGGCGCACGACAAGCGAGCCCATCGAGTGGCCAAACAAAGCGTAAGGCACATCGGGGAAGCGCGCCTTCATCGCCAAATACACGTCGTGCACATCCTCGACGATCGCCTGCCCGCTCTCGTCGCCAAAATACCCCAGGTCGTCTTCGTGGGGCACGCTGGCGCCATGCCCGCGATGATCGTGGATAATGGTCGCGAAACCATGCTTTGCCAAAAAAGTCATGAACGACAAATACCGCTCCTTGTGCTCGGCCATGCCGTGAACAAGCTGCACGACGCCGATCACATGGTCGGGGATCAGCGTCATGACGCTTAGCGAAAGCCCGTCGCTGGACGACGGAATCGTAAAATAGTTTTTCTTCATGCGGATTCCTCCGTTTCCTCCTTCTTCTGGCGGTAAAAATGCGCTCTCGATATGCCGTATACCTTGTCGCGGTATTTCTCGAGCGAGCCGTACGTGTCCGCCATTTCCTTTTCTTTTTTTGTTCGAATCACAACGATGCCGTCTTCTTTGAGCAACGGCAGCGAGCCGAGCGTTTCCATGACTGGATGGAAAATCTCGTCGACTGTGTACGGCGGATCCAAATAAATGATATCGAAGCGTTCGCCGCGCCGGGACAGTTCGGGGAGGGCGCTGAACGCGTTGGCTCCCATGAGTTCCACGTTTTTTTGCTCAAAATGGCATTTTTTCAAATTGTTCTGGATCGTTTTCAGCGCTTTGGGCGCCTTTTCGATCATGACGACGCGATCGGCTCCACGGGAAAGCGCTTCAAGCCCCATACTCCCGCTGCCGGAAAACACATCTAAAAAATGACTGCCGGCGATATCCCATTGCCATATGTTGAATAAGGACTGCCGAATCTTGTCTGTCACCGGTCTTGTATCGTATCCTTCGGGCGCGTCGATTTTCGTTCCGCGCGCGCTGCCGGAAATAATCCGCATACTGCTTCCTCCATTCTTTTTTCGTATCGGTTGATTCTTTTTATTATACCGCATTTTACCGGAAATCACGTTCCTTTACATTTTTGAATTCCCTTTCCCTGCCAAAAGCGGATCGTTTAGCCAGGAAACGATGGCGACGCAGCGAAAAGCGCGCCAATTCTCCGGCGTATTGACCGTTTTCAAAAAAAAGCGGCGATTGAAAAGCGTTTCAATAGGCAAAAGGGACTTGGTGTGGTTTAATACAGATGAGCTTGAAATAGCTCACTTCATAATCAAATTCCCTTTCTTAAAACTTTCTTGGAAAAAGGTCTCGTTGGAGGCCTTTTTTCTTGTTTTCAAAAAAAAACCGTCCAAAGACGGTTAGCGTAAAGCACGCTCGTGCTGTTCGAGCGCGGCGATATCGGACTCGACGATCGTTCCCGACCATTTGGAGAAAAAGACAGGCCGGCGTTCCACGATTTTGGAAAAGATGACCAGCGTGAAAATGAAATACCCGATGGCGGCGATGGGCGCGAAGAGGCCGCTTACGGCGAGCAAGTCGAGTAATTCGAACGGGAAAATATAAAAAACGGCAAAAATCGAACAATACCGGATGAAAATTTGCCAAAGCTCGATGGTTTGCGTGTCGGGCGGGATCGTCGAATACAGTCGCATGCTTGTCATTGCCATACCGGGTGTCCGTCTTTTTTTCGACCATGCCACGCTTCCGATAAAATAAAGTACGATCCAAACCATAAACGTGTGCGGCAGCAAAACGCTCATCAGACCGGCGAACCCGCTGGAAAACGCGAGATCGCACAAGACGGACAAGATTCTTCGAAACAAGGACACCCGTCGTCCAAGGGCGTAGCTTTCCTCATCGAGTTTTTCCCGTGACGGCAGCAAAAACCGAAAGCCGCTCATGAGCGCGTAGCCGACGAGTCCTCCGCATGTGTTGGCCATCAAATCGTCGACATCGAACATGCGAAACGCTTTGGCGTAAAGACCGTATATTCCGGTAAGCTGCGTCGTTTCCAAAAAGAGCGAGAAGCAAAACGAAAACAAAATCGCTTTTTTCCAGGAACAGCGAAAATAATAGCGTAAATACATGCCGAAGGGAACGAACATGAGCACGTTGAACAGCACTTGAAACAACGCTTCGTTTTTCCAAAGGGGCACATGGTGCCGGTTCTGGTACTCGACAATGTCGCCTACAAACCGGAACGGGATGAAATTGGGCGGCACGCCGGGCGAGGCGGCCACGCTGGCGCGGGAAGGCAGCGGGAGAATCACGAGAAACACGACCGTCATCATGTATAAAATAAACGAGTACACGATGAGCACTTTGAGCGAGAAAACCGATCCGTATTTATGATAGTTGTACAACACGTAAGGCAAGGTGAAGAAAACCGCCACGAGCGGAAACGCGACCAGAGCGGTGTGAATGACTTCGATATAAGTGTGCATGTCTGCCTCCTTTTCTTTTCCTTGATTATATCGCGCGAGCCGGCGGGCCGGAATTACGTTTTTGTTAGACGGAAAGGCAGGCATTTCACTTTATACTTTCGTTGGAAACCTCTACTGTTAAATCAACAAGGAGGAAACACTATGACTACATTTTTAGGCAATCCGGTGACATTGGAAGGCGAGGCGCTCAAAGCCGGCGAAACGATGCCGGACTTCGAAGTTATCTCGACTAGTTTGGAACCGCTCCACCCCATGCAGGAAAAAGGAAAGAAAATCATTTTGGCCGTTCCTAGCGTCGATACCGGCGTATGCAATTTGGAACTCGAGAAATTTATGGAATACATGAAAGGGCGCGATGACGTGCAAGTCATTTCCGTGTCGATGGATCTCCCTTTCGCGCTGGATCGCTGGTGCCAGGCCCACAAAGGCAACGTGCTGACGACAAGCGACTACAAAGAGCGCGACTTTGCGAAAAAGACAGGGACGCGCATGACGGAAAACGGCTTGCTAGCGCGCAGCGTGTTCGTCACGGACGAGGACGGCAAACTCACCTACGTGGAATACGTGGATGAAGTCAGCCACGAGCCGCACTACGATCAAGTCATCGAAGCGATTGGCGCGTAAACAAAACGGCGGGAATCAGGATCCTGCCGTTTTTTTGTTGTCTAAAATTTCCTTGACCCGCTTCTGGAGCGCGGGGACGACTTCCTGCTCGAACCATGGATTTTTTTTGCGCCATCCAAAATTGAGCGGACTTGGATGGACGATTGGAAAATACGTTGGCAAATAGCGCGCGTACTGGCGCACGGTTTCCGTCAGCGTCGGCTCCTTGTCTTTTTTCAACGTGTGGTCGACCGCGTATTTCCCGACCAGGATCGTCAGCTCGATGTTTGGCATGAGGGCGCGCAGCTCGTCGTGATAGGCGGCCATGAATTTTCTTGGCGGCAAATCGCCGCTCTTTCCTTTGCCGGGATAGTAAAAGTCCATGGGCAGGATCGCGATTTGATCCGAATAAAACGTCTTGTCGTCGATGCCAAGCCACTTGCGCAGCGTGACGCCGGACGCGTCGTTGAATGGAATCAACGTTTCCTCCACCTTCCGTCCGGGGGCCTGGCCAACAATCAAAATTTTCGCGTTTTCGCTCATTTGCACGATGGGCGGAATGCCGCGTTTCGTGTAGTCCGCGTTGCGAGGATCGTTTTTGACTTTCTCGATGATTTCTTCCAGTTTTTCCATACGCTATTTTTCCCACACCAGACGATCCAGCCACGTCTGGCATCCTTTCAAAATATCCTGGTACGCCGTTTCGAAATCGTCTGTGTACCATGGGTCGGCGATATTCTTTCCGTCCAGCAGCAAGTGGATCTTGTGGTCCGGGTTGTTGGGGATAATGTGTTTGATGTTGCGCTGGTTGTTGGCGTCCATAAGTAAAATGACATCAAACAGTTTATAATCTTTTTTCGTGACCTGACGAGCGTAATGTCGCGTGAATGGCACGCCTTTTTCACGCAGCTTCTGTTTGGCGGGCGGGTATATGTCGTTGCCAATTTCCTCGGTGCTCGTGGCGGCGGACTCGATGTAAAACTGGTCTTCCATCCCTTCCTTTTTCACGAGATCTTTCATAATAAACTCGGCCATGGCGGAACGGCAGATGTTGCCATGGCAGACGAATAGGATTTTTTTCATATGTACGTTCTCCTTTGAAATCCAGCTTAACATGGAACGGGGATTTTTTCGATTCCGACTCATAGATATAAATCTCTAATTTGAATAGAGTCAATCCTGACCCATCAATTATCCCCGCTTTCGCGGGGAATACCCATCCCGCACCCGGAGAAGGCAAACCTTTTTGGGATCATCCCCGCTTCCGCTGGGAATACACTATTTTGATCTCATATTTAAAGTACTTGATTCAATTTTACATCTTTTTTTCTTCAAATGTACATAGACTTCAAATGTTATTTTACAATTCTGTCCGATAACGAAAACCATAAGACAATCACGCCATTTTTAATAAAAACGTCATTTTTATCACGAAATTATGCATATTTTCGTGATTATCTTTATTTACCATAAATATCCCACTCTTTATGGCCGACCAGACAGACCGGCTCCTCGGGCTGCCTTTAAAAGAAAAAGAAAAAAAGAATAGAAAACAAAAAGGCTTGATGAATAGAGGGGATATCATCAAGCCTTTTCCCTATTTCTGGAACAGCTTTTGACTGGTCGAAGGCAGTTTGACACCTAGCAACACAAGCAAAGCCACCCCAAGAACGCATCCGCAAATGAGATAAACCTGCGCGAACGGCACAACATTCAACAGATTTCCTGCTACGTTTTGAAATCCAATCGAAAACAGCGACTTCACGGTTTGCACAAGCGCCAGCGCGCTGATTTGCCGATTGGCATCCACAAGCGAAGCGACCGCCTTCAAATTGATCATAATAAACAACATCCCGGCTGGATGCTTTGCCATCAGCGTGATTGCCACCATCGCTCCAACCTTCAGATCAAGCGCGTACACGCCTAGCTGCACCAGCACCAAACCAAACGCGATCAGCATAAGCGTTTTTGTTTCCAGACGATCCATAAACTTTCCCGACCACAACACAATGGGCGCCTCACAAAGGACAGCGGCCGAAAGAATCGCGGACGTCACGCTCATATCCAGCCCTTTGGCCTGGAACATGGCCGGCGCGTACGTATTCACCACGTTCGTGATTCCAAAAAACACGCCCGCAAGCCCAAGATAGATAAAAAATTTTTTATTGCCGCTCTTCAAAGAATTCTTTTCCTTTTCCGGTTTCTTTTCCATAGCCAGCGAATCGGTTCCGGCCAATCCAATCACGCACAAAGCCATCGTCCCCAAAAACGCGATAAAGATCGCTTGCGGCGAAACAAAGTCGTAAATCAAGCCGGCAAGCTGACTGCCAAGCGCGTATCCAATCGTCCCCCAAATCCGAATCCGTCCATACGCGTACGGCGAGGCCGTCGCCACCTTTTCCATCACCGGATTCGTCCCGTTCAAAATCAGCATCACAAGCGCGTACGAGCCGGCAATCATCCACAAGGTATCGGCCATCAAAAACAAGACCGCCCCAATCATCGCGATACCAAACAAAGCGAGATTCAGCTTTTTCGCGTCATACCGGTCCGTCAAGGAACCAATGAGCGGCTGCGTAAGCAGCGAGGCAAGAAACGATCCCGACACGACGAGCGAAACATCGCTGGCGCGATATCCCCGATCCAGCAAATACACGGAAATCAGAACGGAAAATAAAGCCCATGACAAATAGTAAAAATTATACATGAGAAAGTAGCTGAAATACGAATTTTTATACCCGGCAAGCAAACTGTGTTTCTTTTGTTTGAGAATTTGAAATTCCATGTTTTTCCCTCTTTTCTTGATAGCTTTATCGTAAAAGTCGTTTAGAAAAAAGAAAATGGCTTTTCCTGTTTCTCAAACTTCGTTTTCATCTTTCCAATCCCGTTTTCATTCAATCTGTAAACAACATTCCAAAAGCATCTCCACGAATCGCGCCGCTTCTTCCTTTTCTCTAGAATGAAGCTATAGAAAGCGAGGAATCCTCATGCTCAGCCATTCCAAACTCGGATTCGGGCTCATGCGCCTGCCCAAAGACGAAAACGGCGTCATCGACCAGACGCAAGTCCAGACGATGGTCGATTTATTCATGCACAACGGTTTTACCTATTTTGATACCGCCTACGCGTACGCGGGCAGTGAAAACGCGATACGTGAAGCGCTCGTCAAACGTTACCCGCGCGATACGTTTACTTTAGCCGACAAGCTGCCGGCATGGAAATTAAAAGGACCCGAAGATGTGGAACGCGTCTTCCAGGAATCCATGGAAGCCGCAGGAGTCGACTATTTCGACTTTTATTTGCTTCACAGTGTCGAGGAAAAACACTTGCCAACGTATGAAAAATACAACACGTTCGACTTTTTAAAAGAAATGAAAGCCAAAGGAAAGATTCGGCACATCGGCTTCTCCTATCATGACGGGCCAGAACTGCTCGAACAAATCCTCACCAGACACCCGGAATTGGAATTTGTCCAGCTTCAACTCAATTATCTCGACTGGGAAAACGAAGTGATCCAGGCAAAGCGCAACTATGAAGCAGCCCGACGGTTTGGCAAACCCGTCGTCGTCATGGAACCCATCAAAGGCGGTACGCTGGCGGTTTTGCCTCCCGAAGCCGAAGCCATTCGAAAACAGACCATTCCCCACACGACACCGTCCTCTCTCGCGCTGCGCTTTCTTGCCGAAAAAGAAGGCGTCATGACGATTTTATCCGGCATGTCCAATGGGGAACAAATGAAAGAAAACACAGCGACGATGCGAAACGCCAGCCCGTTAACCGAAACCGAGTCAAAAGCCGTCGCCGCCATCACCCGTTCAATTTTGTCGGCGGACACGATTCCGTGCACCAAATGCCGCTATTGCGTAGCCGGCTGCCCGATGCATATCGCGATTCCCGACTTGTTTACGGCATACAACAGCCAGCGTCTTTATGGCGAACACGCCCGCTATCAAACCTACTACAATAAATTTTCCAGCTTGGGCAATCCGGCCAGCGCCTGCGTCGCATGCGGTCAATGCGAAGGCGTCTGTCCACAGCATCTGTCCATCGTTTCTCTTCTTAAAACCGTTTCCGAAGCGTTCGATCATTAAGTGCCAGCCGGCGCTTTTTGCGTTATAATGAAAAAAAGAAAGAGGAATCCTCATGAAACTTCACTATAAAGGAACTTATGATCTCAATCCCGACTCGCTGCCTGCCGCGCCCGCAAAAAAAGACGCCGTCCCATTCAAAGAACCCGATTCCATCGAAAAAATAGCCTGGATCGCCAACGGGATCGCGCTCGTCCTTTTGGTCGTTCTCGCCATCCCAATCGTAGCCCTGTACAAAACCAGGCTGATTTTCTCCATCGGCTTCTGGATTGGCGGGGGCCTCTCTCTCCTCACGTGTTTTCCCCACGAGATCCTTCACGCGCTTTGTTTCAAAGACGATGTCTATTTATACACCAACTTGCGCCAAGGCATGCTTTTCGTGATCGGCACCGAAACGATGAGCAAGAGACGATTCATTTTTATGTCCATGCTTCCTAACCGCGTCTTCGGTGTGCTCCCTTACGGGCTCGGCCTTCTTTTCCCGTCATGCAGCGTCCTGCTTGGCTTAGGATGGTGCGCGATCACCATGGGCGCCGGAGACTACCTCAACGTGTTCCACGCGCTAACGCAAATGCCCAAAGGCGCGAAAACGTACATGTCGGGTATTCACAGCTGGTGGTTCATACCAGAAGAAAACGAGGACCGCTAAAAATCCCCGTTCCATCTTTATTTTAATAGAAATCCGTAAACATCCGCCTCTTTGCCCTCAAAGGAAAAGCTTCGCTCATACACGCCACCATTGTTTTGAATGACACGTACCGATGCCGTGTTGTCCCGCTCCACAGAAAGCTGAAGCTTTTGAAGACCCGCCTCTTTCGCCACATCCAGCAGCTGGCGCAGCATTTGCGTTCCATATCCTTTTCTGCGTTCCGACGGACGCACGCTGTAGCCGCAATGGCCCAAATCTTTCAAAAAGCCGTTCAACGAATGGCGCAAGTCGATGATTCCAACGATTTCCTGATCGCCGGGACGGACCGCGAAAAACGTGTCCGTCACCACCCAGTTTGGATCGACGGTTTCCGGCTTCGTGTTGCGCGTCACCGCCTTCAGCCACTCGTCGTAACTCTCGATTTGATCGAACAGCTCACTTCCATAAATTGTCTTTTCCCCACTTTCAAAATGCGCTTTCCGGTACGCGAGCGCGCTCTCTTTCATCGCCGATACCGGCCGTTTTAAAACAATCTCATCTTTTTTCATTCCGTTCCTCCTGCGGCAGCAAAAGCCGCTTGACTTCCTTTACGATTTGCGACGATACATCGTCCTCAATATCCATCAGCCGGCTATACAACCGCACGCCCTGATACGCGAACACGATTACATGGAACACCGCCTCGGCATCCACCGGCATAAATTCCTTTGTCGCGACGCCATAGGCAATAAGTTCGATCCACGTCGCTTTGGAGCGCTCGTAGCTTTGTTTTACAAAACCGTCTTCCTTCGTATGACTGGAATCGCCGTAAAACTCCACGATTGCCAAACTCAAAGAATTTTTATCGTCCCGCATTTCCATTTCATAACGGGAAAGCAGGCTTTCCAAAATGACTTTAGCCGGCACTTTTTTCGCGATTTGCTCTCGCACTTCGTCTTGCTGGCGGGCTGCCATCTTTCGAAGGATTTCCAAAAAGATTTGCGCCGTGCTTTCATAATGGCGATACAACCCGCCCCGGCTCAAACCGGTTCGCTCGCAAAGCATTTTCATATTCACACGGGTAAATCCATATTCGGCAAATAACCGGTACGCCGTATCCAAAATGAGCTGTTTCGTTTTTTCTCCCTTTGTTTCCATTGTCCGTCTCCTTTGCGACATATATGTCGCTTTTATGATACGACACGCGTGTCGCTTTTTCAAGAAGAAAAAAAAACGGATTTGACGTCGCTCAATTCACCTCTTACCGGTAATATTTGACCACTGACCAAAAAAATCCCCTCTTCGTATCCATTCTTCGTATAATCAAAACCAAGGAGGGATGACATGAAAGTACAGATCCAACTCGACCCGGAAATCACCGCCCCATATATCACGATCCACGCCAGCGCCTTGACACCCGATATTGAACAGCTCATCGACGCCTTGTCCACAAGCGAGGCGCCCATCGCTGCCATGAAGGAAGACCGGATCGTCCTTTTACGCCCCGAAGATTTGTACATGGCGCGGGTGGAAAACGGAACCGTGTTTTTCTACACCGCCACCGAAAAATACGTGTCCAAAAAACGGCTGTACGAACTCGAACAGCAACTCGGCTACGCGATGATCCGCATCTCGAAAACGACCCTCGTCAACATCCGGTTTATCGACTACGTCGAACTATCGTTTGGCGGCGCGCTGCTGCTCAAGCTCAAAAACAAGGAGCAGGACTACGTTTCGCGCAAATACTTGCCCGCCTTCAAAAAGGCCATCGGCATCTAGGAGGAACTTATGAAAAACAACATCAAACAAATCATCATCGACTCGCTCATCAGCATCGGCATCGCCTGCACGCTTTTTTGTCTGATTGGTATGGTATTCGACCAAATTGGTCACGGCATGTTCTCTCTGGACGGGTACCGCTTCACGAAAATGGTGCTGGGCTGTATCGGCATCGGCCTGGGATTTGGCGTGCCAACGATCGTGTACCAGGACCAGCGCCTGTCCCGCGCCACGCAAATGACCATTCACCTTGGTATCGGCCTTGTCGTGTATACAGCGATCGCGATGTCGCTTGGCTGGATGGGCGACCCGAGCCATCCGCTGTCTTTTTTCGCTATCTTTGCCGGACAAATCGCTCTCGCCCTGGGCATTTTCCTGATTTTTCGCCACTACAACTTGAAAGAAGCGAAAAAAATCAATGAGCAACTCCAGAAGCGCGATTCCCGCTAAGGCGTCTTTTCAAGAACAAAAAAGACCCTTTCGGGTCTTTCACGCCTTATCGCAATACGAGAATGTTTTCCGCCTGCTGGCCGCGCTTTCCTTCGCCGATTTCAAATTCGACTTTTTGTCCTTCTTCCAAAGAACGGAATCCGTGGCCCGCGATGTTCGTGTAATGCGCGAAAATGTCGCGATCCGAACCATCAATCTGGATAAATCCATATCCTTTCTCGTTGTTAAACCATTTTACTTTGCCTGTACTCATGTTCAGTACCTCCTTCATTTCGTAGAAGAAATCGTTTCTTTTACAAAAAATGATCGCCATGACCGGTCCTTGTATTGAGAAACACATACACACTAGAACCAATAATAACGATCAGTTGAAGTCCTGAAATTTCTTTTACTAGAGTAAGTATACCATATTTATTCAAAGAAACAAGCGATTTACCCCTCTTTTTGCGTTTTTACAGCGAAACCGCCATCTCGGTTTGTCCGGTTTCCTCCAGCCGCGCCTCCTGCTCCCGCTGTTTTCTCAAAATGGTCGTCGCCGGTTTTTTAATCCACAGCGCGATGCCCAGAAACAACGCGGCCAAACCAAGCGAAATCGGATAAATCGCCATGATGGTCGCGAACGTCGGCGCGAGCGGGAACACGAAATACACCCACGTGATCCGCGAGCCGCAAATCGCCACCGTCGTCAAAACGGCCGGCATGAGCGAAATGCCAAAGCCGCGCAAATATCCCGAAATCGTGTCGTACGTCAGTGAGAAGATATACGCCGGAAAAATAATCATCATGCGCAGAAAACCGGTTTCGATGACTTCCGGATCCCCGTTGAAGATGCCTAGCAGCCCCCGGCCCATGCTGATAATCAGCAAAATCGCGACGATCGTCAGCGTCGCGCTTTCCACCAGACACACTTTCAAAATCTGCTTGCAGCGCGCCACCTGGTTGGCGCCATAGTTTTGGCCGACAAACGTCGTGCACGCCTGGCCAAACGAAGCGAGCACGTTGAACGCGAAAATCTCGATGTTCGTCGACGCGCTGCTGGCCGCCATCACGATTGTGCCCAGCGAGTTGGTCGCTCCCTGCACGATCACGTTGGCCAGCGAAAACACCGAACTCTGGATGCCGGCCGGCACGCCGATTCGCAAAATACGTACGAGCACGCCCCGGTTCATAGATAAATTTTTTACATCCAGACAAATTTCTGTTTTCGAACGCAGAAGCTTGATCAAAAGAAGGATCGAACTGATCAAATTGGAAACGACCGTCGCGATGGCCACACCCTCGACCGCCATGCCCATCCCGATCACAAACACCAGATTGAGCACGACGTTGACGATACCCGACATCGTCAGCACCATCAGCGGCGTTTTCGTGTCGCCCGCGCCTCGCAAAATCGCGGCCTCGAAATTATAAAGCAGGATTACCGGCATGCCGAGCATGTAAATGCGAAAATACAAAACCGCCATTTCCATGACTTCCTCGGGTACGTTGAGCGACGCGAACAACGGCGCGGCGATTATCTCGCCCACGACGCCCATGAGCACACCGCCAAGCAGCGCGAGAAGGACGGAAGTGCCAATCGCCGAACGCACGATCGTATGATTGCCCGATCCCAGCGCGTTGGCGATGACCACGTTGCTGCCAAGTGAGATCCCCACAAAAAAATTGAGCAGCAGCGCCACGACCGGCGCGTTGGCTCCGACCGCCGCCATGGCGATGGCGCCCCGCTCTTGCGTAAACTGGCCGACGACCGCGATATCAGCGGCGTTGAACAGCTGCTGTAAGATCCCGGTCGCGGCCAGCGGCAGCGCGAACAGTAAAACCGGTTTCCATAAAGAACCGGTCAGCATGCTGGATTCCAGCTTAAAAGACTTTTCCATACGACTTCCCCTTCCTTTTCTCTATGCATCTTCATTATAGACTCGATTGGAAAAAAAATCTTTGTTCCTCGAAAAGATGAAACAGCGTTTCGCAAAAAAGGCAAAGCCCGCGCTTTGCCTTCCCTCTTTATTTTTGATTCAAATGTTCAATGATCGCGCCGACCGGCTCCTCGATCAGACGCCACTCCTCTTCGGTTTCGATCGGGCCTACCTTGCTTGGCACGCCGTTCTCGTCTTTTTCCAGCAGCCTGCCCACAAGCACTTCCACTTTTTCCGCTTCGGTTTGCGCGGGCACGTACAACACGTACTCGTTGTTGTTTTCCTCGTCGACAAGACTGGCGAGCACCTGATACGTAAGACCGTTCATTTCAAAACGGGCCGGTGCGCTCTTCTCCTCGATTTCAACCGTTTCCGCCGCTTGCGACCGGTCGATCGCCGCCATCAGCTCGGCCTGATGCACATCCAGCGCGTCCGAAACGATTTTCCACTCTTCCGGCGACTCGATGGAACAAAGCGGCGACTTTTCAACATCGGGATCGTAGCTGGACACAAGCACCTTGACGTTTCCCTTTTCGTCTTTCGAATCGTCGGTATAGACGACAAAATGCTTGCCGGCCTCTTTATTATAAAACGTCAGCAACGTGCGGTACGTGATTTCCTTTCCGTCTTTTTCGACTGTGAATGTTTCTACCATATTCATTCCTCCTATCTTTTTTTATTATTGGTGTTTCTTGATCGTTTTCCCATTCGAATGACCCAAAAAGCAGAAAAAAAGAGAAAGCGTCTTGATTCGACGTCTTCCTCCCGTTTGCCTATTTCGCTTTCTTTTTATAATAGCGCGTCATGAACGCGTCGCGGTACTCCTCGAACCGGTCCTCCAAAATGGCTTGGCGAATCTCCTCCGTCAACCGGATGATGAATCGCAAATTGTGCTGCGTCGCCAGGCGGAAATACTCGTAGCGCGTCGGCTTGTCTTCCGACTTGAGCATCGTGTAAAGCTGCTTGCGCGTATATCCTTTTCGACAGGCCGGGCAGTCGCAGCCCGGTTCAAGCACCTCGTCGCTTTCCTTGAACTTGTTCAAGGCGTAGTAGCCGTCATGCGTGTAAATACGGCCATGACGGGCTTCCCGGCTTGGCGCCACGCAGTCGAACGTGTCCGCCCCCATCAGGGAGCCAATCAAAATATCGTCCGGGTGCGACAGGCCAAGCAAGTGGCGCGGCTTGCCTTCCGGCAGCTCCTCGTTGCACCAGCGCAAGATATCGCCCAGGTTGTTTTTCAAAAACGCGCCGCCAAGGCCATAGCCGTCAAAGTCCATTTGTCCCATCTTTTTGGCGGTCGAGCGGCGCAAGTCCTCCCAGCGTCCGCCCTGGAGCACGCCGTACAACGACTGCTTGTAGCCCAAGTCGTACTCGTGTTTGCGATGCTCGTCGAGCGAGATTTGCGCCCAGCGTTCCGTCCGTTCCAGCGCCTCCACGTTGTATTCGTACGAATCCGCCAGCGACGTGAGCTCGTCGAACGCCATGTGGATGTCCGCGCCGATCCGGCACTGGATCTCCATCGACTCCTTCGGTCCAATAAAGTCAAGCTCCTTCGTAACCGGATCGGTAAACTCGATGCCCGTTTCCGTCACGAGCGCGAGCCGCTCCTCCTTTTTGCGGTTCGTCACTTCCTTTTCCCGTTCCATGCTGACGACTTTGCCAAGTCCCGAGCCAAGCGACATGACTTGAAAGCCGCCCGAGTCCGTCAATGTCGGTCCGTTCCATTTCGACCACGCGGCCAGCCCGCCTTCTCTGGCGATGTCGGGCGAGGCGTTACGCAAATGGTATCCGTTGGAAAGCATGGCCTGGGCACCGATTTCCCGCAAGTCCTCGGGCGATAAAAACGGCACCTGTCCTCTTGTGCCGACACACATGAAGGCCGGAGTCATGATGTCGCCGTGCGGCGTGTGGATGATACCGGCCCGGCCGAGCTGTCCCGGGATTTGTTTTACGATCTCAAACCAAAAGGTGTTGTTGTTGTGATATGCACTCATAAATTCCTCAACTTCTTCTCAATACCGATCTCGACGGGCGAAAGCACGACTTCCAGTGCCAGACCGAGCACGTACGCGAACACCGCCTGCGCCAGAAACTCGTTGAACGGCAGCACCCCGATAAACGCGATCGTTTCAAATACCGCGGAGTCGATGATGTGCGCGAACACCGAGGAGCCAAGGGCCCGGGCGATAAAGCTACGCGCGAACACGCCGTTTCCGTTTTTCATCTTCGTGAACAAATGCGTGTTCAGCAAGTTCGAACCCAAATAGCCGCAAAGCGAGCCCGCGATGATGCGTGGCGAGAACCCGAGTACCGAAGCGAACGCGTCCTGCATTTCCCATCCCGGATACGGCGGCAGGGCGATGACGATATAAAACACGAGCACCGCGATCACGTTGACGAGAAATCCCGCGTAGATGATCGAGCGCGCCGTCTTTTGTCCAAACAGCTCCACGATCAAGTCCCCTATAATATATGTAACGGGAAACAGCACGACGCCGCCGTCCACGGCGATGCCGCCCAGATTCCACAACTTGATCGCGCAAAGATTGGATATCAGCAAGGATCCGGCCGATATCGCGATAAAGTAAATCAACAATTTCAATTTCTTCTCTGACATACCTATGAATTATAGTCTTGGATGCCGGAAAAATAAAGCCCTGCGAACGAGCAAAACGACGATCCTCCCTTGTTTTTATCCCATGCAGAGAAGACCCCCACTGAACGCCAGGCTCAATGACGGGATGAATCTTCATGGGCGTTCGATATTGTTTTGGCGGTTTTGACATAAAATTTCTTTTCTAAATGCATATTATGTTACAATAGAACTGGATAAAAGGGGTGTCAACCCATGGCCTATGCTGTCGATCGAATCGTCATCAAACGAAACCATACCCTCTATCCATATTGTATGGACGTATGCCAAAAAAGCAAGAACATCTACAATGCCGCTCTTTTTCAGCTTCGCCAGGTCTTCGCCTCGAAAGGCAAGACAAACCTCCATCCGCTTCAATTGGAAGCCAAACGCCAATGAGACGCGTATCTTCCCGAGATCCAAAAGAAACAGCCTTCGTTTGACAACCCGTTCGATACCGGGAAACTTCCATCCTATTTGACTTTGTTCCGTCTGTTTACCGTATCCAACCATCCGGACTATTTCGCCAAGGGACTTCCTCGTCATACGGCGCAGCACATGATGAAACAGGCGTGCCGGGATTTCGACACGTATTTCAAATCGTTGAAGGCGTGGAAAAACAATCCATATGGATAAAGACCGAATCCTCCTCGATACGTCAAAGCGCAATACAAGACAGCCATCCTATCCAATCAGGAGTGCAGGAACTACGACGGGATGCTCAAACTTCCCCATGTCAAAGAGCGCATCCCATGCCGTCGTATGGAAGAAGGGCGCTTG
Source organism: Dubosiella muris (assembly GCF_004793885.1). Lineage (GTDB taxonomy): Bacteria > Bacillota_I > Bacilli_A > Erysipelotrichales > Erysipelotrichaceae > Dubosiella > Dubosiella muris. The sequence continues at coordinate 28,601 of NZ_SRYG01000019.1, forward strand.
AAAGAAGCGAAGATTGTGCCCTATCATGACGTGTTTTTGATCATGCTGACTTATGAGACGAAATCAGTCAAAGCGTGCAGACAACCCAAACAAGTCGCCTCGATCGACCTCGGTGTGAACAATCTCGCAGCCATCGCGAACAACATAGGGAAACGTTCCCTCTTGTTTTCGGGGCGGGTATTGAAAAGCATCAAGGAAGAGGAATCACGCACGTTGTCACGATTGGCGTCCAGACAAACGATCGGGACGGAAATCAAATTGAAAAGCTCGAAAAGAGCGAAAGCGATCTACCGCAAGAATGGACTGAGGACTACGGATTTCCTGCACAAGACAGCCAATGCCATCATCCAGTGGTATGTCGAAAACGACATCGACACATTGGTCGTCGGATGCAACAAGGAATGGAAGCAAAACGCCGAACTTGGCTCGAAAAACAACCGCATCTTCTGCCGTATCCCGTTCTATGCCTTACGACAGAAGCTGAAATACCGTTGCGAGCGGGAAGGCATCCGATATATCGAGACGGAAGAAGCGTACACCTCGAAAGCGTCGTTCTATGACGAGGATGGTTTTCATGCGGACGGTTTGAGTGGAACGAGAACGACGAGAGGAAATTACCGGCGCGCGAATGGAGAGATATTGAACGCGGATCTGAACGCGGCCGCCAACATTGGAAGGAAGGTTTTTCCTGAATTGTTCAAAACGGACAAGGTGGACCTGCGCCACATCAAAAGGATCGTGCATCCGGAGCTGGCTTAAAACAAAACCATAGCTGGGCAAAGTCGAAAAGGACCGAACCAGTAAGGGCATCTCATGGATATGCCCGGATAGTTTCTGAAAGAAAAGGGTGCGGAAATCGTCCGATTCCACTTCTCTCTGTCAGGTGTTATCTGAAACCTTACCAGAACGTAAGTTCAGGCGAGGTAATTCATTCGAGCGCGACCATTTCCGGATTGGTGCGAAAGTATTTGGCCCGGCCCAGTTTGCTGCCAATCAAATAGTTTTGCCTCTCCAAATTTCCAATGACATTTTTGCGAAAATAAGTGGAATCGCTAATGCCGAGGAATTTCGCGATTTCCGATATTTTGTGCGTCCGGTAAAAACAAAACTCCAATACTTTTTGATCATACCGGGTCCCGTTTTCCACGGGAACGAAAGAGAGTCTTGGCGTCGCGTCGTCCACGATTCCTTCCGAATACGTAAGGTCCGGCAAAACGATCGTAAAGTCATCCGAAGAGGAAAAGATGTAGGGCCGATGCTTTCGATTGGCATCCCGATACTCCAACATGATTTTATCGAATCCCGTTCCTGCCGCTTCCATCGCGTTGCACAACACCAAAACCGAAGCAATCAATTCGTTTCTCCTCTTCGAAATAATGGACGAAAGATCGTATGTTTTCGCAAGCTGCTCTCCTTGATAGAAACTGCCAGGCGATGAAATTTCAAGACGATCCCGAAACAAATCGACCTGGATCTGCGTTCCATCCAAATAGTAGTTGCGGTGGGCGATGGCGTTGATCACCGCTTCAAATAAAGCGCGCGAAGGGAAAGCGTCGATATTTTTCCGATGATTTTCCTCCTTGATCATCGTATGATTCATCCTCTGCTCTACAAATTCCAGCATGTAGTGAACCGAATCCATGAGATTTCCTTCAAACCGATTGACGGTGACGATCCGGTTGCTTCCTTTGCTGAATCCTGAAAACACAGAACATTGCACACTCGTTTTCTTTCCGTCATACGTATCGGAAAACAACAAGGCGCCATTGGCTAAATATCCTTCTTCGTTGAAAAATCCCATCGAACGAAGCGCTTTTTCAGGCAGTTCTTTTCCCTGATTATTTTGCGCGTAAAACGCCTGGAGCGTCGTGAAGTTGGCCGGATCATACAGCTGATCCGAAAATTGAATGTCATATTGTGTGTTTTTGCTTTTTACACTCATATCAATGATTTCCTCATACGACGCTCCATTGGTAAACCCGTCCCGACGTATAAAGATCGACGGGACGCCTTTATATTTGCAGAGAACCGGCTTGATCCTTGATTCTTTTACATGGATTTGAATGATAAACCGTTCCTTTTCCCGCACTTTGTACGGAAGAAAAGAAATAGATAGATTCGGTCTTGGAACAATATGCTCATTGATTATATTATTGAAATAATTCCGTTCGTTATCCGCTTCGATTCGGTCAAACCCGATGAGTTTATTCGTCTTGTCTTCCACCCCGATATACAAGCAACCGCCTTGCGCATTGGAAAAGCCCGCGATGGTTTTTAACCATCCAAGCGTATCCTCCCGATTCAGTCGGGACTTGCATTCCACTTCCATATCTTCCAGCAAAATCACGTTGACTAATTCCTCCAAACACATAGACTCCCCCCCTTTTTTGCATTTTCGCTCCATCTACTTCAAACTTACTTCAACGTTACTTCAAAGTCACTTCAACATCAACTTCACTCCACTTCACGCTCAACTATGCTAAGATAAACCTATGGTAAACACGACTTTAGGATACATCGAACACGATGGAAAATACTTGATGATCCATCGAATCAAAAAGAAAAACGACATCAACAAAGACAAATGGATCGGGATCGGCGGCAAAATGGAGCCGGGCGAAACGGTGCTTGACTGCATGAAGCGCGAATGCAAGGAGGAAACCGGCCTCGATTGGCATGATCCGACGCTTCGGGCCATTATCACCTTCAACTTCCAAAAGGACGAAACCGATAGCCTCTTTTCCGAATTGATGTTTTTGTATACCGGAAAAGATTTTTCCGGAGAACTCATCGAATGCGACGAAGGCGAGCTCGTATGGATCGAGAAAGACAAAATCAAAAACCTCCCCTTGTGGACGGGGGACTTGATTTTCCTCGATCTCATGCAGCAGGATATTCCGCTTTTTTACCTTCGCCTAGACTATGTCGGCGACCGGCTCGTGCTTGCCGAACTCGATGGAAAAAAACTGGAAATTTAAAGAGCGTTCCAATTGGCACGACCATCCGGATATGGTTTAATACAGGTGAGCTAAAACAAAGCTCACTTCATAATCAAATTCCCTTTCTTAAAACTTTCTTGGAAAAAGGCCTCGTCGGAGGCCTTTTTTCTTTGTGTGACGCAAAAAAAATAGACAAGAGTCATAAACGATTTTATAATAAAAAGCCGAAAAGAGGGAATTTGTATGGGAACGATCGTGAATGTGGGCGCCATTGTCGCTGGTGGTCTGGGCGGCATGCTCTTAGGAAAATATTTAAAACAATCGACGCAGGAACTGCTGATGAAAATCAACGGCGTGTGCGTGCTGTTTCTCGCCATCTCGGGCGCGATGGAATCCATGCTCCACGGCTCGTTTTCCATGATGCTCATCGTCTCGCTTGCCATCGGGGCGATCGTTGGCGACTGGATCGACATCGAAGGCTGGCTTGAACGCTTTGGCGCGTGGCTCAAGCAAAAAAGCGGCAACGCCAAAAACAAGCTGTTCATGGAAGGGTTCGTCACGACCACGCTGACCGTGTGCATCGGCGCGATGGCCATTGTCGGCGCTATCCAGGACGGTGTGTTCCACGATCCATCCACGCTGTACGCCAAGTCACTGCTCGACTTCATCATCGTGTTCGTCTTAAGCGCCTCTCTGGGCGTCGGGTGCGTGTTTTCCGCCATCCCCGTCGGCCTGCTTCAAGGAACGATTACCGTCTTGTCGTCGTTTCTCGTGTTTTTGCTCGCGGACGGGGCACTGGACAACTTGTCCGTCGTCGGCAACGTCCTCATCTTTTGCGTGGGCGTCAATTTGATTTGGCCAAAAACGATCAAAGTCGCCAATTTGCTGCCCGCCTTGCTCATCGCCCTTTTCTTATAAAAAAGTGAGCGTTTCCATTGGCACGACCATCCGGATATGGTTTAATACAGGTGAGCTAAAACAAAGCTCACTTCATAATCAAATTCCCTTTCTTAAAACTTTCTTGGAAAAAGGCCTCGTCGGAGGCCTTTTTTCTGTTATGATAAACCAAAAAGGAGGAACTTATGGATTTTCTTACCCGCCTCGAGCTGGATTCCCCATGGACACAAAGCGAGCAAGTCGTCGTGAACCACATTCTCGCCAACCCCGAGTCCGTTCTGGCCACCACCCCAAAACAACTTGCCCAAACGTGCTACGTTTCCACCTCCTCCTTGTATCGGCTGCTTTCCAAACTCGGCCTCGACGGGTTTTCCACGCTGCAAGCCGAGATTTCCAAATCGCTGCTGCACCGGGAAAAAGAAAAGGCGGATGTCGACAAAAATTTTCCGTTTTCCCATATGCAGACGCACTACGAAATCATCGAACAGCTCAAGGCCGATTACGACAGCACTCTGGCCAGCCAGAAAAACTTGTTCGACCTGTACAGCTTGTATGAAGCGTGCAAAGCGATGCGCAACGCGAAAGCGATCGACTTGTACACGTCGGCCGGCAATCTGGGCTTCTTTAAAAACTTCCAGTTCCAGCTGCGCGAAATCGGCGTAAACGTCCACATGGCCGAAAACGACTACGAGCAAACGCTCATGGCCGCCAGCGCCGGTCCCGACCATCTCGCGATCGTGCTCACGATGGAAGGACGCTCTTCAACGATTCCCGCCATCGCCTACGCGCTCGAACAATCGCGCACCCCCGTCATCCTGTTGAGCGCGCCCGGATACGAAAGCGTCTTTCAAAATGTGAAAGCGCATTTATGGATCGACCACAACGAGCACCATTACCGCAAGATTTCCTCGTTCGCGACAAGAATGAGCCTGTTGTACACGCTCGACGTCTTGTACGCCATTTACTTTCAAACAAGCTACGAGGAAAACCTTGACAAAAAGTTTTTGTATTACCACCGGCTCAACCCGACAATCGACGACTGACACGAAAATCCCATCGTTCGCTTTCAAAACGAAATTTCGATGGGACTTTTTTTTCGTATTCCCTCCGTTTCCGGCATTTCCGCTTTCGTTTTCCTATACTAAACATGCAAGGAGGCATTGAATATGAACCAACCAAAAATCTTGTTTTTCGATCTGGATGGCACGCTGCTTAACAGTGAAGGCATCGTGACCGAAAAAACATTGTCCGCTTTGAAAAAGGCGCGCGAGGCTGGCGTGCTGTTGGGACTAAGTACCGGCCGGGATGTCAACAGCGTCGAAACGCTGCTGCCAAAATGGAAGCTCGATTCGATTATCGACATCCTCGTCGGAACGGGTGGCGCGGAAGTGGCGGACCGCAACTGGAACCGGATCCAGTCCGCGTTTCCACTGGATGGAGCGCTCATTCACGAAATCATGGACCACTATGACGATATGGACGTCAACTTCGCGATTCCATACGATGGCATCCTGTACGCCCCGAAAGACGACCGCCACATTCAAAGTTTGTCGAAAGCCGACCATGTTCCATACAAAGTCGTCGACTTTGACGCGTTTCTCACCGAGCCCAAGCCAAAAGTGATGATTGTCTGCGATCCGGAAACCATGGATCAAGTTGTGGAAAGAGCAAGCACGTTTGCCAATGAGCGATACAAGTCGGCCGCCCTGAAAACCGCCAGCATCTTGTATGAATACATGGATCCGCGCATCAGCAAGCCGCTCGGCATCCAGATGGCCATTGAACCATTTGGCATGACGCTTGAGGATGTGTGCGCGTTTGGTGACGCCGACAACGACCACGACATGGTGCTGCAAGCCGGGATTGGCGTGGCGATGGCCAACGGCTCCGACGCCACGAAGCGCGTGGCCGACTTCATCATTGGCGACAACGACCATGACGGCATCGCCGATTTTATCGACACATTTCTTTTACAGGAGGGAAATTCATGAAAATTCGCTTGTTTTGCAACGCGGGCATGTCCACCAGCCTGCTCGTTGAAAAAATGAAAGAGGCGACCAAAGAAGAAGGCCTTGACGCCGATATCGTCGCCTACCCGCTCAACGAGCTCGACCGCCATATCGAAGGCATCAACGTCGCTTTGCTCGGCCCGCAAGTCGGCTATCAAAAGAAATCGCCGACAAGCACAACGTCCCGCTCGATGTCATTTCAATGACCGACTACGGACGCATCAACGGCCAAGCCGTTTTGGAGCAGGCAAAAAACTGATCTCCTCAAAACGTTAAGCAAGGACAACTCCTCAATCTTTTATCCTCCGGGAAGGCCAGGCCTTCCCTTTTTCACGCAAAAAAGGGACCGAAGTCCCTCCGCATTTATTTCGCGTATTGCAGCGCTTCCTTTCCGGTTTCGCCCGAGGAGATCCGGATGACGTTTTCCACGTCGTACACGAAGATCTTGCCATCGCCAATCGACCCGGTATACAACGCTTTGCGCGCCGCGTCGACAACCTTTTGTACCGGCACTTCCGATACGACGATTTCGACTTTCATCTTCGGCAGCAGTTTCGACTCGACTTCCGCCCCGCGGTAGTACGTCGTCTGTCCTTTCTGGACGCCCATGCCCATGACATTGGCGACCGTCATGCCGCCGATTCCGATTTGATCGAGCTCTTTTTTCAACGCTTCGAACCGGTCCGGTTTCGTAATGATCGTCACTTGCGAGAAAGCGCCTGTTCCATCTTTCATCCGCACCGGCACCGCGTCCTCGACATCAACGACTACGCTGTCTTTTTTCGGCACATCGACTTGAATCGGCGCGTAAGGGCTCATTTCCGTCGCCATCGTGAATCCGGCGTACGCGCTTTCCAAGCCATGCTCCTCTTTATCAAGACCCATGATTTCCTCGTGCGGGGTCACGCGCAAACCAATCGTCTTTTTGATCAAATAGAAGGTAATGAAAATCGTCACGGCCGTCCACACGCCGATGCAAAGCAAGCCAAACAGCTGGACGAGCAGCTGATCCCATCCGCCGCCGTAAAACAGGCCGGCCGCTTCCGGCATCGTTTCGGTGCCGCACGCGAACAATCCAACCGCGATCGTCCCCCACAGCCCGTTGGCGAAATGCACCGCCACGGCGCCGACCGGATCGTCGACGTGCAGTTTATAATCGAGCAGCCATACCATGAAGCAGCAAATCAAGCCGGCCACGATGCCGATGACGCAAGCGCCAAACACGTTGACCGCGTCGCATCCGGCCGTCACGGCGACCAGTCCGGCCAGCGCGCCGTTGAGTGTCATCGACACATCCGGCTTGCCGTAACGAAGCCACGTGAACACCATGACCGCGCATGCCGCCAGCGCCGGCGCGACTGTCGTCGTGGCGAAAATCGTCGCGAGCTGCACCCCGCTTTTCGCGGCCGCCCCGTTAAATCCATACCAGCCAAACCAGAGGATGAACACGCCCAGCGCCCCGATGACAATGTTGTGTCCAGGAATGCCGTGCGGCTTGCCGTCGGCGTCAAACTTGCCAATTCTGGCGCCCAGCATCGCCGCGCCGATGAAGGCGCAAATCCCGCCCGCGAAGTGAATAACGGCCGATCCCGCGAAATCGTGGAATCCCATCGCGGTCAAAAATCCGTCCGGTCCCCATACCCAGTGGGCCTCGATTGGATAAATGAGCAAGCTGATCACAAACGAGTACACGCAATAGGAAATAAACTTCGTTCGTTCCGCCATCGCGCCGGAAACGATCGTGGCGGCCGTGGCGCAAAATACAAGGTTGAAGGTAAACGTCGACCAGTCGGTGGTCGCGAAATCCGTCAGCGGATGGGCGCCCCAGCCAATCCAGGGACTTCCGCCCGTTCCGCAAAGCAGGCTGAATCCTAAAATCAGAAACGCGACGGTTCCCAAACAAAAGTCCATCGTGTTTTTCATGATGATGTTGCCGGCGTTTTTCGCCCGCGTGAATCCCGCTTCCACCATCGCGAATCCGGCTTGCATGAAGAAAACCAAAGCGGCTCCGATCAGAAACCAAATCCCAAAGACTTGACTCAATACTTCTTCCATCATATCTACTCTCTCCTTTTCGATTGTTCCAAAAAGCGAAAAAGACGCTTATCGACCCGATCCCCGTTGATCAAGTCCATAAGCGCCTTTGCTTCGAATTGGATGTCCTAAGAATACGCCTCTTTTTTCGAATATGCAAGTCTTTTTCATACTTTTTTGAAAAAAATTAAATCTATTTCATTTTCTTTCTTTTTGTTACAGAGTGGCATTCGAGGCGAAACGACCTGTTTTTATCCGAGCGCCACATCGAGCGCGAGCATGAGCGTGAATCCGACCGCGAACCAAAGCGTTCCCACGTTGGAATGCTTGCCGGCCGACATTTCCGGGATGAGTTCCTCGACGACAACATACATCATCGCGCCGGCCGCGAAGCTGAGCAGCACCGGCAGGACGGGCACGACATAGCGCGCGGCCAAAATCGTCGCCACCGCGGCGATCGGCTCCACGACGCCCGACAAGACGCCATAGCCAAACGCTTTCGCCTTCCCCATGCCTTCCGATTTTAACGGTAGCGAAATGATCGCCCCTTCGGGAAAGTTTTGAATCGCGATGCCAAGCGAGAGCACCATCGCGGAAGCGAGGGAAATCATTCCGTTTTGCGCCGCGCCGGCCAGCACCACGCCAACCGCCATGCCTTCCGGGATGTTGTGCAGCGTGACGGCCAAAACGAGCATCGTGCTTCGATTGAGCGCCGCCTTGACCCCTTCCGGCTCGTCGCTGCCTTGATGCAAATGGGGAACGACATGATCCAGGATCCATAAAAACAAAATCCCGATCCAAAAGCCCGCCACCGCGGGCACGAACGCGAACGCTTCCAGCGATTCCGATTGTTCCATGGCGGGCACGAGCAAGCTCCAAATCGAGGCGGCGACCATGACGCCGGCCGCGAATCCGGTCAGCGCGCGCTGGGTGCCGGCATGGACGTTGTGTTTCACAAAAAACACGCAGGCGGCGCCCAATGTCGTTCCGAGAAACGGAATGAGCACCCCTTGTAATAGTTCCATTGACATTGTGTGGTTTCCTTTCTTTTGCCCCCATTATACAAAAAAAAGCCACGATCGCCTGTTTGAACGCTATTCAAAACAGCCAGAACGTTTCGCAAGGAACAAACGTCATCCCAAGCTTTCGCTGCAAAGAAAGAGAGTTTCCGTTGTCGGCGAACACATCCGCGTAAGGCGTGAATCCTTCCGAAAGCATTTGTCCAATCATGAATGTTTCCAGCTGCGCGCCAAAGCCATGCCGCCGAAACGGTTCGAACACTTCAAGCAGTCCCATGCTACCTTCCGCGTGGCGGCCGACAAACCCGATCGGCGTTTGTTCGTGTAAGGCGATCCAAAGATACCCGTTGTCAATGTAGGCGGCCAGCTCCTCCCGCTCGAGCAAATCGTAACGGGAGGTGATGAAATCCAAATCATCGGCCCGCGCCTTCCGGAAGGAAAGCGTCAAAGCTGTCGCCGGGGCTTTCGAATTTGGCCAAACGACCAGCTGGCAGGCGTGCGCCGAGGAAAACCCAAGCGTCACCATGGCAAGATCCCGCGCTTTCTTCCCTTGCACCATCATCACCTCGACCTTTTGGCGATCCAGCCCGGCCAGCCACGCCCGACACACGGACTCGTTTGGCTGGCGCAGCATCCACACGCCGGAAGGCGCTTCGACCAGCTTTCCCTCTTTGTCGTGGCGCACGACCCGTCCACCTGCCTGGATGGCGTTTTCAAAAGGAATATCCACTTTATTTCTCATTTTCAAAACCTCTTTTCCACAAAAAAAGGCAGTCGCGCTGCCTGCTGTATATTTAACCGAAATACGCCGATTTTTTTTCTTCTTCCCGCCGTTTAAAATGGTCGTTCAAAACGTCACCCCACATTTTTCGGCGAACCGGAAGAATCGCCAATTTCACTTTTCCGCCTTCCATTTGCAAAGCGGTTTGTTCATTCAGCAAAATCGAACATTTGGCATATTGTCTATCATTCTTGTTCACGTCAGGCTCCTCCATTACCTTTATTCACTTTTACTATACGCTTGAAAGCTCAGAAACAAAACCTGAAAAGCGTTTACATTTTTCCGTGTTTTTTGACATGGCCGGCACCATTTTTGGGAAAATTTCCAATCCTCGTTTCAGCATTATTTACTTTTTTAAATTTCCTATGTAGGATAAAATAAAAAGGAGATTTGGTATGCAAATAGTACAAGGTGAAAAAGATAGAACCTTCTTTGAAACACTCAAAGAAGATTGTTCTACTGAAATAAAAAAAAGTAAATTTCTGCCCAAAGATTTATGGGAGACCTATTCCGCTTTTTCAAATACAAATGGTGGAACAATTTATTTAGGAATCAAAGAAAATTCTCCTAAAAATATCATCTTAGGCGTCGAAAATCCTAGAAAAGTAATTGATGATTTCATTGTCACTTGCCGAAATCCAAGTAAAGTAAACTATGATAATTCCAATGAGGAAAATATAACCTTAATTAACATTGATGGAAAAACGATTCTTCAAATAGATATTGAAGAAGCTCCTTTATCCAAAAAACCAGTTTTTTGTGGCGGAAATATTGAAAATTCATTTATCAGAAAAGGAAGTGCTGATTTAAAAATGACAAACGATGAATTACGCGCTACGTTTAGAAACGCAAAGCCAGATATGGATTCTTTGTCAGCACCTAACACTTCTTTAGATGATTTAGACTCTCCTACAATAAATCGTTATAGAAAAAAATTTAATCAGCAATATCCTAATCGTTTTGAATCATTATCTGATACAGATTTTCTTATAAGAATCGGTGCTATTTATCTTCAAAAAAATAATACTTATGCTATTAAAAGAGGAACTTTGCTCTTTTTAGGTAAATATCAATCAATTAAAAAAGTTTATCCACATTTTCATCTGGATTATTTTAATCGTATCTCCGGGCAGAATAGATGGGATGATCGCATTGCTTCTGACGAATTTTATGATTTTGAAATGAATGTATACAACTTTTTTAATATAGTTTGGGAAAAATTTCTCAATAGCTTTAATTCCCCTTTCGCATTAGATGAAAATTTAGAAAGATCGAATCCTAGGGCAATCGAAGTATCTTTACGCGAAGCTCTTGTAAATTGTTTAGCACATGCGGATTATGAGCAATCCTATCCGTCTATTAAAATCGAAATTCATAATGGCGTTTATATTTTTGAGAATCCTGGTCAACTTCTAATTCCAATTAATCAATTTACTCAAGGAGGAGAGTCTCGACCTCGCAATGAAATGCTTATGAGTTTTTTTAGAAATTGCGGTTTTTCCGAAAGACAAGGTTTTGGTGGCCAACAAATATTTGGGACTTCTTTAAAATGGAAATTTAGAACACCAAAAATAGAAACCGACTTAGAAAAAACTCGATTATCTATCTGGACTGTTAAATTTGCTGATAGCTACCCCGATCTAACGGAAAAAGAGATACTTATAATCAATTATTTGACAAACTACCCTAACCCTAAGGCAAAAAAGGAAATCCAGGAAGCAACAGAATTAAGTGAATACCATACTAAACAAACCTTAGACTCGCTTTGCAAAAAAGAAATCATCAAACGTGTCGGAAAATCTGTAGCCACAAAATATACAATCACTCGTTCGAATCAAGAACTTCTTACATTAACGAAAGAGGCACTGAATATTCTTGCCAAGCAATTATAAATGAGATTTGCTGGAGATTTGCTGGAGATTTTTGCCTGCAACTATTAAAAAAATCAAATTAAATAAGGAGTAACCACTTTACTTAAAGTATGATATTCCTTTTTTAGCTTTGATTTGCTGGAGATTTGCTGGAGATTTGCTGGAGAAATCATTTCCCGCTCCCTGACAATTCCCCTTTGGCGATCGCCCTGCTGTTTGTTACAATGGATGCAACAGAAAGTATAAAAACACAAAAGAGGAGAAAACAAATGGGAATGGATTCAACAAAAAGAAAAGGACCAAAACAATTCGAGGCAAGCAAAAACGAGCTTTATGCGATTTTTCGCAAACGCCCTTTTTCCCTGGAAAAGGCGCAGCGCGTCTTGTCGGATTTTCAACAACTTGGACTGGGAAACGACTCGTTTGGCGAATTGTGCTTGACCTTTATCGACCTGGCTCTTGACTACGGGGAAACAAATGAAGCCGGCTTTTGCGACGCCGTATTCGACACGTATTACGAAGTCGCGGGCATGGCAGGCGAGGACGAGACGCTTTACGAGCAATGGAAAGACCATCTTCAAACGATCCGTGACAAAGCGATCGTTTCCTGGCCCGGCTTTTCCGATTATATGCACGACATGGCGTTCATCATTCCTTGGGCGGAAGACGAGTAACGAACGACCGGCAACGCAAAACAAAAAGGAATATCCGCGTTCGAACGAAACGGGTATTCCTTTTTTTACGGGCAGAATATAAAAAAAAATGAGAGCCGACGCTCTCAAATTGTATATAACATGCTCTTTTCTTTCGGGTGTCTTTTTATGTAGAGTATTCAGCTCACACATAATCAAGGCGCTCGGAAATCCTTTCGCAATCTTCTGCGACCGAAAGAGGAACCATGCTACTAGAATATGGTATCAAGGATTGAGTATAGGATAGTATTATTCATTTGAAAGTATAATAATTGGATTCCCGATTCGCTTTTTTTCATTATTATGATGTTACAAGTCGCTTCCCCAAACAACTTGCTTCCATAATATACTGGATTGTCCTAGGAAAGTCAATACATTTCTTAAGGTTTTCTTAAATATTTTTCGTATACGTGAAGTGCGTCTGTTTCATCCCTCGTTTTTCGTAAAACCGGTGCGCCTTTTTTCGCTTTTGATTCGTCGCAAGCGCTAGCTCCACGCATCCTTTTTGACGTGCCAGCATCTCGATATCCTTTAAAAATTTTGTCCCGACGCCTTCTTTTCGCATCGGCTCGACGACGTCCAGTTCGATCAGTTCCGCCGTCTTGGCGCAATGGTGCAAATATGTCCCGTACCGTATCGCGGCGTAGGCCGCCGGCACGCCATCCACCTCGTAAATCAGCGATTCCATCGTCTTGTCGTCGAGCTGCGCCTCAAACAAAACCGCGAACCGTTCCCGGTCGAAGATCGTCTGCTCCAAATCGCACATCCGCTCGTACACGAACGGCATATCTTCGATACCCGCCTTGCGCGTGCCGCTCATACAAGCTCCACGACCAGCACGGCCGCCGCCGCGCCAATCGCGACGACAAGCAGACTGTGCCGCCGGTACGCCAGACCCGTCGCCACGATCGTACCCGCGATCGAAGCCGCCATATTGCCAGTCGCGTAAAACACGGCCGGAAACGTCATCGCCGACAGCACGACGTATGGCACATAAAACAAAAAGCTTTGCACCCGCCTATTCGTGATCTTCCTGCGAAAAATCAAAAACGGACTCACCCGAATGACATACGTCGTCAGGGCCATCACCATCAAACCCGCAATCGCCATCTTCATCCATCCTTTCCTGCTCGTCGATTGGCGCAATAAACGCCATCAAAGCGCTGATTCCCACCGTCACGACGATCACGCTCCAGCCATCGCTCAAAAACGAAAACCATGGCGCATAAAACAAAACGCAGCTGGCCAGTATCGAAAGCGCCACCGCCCAAAACACGTTTTTGTGGTCTTTCGCCGCCGGCACCACGATGGCGATGAACATGCCGTACAACGCGATGCCAAACGCGCTCGTGACACTGTCAGGCAGCACGGAACTGGCCACCGCGCCCGTATACGTTCCCAGCGTCCAGCCCAGCACGGGCAAAGCGATCAGCCCCATCATATACCAAAACGTCAACGCGCCTTTATGGCCCATCGAAACCGCGAAGATCTCGTCGGTTATCCCAAACGCGATGAGCAGCTTCTCCTTCCACGTCACTTTGGGATCCAGCTTTTGCGACACGGAAAGCGCCATGAGAAAATACCGGGCGTTGATGATGAGCGTCGTCAAAAACAACTCGACGAGCGTGCCGCCGGCCGCCAGCAGCCGCACGCCCGCGAACTGTCCCGCGCTTGTCAGATTCGTCAGGGAAACGAGCACCGTCTCGCCAACGGGCCGGCCAAGCAAAACGCCCATCATGCCAAAGGCGATCGACACGGAAAAATAACCGAGCGCGACAGGCACGCCATCTTTCAGTCCCTGCCGAAACTGTCCTTTCCCGTCACGCATCGAGCGAATACACCTGTCCGGCAAACAGCAGCGATCCATCCGCGCTTTCGATCGTGAACGCGAACGGCCGGTCCAGCGTGAAGTCGACTGGCTCCTCCTCGATCAAAGACGTCGCCTCGATCGACATGACCGTGTAGGCGCCACCCTCGACACCCGACTCGTCCACTTTCACCCGCGCGCCATGCTCGACGCTGGAAAGAACCAGATCCTCGTCGCTCAACGGGGAGAAATCCGCCTTTGACGCGTCGAACACATCCGTGATGCCAAGCGCTTCCCACGCGTCTTTCAACTGCATCGTGGCGGCCACGTCGAATTTTGGCAGCGACACGTTGACGATGCGCCGCTCCCCTTCGTCGCTTTTTCTCTCGCTCCATACCGCGTTTGGCGAATCCACCGGCTTGTACAGCCACATTCTCGCGCCGTCGTCCATCGGCAGCGCGATTGCCTCGTACGCGTCCGTCTTCACGTATGGCACCGTCATTTGACCATGCATGAACTCGGCCTTTTCATCCGAACGGCCATGGAACGTCTCGTGCGTGTTTTGCGCCGCGTCGAACTTGCTGGTCCACGTGTTTTGATAATACAGCGTCGACACAAGGCCCAGCCGGGTCTGGTCGCTCCAGTTCACATCGGCGACTTCCTTCTTCAACAAATCGCCCGTGTTTTCATTCATCCACGTGTGCAGCCGCTCGTTGAACGCGTCGCTGCCCATCTTTCCAATCATCGACGAGGCATGGAAATCCTCGGCCAGCGCTTTGAGCGTCGCCTCCTTGTATTGGAATCCTTCGTCGAGCCACAGCGAATTGGCCAGCCGGCTCGTCATCCGGCCATCGTCGCTGTACGTCGCCAGCCACAAGGCGTTCACCTTCTTTTCCAGCGCGTCCGTGTCCTTCTGGTTGAGCACATCCAGGATCTGCGCCTGCGTTTGTCCGGCGCTCGTTTTTGCCAGCATGCCCATCGCCATGTACAAGTTGAGCGGCGAAATGACCCCGTTTTTCTCCTTTGCCAGCAGCGTCGACGTCATCTTTTCATAAAACGGATCCATGTCGTCGGCGTACCCTTCGTACTGGTTCGCCAGTTCCTGCTTGTTTTCAGACCACGCGTCGATGTTGTCGTCCGAATACTTCACAGTCTTTGGCACCTGCGCCGTGTACTCGCGTCCCGAAGCCGCGCATCCGCAAAGCAGCGACAAGCACATCGCCAGCGCCATGCCATGTTGGTATCTTTTTTTCATTCTCTTCTCCTTTTTTCCTTCCTTTTTAGAATAACGAAAACGCCGTCCAATCACAACAAAAAACGCCGGACACGCCGACGTGTAAACGGTTCGATCCTCATTTATCCTTTTTTCGTGTCAACATCGCCTTCTTGTCGATGAGTTTTCCCTTCAACTTCTTTATATCACGTTACTTAAACAAGTTGAAGCTCCTCTCAAAAAAAACGCCGGACATGCCGACGTGTAATTTTCAATTTTGCATCATTTATCAATCGCCTTGCGCGTCTGCTCATGCAGTTTGAGCTTACGCGCCCGGTCCAGTTCCATAAAGCTCGTATACAACATGTCGATCAGCACGAGCAACGGAAACTGCGGGGAAATGAGATTGCCCCGGTCCATGTGCTTCAGCGATGGCACGAAGATAATCTCGTCGCAATACGCCTTGTGGTGCTCGTCCGCGCTGGCCGTCACCAGCACCGTCGTCGCGCCCTTTCGCTTCGATTCCTGCAAAAAACCGACGACCTCCCGGCTCGCGCCCGAAAGCGAAAAGCCAATCGCCAAATCGTCCTCCTGACGCATGACCGCCTGGATCATCATCATTTCCGAGTCGGTCAGCGCGTTGATGTCCACGCCTACACGTGTAAACCGGTGCGCCATTTCCATCGCCGCGTAGCCCGAGCTTCCCTTACCCGCCACATAGGTGCGCCGCGCCAGGGAAAGCATCTCCGTCACCCGGCTCATCTGGTCCTCGTCGATCAGAGAATAGCTTTTGTTCAGCAGGATCTCGTACGCCCGCAATACCGATTTCGAGCTTTGCGCCACCGTCTCGTACAGCTCCGACTGGTTCAGGGAGCTCTCATATAAATAAATGAACTCCCGATACCCCCGGAATCCGCACTTTTTCGCGAACCGGGACAACGTCGCCTCCGAAATCGCCAGCCGCACGCTCATGCTTTTGGCGGAAAAATCGACGATTTGCCGATTGCTCAAAAAGAAATCCGCCACGCTTTTTTCCAGCTGCGTCAGCTTCTCGTACGCCGACTCGATTTTAGGAAGGACAGACTTGTACTGGTTATCCATGGTTCTCGCCGCCCAGTTCCGGGTGCTTATTCAAAAAATGCACGAGCGCGCCCTGCATGCCCGCGTCGTTGGCGTGGCCCGCGAACGCGATCTTCGTGTTTTTGGCGATCAGCGGGATCGTATGCGCCGCAAACGCCCGTTCCAGACGATCCCGCATCTTTTCGCCCTGCGCCATGATGCCGCCGCCAAGCACGATTTTCTCCGGATTGAGCACAAAGCTAATCATCGCCATGCCCTGGCCCAGCACCTCGCACATGGTGTCGACCGCTGCGACGCAATCCGCATCGCCCGCATCCGCCAGCGCGAAGATCCGCTTGCCGTTCCATTCTTCCTCCGGTTCGCCTTTCCGATTCGCCACATCCCGGACCAGCGCCGTCGTCGCGCCCGCATCCTGAAACGGCACGCCGTCGATCGGGATGTATCCGACCTCGCACGCCGAAAAACACGAGCCGTTCAGCAGCTGCCCGTTTTCGATAAAGCAGCCGCCGATCCCCGTTCCGATCGTCAGCATGAGCATCGAGGAAGCTCCTTGGCCCGCGCCGCTTTTCGCCTCCGCCAGACCCGCGCAGTTCACGTCGTTTTCCACTTCCACCGGCAGACCCAGCGGCCGTTCAACGACTTCCTTGTAGTCGACGCCGATATATCCGGGAATCGCGTCCGAAGCGTGAATGATGCATCCTTTCTCGCTGTCCACGACGCCCGCCGACGAGATCGCCACCCCCGCGATGGCCGGATCCTTTTTGATCAGCGCTTCGACAAGCCCCTTCACTTTGCCAGCCAGCGCCACGCCGCCCAAATGCGCCTGGGTCGGCGTTTCCGTCTTTTCCACGATCGTGCCATCCGCACGCAAGATCCCGTATTTAATGGCCGTTCCGCCAATATCCACACACGCAAACGTATTCATGATAAATCCTCCTTTATACGATGCAGAAAAGCACCAGTACCCCGGTGCCGTTCTGTCTTATTGTTCAATTTTTACTTTAAAAATCGCTTTTTTGATTCGTTCCGGCTTTCCGTCGACCGCCACCGCCGTCCGGTGCGCGTCCTGCGGATCGCAAACGAGAAAGTCGCCCGGCGCCATGACGATACTCGCGTTTTTTCCACCATCCATCGAAACGAAGTCCGCGGCTTTCTCATAGTCTTTAACAGCCATGTTGGTCAAAAAGTTCAAGTCGATTTGCTCGTCGCCTCGCAACGGCACATGCACGTCCAAATAGTCGCGATGCGCTTCCCAGAAACGATCCTGCGGCGAAGTCGTTTCGTATTCCACGACGTTGACGAACAAATCGTCGCCGTCGATTTCATGTTTTCCCAATTCAAACGCCGCCAAATCGTGCGTCCGGGCAAAGTCGAGCGCCGCGCGGACGCCTTGGCTCAACGTCTCGTCGTTCTTGTGTTTGATTTGTCCAAAAATCATAACGTCGTTCCTTTTGCCGGTTTCACCAGTTTTTCCATGCGGGCAGACGCCTTTTCCTTTTTAAAGTCGGCGTACGTCGTGTACGGAAGCACTTCCAGCACTTTGTGCGTGAACTTCGTGTACAGCCAGCTGCATGGCAGCCCGACAAGAAGCGAGATCGCGATCGAAATCATCGAGTACGACCAAATCGAGATGTCCGTAAACTGGTACTTGATGACGATCATGATGATCGACGCGGCGATAAAGCCCATGAACGCGCCAAACGTGTTGGCCGATTTGAAGAACACGCCCAGCACGAAGATGCCGACAAGAATACCGAGCACAAGTCCCATGAATCCGTTGAACCACTCGTAGGCGCTCGTCACGCCGCCGCTGGCCAGCAAAATGGCTACGGCGATGGCGAAAATGCCGACAAACAACGACACGTACTGGCCGATTTTCGTTTGTTTTTCAAAGCTCATTTCCTTTTTCGAGATCCGCGACTGAATGTCCAGCGTCCACGAGGAAGCGACCGAGTTCAAACCGGTCGAAAGCGTCGACTGGCTAGCCGCGTAAATGGCTGCCAGCAGCAAGCCGGTAATGCCCACCGGCAGCTCGAAGGCGATATAGCTTGCGAAGATCTGGTCCTGCGCGGCCGCTGGCGGCAGCGGATTTTGCTGGTAGAACACGTACAGTCCCGTACCAATCAAGTAGAACACCGTCGCCATGAAAATCGAAAGCAAGCCATTCGTGCGCATCATCTTGTTCAGCTTTTTCGTATCCGTCGTCGTCGTGAACCGCTGCACGATGTCCTGCGAGGACACGTAGGAGCCCATCGTGTTCAGACCCGCGCCAAAAATCAGCAGGAACACGGAGTCGCGCAGCAGGTTCGCGTCAAAGAGCGGCTGGTTTGGCGCCAGAAACTTTTGTTCCGACCAAAACGAGTTGAACACCGCACCCAGACCTCCGTCGATGTGCGAAAGCAGGTACACGCAGCCAAACGTCACACCCACGATGAGCACGGCGCCTTGGATGAAGTCGGTCCAAAGCACCGATTTCAAACCGCCCGTGTACGAGTAGATGATCGCGATGACGCCCATGATCAAAATGAGGACGTTGACGTTGATGTTCGTCAGCGAGGAAAGCACCATGCAAGGCAGGTACATAATGATCGACATCCGGCCCACCTGGTAAATGATAAACATGATGGCGCCCAAAATACGAAGCGCCTTCGAGCCAAACCGCAGCTCCAAATAATGGTAGGCGGTGTCGATGTTCAATTTGGCGTAAACCGGCAAAAAGAAACGAATCGTCAGCGGAATCGCGATCAGCATACCCAGCTGCGCGAACCACATGATCCACGTTCCGGCATACGAGTTGCCGGCCAGCGACAAAAACGAGATTGGCGACAACAGCGTCGCGAAAATCGAAACCGACGTCACCCACCAAGGAATCGTTCCGTCTCCTTTGAAATATTCCTTGCCCTTCATGTCTTTTTTGGCAAAGAACAATCCAGCGACGAGAACCGCGCCCAGATAGACGACCAGAATAATAAAATCAATAATCGTAAAACCTTGCATGAAATTCTCCTTCTCTTGTTTTTTTAGAGGTATTTTTTCTTCGCGGCGCAAATCATGTCAGCCGCCTCGTCCACGATGACCATGTCCGCCTCGCAAAGCGGCGCGAGCGGCGCTTTCACCGTTCCCAGCTCAAGCCCTTCGTTCTTTTTCAAAATGGCCTTGATGACCGCGTACATGTTGCCATGCGCCGAGCACATTTTATAAATGATCGAGTTGACGTCGTATTGAATGGCACGCGCCGTTTCCAAATCTTTGTTTTTGAGGCATTCGTCCATTTTCAAAAACAGTTCCGGCATCACGCCATACGTGCCGCCGATCCCGGCTTTGGCGCCCATCAGACGCCCCGAAATGAATTGTTCGTCCGGTCCGTTGAACACGATGTGATCCTCGCCGCCATCCGCGCAAAACATCTGGATGTCCTGCACCGGCATCGACGAGTTTTTCACGCCGATAACGCGCGGATTTTTTCGCATTTCCGCATACAGTCCCGGCGTCAAGGCGACACCCGCGAGCTGTGGAATGTTGTAGATGATAAAGTCCGTGTTTGGCGCCGCGTCCGAAATGTCGTTCCAGTATTTGGCGATGGCGTGCTCCGGCAGCTTGAAATAGATTGGCGGAATGGAAGCGATCGCGTCCACGCCAAGCGCCTCGGCATGACGCGCCAGCTCTTTCGACTCTTCCGTCGAGTTGCACGCCACATGGGCGATAACGGTCAACGACCCGTCGTTGGCTTTCATGACGTTTTCCAGCACCTTTTTGCGTTCCGGAACCGTCAGGTAAATGCACTCGCCGCTCGAACCGTTCACGTAAATGCCTTTCACGCCTTTGTCGATGAAATAGCGGGTCAGCGCCTGCACGCCGTTTTCGTCCACGTTGCCGTTCTCGTCCAGGCAAGCGTAAAACGCGGGAATAACTCCTTCATACTTTTCTAAATTTCTCATGTGTTTCTCCTTGTTTGTCTTTAAATAACGATATTGATGAATATTCAAAAATATAGATTTATTTTCTCTCGACAAGATTTTTCACTCGTCGAAGCTGATTCCAAGTATACAGAAAAAGAAATAAGTTTCAAACATTTCCCATAAAACAGATTTTACTTTCAATATTTTTTGGTCCAACCATTCTTTCTTTTTAAAAAGTATCAATTTTTACGCAAAATGTAAGAGCTTTATGAATTTTCTTTCAGCAGAAAACGTTTTCATTGTCCGCTTCTTTCAACAAAATGTGCAAATTTCGGAATTTACGCCAAACAAGGTTTCCTTTTCGCGAATGCTGCGATTTGTATTTGAGAATGCATCGTGGTATCAATAAAGACGGAAAAAGATTTGGAGGAATACCATGTATATAAAGAAAAGAAGCGGAGCGCTGGAAGCGTACGATCCGCGCAAGATCACGGAAGCGATCCGCAAGTCGTTTCTCAGTCTCGGGATCGAGCCGGCCGCGTCCGAGCTGGCCGCCCTGCTCACCCGGGTGGAGCTGCGCGTCACGGAAGAAACCACGTCCGTCGAGCACATCCAGGACGAAGTCGAACGCGCCTTGATGGAGCAAGGCTACTACGATGTGGCGAAAAGCTATATCCTGTACCGCCACAAACGGACCGAGCTTCGCAAAGCGCGCCAGACGATCCTGAACCTCGTTCTCGATCCGGGTCTTGAGCCCGTTCTGCTGCAAATCCAGCGCGATTTCGACCAGGACCAGTACGCGCTCACGACGCTGGCCGGCCAGTTTTCCGGCTTCGCCAAGCCGAACATGTCCGCCAAAGAGCTGCTGGACGCCTTGACAAAAGCGACAATCGAGCTGACAAGCCAGGAAACGCCCCAGTGGGAGCACATCGCGGCCCGCTTTCTCAATTACGCGTTCCGCAAGCAGCTCGCGGCCGATTTAAACGAGCGTGGCTTGCGCGACTTTTATGAAAAAATCGTCTATTTGACCCACGAAGGGTTGTATGGGCGCTATATTTTGGAAAACTACACCCGGCAGGAAATTTTGGAAGCCGCCACGTTCATGGACGATTCGCGCGACGACTTGTTCACGTGGTCGGGACTGGATTTGCTGCTCAAACGCTACGTCATCCGCAACCAAAAACACGTTCCGCTGGAAACGCCGCAGGAAATGTTTTTAGGAATCGCCCTTCACCTGGCGATGGAGGAAAAAGCCGACCGGCTTGGCTGGGTGCGTCGGTTTTACGACATGCTCAGCCAGCTGCAAGTCACGATGGCGACGCCGACGCTGTCCAACGCCCGCAAGCCGTACTACCAGCTTTCCAGCTGCTTTATCGACACGGTGCCGGACAGCCTGAACGGCATTTACCGCAGTATCGACAACTTTGCCAAAGTCAGCAAGTTTGGCGGCGGCATGGGCCTGTATTTTGGCAAAGTGCGCGCGACCGGCAGCAACATCCGCGGCTTCGAGGGCGCGGCCGGTGGCGTCATCCGCTGGATCCGGCTCGTCAACGACACCGCGGTCGCCGTCGACCAGCTTGGCATGCGCCAGGGGGCCGTCGCGGTGTACCTGGACGCGTGGCACAAAGACCTGCCCGAGTTTTTGCAGCTGCGCACCAACAACGGGGACGACCGCCTCAAAGCCCACGACGTGTTCCCGGCGGTGTGCTGGCCGGATTTGTTTTGGAAGCTGGCCAAGGAAAATATCGACGCGCCATGGTACCTCATGTGTCCGCATGAAATCCAAAGCGTCAAAGGCTACGCCCTGGAAGACTACTATGGCGAAGAGTGGGAGCGCCGCTACCAAAGCTGCGTCGAGGATCCCCGCATCCAGAAACGCGTCGTCAGTGTCAAGGATCTTGTCCGGCTCGTGCTCAAAAGCGCGGTGGAAACCGGCACGCCGTTTACGTTCAACCGCGACACGGTGAACCGCGCCAATCCAAATGGCCACGAAGGCATCATTTACTGCTCGAACCTGTGTACCGAGATCGCCCAGAACATGGCGCCGATTTCCACTGTGAGCACCGAAGTCGAAACGAGAGATGGCGACACGGTCGTCGTCACGACGACGAGACCTGGCGACTTTGTCGTCTGCAATTTGGCGAGCTTGTCGCTTGGGCGCATTCCAGTCGAAGACGAAAACGCGCTCAGCCAAATCGTCCACACCGTCGTGCGGGCGCTGGACAACGTCATCGACTTGAATTTCTATCCGCTTCCTTACGCTAAGCTGACGAATCGCAAATACCGCAGCATCGGCCTGGGCGTGAGCGGCTACCATCACATGCTGGCCAAGCGCGGCATTGTCTGGGAAAGCGAGAAGCATCTGGAATTTGTCGACCGCGTCTTTGAGGCGATCAACTTCGCGGCCATTTCGGCCAGCAGCGAAATCGCCGCCGAAAAAGGCTCGTACGGCGTGTTCGAAGGCAGCGACTGGCAAACGGGAGCGTACTTCGCCAAGCGCGGCTACCAAGGCGAAAAATGGGACGCGCTCAAAGAGAAAGTGCGCCAAAACGGCATGCGCAACGCCTACCTTCTGGCAATCGCGCCGACAAGTAGCACGAGCATCATCGCGGGCACGAGCGCGGGCGTCGACCCGATCATGAACAAGTTTTTCCTCGAGGAAAAGAAAGGCAGCATGCTTCCGCGTGTGGCGCCGGAGCTTTCTCCGTCGACGTATTGGTACTATAAAAACGCCCATCACATCGACCAGCGCTGGAGCGTGCGGGCGGCCGGCGTGCGGCAGCGCCACATCGACCAGGCGCAAAGCATGAACTTGTACATTACCAACGAATACACCTTGCGCCAGGTTTTGGATTTATATTTGCTTGCCTGGGAGCAAGGCGTCAAGACGATATACTATGTCCGGAGCAAATCGCTCGAAGTGGAAGAGTGCGAAAGCTGCTCCGCGTAACTAGAAAGTGTGAACCATCATGAATGAAATGAAAAAAAAGCCCCTGTTCAATCCGCAAGGCGACACCGACGTGCGGCTGCGGAAGATGATTGGCGGCAACACGACCAACCTCAACGACTTCAACACGCTGAAATACGCCTGGGTCAGCGACTGGTACCGGCAGGCGATGAACAATTTCTGGATCCCCGAGGAAATCAACCTCGCGCAGGACGTCAAGGACTATCCGCTTCTTTCCAAGGCGGAGCGAAGCGCCTACGACAAAATTCTGAGCTTTCTGATTTTTCTTGACTCGATCCAGACGGCCAACCTGCCCAACATCAGCGAGTACACGACCGCCAACGAAGTCAACTTGTGCCTGTCTATCCAGACATTTCAGGAATGCGTCCATTCCCAAAGCTACAGCTACATGCTGGACACGATTTGCTCGCCGGAAAAACGCGAGGAAATTTTGTACCAGTGGAAAACCGACGAGCATTTGCTGAAGCGCAACACGTTCATCGGCGACTTGTACAACGAGTTCCAGGAACGCAAAGACGCCCAAACCTTTTTGAAAGTCATCATGGCCAACTACATTTTGGAAGGCATTTACTTTTACAGCGGCTTCATGTTCTTTTACAATTTGTCGCGCAACGGCAAAATGCCAGGCTCCGCGCAAGAGATCCGATACATCAATCGGGATGAAAACACCCACTTGTGGCTGTTCCGCAACATTTTCCAGGAACTTCAAAAAGAGGAGCCGCAGCTGTTCACCCCGGAAATGATCCAGACGCTCAAGGAAATGCTGGAAGAAGGCGTCCGGCAGGAAATCGCCTGGGGCCACTACGTCATTGGCGACGACATTCCCGGCCTCAACAAGCAGATGGTCACCGACTACATCCGCTATTTGGGCAATTTGCGCTGGTCCGGTTTAGGCTTTGGCGATTTGTACGAAGACAACCGCACCGAGCCGGCCAGCATGAGCTGGGTGAGCCAGTACTCCAACGCCAACCTGGTCAAGACCGACTTTTTCGAAGCGAAAAGCACCGCCTACGCCAAGAGCACGGCGCTTGTCGACGACCTCTAAAATCCAACCCGGACAATCATCCGGGTTTTTTATTGCAGCGAAACGACTTCGTCAAAGAGCGAGAGCACGTTCTCGTCGCTTGTGTGCATCACGACCACACACGTCTTCCCCGATTTTACCAAATCGCGCAGCACGTCCAGCTGAAGCGCGGGATCCAGACCGGTCGTCGGCTCGTCGAGCAGCAGCCACGCCTTGTTTTGGGCGAGGATCCGTTCGAGCTCGACGCGTCGGGCTTGTCCGCCCGACAAGTTCGCCACATCCGTGTCCGCATCGTCCAAAACAAACGCGATGTTTTCCAAAACCGTCCCTTCGAGCAGCGGCTGGAACTGTGGCATCCAGGCGATCGTTTCCAGTAGCGTGTCCATGTCCACACCGGATTTTCCGTTGTATAAAACCGTTCCGGAATCGGGTCGCAGGATGCCAAGCATCAATCGAAGCAATGTCGTCTTGCCAAAGCCGGAAGGCGCCTGGATCAAGTACGAGCGGCCCGACAAAAACGTGTAGGAAAAATCTCGCAAACAGCGTTTGTCGCCCCAGCCAAAATCGACATGTTCGAACCGGATGGATTCGAGCGCCAAAAGCGGCTGCGGATCGGCAAACGGGGAAAGCGAGGCTTCCATACAACGGGCAAGACGAAACGCGCCGGCCTGTCTGGACCATAGCGTCGGCAAATTCGTGACCGGTTCGATGACGTAGTTGAGCAGCTGGACAAAGACGACGACTTCGCCGGGCGTCAAGGTGTTGGTGCGGATGGCGATGAAGCCGCCCACGCAGCAAATCCCAAGCTGGGAAACAAGGGCGTTGAGCGCCCCGATCTGGCTCATGCGCTGCACGCATACACGCTTGTCGAGCAGCGCTTGCTCGTACGGGATCGTCTTTTTCTCGTACAACGCGTTGGCGAATCCAAACTTCCGGCCCACAAACAAATCTTTGTGGTTGTCCAGCAGGTTTTGCACCCCGGCGACGAGCCCGGCCTGCTTTGCGGCGACTTGCTCGTTCATTTGAGCCAGCGGCTTTCCAGCTTGAAAAGACAAGACGAGAGGAAGAAGCGAGACGCCAAGCGCGAGCGCCGTCAGCAGGGCGTTGTAGGAAAGCATGAGAACGAGTGCTCCGATGCCGGTCACAACCAGACTCACTTCTTTGCCGATGGGATCGAGTCCTTCCTCGCGGACGTTTTCCATGTTGGTCGTGAGCATCGCCACGTAGTCTTTGTTGGAATGAAGACAAAATTTGGAGCCGCTTTGGCGCATCACGGCTTCGAACGTCTTTGTCCGGTACGCGTTCATCGTGTGGAAAAGAAACGCGTTTCGCGCCCGGCAGTACAACGTGTACACGCCGCCATATCCGGCAATGAGGATTCCGCTCTTGATCGCGCAAAGCGTCAGCCTGTTTGGATCGAAATTGACGATGGCGTCGATCGCGTCTTTTAACAAAATGGAAAAATACAAGTCGAGCAGCGAAAGAAGAACGACCAGCACGAGTGACAACGCGAGACACATTCGGTTTTCTTTCATGGACTGCCGCAGCAAATCGGAAATTTTCATGGGGCTCACCTTCCTTTTTCGCTATCGTACTCTCCTTGTTTTCAAAAAGCGGTCAAACGTTCCATTCGTCAAAAAATTGAGCTTTAAGCCAATCGCTGATAAAATTGTTCCATGGAAAACGGACAGATAACATACATTGGAAAATGGATTCGCTGGCGGCGCAAGGCGCTTGGTCTTTCGCAGGCGGCTTTTTTGAAAGCGCACCCGCTCTGTTCGCGCAAGACATTGTCGCTTTTGGAAAACGGCAAAAGCGATATACGACTGGATTTGATCGAAGACTTGCTGCTGGCATTCGATGTCCGGCTCCAACCGGATCAGACCGTTCTTTCCGACCGGTGCTGGAACATGCTCGCCGACGCGTACGAAACGTACGATGTGCCTACCATGGAAGCGCGAATCACGAGGATCGAAACGACGCTTCGTCCGTTTTCGCGTGATCTCTTTTGCCGCGACGCGCTCGACTTTCTGGATTTGCTGCGACGGTTTTTATCCCGCGAGCTTTCGTTTGATCAAGCCGCTTCCTTGTGGCGCTTTTTGGAACCGGTATGGCCACGAAGCGTGCAGGATCTGGCGCTGGCGATGCGCTATGGCGCCCATCTTTCCGTTGGCGTTCCTTTTGAAGAGGAAAAGAAGCTGTCCCAAAGCGAATTTCTGCCCAACCGCATCTCCTATGGTTA
The DNA here is from genome assembly GCF_004793885.1 of Dubosiella muris. Lineage (GTDB taxonomy): Bacteria > Bacillota_I > Bacilli_A > Erysipelotrichales > Erysipelotrichaceae > Dubosiella > Dubosiella muris. Next base: position 55,076 of record NZ_SRYG01000019.1, read on the forward strand.
CCGGTTGTGGGAAACCGACCGGCGGCACTTGCTTTCCGTGCACATCAACCAGCTCGAAAGCGAGGTGTCTTACGCGCAAAATCCCATCCGGACAATGGATCTTTGGATTTTGAAGCTCATTTCCTTTTCCAAAGCGGAACGTAGCGACTGGAAGCACACGTGGAACCACATCACGACACACTGGAACGACGTCTGCCTCGACTCGAAACGAGCGGTTTACGTCCACAACCTTACGATGGCTTTTTTCGAGAAAGACGAGCTAAAAACCGTCGCCCGGTGGCTGGAAACCGTTCCGGACTGGAGCCGCACTTCCCTGGCGTTGCGCCTGGTCGCGATCGTCACGTTTTCGCGGCTGGATAAAATGGACCGGCTTTCCTTGTGCCTTGTATCCAATACGGACGATCCGGGCAATCCGCAATATCCGTACCTTCATTATTTCCGGCTGAAATACGAAAAAGGACTCAATGCCGACACGCTGCTTGACGCGCTGGCCAAAGACGTCTGGCCGCTGGCCCGAGACGACTCGTTTTTTGGACCGGTGTTTGAACGGGAATTGCGGGAACTGGTAATCCAAACGCGCAGATACCGGCTTTTGACGTTGTTGTAAAAGCAAGGCTTTTTTTATTTTCTTTGTCCTGCTATCGGAAGGCGGGTATAATAATCTATAGTTATGGAAGGTTTTGGAAAGGCCCAGGTAAGGATTATGAAGAAAAAACAGTATTTCCTCTTACTCATCGGCTTGATGGCGGTTTTCGTCATGCCGTTCTATTTTTACTATATTTCCCCGCACCCTCGCGAAATCAAGCGGTTTGGCGTCACGTACATGACGATGAACAATCCGTTTTACGAGGTCATCAACAACGAGCTGCTCAAGGAAATCGAATCCCGGGGCGACCAGTTGATCGTGCGCGACCCCCTTCTCAATTTCACAAAGCAAAAAGAACAAATCGAACAGTTTATCGCGATGAAGGTCGATGGCATTTTCGTCAATCCCGTCGATTCGAAGGCTCTGGAGCCGACGTTGAAAAAAGCGAAGGAAGCCGGCATTCCGGTCATCGCGATCGACGTGCCGCTCAGCGACTCGACCTCGCTTGTTTCCACCATCGTGTCCGACAACTACGACGCCGGCGTGCAATGCGCCCGGCACATCATGACCCATTACGATTCGGGAACGATCGCCTTGCTCAAACACTCGGCTGTGCAGTCCGCCAGCGACCGGATCCGCGGCTTCAAGGACACGATCGCGTCCGATTCCCGTTTTCGCATCGTCAACGAGGCCGAATGCCTTGGCCAGCTGGAGATCGCCATGCCGCAAACGCAGCAAATGCTGCAGGAAACCCCGGATGTCACGATCATCATGGCGCTCAACGATCCAAGTGCGCTGGGCGCCAAGGCGGCTTTGAAGACGCTCGATCGCGACGACGTCCGCATTTACGGCGTCGACGGCACCCCGGAAATGAAAACGTTGATCGGGCAGGATCCGAGCATTTCGGGCACGGTGGCCCAGTCGCCTTACGTGATTGGCCAAACCGCGATTCGCTCCATGTACGACTATTTGGAACGAAAACCGGTCGCGAAAGACATCGTGATCGAAGTGGAAATGATCGACGAGAAAACGATTTCGCGCTTTTCGAAAGGAGGCTGGCAGTGATGCGTTCCTATTTTCGGACGATGGGCCGGCTGCGGCTCGCTCTTGTCGTCTTAAACTACGTCATTGTCATGTTTTACGCCAGCGTGTTTTTGACCGCGACGAAAACCGTCGTCGTGCGCCAGCGCAGCGCCGCCTTTCTGGATACGCTCGAACACATTCCGAAAAACCCTCTGTTTGTCTTTTTTGGATGCTTTGGCTTGTACGCCTTGTTCGCCGCGCTTGTGCTGCGCCACACGCCCCGGGCTCCCTTTTCGTTTTCCAGCCTCGCGATGGAATGGGGACTGGCCTTCGTCATCCTCTTCCTGCTGGATTTCACGACCCAGTCCGTCGTGCTCCTTGTCATTTGCGACGGCTTGTTTCATGTGCGGGACTTGAAAAACAGCCATCTTTTCGCGATGCTCGCGCTGGCCGTTCTTTTGTATTTGGGAACCAATTTTTCGATCATGAGCCCGATTGTCCCGCTGACCGATTTGCACCAGTACTTTCTTGTCTTTTCCCCGACGGTGCGCGCGCTGCTCCTGCTGCTCTGCTCGTTGATCGAAGGCGTCAACCTGCTGCTGTTTATCACGTTTATCGCCTGCTTTACCGTCAACCAGTACGAGGAAAAGGAAAGCATCGCCCAGGAGCTGGACATGGTGAATCAGGTCAACGAGGAGCTGCGAAACTACGCGGCGCTCACGGAGCAGATCGCCCAAAACAACGAGCGCAAACGCATCGCCCGCGAGATCCACGACACGCTGGGCCACGCGCTGACGGGCATCGCGGCCGGCATCGACGCCTGTCTGGTTATGATCGACAAAAAGCCGGAGGCGGTCAAACCACAGCTGCAACGCGTGCGCAACGTCGTCACGGAAGGCATTGGCGATGTGCGCAACTCCTTACAAAAGCTGCGGCCCGGCGCCCTGGAGCAGCAGGGACTTGAAGGCGCACTGAAAAAAATGATCAACGAATTCATTTCGGTGTCCCATGTCGAGATCACGCTGTGCTGGCAAATGCCCCCGATCGACTTTGAAAAGACAAAAGAGGATGCCTTGTTCCGGATGATTCAGGAGTGCATCACCAATTCGATCCGTCATGGACATGCCAACCGGATCCAAGTCGTCGTCTGGCACGAGGAAAGCGATCCCGGACACATGCGCATCGTCGTCAAGGACAACGGAGCGGGCTGCGCCTCGATCGTGCCCGGGTATGGCTTGATGCAAATGCAGGAGCGAATCGAAACGATTCACGGCTCTTTGCGATTCGACGGATCGAACGGATTTGTTTGCGAAGCGAGAATTCCGCTGCAGAAAGGAGAATGGAATGATTAAAATATTGATTGCGGACGATCAGGAAATGATCCGCAGTTCGCTGGAAATTATTTTGTCGTGCGAGGACGGCTTGTGCGTGAAAGGCGTCGCTAAAAACGGCGTGGAGGTGCTGGATTTTTTAGAACGCGAGCCGGTCGATGTCATCTTAATGGACATTCGAATGCCGGTCATGGATGGCGTGTTGTGCACGAAAAAGGTAAAATCGCGCTGGCCTGACACAAAAGTCATCATTTTGACGACGTTCGACGATGACGACTTTGTTTTTTCGGCCTTGCAGTACGGGGCCAGCGGCTATTTGCTGAAGGCCGGCGATCTGGACACGCTCCAGCAGGCGATCAAGACCGTCCACTCGGGCGGCGCGATGATCAATCCCGGCATCGCCCGCAAAGTGGTCGATTTGTTTTCCCATATGAAAAACACGCCCATCATCCACGTGGACGAGGCGTCCATCGACGGCCTTTCCGACCTGGAATGGGATGTGATTCAGGAAATCGGGCACGGCCGCTCCAACAAGGAAATCGCCAAGCGGCTTTGCTTGTCGGAAGGAACGGTGCGCAACTATCTCTCCCGCATTCTTGACAAGCTCCAGCTGCGGGACCGGACGCAAGTGGCGATTTGGGCTGTCGAGCACGGCTACACGGGGAAACGGAAATGATATCCAAGCCAAAGCTGCGATGGGTCGCGGCCGGTCTTGTCGTTTTCGCGCTGGCGCTTTCCATCGTTTACGCGCAACGTCCCGCCGTGATCCGGCTGGGTATTTTCACAGGTGGCGGCTGGGGCGTGCCTTCCGCATCGACATACGCGTTTGTGGACGGCATTCTCGAGCGGTTTGAAGCCGAGCATCCCGGGGTGCGGGTGGAATACGATTCAGGAATCCGCCATGGCGACTATCCCTCGTGGATGGCCGACCGGATCCTCACAGGCGAATGTCCGGACGTGTTTTTGATTTTGGACGAGGACTTGCTCCAGTACGCCCGGCTTGGCGTGCTGAAAAACCTCAACCCGCAAATTTCGTCGGATCCCGATTTTCAACCGGATCGCTACTATCCGGGAACGCTCGAACGAGGACGCTACGACATCCAGCAGTTCGCGCTGCCGCTCGAATACAACCCCGAAATGATGTTCGTCAACATTTCCCTGCTGGAAAAGGAAGGCATTTCCATCCCGGACGAAACCTGGGATGTCGACGATTTTTACGCCATTTGCAAGCAAGTGACAAAAGATTTGGACGGCAACGGAACGATTGACCAGTTCGGCGTTTACGGCTACGACTGGCGCCACGCGATGACCGCATACGATGTCCATCTCGCCACGCAAAGCGGCAGGCTCCAGCTGAACCAGCCTTCGATCGTGACGGCGATTGGCCGGCTCAAGGAGCTGCGGCAGCTTGAACAGGAAACGCCGCCCAACCAGGACGATCTGGACGCGGGCCGCGTCGCGTTCGCTCCGATGAGCTACGCGGAGTTCATCACCTACAACCCGTATCCGTGGCGGATCAAGCGCTACGCCAATTTCGACTGGCGCTGCATTCCAATGCCTTCGCAAACGAAAGAAGACGGCTTTTACAGCGGTTCCTCCCTTTATATGGGCATCTCGAGCCGGACGCTTTACGCCAATCTTTCGTGGTCGCTGCTCAAGGCGTTTTGCTATGAGGAGCAAAGTCAAAAAGAAATCGTGTTTAACGGCTTGGGCGTCAGTCCGATTGTTTTGGACCAGTACGATCCGGAAATTGACGGCTACTATGAAAACATCGGCATTTCCGCCACTCTGGTCGACAACATCATGAAGAAAAATCCGCAATACAGCGTCGAACTCGACGATTCGGATCTTCTGCTGCTTGATACGCGAATCCAATCCATGATAGATGGCGACGACGATTTGGATCTCGCGCTCATGAAACTCGAACAGGATCTCAATCTCGCGAAAAGCGAAAAGTAAAAACAGGACGGCAACGTCCTGTTTTTATAGAAGGAAGATGAGAATATAATGGGTTTTTATTTTCGATATTTTTTCTTCAAGATCGCCAAAATGCCCAGCAGACTCGCTCCCGCGGTCGCGAACATTTGCGTCATGCCAGTTGCCGCTGCCGTGCTTGCCGATGGCCGGCGCGTGGAAGTCGTTCCACTTGAATTTGAGCCGCTCGTACCAGTCGATCCGCCCGTTGCCGGTTTCACCAGCTGCTTGATCGCGTTCTCAAGCGCCTTGCACGCTTCATCCACGTCCTGTTGCGACGCGTCTTGTTTGGACTGGATCGCTTTCGCGTCGTTTAACGCTTTCACAAACGCTTCCCAACTCTTGGCGGTGTAGTCCTTTTCCTTCAAGCCTTCTGCTTTTTGGATGGCCTCCTCCAGCTTCGTCTTGTCCACAACTACCGGCTGTTCTGCTTTCTTCAGCGCCTTTTGCGCGTCATTCAGCGCTTTCGTGGCTTCATCCACCGCGTCCTGGCTCGCTTTGTCGTCTTTGGCGACTTCGTTCGCCTTGTTCAACGCGGCTGCGAACACCTTCCAGCTTTCCGGCGTGTAGTCCGCTTCATTCAATTTGCCTGCCGCCTCGATGGCCGCATTCAAATCCGTCTTATCGACAACGACTGGCGTTTCGATTTCTTTCAAACCGGCTTTGGCGGTTTCCAGATCGGCCAGCGCCTTGTCTACCGTTTTCTGATCGGCTTGCTCGTTTGCCGCAACGGTTTGCGCCGTCTTCAACGCGGCCGCGAACACATCCCAGCTTTCCTGCGTGTATGGTGCCGGATCCACTTTGGACGCTTCTTCGATCGCTTCGTTCAACGTCGTCTTGTCCACAACGACTGGTTGTTCCGGCTTCAAGGTCAATCCTTTGATGGCCGCGTTCAACGCGTTCAGCGCTTTATCCACTTGTTCCTGCGTCATGTTTTCATTTTCAAGAACTTCGATCGCGTTTCCATACGCTTCATCAAGCGCCGCAACACTTTCCGCCGTGTACGCTTCCCGGTCGATGTTTTTCGCTTCCTCGCATGCCTTTTTCAGCGCGTCGGCATCGACAACCGGCTGCTCCGGCTTCTTCAACGCCTTTTGCGCGTCATTCAGCGCTTTCGTGGCTTCATCTACCGCGTCCTGGCTCGCCTTGTCATCTTTGGCGACTTCGTTCGCCTTGTTCAACGCGGCTGCGAACGCCTTCCAGCTTTCCGGCGTGTAGTCCGCTTCGTTCAGCTTGCCGGCCGCCTCGATCGCTTTATTCAACGCTGCCTTGTCCACAACGACTGGTTGTTCCGGCTTCAAGGTCAATCCTTTGATGGCCGCGTTCAACGCGTTCAGCGCTTTATCCACTTGGTCCTGCGTCATGTTCTCGTTTTCAAGAACTTCGATCGCGTTTCCATACGCTTCATCAAGCGCCGCAACACTTT
>NZ_SRYG01000001.1 GCF_004793885.1 Dubosiella muris
CTGGGCATAGAGATTCCAGAGGAGTATAGGAATCAGGCACTTCAAATGTCTTGATGGAAGAGATACAAATTAACACTGTTTTTCAAAATAGGGTTTTTATGCGCTTTTTTTTACAAAAATTAAAGAATAAGTTACATAAAAAAAAAGAAGCTGAATCGCTTCAGCTTCTAGTCGATTTCCAAATACTGCTTCAGCGCCGGAATGATTTTCCGGCCATCGTGATAGCCTAAATAATACAACCGTCCCAGCTTCTCCATGTCTTTTTCCAGCCGGGAAACCGGAATGTATTCGCTTGGCGCGATCGCGAACAGGTTTTTCCGACGATGCTGACGCGCGATCTCGTCACATTGCTCGTTGTACAAATCGTTGGATTTCGCGAACACGTCGCAAAACTGCGGATGGTTGCGAAACACGGTATTGAACGCTTTCTTTTCCTTTTCGCTCATCGGCGGCTTGCGATAGTCGTCCGGCTGGGTCTTGACAACCACGATTTTCTTAAACCCCTGATCCAGCGCCCATTGAAAGGCGATCTTATCCGCGCAACCGCCATCCAGGTAGTACTGCCCGTCGATTTCCACTGCCCGGGAGAAAATCGGCATCGACGCGGACGCCTGGATCGCCTTCAAAATGTTGTCGACCTTTCCCTTTTCCATATATTCCGCTTTTCCCGTCGCGATATTGGTCACGACCGCGATAAAGCGGCGACGCGGATCCATGAACCGCTCCATATCAAACGGATTGTCTTCCAAATCCTGCTGCAACGCGAAATCAAAACCAACCACGCCCCCGTTGTGTATGAGCGCCTGCCGGCCCACGTACCGGGAATCGTGACGATACTCCAAATTGATTCGGGCCGACCGTCCAATTTGTCCCGACACATAATTCATGCCATTCAATGCGCCTGCCGACGTTCCAATCGTCGTCTGCATATTGATGCCCGCTTCCATCAAAGCGTCCAAAACGCCTTCGCCATACACGCCGCGAAAAGCGCCGCCCTCCAATACGATGCAGCCCTCAATCACTGTATCGTCCGCCCGGCCTTTTGGTAAATAAACAAGACCGGAAAACACTTTTTCATTGTTTACTGCCATTTGCGGTACCTCTCATATTCAAACTCCATTATAGTGTGTTTTTTCCGCTTGACCTGGCTTGACGCACAAGCAAGCTTCCCCATGGTACCACACCACCCTATGGCTGGCAAATTTTTAAGGTAGCTCGTCAAACAGTCCGATCAGCGCCGCTCTTTCGGCCGTCGACAAAAAGGATCCGGTCTTGGTGATGGTGGACTCCTGGGAAATCGGCCACGCCTGATCCATATCCTCAAACGTCCGGGCCACGACATGCTTCATCCGCTGAAGCGCACCCTGCGCGTCCACCGCGATCTCATATTCATCCCGCTCTATTTTGATGGCCACAAGATCGTCGCCTTCCCGATTCAGCGCTTCCTCCTCCGCTCGCGCCCGATCCGCCAAGCGCGCCCGAATCACGGTTCCATCCTGCTCAAACGTGTAATCCGGATTGACGCCACGCATGCTTCCATCCTGCACATCCAAAAGCGGTTCAAGCGCCGATACCGCCATCCCGGCCTTTTGGGTGTTTTCTTCCACCCCAAACGACTCCATCAAAAAATCATCTTCCGTACGCGTGCCCCGGATTGTCAAACATGTGTTTTCCTGTTGCCGGAAAAGGGTAAATCCCGCGTCCTCCTCCGGCAAATCCTTGTGCGCGTACTCTATGTACTCGTAAGTGGCGCCGCCTTCTTCCCACATCATTTCCCGCTGCCAGTTTCCCGTATCCATTTGCGCGTCCAGAGAAGCCGTTTCCATCCGGTACGCGCTTTCTTTCGCGTCCTTCGCCTGCCGATACGCCGTTTCCAGCGTATGCACAACGCTCTCCTTTGCGACCGGCTGACTCATCGGGGCGCACCCCGCCATACCGGCCAGCAGCGCCACCATCAAACCCGCTTTCCATCGTTTCATTGGATTCCACCTCCTTGCACATCGAATCCGTTTGCTTTCACCTCAACGAGCACCGAATACGTATCCGGGTCCAGTTCCAGTTTTCGCGTGCCAAAATCATGCCATTCGCCTTCCTTTTTCGCCCGCACGCCAATCGTCACCGGACCATCCTCCAGCGGCACTTTCGACTGTCCTGCCGACGTGGTTCCAAATCGTTTCCGCAGTTCATCTCCGTTCCACAAACGAAGTTCCACCATTTCGATGGCTGGATCGTCCCACGCATACGCAATCGTCCGGTTCGCCTGCCCGCTTTGCAGCGCCTGCTGCAAGACGAGTGGATGGTCGTACGCCTCCTTGAGCTTGTCCCCTTCCAAAAAATCCGAACAACGATAGGAAACGCGGTCGTTCCAGCGCACGGTATGCGCCACCTGGACCAAGGCAAGCAGCCGCTGCGACGCCGCTTTCATCGCGGTCGCGTCGACGTCTTCCGGCGTTTCGATGGACACCGTTCCGGCCTCGAACGCCACATCGAAGTCCTGGATCGCGCCATCGAACGCCACGATCTGGCGGATCTTTTCCAAATCGTCGCCACCCGGGGTTCGCAAGTCGTAAAGCCGGCTCGTCGACTGCTCGATTTTTTCCCCGTTTTCCCAGGCGACGCGCCCGTTGACGACAACCGTTTCGACAGGCGCGCTTGGCGAATACTGCGAGTGAAACGTCGAAGACGCGTCGGTTCGCTTCGGAACCGTGCGAATCGTGGCAACCAACGTCGATCCGTCCTGCTTCCACTGGACGCCTTTGACGGTTTCCGATTCGTTCAACATCGACCCGTCGATGACGACGCACGGTTCGCTCACATACAGAAAATACCGAAGCGACCGGGTCGGCGCCATCTTGCCGATTCCGTAAGTCCAAAAGCCAAAACTTCCAAAAACCAGCACGATAGCCAGCAGCGCCGCGCCCGCGACTTTCCACCGGCCGCGCCGCCGGATCTTCTTCAAATAGTCGATTTCATGCGCGTGTTCGGGCGGGCTGTCCATTTCGTGCGCCATGCGCGCATACGTTTGGGCGCACGACGGGCACGCGTTCAAATGCGCCTGGACGAGCGCGTCCGTTTCCGGGTGGTTCAAATGCTCGATATAACCCGGCAGCAAGTCGAGCACCACCTCATGCGGTAAATTCGTTTTCATTGTTTTCCATCTCCTTTCGCAGCTTTTCCTTGGCTCGATAAAAATTGATTCGCGCCCAAGTCTCGTTTTTTTCAAGCACGTCGCCGATTTGCGCGAAGCTCAAATTGCCATACATCCGCAAATACACGATATCCCGCTGCGGGGCCGGCAACGTCTGCATCGCCCGGAGCAATTCGACTTTTCCGCGCTCGTTTTCGCTCGAGGCGGCCAGCCAACGGTCGTCAAGTTCCTCCATGGCCGGATGCTTGCGACGGTAGGCACGAAGCTGGTTTTTCGCGATCGCGCAAAGCCACGTCGATAAACGGCATGTCCCGTCGTACTGCTTTAAAGAGCGAAACGCCTGGTAAAACGTTTCCTGGCAAAGCTCCTCCGCGACAAATTCGTCATGGCATTGAGAAAGAAGATAGCGGTAAACGAGTCGGGCGTGCTCCTGATACACTTGTTCAAAATTTTCCATGCTTTTCTCCTTTCATCTATTCATGCGCAAAAGAATGGATTTGTTACAGGGGGAAGAGAAAAAAATTATTGCGCTCCTTGGATTGTATTATATATTTTGTTACAATATAAGAACAAAGCGGAAAGATCCGGTGGAATCGACCGGTCTTTCGGCATAAATGGTTCATTGTTCAAAAAAAACAAAGATCTTTTTTGTTTTAGGATATAATGAAACCAGATACAAAAGAAGGGGACTTTTGTCTGGCACCCTAATTTCCCATTTTCTTTTGAAACCGGTTCGATGATTGTATTTTAGAATCGGAATAGAGAGTAATAGGAGTTCATGGAACAAAACATTTTCTTTTTTTTAAAAAACAAAAAAAACACCCATTATTTATATGGGAACCTGAGTTTCGGTGAAGGCCTCCGCATTTTTAGGGAAAGCGGATTCACCGCGACTCCGGTCATCGACTATCAAGGCCACTATTTAGGATCTGTAACCGAAGGGGATTTCTTGTACTACATCACAGATCACCCGCACATCACGCACGAGCAAATTTCCACGGTGGAAATCAGCGAGCTCGTCCGCGATGGATTCATGCCTGCCGTGCCGTTCAACATCTCAATGAGTGAGTTGTTCAATCGTTCGCTTGAGCAAAACTACGTGCCAGTCGTTGACGACCGCAACATTTTTATCGGGATCGTGACCCGAAAGACGATCATCTCGTACTTGATGACGCATCATTCGGCCGACCTTTCCCCCTACCAAAATGCCTTGCAGAAAAAAGATGCCGGTCCGCAGAAACTGAATCCTATATTTACACTTCGTTGATGAAAGCCTGACAGCCAAAAGCCCGTTTGACGCGGGCTTTTTTACGTGCGCGCAAAAAAAGACGCCCGGAGGCATCTTAAATCCGTTTCGTTTTTCGTCCGCGCTTTGGCACGGCTTTTTCCAGTTCCTTTTTCATCCGCGTGTAGTCCTTTTCCAAAATGTACACCGACGCGCAGCCCGGGCGGCACGTGACGCGAATCGTTCCCTGCGCGTCAAACGTTTCGACGTGCGAAGGCTCCATCACATCCACCATCCGGTATCCCGCGTAGTTTGGCTCGGTGAACACTTTTTCCTTCCAGTCCGCGATTGTGTAAATCACGACAACCGGATGGGGACCATACGCCATCCAGCACGCCTTCTGCCGGTCCTCGTCAAACAAATCCAACATGTTGTCGCTCAGCAGATGGCTGCGGATCCAAACCATTTCCCGCAAATTGTGCACCGGCTCCCGTCCCGAGGAAGGCAAGCCGTAATAATCGCCATAAAAAACGCACGGACATTCGCATCTATACAACAGGATCGACGCGTACGCCGCCGTTTTGAACCAGTCCAGCACCCAGCTTTCCAGCGACTGTCCCGGTTGCGTGTCGTGGTTGTCGACAAACGCGCACGCGTGATGTGGATCGGTGCGCGAGAGGGTGTTCAAAAACAAATGCCGGATATCGTACGTTCCGTTCGACATCGAAGCGCGCTGCAACTCGTAATGAAGCGGCACGTCCATGAGGCGCATGCAGTAGTCGCAATCCTTTAAATATTGTTTAAGCTCCCAAAGGTCGCCCGTCCAAAACTCCCCAACCGCGAAGTCCGGATGGTTGCCGGTTCGATGCATTTCCTCCAGCCAGCATTTAAAAAAGGAAGAGTCGATGTTTTTGACCGCGTCCAGCCGGAATCCGTTGATGCCCGTGAGTTGGGTGTACCAGCGGCCCCACGTGTACAATTCCGAAAGAACGTCCGGATTCGTGAAATCGACATCGCAGCCCATAATAAAATCGTAATTGCCGTTTTCATGGCTGACGCGGTCGTTCCACCGCTTGTTCTCAAACAGCAAAATATCGTTTTGACCCGTCGCGGCGTTGTAGTCGGTGCCCGTGAAATGGCGCCATGTCCATTGAAACGAGGAATATGTGTTGTTTCTTTCCGCGAACGTGAAGCCCGTCCACGTTTTGACAGGATGCGTGCCTTCCTGCACTTCGTTGCGATCGTAGCGAATCACGGTGCTGGCGATCGCGTCCTCAAGCGTGTCGCCGCCCATTTTATGATTGAGCACCACGTCCGCGATGACGTCGATTTGCTTGTGCTGGAGCGCGCCAATCGCGCGCAAGTACTGCGCCTTCGTTCCGTATTTTGTACTCCGGCTGCCTTTTTGGTTGAATTCGCCTAAATCGTACAAATCGTACGCGCCGTATCCAACGTCGAAGACTCCGCCCGCCCCTTTGGTGGCTGGCGGCATCCACACCATATTAAAGCCGGTCCGGGCCAGGGAGGAAGCTTCGTTTGTCAGTTTTTTATACAAAGTGCGATCGGCCGGCAAATCCCACTCAAAGTACTGGATCATCGTTTTTTTCATATGCTTAACTCTACCACACCTGCCAGTCAAAAAGCGAAAGACATGCGCCGCCTTTCGTAAACGGTTTCATTTTTGGCGGCTGCGACGCACCCGGCCTGGCGCCACATTGAAAACGTCTTTTAAATTGTGTATGATTGTACTGTTCAAGAAAAGAAAGGAAGCAAACAAATTTATGAAATCAGACGATAGTTGGCCCAAGCCCAAAACCCATCCGGAAGGAGCAGCCTTATGGAGCCGTTGACCTTGAGCATCCTGTGCGTGGCTCTTTACGGATTTTTCACTTTCGGGCAAACCGCTATTGCCGACGACCCGGACCAGGTCTTTAAGCAAACAAGCAAGACGATTCTTTGGCTGAAACTGCTCGCGCTGTGCGCCGGCTTGTTTTTCTGCCTTCGCTCCCGCGTCGTCAATCCTTATATAGAGCTGGCGCTCTATTTATATATCGTATTTATTTTTGGCGAGCTGCTGCCGTGCCGCTGGGCTTCCACACACGAAGCGCTTTGCGAACGGTCGCTCCCGCTCTTTCGTTCCATCGCCCGCGTGTTCGCCTTATTCACTTTCCTGATTCCCATAGATCCAAAACCGGTGAAGGAAAAAATTTCCGAAGAGGACATTCGGGAAATGATCAACGCGGCCAGCGAAAGCGAAAACATCGACGAGCCACAAAAAGACATTATCGAAAACGTGTTCGAGCTGGACGATACCTCGATCGAGGAAATTTGCACGCATCGCTCGCAAGTCGTCTCGCTCTCGCTGGATGAAAACGACCAGACCTGGAAGCGGATCATTCACGACAACCGGCACACGTTTTATCCTGTGACGGGGAAGGACGACGACGACATCGTCGGAATTCTGGATACCCGCGACTATTTCCGGCTCGAGGACACATGTCAAGCCAACGTCCTCAAGCACGCTGTCGACCAGCCGCTTTTTGTCAGCGAAAACGTCAAAGTCGACCATCTTTTTTTCGAGATGAAAAACCACCGGACATATTTTGCGGTGGTGCTCGACGAGTATGGCGGAATGACCGGCATCGTCACGCTCCACGACATCATTGAAACGATTTTGGGCGAGATGCACGAAGTCGACGACGAAATCGAACCGGAGGAAATCGACCCCATCAACGAAAACCAGTGGCGGATCTATGGTCTGGCCGATTTGGACGAAGTGCAAAAAAAGCTAGGCGTCCCGCTGCCGGTCGAAGAATACGACACGTTTAGCGGCTACGTTTTGGGCAGCTACGGCCACATTCCGCAAGATGGCACCAAATTCGACATTGTACTTGGACCGCTTGACATCCATGTGAAGGAAATCAAAAACCATCGAATCGGGCAAACCATTGTCACCAAACTGGAAAAAGGAGTCTTATTGGATGAATCCACTGAAAAAGAAAATTGAGCAGTGCGGCGTCCTGCTGGGCGGCGACGTGCTCAAAGTCGATTCGTTTCTCAATCATCAGCTTGACATTCCGCTCATTGAAACGATTGGCGAATGTTTGGCGAATCATTTTAAAAACGCCGGCATCACCAAAGTCGTGACGATTGAAACGGGCGGGATCGCGCCGGCTTACGCCACGGCGAGAAGACTGGGTGTTCCTGTTATCTTTTTGAAAAAAAGCGAGCCACGGACGATGCGGCAGCCGCTTTGCGTTCAGGTGTTTTCTTTTACTAAGCAGAAATCATACAACGTTTGCATGGAAAGTGGCTTGATCGAGCCAGACGAACGCGTTTTGTTTATTGACGACTTTTTAGCCAACGGCGAAGCGTTCAAAGGCGCGGAGTCGCTGATCCATCAAGCCGGTGCGCACATCGCTGGCGTCGGCATTTGCATCGAGAAACGCTTTCAAGCCGGCCATCAATACGTTGTCGGGCGCGGCTACGACTTCTGCGCCGTCGCATCCATCGCGGCCATTGAAAACGGGACGATCCACTGGGCACAATGAGTGCCCTTTTTTTGTAAAAAAAGCGCCTAGCGAACTAGACGTTTTCCATCATTTCCTTGAGCCGCCGCGCGCGCCGTAAGACGATTTCCCTGGTTTTGTCTTGCGAATACAACACGTCGAAGCCATGAAACAATCCTTTGTTCAAATACGTGCGCACAGGCACGCCCGCCTCAAACAAGCGGCGGCCGTATTCTAAATCCTCGTCACGCAAGCAATCGAATTGCTGCGCCTCGATGTACGTCGAAGGCAAGCCGGAAAAATCCGTTTCCCTCATCGGGGACACGTATTGCGGATAGCCAAAATCGCCGTTTTGCGTGTAGTTTTCCCACATCGCCCGATTGGCGCGGGCGTTCCACAACGGCGTGTCGGTATACTCCTGCATCGACACGCTCGTCATCTCGCGATCGAGCACAGGATAAATCAGCATTTGGGCCTGCAGCGGCATGCCATGATCACGCGCCCAAAGACTGAGCGCGGCCGCAAGGCAGCCACCCGCGCTGTCGCCCGCCACGCCGACTGGCTTTCCGGTCGTTTCATAGACGGCTTTCAAAACCTGGATCGCGTCGGCGAGCGGCGCGGGATACGCCTCCGGACGATAGTGGACGAATACAATCGTGCACCCGCTCGCGTTGGCGTAGTCGGCCATCATTTCATGGTAGTGGGGCCCGGCTTCGTAGACGAACGCGCCGCCATGGAAATACAGCACGACGGGCGCCTCCTCGTTGGTGGCGCTGTAAATCGTCACGGGAACGCCATTCAACGTTTCCTCGCTCACGAACGCGTCCACGTCTTTTCTTGGCAACCGGCTAAGCAATTCGTTGGCCGCTTTGACGACGGGTTTCTCCAGCGCCCAAGGCGGTGTCGTGACCATCGACAGCGGCCGGTACGCGGATGGCACGTCGAACTTTTTTCGTCGTTCCTGATAGTAGTAGGCGCCGAGCACGGAAACCGCGCCCAGCAAAAACAGCAGTTTCTTTTTCATTTCAACCTCTTTTTCACTTCAAATAAAGAAATTCCCATTTCCTTGGCGAATTTCGCCAAATCCTCGTACTCGTATTTCTCTTTCAAAATCCCGTAGCCGGACGCGCCCTTTTTTCGAATGGTTCCAAAACGGGTTTCCTCTTGTTCGATGTGGCGTTTGAGCACGTAGCGCGAACACCGGCTTTCCCGAATGCCAAGCGTGGTCGTGTGCCGGAAGATGGCGCGGACCATCGCCTCTTTTTCCGCAGTCGCGCAAATCACGCTCAACAACACGCCGGGACGGGATTTTTTCATGGTTAGCGGAATCAAAAACACGTCGCGGGCCCCGCTTTCAAACAGGCGGTCCATCGCGAAGCCAAGCTCTTCGCCGCTCATGTCGTCAATGTTGCAGCGCAGCTCGTACACTTCGTCACTCGCCTCCTCGTCCTCGGCCCAAAAGACGCGAAGACAGTTGGCTCGTTCAAACGTTTTCGTTCCCATGCCATAGCCGATTTTGCGCGTGCGCAGCACAGGCATTTCGCAAAACCGGTCGACGAAATGCTTGAGGAGCGCGGCGCCGGTCGGCGTGCAAAGCTCGGTCTGGATCGTACCGGCATACGCCGGAATGCCTTCGAGCAAGTAGGCGGTCGCCGGCGCGGGGACGGGCAAAATCCCGTGGGCGCAGCGCACCGTTCCACTTCCCGTGCAAACCGGAGAGCATACAATTTGATCGAAGGCGAGATGTTCGAGAAGCATGCACACGTACACGATGTCGGCGATGGCGTCCAGCGTGCCGACTTCGTGAAAATGAATGTTCGTAATCGGCATGTCGTGGGCTTTCGCTTCCGCTTGCGCGATCAGCCGGTACACGGCGACCGCGTTTTCCTTGACCGTTTCCGAAACGTTGAGCTTGTGGATGATGCGGTGGACATCGCTTAACGTGTGGTGGGAATGCGCGTGCTCGTGTCCATGCCCGGCATGCGGGTGGTCGTGGTCATGCGCATGCTCGTGTTCGCCTTCCTCGTGGCCGTGAACGTGGACTTGGGCGTGCAAGCCCTGGATCCCGCATTGCTGGACGGGATGGATATGGACGTGAACGCCTTCCAGACCGATGGCGTTCATTCGCGCCAGCATCGTTTCCTTCTCTTCGACCAAATCGAACAAGGCGGCGGTCAGCATGTCGCCGGCGGCGCCCATGCCGCATTCGATGAATAAAGTTTTCATAATGAAATCAACCTCTTCTTTTCTTCCAAAATCTTTGCGTTCATTATACCATTTACCGGCGATTGTGCACATCATCAAGACCCGTTTCGGAAAATTGCACTTTCCCGTTCCTTTTCGTTATAATATGGTCAAGAAATGAAAAGGATGAAAACATGATGAAAAGAAAAATTGCTCTTTTGCTGGCGCTCGCGCTTGGTTTAAGCGCCTGTTCGGCCGCTCCGTCCCAGCCCGACGAGCCACCGGCTAGCGCCTCGAAAAACGAATCGTTTACCGAATACTTGAACGACTATGTCGTCAAAGTCGCCGAAAACGACTACACGACGCTGCATCACTATTTTGAACACCCGGAAAAATACGGGATCGACATGAAAGATGTCACAATCACGCTTGGTTCCATCGAGCCGGATGAAAAGACGCTCGCCCTTGAGGACGAGCTGGACAAACAGCTCGACACGTTTGACCGGTCCAGTCTGGATTCCCGGCAGCAGCGCATTTACGATCAGCTGCAATACGAGTTTGAGCAAAGCGACAAGGAGGAAGAAGAAAAATTCCGCTATTTGGGCAACGTGTGGAGCACGATGAACGGATTGCCGCAGTCGCTGATTTCCTTCTTTAGCGAATACGAGCTGCGCGAGGAGGCGGATATCGCCCCGCTGATCACCTTGATTCAAGATGTGCCGCGATACACGAAAGACGCTTTGGATTATTCGCGAAAGCAGGCGGAGCGCGACACGCTCATGCTCGATTACGACGAAACGATCCAGACGTGTCAAAACACCCTGGACACCCAGGCCGACAGCGCGGTGCGGGCGGAACTGATGGTGGAAGTCGAACAGCTCGGGCTGGACAAGGATGCGACGGACAAATACAAGCAGCAAATCAACATGGCGCTGGACGAGGCGTTTTTCCCCTCGTACCAGACGATGATCGACGGTTTGAACGCTTTGAAGCCGGATATCCAGCCGCTGGCCGGCCTTTCCTCTTTGGAAAACGGTAAGGAATACTACGAGCTGCTCGTCCAGGAGGCGACGGGCACCGACGACAGCGTTCCGGAAATCAAGAAAAACATCGAGGAGGAGCTGAGTGGAATCAGCGCGCAAATGTCGCTTTTGATTGACGAGGATATGAACAACTTGATTGACTTTATGTCTTTGCATACCGATTTTTCCAGCGTGGACGACATTTTGATTTATTTGAACAGCCATTACTCGAAGCAGTTCCCGCAGCTGGAGGCGATGGAATACGACTTGCAGCCACTGGCGGACGATCAGTCGCAGGAAGGCATCGTGGCGTACTTTATGCTGCCGGCGGTCGATTCCACCAGCAAGTACCGCATTCGTTACAACCGCCGCGATTATGGCGACGATCCGACCGCGATCTCGCTTTATCAAACGCTGGCGCACGAGGGCATTCCCGGCCATATGTACCAGGCGCAATACAATAAACAAAACTTTGTGTACACGATTGAATACTTTTTGTCGAATCCGGGCTTTAGCGAAGGCTACGCGACGTACGTTGAAAACCAGGCGCTCAAGTTCCTTGATCTCGACCCGGATCTTGTCGATATGTACGTGTACAACGACTTAATGTCGAACTACTACGTTTTGCTTATGGACATCGCCGTTCATTATGAAAACATGGATCTGGACACGTTCAAATCCGAATTCGACATGTTCGACGCGGCGGCGCTGGAAGACATTTACGCCCAGCTGGCGGACAATCCGGGTGTGTTCATGTCGTACTACTATGGTTTTTACAAAATCAACCAGCTTCGCCAGGACGCGAAGGAACAGCTGAAAGACCGCTTTGACGAAGTCGACTTCAACAACGCGCTGCTTAGCGCGGGAAGCGTCAATTTTGACTTGATCAAACAAAATATCGACCAGTATATTCAGGAACAAAAATAAAATATGTCACAGGATTTTTTCTCAAACGTCTTGCGTCGCCAGCTTGGATGGATGGACCTGCGCCGTCTAATCGGGCAGACTTTAACCGACGGCAATGAAAAGAAAGCGGATGGCGAGTCCGCTTTGGAGCCAGACGATTCCGACGTAGAAGACTAGCAAAAGAAAAAGCGCCGGTTTCCGCATTTTACGGATGCTGGCGCTTTTTATTTACGCTTCGGTTTTTTCTGTTTTTTCTTCCAGACGTTCAAGCGGATAGCGTTTAAACAACTTGGTTAAATGAAGAAGCTCGTCTTGCACTTCTTCGTTCAGCTGGCCTGGCAGCAGGCGCCATGCCCAGTTGCCCCCCAGCTTGCTTGGCACGTTCATGCGGGCGTCGCTGTCCAGTCCAAGCAAATCCTGCGCGGTGACGATCGCGTAATCGGATGGCGATTTCAGCAATTCGCGAATCATCGTCCAATGATAGTTTTTCGGATCGTCGGCCTGAAGGTAGTCGATGGCCAGCGCCACGTCGTCCTTGTCGGCGTTTTTAAACCATCCCTGGATCGTGTCGTTGTCGTGTGTTCCCGTGTACGCGACCGAGTTGGCCGGGTAGTTGAACGGATAGTAGTCCATCGCCGCCGCGTCGCGGGAATCGAAGGCGAATTGAAGAATCTTCATGCCCGGATACGCCGTGTCGGCCAGCAGCTGTTTCACGGATGGCGTCAGGAAGCCAAGGTCTTCGGCGATGATGCGCTGTTTTCCCATTTTTTCTTCCAGCGTTTTGAACAAGCTGATTCCCGGGCCTTCCAGCCATTTTCCGTTTTTCGCCGTCTTGTCCCCGTACGGAATCGCGTAGTAGGAATCGAATCCGCGGAAATGGTCGATGCGAAGCACGTCGTACATATTCAACAAGTACGCGATGCGGCGAATCCACCAGTCGTATCCGGTCTTTTTATGATAGTCCCAGTTGTACAATGGATTTCCCCAGAGCTGTCCGTCGGCCGAAAAGCCGTCTGGCGGGCAGCCGGCAACGCGTTCCGGATTCAAATCCGCATCCAAGGCGAACAGTTCCGGATGCGACCAGACGTCCACCGAATCCCGCGCGACGTAAATTGGCAAGTCGCCAATGATTTCCACGCCGTTTTCGTTGGCGTATTTTTTCATCGCGTTCCATTGCTTGCGGAAGAAAAATTGCAGCGCTTTGTAGAAATCCACGTCTTCCTTGAACGTTTCGCGCCATTCCTCGGCTTTTTTCGGATCGTAGAACTTGTATTCCTCGTCCCATTCATACCAGGGCTTTCCGTCAAAATGTTTTTTGAGGGCCATAAACAAAGCGTAGTCTTCGACCCAGTCCTTGTTTTCCTCTAAAAATTCAGCGTATTTTGGATCCGGATTTTCCAGAAAGCGGTTCGTCGCCTGCCGCAGCACATTGAAGCGGTTATTATAAAGAATTCCAAAATCCACTTCGTCTTTTTTATTCTCCCAGTCGATCCAGTTGTACTCTTCAGGAATCAACAGCCCGTCTTGCGCGAGCATGTCGAAGTCGATAAAGTACGGATTGCCCGCGAATGTCGAATACGACGCGTATGGCGAATCGCCAAAGCTTGTCGGATGAATTGGCAGGATCTGCCAGTACGATTGTCCGCTTTCCTTGAGGAAGTCTACAAATTCGTACGCTTCCTTGCCCATCGTTCCGACGCCATATGGACTAGGAAGGCTTGTGATGTGTAACAATACTCCACTTTTTCTCATAAGATTCATATCTCTCTTTCACTTGGCTTTATTATACATGCAAAAAGCCCAATCGTGCATTGAGCTTTTGCGATTTCTTTTATTTTTTAGCCTTTGACGGCTCCAGCCGCCACGCCTTTGATAATATATTTTTGTCCAAAAATGTACACCACGATAACCGGAATGACCGTCAGCATGATGGACGCCATCATCGGCCCCATCTCGACACGGCCGTAGCTTCCGCGGAAATACTGGATGAGCATCGGAATCGTCTTGTATTTGGTGATATCCAATACCAGTGTTGGCAACAAGTAGTCGTTCCATACCCACATCGCTTCCAAAATCGCGACGGAAACCATGGTTGGCTTCAAAATCGGCACAACGACTTTGAAGAAAATCTGCAACGGCGTGCAGCCGTCGATCATGGCCGCTTCCTCGATTTCAACCGGGATCGACTTCACGAAACCGGCAAACATGAAGACCGCCAGTCCGGCGCCGAATCCCAAATAGATGATCCACAAGTTGAACGGGTTGTTCAGCTTCAGCATATCCGCCGTCTGCGACAGCGTGAACATGACCATTTGAAACGGAACGACCATCGAGAATACGAACAAATAGTATAAGAAGTTGCTAAACTTCGTATGCACCCGCGTAATGTACCACGCGCACATCGAGCAAAGGATAATGATAGCCGCCACGGATGTGATCGTAATCAAAACCGAGTAACCCAGCGAAGCGAGAAATCCGAAGGAATTGATCGCTTTTACGTAGTTTTCCAGTCCGCCCAGCGTGGAAGCGTTGACAAGATCGAAAGCCGAGCTTGTCGTGATGGCCGATTCCAGTTTGAGCGAGTTGTTCAAAATCATGAAAATCGGATAAATCCAGGCCAGCGCGAGCGGAATCAAAATGACGAGCAGGATGACATTGATCACTTTCTTTTTCTTTGTCATTATTGTTGTACCTCCTTGGAGCGGGTTGCCCGTAATTGCCAGAAGCTGACAAGAACGACAACGATCGAGAAGAGAACGGCCTTCGCCTGTCCGATTCCTTTCCACATCTTACCAGCGCGCGCATAGAACGTCTGATAAATGTTGAGGGCGAGCATATCGGTCATGTGGTTCGGGTCACCAGCCGTCAAAGCCAAGTTTTGATCGAACAATTTGAAGCTGTTCGTCAAAGTCAGGAATACGCAAATCGTAATGGATGGCATCATCATCGGCACCTTGATTTTCCACAAAATCTGCCAGTCGGTCGCGCCGTCGATTTTCGCGGCTTCGATCAAATCATCCGGCACATTTTGAAGTCCGGCGATATAAATGATCATCATATATCCAATTTGCTGCCAGCACATCAAGATGATAATGCCCCAGTACCCCGCCGTCGCGTTCAAACGCAGCAGCGGTTCCCCAACGATGGACAGCACGCAGTTGAGCAAGATCTGCCAGATGTAGCCCAATACGATACCGCCAATCAAGTTTGGCATAAAGAACACGGTACGGAACAAATTCGTTCCTTTCAATTTTTGCGTCAAAGCCATCGCCAGCGCAAACGCGAGAATATTGATCGCCAGCACGTTCACAATCGCGACGAGGATCGTGAATCCCGCCGACTGGATGAACGATGAGTCCGTCAAAGCGGAAACATAGTTTTCAAATCCGATAAAAGTCGCATTCCCTACTGTCGTGAACTGACAAAACGACAAGTACAAACCTTCTACGAACGGAATGATAAATCCAATCGTAAACGCGGCAAGTGTCGGAAGCACGAACAGCCAACCATATTTTTTTAATGTTCGTTCCATAGAACCTCCTTCATATACAAATGAAACAGGCAGACATTTCTATCTGCCTGTCATTCATTTTTGTTTAAACTTTAGACAGCTGTCTATTTTTCGTTTGTCAGATCGTATTCCGTCTTCCATCCGTCGACGAATGCGGTCTTGACTTTATCCCAGTTTGCGTCCGTTGGATCGGCTGCGTAAGCAGTCAACGCGGAACCAACACCGTTTTTCCATTCTTCGCTTGGAATCGTCGTGAATGCCCAGCTGATTGGCGTTTTGCCTTCTTCGGTCATTTTCTGATCCTTCGCTACGAATACGTTGTCGCTCTTCTTCGCGTCTTTGAACGGAATGACAAATCCCATGTCATCAGCCATCGCTGTCGTTCCTTCATCGGACGTTACGCACCATTCCATGAAATCAAGCGTCGCCTGAATGTCTTCTTCGGAAGCTTCGTTGTTTACAACCCAGTAGTTTTCCGTACCGGTGCAAAGACCCTGGTTTTCCTCTTCGCCAACACCGAAGTAAATTGGAATCATCGTGAGTTCTTCCGGATTCATGCCGGCGTCTTTCAAGTTCGTGTATTCCCAGGAACCGTTTTGATAGAATACGGCTTCGCCTTTTTCAAATTCGTTCCGGCTGTCGTCGCCCGTCTTGGCTGCCAGACCTTTTCCCGGAACCGTCGAATCCGTAATGTACAAATCGAAAATCTTGCGGTACTCGTCGAGATATTTGCCTTCGATTGCTTCGGAAGAGTTGATTCCCTTGTCCGTGTATTCGAAGTAGATCGGCATGTTCGCCAGGTGCGTTTTGTAACGCCAGTCGCTCGATCCATCCATACCGGCGGATGTGAAAGCCGTGAATCCAAGCTCGTCTTTACGTTTCGCGATATCGTCGGAAACCTTCTTCAAATCGTCGAACGATTTGATGTCGTCTACCGTGTAGCCCGCTTCTTTCAGCAGTTTCTCGTTTACGATCAAACCGTACGATTCGATACAGCAAGCGATTGCCGGAACATCGTCGTCGCCGTTGTACAACGCGTAAGCGTCGCTCGTCAACTGATCAAAAACCGGTGTGCCTTTCAAATTGTACGCGTAGTCTTCCCAGTTTTTCAAACCGATTGGCCCGTTGACCTGGAACAAAGTCGGTGCGCCGCTTTTTCCCATTTCAGACATCAATGTCGTTTCATACTGTCCGGAAGCCGCTGTCACAACTTTTACGTCCACGCCTTTTTCTTCTGTATACTTTTTGGCCAGGTTCTGCCATGCCTCGTCTTGTTCAGGTTTGAAGTTCAAGTAGTAAACCGAACCTTTCGATCCGTCTGTCTTGCCCCCCTCAGAGCTTCCGCCATCAGAGCTTCCGCATCCTGCAAGTAACATCGTTGCCGCCATACCTGCGGACAACATCGTTTGCCATTTCTTCATGATTGTAAAACTTCCTCCTTTGTTTTCTAAGAAACAGTCATTTGCGCCACGATTGTAAGCGCTTGTACTATGACACAGCATAAAGCATGGTTCGTATTATTTCGAACACCTTGCACGATACTACCAACTTTTCCACTTTTAATACCAAATAGGACACATTGGGCGTTTCTCTTGTGATAAAAAGAAAAAAGCCTACAAAATATATATCAATTCTTGGGAAAATTGTGGAAAAATTGACGTTTTTTGTGTATTATAGGGAATGAAACGCAAAAAAAGCATTAGAAATATGAGGTAATCGGTTATGTTGATTTTTTCGCAGTTCTTCGCGATCTGCTGCTCCATTTTGATTCCGCTTGCGTTGGTCATCTATTTAGGACTCCATTATGAGGGAAAATGGAAACTGCTTCTATTTGGCGCGCTCACATACATACTCTTTCAAATCGCGCTGTTTCTTCCTGTCGTCTCCTTGATCGCCAACGAGCCATCCGTGAAAGCGTGGATCTCGGGCCATTACGCCCTCTATATTATTCTTCTTTCTCTGGCCGGCGCCGCGCTGGGAGAGCTTTTCCGCTATTTGATCATCAAAGTCTTTTTGGCGCACGACACGTCCAACATGGACGCGGTCGCGTTTGGCTTGGGCTATGGAGGTTTTGAAACGGCGCTGACGGTCGGGATGAACGTCATCATCAGCCTTCTCGCTTCCGCGTACATCGTAAAGGCGGGAGCCTCGATGGCGATGCTGGCCGAAGGTATCGGGCAGTTGTGCCTGCTCGTCATGCAAATCGGCTGGTCGCTGCTCATCATGCAGGCGCTGCGGACAAAAAAGAAAAAGTTCCTGTGGATTTGCATCGGGCTGGAATCGTTTGTCAACTGTATTTCCAGACTCGGTCAAAATGTCTGGCACTGGAACTTGTGGATCTTGCTGATAGTCATGATCGCGTTCGGCCTGCTTATGGCGATGTACATCGCGCAAGTGTTCAAAATGGATCAAAAAGAAAACAAATAGAAAAACTTCGGGCATTTCACTTGAAGTTTTTTTTATATTCATGAAATAATATCCGAAATGAAACCGCTTTTATGTTGCTAAAAACAGAAAGTATGACAAGATAAGGAGAAAAATGCTCAAATGGCTGATTTAAATTTAAAGCACATCAATAAGACATATCCAAACGGATTTGTCGCCGTAAAAGATTTTAACCTGGATATTCAGGACGGGGAATTTGTGATCTTCGTAGGCCCTTCCGGCTGTGGAAAATCGACGACCCTGCGCATGATTGCAGGACTGGAAGACATTACCGGTGGCGATCTGGTCATCGACGGCAAGCGCGTCAACGACGAGGAGCCAAAAGACCGCGACATCGCGATGGTGTTCCAAAGCTACGCTCTGTATCCGCACATGACGGTTCGCGAAAACATGGAATTCCCGTTAAAGATTGCCAAACTGCCGAAAAACGAAATCGACGCCCGCGTCGACGAGGCGGCAAAAACGCTGGGGCTTGAAAGCCTGCTTGACCGCAAGCCGAAGGCGCTTTCCGGAGGACAAAGACAACGTGTCGCGATGGGACGCGCCATCGTTCGTCATCCAAAGGTTTTGCTCATGGACGAGCCTTTGTCCAACCTGGACGCGAAGCTGCGTGGCCAGATGCGTGTGGAAATTTCCAGACTGCACGAAAAGCTCGGCTCGACCATCGTGTACGTAACGCACGACCAGACCGAAGCTATGACGCTGGGCGACCGGATCGTCGTGATGAGCGATGGCGAAGTGCAGCAGATCGACACGCCGCAAAATCTGTATGACTCGCCAGTCAATAAATTCGTGGCGGGCTTTATCGGCGCGCCGCAAATGAACTTCATCGAAGCGACATTGAAAGAAAAAGGCGAGGACGTCTTCGTGACGATTGCCAACCACGATGTGAAACTTTCCGCGGACAAAGCGGCCCGTTTAAAGAAAAAAGGATACAAAGACGGTCAGGAAGTCACAGTCGGCATCCGTCCGGAAGACCTGGGTGACGCGCCGGAAATGCTCGCGA
The DNA here is from genome assembly GCF_004793885.1 of Dubosiella muris. Classification (GTDB taxonomy): domain Bacteria; phylum Bacillota_I; class Bacilli_A; order Erysipelotrichales; family Erysipelotrichaceae; genus Dubosiella; species Dubosiella muris. The sequence continues at coordinate 18,957 of NZ_SRYG01000001.1, forward strand.
AATTCGCGGACTCCACCGTGGAAGGCCATGTCGACGTGTATGAAATGCTCGGTTCGACTTCCAACTTGTATGTCAACGTCAACGGGCAGCAAATCACAGCGACTGTGGAGCCGGATACGCCAGTGCGTGTTGGCGACACGATCAAGCTCGCTTTCGACAACAACAAGATCCACATCTTCGACAAAGACAGCCAGGAAAACGTCCTTGTGGACATCGACCCGGCAACCGGAGAACTGGCTCACTAATTCAAATGAACGGGACAGCGAAAAAGCTGTCCTTTTTTTGTTGGTTTGACACGCGCAAAAAAAAGAAGGCAATCGCCTTCCTTCGTTACGCTTGCGGTTTTCGTACATACGCCCGAATGACGCCAATCGTCGAATCGGTCGGATTGACGATCTTGTAGTTTTTCACCGATGCCGGCACGATGAACGTTTCCGCGTAATGCACTTCAAATGGTTCAAACGATCCGTCCACGCTTTCGATTCGCGCCATTTGGCCCTCAATCAAGTTCAGCATGTTGACATTGTCCTCGTTTTCCACCAGCGCCTCGTCCTCGATCCACAACCGGCGCGTTTCAATGTATTCCAGCTCGTGCAATCCGGTATGTTCCTCTTTGACATGTTCGTCCTCGCGAACGGTATAAACCGCGTTGACAAGATTGTCCTCGACCCATTTTGTCGTCCGGTCCCATTGAATGTTTTGCTTTCCGTGGTCGATATGAACCGGTCTAGGCAGTCCGTCCAGCCCGACACGCGCCCAGTCCCACAATTTAAACGTGAAACAGTACGGCGTCGCGCTAATTTCCAGCACCATCGCGTCCGCGCCCGAGCAATGGCAAGTCCCTGCCGGAATGAGGAAGTGGTCGTGCTTCTTCGCCGGAAACTTGTTGATGTATTTTTCGGCGTCGAACAAGATCTCGCCCCGGTTAGCCGCGTACAAATCCGCGATCATTTGTTCTTTGTCGACGCCTTCTTTCAAGCCCAAATACACCGTCGCCCCGTCTTTGGCGTCCAAAATATAATAGCTTTCATCTTGCGTGTACGCCATGCCGAACGTGCGGTGGATGTATTCGGTGAGCGGGTGAACTTGCAGCGACAGGTTTTGCCCGCCAATCGTGTCCAAAAAGTCGAAACGAATCGGGAATTCCGCGCCAAACCGGGAATAGACGGACGCGCCCAACAGCGGTTTTGGCTCGTAAAGAACGAGATCCATGGCCGGCAGCTCGATGTACCCGTTGCCAAAATCCAAATAAATCGAGTTTTCTTCCGGGACGCCGTCAAAGCTCCACGCGTAGTTTTCCTTGTCCGGATCCAAATTGCACACGTCTTTCATCCACTGGCCGCCCCAGACACCCGGATCAAAATACGGCACGAGCCGGAACGGCCGGTGCGCCATTTGCGCCAGACCGGCACGCACCGCTTCACCGGCTACCATTTTCACATGATCCATGTCGTTCGTGTCGAGAAAATAGTCGATGGAATCAAACAGCGATCGTTTATGCTTGTCGGCCACCCGCCATTCGGTAAAGAATCCGCGTTTGATTTTCCGCAAAGCGTCCTCGTCGAAATTGTCTTCCTGAAAATTCGCCATTCCATTGCGATAGCGCAGCGTGATTTCCCAACGCGCCATATCCAAATACACGAGGGTCCCGGTTGCTATCAGGCTGGCGCCATACCCGTACACGATGACACGCTGTCCCGCCTCGGCCGCTTCTTTGGCGCGCGCTTGCAGCGCGGCCCGCTTTTCCGGTACGATAAAGTTGTCGATTTCCCCATAGTACATCCGTCCGAAAATGCGGTCGTCCGTGATATGGTATCGAAGCTGTTCGCGAATCGTTTCCTTGGCTTTGAACATGTCGATCGCGTCGATCCATACGTCGTGCGGTATTTGTTTGAGTTCGGTCTTCACTTTCTCGTCGTATACGCCCGGATACGTGTCGAACACGAGCGTCGGTCCTTGAGGTTGCAACGTCGCGCGAATCGCGTCCCATCCGTCGATGAGCGCGTCGGGATATCCGTTGATTTTTGTTTTTGGATGCGGATCATATAAGCTTTTCATTGGTTTCTCCTTCATTCTTCCCATTCGATTTTTCCATCGCGTTTGAATACGCGGACCGGAAACGGCATCGCCTCCACGCGCGCGTAGTCGTGTCCGGCATCGTTGTTCCATACGCAAATGACTTCGAGCGCCTCGTCGCCCGTATTGATGAGGCGATGCGCGTAGTGCCCGTCGATTTTATGTAACGTGCCCGGCTCCATCGCTTCGCACCAGCACGTGCCCGTTTCATCCATCAGCATCAGCAATCCGCTTCCTTTAGCGCACCAGTAATATTCCTGGCAATCCAGGTTCGAATGAAAATGGCCGCGCGTCATATTGCATTCGCCATCCACCGTGACAGGTTCCAGTTTTGAAATCCCCCAGTTCAAATGGCCGCCCACAATATCCGGGTCCGTCAGACACTGCACCGAATACATGATCGTGTCGGGATCGAGCGTTTCATCCACGCTTTTATAAAATGTTTTCGCGTCCCGATACCGCTTGATGGAGGTTTCCATCTGCTCCGATTTTAACCCCGCCTCCCAGTCATGGAAAAACGGGGAACGTTTGATTTCCATAGTCCTCTCCTCTCCCTTAAAAGGTATATCATTATTATAAGTTGCAAAAAAGCGACCGTCAACACGAAAAATAATCTTTCCCGACAAAAAAAAGGAAGACGATTGGTCTTCCCATTCTTTATTGTACGGTCAAAACATAAACGTTTCCATCTTTACTTAAGGTTCCAGTCAATGTTACTTCTTGCCCACCGTTTCCTGTATATCCTTTAAGGACAATATATTGCGTCTGATCTGCATTCCATAATACCATGGACATATTTCCGTTCGCATCTTCTTTCAAAGCCTGCGGTACGTTTCCAGTTACCCATGTTTCCTGATTGGGAACCAAATATTGATCTACATTCTCTAACACCCAGTCAACACTTGCCGGCCCGTTGTGTGGTGTGCCATCGCCGCCAACAACAACTTGTTCCTCGTCGGCGTTCCAGTTTGGATTGTTGTGCGGATAGCCGTTGTAGCCTACCGCGCTTTCCGCCGCCTTTTCGTCGGAAACGGTTTCGGTTTCCGGCTGTTTTGCGGACTGGTCTTCTTTTTCCGGCTGTTCTTCCTCCACCACTTTGATTTTCAAAACGTTGCTGTCGATGGCGTCCTGTTTGGCCTGCACGGCGTAGTCGCCGGCTTTGGACGCTTTAAAGACATACTTTTTGTCTTTCATCGTAATGTTCGCCCCATTCATGGCCGCGAACGACTCCGTTTGGATCGTAAAGTTCTTTGGTGTGGCGTTCACCGTGATTTCCAGTTCCTCATCCACATCGACTTCCGTTTTCGCGGCCGTCAATTCGATCTTTTCCAGTTTCTTTTCCGCTTCTTTCTTTGGTTCCTCTTTTGGCGCGCTTGCGCATCCGACCGTCAACGCGAGGCCAAGGCAGAGCGCCAATGCTTTTGTGATTGTTTTCATATATCATTCCCCCTGTAATCGCTTTCATTATACATGTAACGATTGCCTATTTCAACAAAAATTAAACAATATTTTTATTTGATAGATAAGTTATTTTGTTTTATCATTTATTTGACAGCTGCTTTGCTTTTTCTTTTAAAAAAACGGCCATTCTTATCGTATTTTTTATGCTCGCTTTTTTATAAAAGACAAGTCATGCCTTTATTACCTTTTTCATAAGATAATTCTATCTGTTCTTTTTTACATTTTATAGACTATCATTGTTGTTTTCAATGGGAGCGGAATAAGATGCCGTTTTTATGGATAAGTTACACATTTTTATTTTTTATCCAGTCGTAATCTAATTCAATACTGTTATCTTTCTTCCGTTTTCGGACGCCTTTTCTATGAAAACACTTGAACCCTATCCAGAGTGCTCCTATAATCCAAGGCATGAAATTCACCCACTGTTTTTACGATTTATAACCGGAGGTCATCATGAACATTTACATTGCGATTTTCGATCAGGACATCGTACGCGCAGAAAACACCAAACACTTTGTCGCCCAGCTTTTCCATCAGCTTCATTTTCCTTGCGAGATTCATATTCTTTTGGACCGCGCTTCCCTTATGGCCGTGCGTCACCAAGTCCAGCTGTTGTTTCTCGATATCGACCACGATCCAAAAGCGATTGAAACTGGCATGCAAATCAAGCACACCAACAAAGACTGTCTGATCGTCCTGAATTCAAAAAACGGTGCCAAGCTCCGGCAGGGATACTTGACACAAGCCACTTACTATATGATCGACTCCACCTCTTTTTCGCAATTTGAAAAGGCTTTGAAACCCGCCTTGATCCACTCGTTTCAAAACCATCTTTCTTTTTACGATCCGTCCGTTTCAAGCACGCGCATCGCGCTGCATGACATTTTATATTTTGAATTTCAACGGAAAACGACATACATGATTCTTTGCTCCGGTCAAAAAATTAAAACGCCTTACCCGCTTCATGTTTGGATGAAGAAACTGAGAAATACCGGATTCGCCCAATGCTTTAAATCCATCTACGTTCGACTGGATGCGATTTTAAAAATTGAAAAAAACGAAATCACCTTACTAAACAAGCAAACCCTTCCACTGTCAAGAAAATACAAGCCTGAATTTTTAGAAGCGTGGAAAGACCATACCCAAGTTGAGTAAATAGGCACGACCCTTTGAATTTCCCGCAAAACATCTTATGATTATTAAAAGAAACAATGGAGGATAGTATGAAAAAAATCATTGGACTCTTTCTGGCGGGCGGACTTGTCCTCTGCGCCGGATGCGGAAATAAAAAAGAGCTGACCAGCATTCAGCTCAATCCAGAAGCGAACAAAGTTCTTGTGGATACCAATACGGATATCGCGATCGTCACCGATCCTGAAAACGTGCAGCTCACCGATTCGGATTTTTCAACCCTTGGCGGCAACGTGGAAGTCAACAAAGACAACGCGGAATTCTCCGCTTCCAAACCGGGAACCTACACTATTACAGCGAAAAAAGACGGTATCACAAGCAACACCATTAAAATTACCGTGGTCGAGCAGCAAACAGAACTCGCCAAAGTCAAAGTGCCGGATACAAAACCAAAGACCGACACAAGCGCAAACAGCGAAGCGAATGTTTCCCAATCCGAAACGGACATCAACGTCAACGTTTCCGACAACACAAGCAGCTCGTCCCAGACAGAAAGCAGCAGCTCGACAACAACAACGCCAAGCTCCAGCACAACCAGCTCGTCTTCGAGCAATGCGGGCATAAGCCAGTCCCAGTCGACAAGCGACAGCCAGGATGACGACCAGCCTTACATTCCACCAAAGGCCGACGCCGACGCACTCAGCGCATCCGACCTCACAAAAGATCCCGACAAATACGCCGGACAGGACGTGACCGTTGTCGGAACGTTGAACGACAAAGGCACTTCACTGGATGGCATGAAGCTTATTGGCTATCCAGTCGGAATCCATTCCGTTCCAGCGCAGCTGACAGGAACACTGGAAAAGCAAGACGATGGCTCTTACGCGCTGGATGTCACCAGCTACGCCCAAGTTCAATAAACTTTCTTCGACTTTGCTTACGCAAAGTCTTTTTTTCGCACAGGCAACACTTATATTTTGTATTATGTTGGTCATATTTCTTTGCGCTTTTTCCAAAATGAATTATATTGAAGATAACATTGGAGGCATTTTATGAAAAAAATAATTAGCTTTTTCGCGGTATGCTCGCTCATCCTTTTGGCAGGCTGTTCAGCAACCAGCAAAAAAACCGAAACTTTAAAAACCATTCAGCTGGATCCGGAAGCCGACAAAGTTCTTGTCGACACCGACACCGATATCCATATCAAAACCGATCCGGCAACTATTCAATTAACCGATAAAGACTTCACTTGTTCTGGAGGAAATGTCAAAGTGACAAAAGACAATGCCGAATTTTCCGCCTCCGACGCGGGAACCTACACGATTTCCGCCAAACAGGGCAACGTAACAAGCAACACGATCACCATCACTGTCGTTGCTGAAGAAAGCGAACTGGTTGCAGCAGCCGATACCGACCAGACAACAAGCAGCGCGCCGGCAACGGACGATTCCCAGACGACCAGCAACGATGCGACGACGAGCACAGACAATACTGCCTCTTCCTCCTCAAACGCGGGCAGCTCTGCTTCCACACAAACACAAACGCAAAACCCTGGCGAAGCCTCGCCAGACGCGATTGACGTCGCCACGATCTTAAGCGATCCGGACGATTATGTCGGCCAGTCGATCACGATCATTGGCGCGTTGCCACAAACCGCCGCTTACGACGCCAACAACAACCCATACGAAATCATTTACCCGACAAGCGGCGGTAGCGATATCAACGATCCAAGCGACCGGCTTCGTCTTGAAGGGGCCAATGTCACGATTGGCGGATGTATCGCCGAACTAACCGGCACGCTTGAAAAGCAGAAAATCGGCAACGATCAATACGTGTTCAACGTAACCAGCTTCGAGGAAGTATCGGACGAATCCGCACATAGTTAACCATCGAATTTTTGTGAAAATGACGAAGGGGGTTCGTCATTCCGTTTCTCTCCAGCCCGCTGTTTAGCGGGCTTCTTTCTATTTATACGAAAAAAGAGCGTTTCCGCTCTATTGTTCCGTTGTATTGCGCGCCGCGCCATCCAAAACCATCCGCGCTTCCACCACATACAATTCATACGTGCCATCCTCTCGCTGTTCCAAAACGCCATCCAGCTCCGCCAAGCATCCACCAAACGAAAGCGGCTCGCCCGACAAGCGCAACAATCCATGCTCCTCGTTTCCATCCGCAGGCAAAGCCACCGCATATGGCTGTCCGTTTTCATCCCGCATCACGACTTGCGGCAAAGAAGCCAAAACAGTAATTTGCCGGTCGACATAAGCCGCCGGGTCCGCCAGCACCCAGCCCGCATCCAGCGTTTTTGGACGCTCCTCATCCGGCACCGGCTCCAATTCGTACTCCTCCGGCTTTGGATCATGATAGCCGACATCGACAATGAGTGCGTTGCTTACTATCTGATTTTGTCGTGCGACAATCGAATAAACACCATTTTCGAACGCCTCAAAGTAAAACCGTCCATTCTGCTCCACGATTTGCGCATCTTCGATGGGTTCAAACGCGTCCGCCGATAACGATCGCGAACTGCTCACCACGATTTCCAAAGGCTCCTTGACTTGAATTTTCTCTTTTTCTGCCGATAAAGAAATTGAATCCGGCTTCGCCACACATCCGCTCAAAGCAAGGCATAAAACCGTCGCAATCATTCCCTTTCTCATTCTTATTCTCCTTCTTCCACAACAACGGGCAAAGAAAGATCCCGCTTCTTTACCCGCTCCTGCACGATTTTCCCATTCTCAACTAAACTATATGTCGCATCGTCCCGCTTCAAATAGTAGCGAGACCATTCTTTTTCGCGATCCATCCCCTGTAAACATGAGAAAGCGGCTGCCATCACAAAAACAAGACAGCCAATTCCGCCAAGCACAAGAGGCGAGCTTCGCCGATGCTGCTCCCCTTCTAAATAAAAATAAAGGCGATTGACAAACAACTGCGACTCAAACGTCGTAAAGCCGAGAAAAAATCCCGGCTTTTCCTGATTCCACATCCACCAAAACACAATCGAACGAAGCATGCGAAACGAAAACCAGCTCTTTCTTTTGAGCAAGTCCATATTCTTTTTCTCCGCTTCCGGCCATAAATCCCGATAGCGAAGCACCACGACCCGCCGATACCAGTAAATGCCCAAACGAATCAACTGCGCAACGCATCCCACGATCCAAATCCCGGCAACCATCCAGAAAACAGAAATCATCGCTTTGCTTTTAAGCGAGCCTGAATCATTCCTTCCAGTTTTTCTAGCTCCTCCACATCTTCTGTTTTTTCAATCAGATGCGACGCCATGGAAAATCCGCTCTTTTTCCCCAGCATCGACTGCACGTATTCCTCGTTCGTGATGACCGGCACAAATTCGCGCGCCGGCACTTTCGTATGAATCGAAACGCCGCCAATCTGGATCCATCCTTCTTTTAGCAGCGTCCGCAAAACGGCTTGCACCGTGCTTTGCTTAAATTCAATCGGAGCGGCCATGATAATATCTGTCGAGGACATCGGTCCCTCGCCTTCCCACAACACACTCATCACTTCAAACTCCATTTTCGTCAAGATCCTTCTCATTCTCATCCACCTCTTTCTCTCTCCCAAACGATAGGCAAATCGCTTTCCTGCTCGAAAAACCGTTCCGCCGGTTTTCTTTCTTTGACTTTTCCATTTTCAATCAACCACATTGTGCCATCGGCTCGCGCCACCCAATACGCGTCAAAAGCGGGAGATTCCAATCCTTGAAATCCAAAAGCCAGTGTCAGCACCAGCGCCAGCGATCCAGCCGTCAGCACGCGTTTTAACCTTTGCTCCATGCGAAGTCCCCACAAATACGATGACATTTGCTGCGCTTTTCCTCGCGCACTACTCTTACGAAGCTTCTTTTCCATCCCCAGAAGAACTTGGGCGTAAATCAAATACTCGTCCGGCGCTAGGCTGGATGCCACCTTTTGATCCACACGGGTTTCTAAAAAAAACTCCAGGTGTGCGCCTAGACGCCCCATCCACGGACACCACCAGTACACGATACGCAATCCGTTTCCAAATCGCAACCACCACAAATCCCGATGATCCAGGTGCGCGCTTTCATGAAGTAAAACGCAGCGAAGCTCCATAGGCTCCCAGTGCAAGTCCGGCAAATAAATCGTTTTTTCCCATCCCATAACGCCTGGCTCTTCGATTCGCTCGCCCATCCGTACCGGATAGGGACACCCCGCAATCCTTTGAAGCGGATACAACGTTCGCAGATGCCGAAGCCATGCCCTTTGCTGAATCGAAACGATCGCGTATCGAACGCCTTGCACCATCATTCCCGCCAGCCATATCCAACCGACCAGACTTTGACAAGCAGGAGAAAAAAATTCCCGTCCATCCCAAAAGGTCCAAGGCAGCCAAAGCCGAAGGAAAATCACAACAAGAAATCCTTGAATCAGGCCGCCGCGAACATACCGATAATGTTCCTTTCGACTAAGAAGCACAGCGAGCAAGCCGATCAAAATCGCAGCTTCCAGTCCCGCGATTCCCATGGAAAACCAGGATAGTTCCATGTCAATCCCCTCTCTATTGCCCACAGTATATCAGAATTTTGATTATATTGCACATTTTTACAGCTCACAACAGGAATTTGTACAAAAAATAAAAAAACGGGTCCCTCACAACAAGGCCCGAACTCCTTTGATTTTCCGCAAACTCCAAGTCAAAACAAAAGAAAGCGCGAAAACGACGACCGAAACCGACGGCACCATCCAGATCCCGGCGACCGCCTGCAAATCCATTTGCGAAGCCAGGATCCGCAGCACGAGAATGTGCGTCAAATAAATGCCCAGCGTGCATTGGGATAGGACATGGATCCACGCCTTCATCCGCGCCGAAACCGAAGGCGCGAAATCTTTGAAAAACACAAATACCGCGACCGCCTCCAGCGCTGTGAAAATCGTGAAATTGTTGTAGAGGTCCGCATACGCCTCACCGTTTTGCCGGGAAACGAGCGCTGTCAATAAAGCGCACACCACCGGACAAAGCGCGCCCGCCCCATAAAGAATTCGCTTTTGGGTTTTGGAAAACGAGCAGCGCGTCAAAAACCACCCGAGCAAAAAGTAGCTGGAATACAACAGCACGAGCTCCGTCGGAATTTGGTCGGCCAGCAAAACAATCGTTTGCGCGCCCGGCAAAAACGGGCACGCCTTCAGCGTCTTGACGATGGCCGCCACCAAAAACACGACGATTCCATACCGAATCAAATCCCGATCGGCGCGCTCGGTTATCTTTTTAAGCAGCGGGGAAATCACATACAAGCCAATCAGCATCGGAATGTACCACAAATGCTTCGGTCCCGCGATCCACGCCTGCAACACATACAGCGGCTGGCACGCCACGGCCCCCGTCCACACGTCATAAACCGTATACACCGCCGACCAAACCACATACGCCAGCGCGATCCGGCCAATGGATTTTCGATACAGCTTTCGCAGCGAAATTCGCCGCTCCGGCGCGAGGAAAAACACGCCGCTCAGCATCACAAACAGCGGGACCGCCGAACGAACGAGCGCGTCGTAGGCGTTGTACGCCATCCAGTTTTCCGCTTCCACCGGCGTCGTGTCAAAAAAGCGCGAAGCCGCGTGCAGCACCACCACCATAAAGCACGCCAAAATCCGCAGCAAATCAAAATGGATTTGCCGTTCCGGCTTCTTTTCCGTTGTTTTCATCGCGTCACTCCTGTCCTTCGTATCCCACGAACAATCGCGCCCATTATATCGAGGATCCCCCGCCATTTCAAGAAACCAAAGCGCAAAAAAGGCTTCGCTTTTACTCGAAGCCTTCCTCGTCGCTCACCATGCTGCCATTCATGTATCCGCAGGAAAAACCATCCTGAAAGCTTTGATCGACGATTTTTTGCATCCGTTCTTCCAGCTGGGCCTTGAGCGCGTCCTTCGCGTTCAAATCCAGCTTCGCGATATTCGGATCCGCCAAAATCGCCTCGATCGCGCTTTGAAGAGCCGCGTCATCCTTCTTCTTCACATCGTCCGGACTCATTTCCTCGTCCATCTCGTTCATGGCTTTTTTAAAATCCTCGCCAAGCGTCTTAAAAAAATGTGCCATACGCCCGCCTCCTTTTTTCTTATTGTACGGCACGAAAGTTTTCAAAGAAATCAATGTGCCTGCAAGACTTCGTCCACCCGCGCTTCGATATCCGCCACCGTGCGCGCCGTTGGCTCGTATTCAAATGGCGCGAACCCGTATCCCGCCAGCACGAAGGGCACACCCGCCTGCCTGGCCGAAAGAAAATCGTTGGCAATGTCGCCCACGTACACGGCCTGCTCAATGCCGTTTTCCACCATCACATCCCGAATGTTTTCCGCCTTTTCCTTGCGGAAGTCGCCAAACGACCGCGTCCAATCCACGACATCTTGCAACCCGTAATGCTCCAGAAACGCCTCGATATAGCCGGCCTGGCAATTCGATACGATCCCGATTCCGTATTGATCATGAAGCTTTTCCAGCAAAGGCCGCACCCCGTCGAACAGCACGCCGCCATGCTGGCGGATATACTCGTTTTCATGCAGCTCGCAAGCGCGCAGGATGGCCTCGCGACGCGCCTCTGGCAAATACGGAAACAACTTGTCGCCAATTTGATCCATGGAAAACCCCATCACGCGCTTCATTTCCTCCTGCGAAACCGGCCGCGTGTCCGGATAGCGCGCCAGCACCTCGTTCCACGCCAAAATCACGCTCGCCGTCGAATCCCACAACGTGCCGTCCAAGTCAAACAACACCGCCTTTTTCCAGTTTTTCATCTTCCTCTTTCTCCATTTCTTTCTTATTTTACCGCATACCGCAAAATCGTTTTCCGTTTGGCCGGTTCCACCCGGTTCGCGTTGCTCAAGTAAATTTCACGATGCGCGGCTTGCGCCCGCTCCAAATGATTGTCCCGCGTGAACGCATCCATTTTCGCGAAAGAAGCCGGCTCGTCGTCGTACGATCCCACATGCAGCACCTGCACGCACGGCCCATCCGCCATGGCGCCAAACCGCACGTTTTCCCAAAGCGGACTCGGCTTTTTCTCCTTCACCCGCGCCAGCGCGGCTTGCGCCAGTTTCTCGTCGACAAAATCGGGCTGCGCGATCATGATCGTATACGCCAAATGGTCTTTGACAAGCTTTCCGTCCTCCATGCCGTTTGACCAGACGCCCTCGAGCGGAAACACGGTAAAATCGTCGAACACGTCGGAAAGCGGCGCTTCCTTGTACGCCTTTTTGATCGCGTACGCCCACGCATACAAAACAGACACGCGATTCGAAAAATCCGCCTCGTTGGGATTTCCCTTCCCGTCTATCAAAATATAGTTTGTTGGCAAAACATTCACGAGCGACGGGGACGTTTTCGCTCCGTATTCGGTTTTCTTTTGTTTTCGCCATTCATATTTCATAACAACATCTCCTTGTAAACTATCGTACCACAGGAAGAAAACAACTGGGACACGCGCATGTCGTTTTTCTCGCTTCTTTCGCAAAAAAAAGAGAAGGCGCGTTTTAAACCGTCTTCTCCATGAACATTTTTCGCTTATTCCGTCGCGTTGCTGGCCGCGATCTTCACCCGCGACCACAGATCCGCGATCGTTTTGCGCGTGTTCTCGTTGTACGTGAACACCTCGTCTTTCGGATTGCCCGAACGCGGCACGTACGAGTCGATGCCCGCGTATTCGCCTTCCGCCAGCTCGTCCTGCGCCTCCATGTTGGACGCCGTGTAGCCTACGTAGCTCGAGTTGTCGTACGCCGCCTCGTACTGGCACGTGTAGTTGATAAACGCGTACGCCAAATCGACATTTTTCGCGTTTTTCGGAATGACCATGCCGTCGCTCCACAAGTTGGAGCCTTGTGTCGGCATAAAATAGCCCATATTCTCATTTTCGCTCATGACATACGTGGCGTCGCCCGAATAAATGAGGCCAAGCGCCTTGCGTCCCTGCGCCATGTTGTCGATGATCTCGTCCGTCACGATTTCCGGATTCATCGTCTGCACGCATTGCAGCAGCCAGTTGTACGCCGCCTGGATCTCGTCCGGATTCTCGGTATTCATCGAGTAGCCCAGCGCCTTGAGCGCCATCATGAACGAGTCACGCTCCGAATCGTACAAGTAAAGATCCCCTTTGTATTTCGGATCGAGGAAAATGTTGAACCCTTCCTCTTCGAGGTCTTTCACGTCGACTTTGCGCTTGTCGTACACGATACCCACGCTGCCCCAGAAATACGGCACAGAATACTGGTTGCCCGGATCAAACGGCTGGTCAAGCACATTTGGATCGAGCAAGTCGAGGGACGGCTGGATTTTTTCACGATCAAGTGGCTGGAGCAAATCCTCCAAAATCAAACGCTGGATCATGTAGTCGCTTGGCACAAGCACGTCGTACGACTCGTTGTTGGCCACCTTGATGTACATCTGCTCGTTGGAGTCGAAGTTGTCCATCACGACTTTGGCGCCGGTTTGCTCCTCGAAATTCGATAAGAAGTTTTCCCCGACGTACTCGCCCCAGTTGTACACGTGCAGCGTCTGGCCGGCAAACGGCTTGTTGTCGTCCGCCGCCTTTTTATACGAGAACAACCCGATCGCCAGCGCCGCGATGAGCAGGCCGATGACGATTTTCGGTCCTTTTTTCGGCTGCTTGAACGCGCCGCTTTCCGCCACTTCCTTTTTCCGTATTTTCTGACGCATGACGGGAATGATGTTAGCAATGAGCAAGCTGATCGTGATAAACACGACGACAAGCGTACTAATGGCGTTGATGCTCGGATTGACCCGCTTGCTCATCGTATACACCATGATCGACAAGTTTTTCACGCCCTGCCCGGTCGTAAAGTACGAAATGATAAAGTCGTCAAACGACATCGTAAACGCGATCAAGGCACCCGAAACGATGCCCGGCATGATTTGCGGCACGATGACTTTCGTCAGCGCCTGCCACGGCGTCGCGCCCAGATCCATCGCCGCGTCCGCCAGGTTCGGGTCCAGGCTGCGCAGCTTCGGCATGACCGAAAGCATGACGTACGGGATGCAAAACGCGATGTGCGCCATGAGCAGCGTTGTAAAGCCGCGCTCGATTTGGAACGTAATAAACAACAGCATCAAGCCGATGGCCGTCACGATTTCCGGGTTCATCATCGGCAAGTCGTTGACTTGCTGGATGAAGCGCTTCACCCATTTTTTCGAATACACGAGGCCGATGGCCGTGATCGTGCCCACGATCGTGCTGACAATCGTCGCGATGACCGCGATGATGAGCGTCACATACAATGATTCCATCATGCTGTGGTTTTTGAACATCGCCTCGTACCAGCGCATCGAGAAGCCCGTAAACGCCGTCAGCGACTTGCTGTCGTTAAACGAGAAGATAACCATGAACACGATAGGCAAATAAAAGAACACGATAGTCAGCGCCATGAGCGCCTTGCCGAAAACCTTCTTGTCTTTCGTGTGCATTACGAATCCTCCCGGCCGCTCTTGCGGTCCAGACGACGCACGAGCATCATAAGGAGCATCATGACAAACGCCATGATCATCGAGATCGCGGAGCCAAAGTTCCACTCACCTACCGTGATGAACTGGTTCTCGATGACGTTTCCAATGAGGAAGTACTGGCCGCCGCCCAGCAGCTTCGGAATGAAGAACGCCGAAACCGCCGGCAAAAACACGAGCGTGATACCCGACACGACGCCTGGCAGCGAAAGCGGGAACACGACGCGCCAAAACGTCTGGAACTTGTTGGCGCCAAGATCGGCGCTCGCTTCCAGCAGCGACTTGTCCATTTTGGACAGCACCGTGTTGATCTGCAAAATCATGAACGGCAAAAAGTTGTACACCATGCCAATCAAAACGGCCGCCTCCGTATACAGCAGCTCGGCGTTTTTCACGCCAAACAGCGACAAAAACCACGAGGCGAGTCCGCCTTTGGACAGGATGCCGATCCACGCGTACGTGCGCACGAGCATGTTGATCCACATCGGGACGGTAATCGCCAGAATGAGCGCCGATTGCGTTTTTTCCGAGCAACGCGAGATAAAATAGGCGATCGGATAGCCGAGCAGCAAACAGATGACCGTCGTTTTGAGCGCAATCAGCAGCGAGCGCCATAAAATGATCAAAAAGTCCTGATCGGTAAAGAAACGAATATAGTTTTCCAGCGTTAATTGAAAGTGGATGATCGAGTTGCCGGGCCGTAAAAACGAATACATTAAAATCAGCCCCATCGGAATGAGCAACATGACGACCGCCCAAATCAAATACGGAATGGTGAGTTGTCGAAACCGCCGCATTAGAATCCCATCTTCTCCATAATATGGATGTCTTCCGGGAAGAACGTCAGTCCGACCTCTTTACCTTCCTCCACAAAATCAGTCGTATGGATCTTGAACTCGCGGCCCGTCGTCCAGAACGTCACCTTGTAGATGCCTTCCTTGATGTGTTCCGGATCGAAGTTGTAGTCGACGGAAAGGTCGACCGTTTCGTTCTCGTCGTCAAGCTTCCAGCCTTGCGCATTGGCCCACGTCTTTAAATCGGTGTCCAGCGCCATGGATTCCTTGATCTCGTCCACGGTCTTAAAGAAGTTGAACGCCG
Source organism: Dubosiella muris (assembly GCF_004793885.1). Taxonomy (GTDB): domain Bacteria; phylum Bacillota_I; class Bacilli_A; order Erysipelotrichales; family Erysipelotrichaceae; genus Dubosiella; species Dubosiella muris. The sequence continues at coordinate 34,215 of NZ_SRYG01000001.1, forward strand.
AAACGGCTTCGTTGGCCTTCTTGTTTTCGACGACTTTCTGGTCCACGACCCACACGCGCCGCGTAATCGACAAGCCATTCACCGTATGGAACGTGATTTCGTATTCGCCAATTTCGTCCTTAAGATCGGTATCGACCTTTTGAATCGGAAAATACTCGTCCGTTTCTTTCGACCACGCCTGCGCGTCGGCGCGGGCGATCAAATCGGAATCGTCCCAGTCTTTCATATCTTCGATATCGAGGTAGAAGTCGTTGGCGGAGATCCGCACGTCGCCTTCCTCTTTGACGTTGGCGCCCACTTTGTTGACGTGCATGTTGACCGTGACGTGCGTGCCCGGCACGGTTTCCACCATGACTTCGTAGTGCACGCCTTTGAACAGCACGCTCTCGACCGTCCCCGACATTTTTCCCTGGCCTTCAGGCACGATGTCGATGTCCTCGGGACGAATGATGACGTCCACAAGCTCGTTTTCCTTGTAGCCGACGTCGACGCACTCGAAGTTGTGGTCGTCGAAGCGCACGAGCTTGTCGTGAATCATCCGGCCCGGAATGATGTTGGACTCGCCGATAAAGCGGGCGACATAGCGGTTGACCGGCTCGTTGTAAATATCCTGCGGCGTGCCGACCTGCTGGATCTCGCCTTCCTTCATGACGACGATTTTGTCGGACATCGTCAGCGCCTCCTCCTGGTCGTGAGTGACGAAGATGAACGTGATGCCGACTTCCTGCTGGATGCGCTTGAGCTCGTACTGCATTTCCTTGCGCAGCTTGAGGTCGAGGGCGCTGAGCGGCTCGTCAAGCAGCAGCACGCTTGGCTCGTTGACGAGCGCCCTGGCGATCGCGACCCGCTGCTGCTGGCCGCCCGACATGAGCGTCACGTCTTTGTTTTCGTAGCCTTCCAGTCCAATGAGCTTGAGCATCTTCATGACTTTTTGCTCGATGACGTCCTTACTCATCTTTTTGATTTTCAAACCAAACGCGATGTTGTCGAACACGTTCATGTTCGGAAACAGCGCGTATTTTTGAAACACGGTGTTGAGCTCGCGCTTGTATGGCGGCAGCTTGGAAATGTCCTTGCCATCGACGATGACTTCGCCTTTGTCGGGTTCGAGAAACCCGCCCAAAATACGAAGCAGCGTCGTCTTGCCGCAGCCCGACGGGCCAAGCAGGGTGACGAACTCGTTTTCGTAAATATCGAGGTCGATTCCTTTCAATATGATCTGGTCGTCAAACTTCTTGACGATGTTTTTAAACTGAATAATTTTCTTTTTTTCCTGATCCATTCGAAACGTCCTTTCTAAAACATAGGCGGCGTTGTGATCCACAGCACCTGCGCCTCCTTGGCGCCCGGATTGACCAGCGTATGGCTGCGGCTGCCATCCACATAAAATGTCTCTTTCGCTTTGACGCGGTAGCGCTTGTTTTCGATTACGAGATCGACGACGCCTTTGAGTACGTAGCCAAACTCCTCCCCGTTGTAGGAGGTCATCGTCTGCGAGCGGCCGTGGGGCGGCAGCGTCAGCAAAATTGGCTCCATGGCGTTTTTCTGCGCGTTAGGCACGATCCACTCAATCGTGTGATCCTCCCTTTCGTCGACAAAAAAGTCGTCCTTCGTGAACACGACTTTCTCGTCCGGCTCCTCTTGAAAAAATTCAGACAGATTCGTCCCGAGCGCTTCCAAAATGTCCTCCAGCGACGAAATGCTCGGGCTTGTCAAGTTTCGTTCGACTTGCGACAAAAAGCCCTTCGTCAGCTCGGAGCGGGAAGCGAGCTCCTCCAGCGTCAAGTCGTTGACAAGACGAAGCTGTTTGATCTTGGTCCCGATATCCATTTCCTGTTTCCTCATCTCTCCTTTTGTTTAATATTGTTAAACTTAAAATTCATTTAAACAAACAAACATATTATAAACGAAAAGTTTAGGAATACAATACTTTTGCGTGCGGTTTCGGTTGAAACCGCAAAAAGAAAACGTGAAGCGGCAAGAAGCGGTGCTGAAACGAAAATCGTGGCGGTTGATATTGCCGATCAGGAGTCGTCGGTATGAATGCGAACTGTTATGGAAGAAAAAAGCATATAGAAAAACGTGAGGAAAAACGTGAATTTTCGATTGATTTTTTATAGAAAAGCGTGAAGAAAAACGTTAAAATAAACGTGAAGAGGTGATAAGCGGTGCTGAAACGAAAAATGATGGCGGTTTTGGAAGCCTGGAAAGAGCGAAACGAGGGAGTCGCGCTCTGCATCATGGGTGCTCGTCAAACCGGAAAAACCACGATTGCCAAAGAATTTGGCAGGACGCACTATCAGCAGACGATCGAGGTGAACTTTTTGCTGCAGGAGGACGCCGGCAAGATTTTCGAACATGTGGACCGGGCCGAGGACATTTTGCGCAACTTATCCGCCTATACACGCCAAAGAATCATCCCCGGCCATACATTGGTCCTCTTTGACGAGGTCGAGGCGTGCCCTGCCGCGCGCACGCACATCAAAACGCTCGTCCTGGATGGCCGGTGCGATTATATCGAAACGGGATCCATGCTGGGCGTTCGGTTTCGCGAAGTCCGTTCCTATCCGGTCGGATTTGAACAAATCGTGCGCATGTATCCTTTGGATTTTGAAGAGTTTTTGTGGGCCCATCAAATTCCCGAAGCGACGATTTCCTATATTCAACAGGCGTTTCGCAATGAAACGGAAGTCAGTGCCAGCATTCACGATACATTGATCAAGCTTTTCCGTACGTATATGGTCGTTGGCGGAATGCCGAAAGTCGTGCAGGCTTTTATTGATTCGGGTGATATTTCCGAAGTCACGCACATTCAACACGACTTGCTGGCGCTGTATCGTCAGGATATTGCCCAATACGCGCCGAATACCGACAAGCCAAAGATCCGCGATGTGCTGGATCAGATCCCTTCCCAGCTGAATGCCAAAAACAACCGGTTCAAGCTTTCACATATCGCCAAAAACGCGCGTTCCATCCATTTCGAAAGCAGCTTTCTGTGGTTAAGCGAGGCCGGCGTGGCTTTGCCGTGCTATAACTGCACCGCGCCTGTCATTCCGCTCGATTTAAATTTAAAGCGAAATTTATTCAAGCTGTATTTTTGCGATACCGGATTGCTTTGCGCGATGTCGTTAGACGAGATCCAGTTTGACGTTTTGCAGGGAAACGTGCAGATCAATCATGGTTCGCTTTTGGAAAACGTCTTTGCCCAGTCGCTCACCTCCAACCGGTTCCCGTTGTATTATTTCGATTCCAAAAAGATCGGTGAATTGGATTTCGTGATCCAAAACAGGCAGAAAATCACGACTTTGGAAATCAAATCCGGGAATGATTTTACAAAGCATCCTTCGCTCGACCGCGCGCTCGCCAATCCGGAATGGAAAATCGAAGAAGGAATCGTTTTTTGCAAAGGAAATGTCCGCCGTCAAGGAAACGTTCTGTATTTGCCATTTTATATGGTTTTTTTGCTAGAGCATGCGCATACGGAAAAGCCGGCTCTTCTCAAAACAAATTTCAGCGATCTGCTCCCGCCAAAATAAAAAAAGACGCCCGAAGACGTCTGGTGTTGCTTATCCGATTTCGCGTACCCGGTACTGACTGATTCGCTCGCACGGGATGTTTTTCGTCTTGCGCCGATCCATGTTTTGAATCAGCATGCTCCACGACTCGACGTTGAAGACGACCTCGAGAATCCGGTACGGGTTTCCGGCCGCGTCGTGGATGATCTTATTCTTTTTCACATCTTTCATATTCGCCGCGCGAAAGCGGTCTTTTTTAGGGGATACGATAACCATTGGCACTCTCCTTTCCACGCTTCTCCTTTTTCCATGGACGCATTATACCGAACCGGATTCCGGATTTCATCTCATTCGCTCCGGGATATTCACGATGTTTTACGCAAAGTTCAAATTCGCGCATTCCGGCAATATTCGCATACATTTTACATGATGAAAATTGATTTTGTGGTATACTTTTTTGGAAAATGTCAAAAGGAGAACGAAATGATCAAAGAAATATTGGAAGGAATCATTATCGGGATCGCCAACATCATTCCTGGTGTGAGCGGCGGCACGATGATGGTCGCGATGGGGATCTATGACAAACTGATCGAATCCATCACCCACCTTGCAAGCCAGTTTAAGAAAAGCATGCGCTTCCTGATCCCGATCTTTATCGGCATCGGAATCGCGATCGTCGCCCTCTCGCGCTTATTCGAGTTTTTGCTGGGAACGTATCCCATCCCGACAAACCTCGCCTTTTGCGGTTTGATTTTGGGCGGTCTGCCTTTCATTACCGCGAAAGTCAAAAATAAAGGATTCAACCTCAGCATGGCGATTCCTTGTCTGCTCTTTTTCGTCTTAGTCATCGCGATGGCCGTCGTTTCCGAAACGTCGGGACTGCGCGCCGATTTAAGCTTTGGCGTCGTCAACGTGGTGTTGCTGTTTCTTGTCGGCGTCATCGCGGCCGCGACCATGGTCATTCCGGGCGTGAGCGGCAGCATGATGCTCATGTGCCTTGGCTATTACGAACCGATCTTGTCGACAATCAACACGACGATCGACTCGCTCATTCATTTTGATTTGGGTGGCCTGCTGCAATGCTTTGGCGTCCTGATCCCATTTGGCTTGGGAATCGTCGTTGGCGTCTTCGCCATCGCCAAGCTGGTCGAATGGCTGTTCGCCCGCTTCGAAGTGCAAACGTACTGGGCCATTATCGGCCTTGTCGTCGCCAGCCCGATCGCGATCTTGCTGAATACGGACTGGTCCACATTCACCATCATCCAGCTTCTCGTTGGAATTCTGACCTTCGCCCTTGGCTGGTTCGCCGCCAGCAAGCTTGGCGAAAAATAGCGAACATGACCCTCCGGGGTCTTTTTTCATGCCCAAAATATGATTGCCGCTTATCCTACAAACGCATGTTCGAAGGTATTTTGGATAAAGCCTGATCGAGAGAAATGAAATCGAAGGACCTTCAATTTCCTTTCTTTCAAGAACGATGCATCTTTGTGAGAAGCCCTTGCTCGTTCAATCAATTGTTGACGAAGTTGAGCAGTTGTTCTATCGAGTTGTTTTATTGGGATATTTGGCCGTTTAGTTGTTCTTTTGAGTTGTTTTGTTGGGGTATTTAGCTGTTTAGTTGTTCTTTTGGGCTGTTTTGTTGGGTTGTTTGGCTGTTTAGTTGTTCTGTCCGATTGCTCTGTTGTGTTATTATATAATTAAAATAAACAGAAAGAAGGATCTTATGACAAGTCAAGAAATCAAAGACCTGCTCCAATATGGCGAACATGTAAATCTTGAATGCAAAGAAGGATCAAATACTGTACCAAAATCTGTTTGGGAAACATATTCTTCCTTCGCAAACACATCAGGAGGAACTATTTTGCTAGGCATCAAGGAAAACATGCATGCAAAAAATATAAAAGACCGATTTGAAATAACAGGAATCCAAAATCCAAACCAACGCGTTAAAGATTTTTGGGATACAATCAATAGTAACAAAGTCAGTGTCAATATTTTATTTGACAAAAATGTTGGTATTGAACAAATTGAAAATGCTTCGATTATCTGGATACAAGTACCTGAGGCAAATTATCAACATAAACCCGTATACATAAATGAGAATCCATTAAGAGGAAGCTACAAACGCAACCATGAAGGCGATTATCATTGTACCGAACAAGAAGTAAAAGCAATGCTTCGAGACGCTTCATCGAGTGGAAGTGACGGAATGATTTTAGAAGGATATACAATAGATGATATCGACATTCCGACTCTAAAAGCTTATCGAATCGAATACGAACGACAAAATCCAGATCAAATTTGGAATAGTAGTGACGATAAAGAATTTTTACGAAATTTAGGGGCTTATGGAAAAGACCGCAAAACGCAAAAAGAAGGTCTAACTGTAGCTGGCTTGCTTATGTTTGGTAAAGGTCTTTCTATTCGTGAGCGTTTTGATAATATCCGCATGGATTATCTTGATTACACCAATTTAGCTCCAGAAAGCAGATGGAGCGACCGCATAACATATGATGGAAGTTGGGAAAATAACCTCTATAATTTTTTTCGCCGAGTAATGCCAAAACTCGTCCAAGACTTAAAAAGACCTTTTTCTATGGAAGGAATTGTCCGTGTTGACACTACTCTTGTCCATACGGCTCTTCGAGAAGCTTTTGTTAATATGCTAGTGCATAGTGATTACCATAGTCATGGTATTCTTAAAATCGAAAAACAAGATGATGGTTTTATCTTCTCTAATCCTGGAAATCTAATGATTCCCGCTAAAGCAATTTATGAAGGAGGACACTCTTACGCTCGAAACCCGAGAATTCAAGCATTGTTCCGCATGATTGGTTTAGGTGAAAATATTGGTTCTGGATTTCCTACGATTTTAAAAGCCTGGGAAAATGAGAAATGGCGTGAACCCGATTTATATGAAGACACTGAATCCAGGAGAATCGACCTTCGTCTTTGGATGGTGTCCTTCATCCCGAATGAGTGTTCTAAACAATTAAAGCAGATTTTTGGTGAAACCTATCAACAACTTAGCAAAGAGGAACAAACAATTTTAATGATTACTCAACAAGAAAAAAGTGTATCAAATCATCGACTTCAATCTGTATTCCACATGCATCCCACTGAAATTGGTAAACTTTTGCAAAATCTTGTAGATAAGAATTTTCTAATCCAAAGTAGCAAAAACCGTTGGACATTTTATATTTTAAATACCGACTTTAAGAAAGCAAAAATTCAAGCTCCTGAAATTCTTGGGCTTTCGCTCAACGCCACAGACCAAGAAATCATCGAATTTCTCCTTCGAAACGGAACGATCACAACGAAAGATATTGTTACTTCTGTGGATTCTATCAATACATCACAAGGAGCTCTTATTGCAATTAAACGACTGATGGATACTGGTCTTGTAAAAAGGCAAAGAAATGGACGTCACATTTACTACATGATTGATTCCAATTTCTTTTCATCATGACACGACTTTATTCATCAAGAAAATATCTCCAAAGCAATGCTATAAAGTTGCCTATATCAGCCATGGATTTATCTGTGTCCAAACGATTTGAATACATTTTAAAATAAAAAGCCGGACATCCGCCCGACTACTTGCGCCCCGAAGGCACTTGCTTCACTTCGCATTCAAGCCACACGCCATGGTCGTCATGCACTTTCTGGCGCACCGCCTCGATGAGCCGCAAAAACTCTTCGGCGCTCGCGTTTCCTTTGTTGATGAGAAAACCCGTGTGCTTTTCGGAAACCGCCGCGTCCCCGACCGCATAGCCACGCAAGCCGCTCTGGTCGATCAGGGCGGATGCGAAATGGCCTTCCGGCCGCTTGAAGGTGCTGCCCGCGCTATGCTGGTCCATCGGCTGCTTGGCGTAGCGTCGCTCGGTCAAATCGTCGATGCGCGCCTGAATTTCTTCTGGATCGCCGTTTTCAAACCGGTAGTACGCTTTGACGATCACGCCAAAGTGATCCGAAAAAAACGAATGCCGGTACGACAAGTCCAGCTCGTCCCGATGCCGGTACACGAGCTCGCCCGCCGCGTCCACGTACTCCACGCCATCGAGCACGTTTTTGGTTTCCCCGTTGTACGCGCCCGCGTTCATGACAATGGCCCCGCCTACGGTTCCCGGGATCCCGCTGGCGAACTCGTACCCCTGCAGGCCGTGTTTCTGACAAAACGCCGCCAGCTCCTGGTTGGTGGCTCCGCTTTCCACCGCGACCAGTCCATTTTCCAGCCATTCGATCGCGTTCAGCGGCGCGCCAATGTGCACGATTTTCCCTGCGTATCCTTCGTCGCCGAACAACACGTTCGACCCGTTGCCTAAAATATATAGCTGCTCAATCGAATTTTCCCGAATCAAATCGCGGATTTCCTCAATCGTTTCCGGATGGACGATCGTATCGGCCGGCCCGCCGATTCCTAGCGTCGTGTACGATTTGAGCAAAACATTGTGTTCGATTTTCAAAATCATCGCCTCGCTTTCAAAAAAAAAGGATTTCTCCTCTCCTTTATTTTTTTATTATATCGTGCTCCCGCCTTCCCTTCAATGGCTCCAAACAAAAAAGATCCGTTTCCAGATCTTTTTTTCGTTTTTACATGGCGAAGATGCCAACACTGACATCGGTAATGCCTTGCGTCAGGAACATCGCGCCAATCAAAACCGTCAGCAAGTATCCGCTCGATCCCGGGTTAAACAGGAAGAAGAACGCGACGATCGCCATTAAAATGGCGAACAGGAGAATGAATCCCCAGCCCTTCACGCCGGTGTTTTTCAGTTCGAACGCCAGCCAGCACCGCAGCGCGGCGTCGCACAGCAGGAAGATGCCAACCAAAATACCAAGGAAATTCATCGTGCCGTGAATGTTCGTCAGCAAAACGATGCCAAACACGATCAGCAAGATCCCAAACCAAATATTGAAGCGGAAAATCGGCTTTAACGCATCCGCCGAAAAATAACTGACAATCGCCATGATTCCGTAAAAAATCATTAACCAGCCCATGACCATGCCGAGCACCTGCTCCTCCACGGCCGGGTACATAAACAACCAGATCCCCGCGATGCACGAAATGATGCCAATCACGATATATCCGATTTTGGTTCCAGTTCCAAGTCCAGACATAAAAATCCTCCTTTATGTTCAATGATCTCTCTCTTAAGATCTATTTCTATTATAATTTTTCGGAGGACAAAAAGCAGTTGACATGCAACCAGACGTTACGCTTCCTGAATGATTGCCCTTTCGTGCCGGAAATAGCGCATCCGGTATCCAAACACGATCCCCAAAAAAACGGCCGCGCCAATCCAGGCCGACACCTCGCTGCCCAGCACCCCGTCAAAGCCAAAAAAGCGCGGGAACAACCAGACGAAAAACACCCGGGAACCAAACTCCAGAAATCCCGAAAGCATCGGAAACACCGTATCGCCCATCGCCTGCAGCGAACAGCGGACGACCCACAAAACGCCGAGCGCGACCAAAAAGCACGAAAGGAATACGAGGCAGTGGTACGCGATGTCCACCACGTCTTGCTGCGCGCTCGAAACCATCAACCCAAGCAAAAACCGGCCGCCCAGCAGCATGACCAACGCGCTGAAGGCGTTCATGACGAGCACCGCCATATTGATTTTCCATACGCCGGCACGAATGCGTTCCGGCAGCCCCGCGCCCATATTTTGCCCGACGTAGGTGGCAGTCGCGAATCCAAACGTGCTGCTGATTTGCTCCAGGATGACAATGATTTTCGAAGCCGCCGTGTAGCCGGCGACATACAGTGCCCCAAACCCGTTGATGGCCGCTTGCAGCACCATGACGCCCACCGCCGTTACGGCGTTCATGAGCGCCACTGGCAGGCTCAAGGCAAACGAGCGGGCAAGCAGCCGCCCGTCCATCCGCCAGTCGGCCGCCTTCAAACGCAAAACTTCCACTTTTCGCAAACAAACCAGACAATACAGGGCGCTGACGCCTTGCGCAAGAACGGTCGCGTACGCCGCGCCTGCCACGCCCATATCAAGCCCCATCACGAACACCACATCCAAAATCGTGTTGATGAAAAAGGCGATGACCATCGCGATCAGCGGATTGCGCGCGTCGCCCAAAGCCCGCAAAATGCCCGAAAAGAAATTGTAAGCCAGCGAAATCAGGATGCCGCAAAAGATCCGCTGAATATAGACGACGGCCATATCCAAAATCTCGGGCGGCGTGTTCATCCATTCCAGCATCCACCGGCTGCCGGCCACCGAGGCGACGCTCATTCCGATCCCCACCAGCAAATTGATGTACGCGGACATCGTCACCGCGCGTTTCAGCCGGTTTACGTCTTTGGCGCCAAAATACTGGGAAACCAAAATCGACACGCCCTGCGCCATGCCCATCACAAAGCCCAGCACGAGAAAATGAATGGATCCCGTCGTTCCGACCGCGGCCAGCGCGTCGATGCCTACGCCGCGTCCGACCACGACCGTATCCACAAAGTTGTACAGCTGCTGCAAAATGTTTCCAAACAAAAGCGGAGTCCCAAACGCCAAAATCAGCCGGACCGGATCGCCTTTTGTCATATCCATCCCATGCTCCATATTCCCTTCCTCCTTATTCATGCTTTCCATTATAGCTTTCAACACACCGAAACAAAAGTCCGGATTTCACGAAAAAAAGGAAGCACGCACGCTTCCTTCTATCGTCCGGATTTCTCGATCCACGCTTTTGTTTTCATCAATTCGGCGGGAAACGTCTTAAAGTCTTTCAGCTTCCACGTCCAGTTTTTCTCGTCCAGCGTCATCGCGATGTTGATCCGCGCCTGTCCTTTGTATCCGCACACGTCCTGAATCGGCAAAATCACGACGTCCGCCTCGGAATCGAGGGCGTACTGGCAAAGCATGTCGTGGAAGCTGCGGGTCGTATAGCCTCGTTTCTTGAAAAAGCGGCGCAAGCTGATGCGCTTGTTGCCCTCAAACGCACCGTATTCCTCCTCGGCTGTCGGACTGTCGTACGTTCCCGTATACAAAATGACATTTTTCTTGACGGGCTTTTTCAGGCTTTTCGCCTCCAGCCGGTCCACCAGAATCTCGGTACCCAAAATGGAAAACATTGTTTCGAGTTCCTCGACTTCCGGGCGCGGTTCGCCCAGATCCTCGGCGACCCACTTTACATCGGGGCACGATTCCACGATCGCGCCAAGCAGGCCGGCTCCCGGTCCCGGCATCCACTTGCCATGTCTTGGATCTTTGGCGAATCCCGGCAGGCGCCAGTACCGGTCGAAGGCACGGAAATGGTCGATGCGGATGATTTGGAACCAGCGCGCCATCCAGCGCGCCCGATCCAGCCACAGCGCGTAGCCGGTTTTGCTTTGAGCGTCAAAATCATACAGCGGCATGTCCCAGCACTGCCCGGACGGTACATGGTCGTCCGGCGGGCAGCCGCCCACAAAGGCAGGCCGGCCGTCGGGATGCAGCAAAAACTGGGAGCGCGCCATCCAGACATCCGCGCTGTCGTAGTCGACATAAAACGGCATGTCGTTCATGAGCTGCACCCCTCTTTTGCGGGCGTAGGCGACGATTTCACCGAGCTGCCGATAAAAAATAAACTGCAAAAACGCGTGGTAAAACAGCTCGTTTTCATGCTCCTTCAAATCCACGTTGGATGGATCGAGCGGATAATCGCGATATTCCTCTTCCCAGTCGATCCACGCCACGTTGCCGTACAACGACTTGAACAGCGCGTACACGCACCAGTCCTTGAGCCAAAACGCCTCTTTCACAAACTGATCAAATTCCACCTTGTACGTTTCAAAGTTTTTTCGGAATGTCCGGAACGCTTTTCGAAAATACGATTCCTTAAACGCGCGGACCTCGTCGTAATTGACGTAATCTTTGAACTTGTTGCAGTTGACGATGGAGCTTTGCGTCAAAAGTCCCATCTCACTCAGCCGATCTATGTTGATGTAGATCGAATCGCCCGCGAAACTCGACAACGTCTTGTAAGGAGAATGGGACACCCCAGTGGCATAAAGCGGTAGGATCTGCCAAATTGTATAACCCGCATCTGCGATCTCGTCGATCATACGAATCGTTTTTTGGCCAAAATCACCAATTCCTTGATTCGCGGGAACAGAAAACATAGGTAGCAGCAACCCTGCCCTTCTAGTCGTCATATTCTCACCGTGAAAACCCTTTCATTTTCTCTATTTTATCACGAAACCGAAATCCATGGCAGGTCTTTTTCACGAAAAAAGCCTTGATCAGCCGATCAAAGCTCATTTTTTGACAATCGAACCAAATTGGCGAACCGGGAAACCGCGGCCGCGATGTTTTCCTGCTCGATGGAGGCGAAAGACAACTCCACCGTCCCGTTTTCCATCGGCAGCAAGCCGATATCCGCCTTTTCCGCTTCCTCGCTCAGTTTACGCGGGTCGGCGTCGACCTGGACGACATACGACAAATAAGCCTCGTTTAAAAAGAACGAGAAGCCATGCTGCGCCAGCGCCTGTTCCATCCGCAGCGACTTTTCCCGATAGTCCCGTTTCAGCTTACGGACATGCCGCTCCAGATGGCCGTCCGCGATGTAGCTGGCAAACGCGAGCTGCTCGAGCTTGGACGCCATCGGTCCATACTCGGTTTTATGCGACAAATAATACTGCGTCCACATTTCGTTGAGCACCAGGTAGCTGATTCGAACCGACGGAAGCAGTAATCGCGAAAACGAGCCGCAGTAAATGACGCGGTCGTTCGTATCGCTGCCATACATCGCCCGGCGCGACCGGGAACGATACGTCAGCTCGCCATTGTAGTCGTCTTCGATAATGAGAAAATCGTGCAAATCGGCTTGCTCCAGCAAATAATCCCGCAGCGAGGCGCTCAACGGCTCCTTTTTCGGACCCGTCGACGAGCTGTTCACATACAGCATGTCGATTTCCGACAAATCCGCGTCGTCCACGAGCTCCACCTCGCGCACTTCCCAGCCATACGATTCAAATACGCGGTGCGCCTGCGGATGAAACGGTTTTTCCATCCCGACAACGCCAGGCACGTCAAACATGCCGCAGAGCACAAACAGCAACGTCTGGTAGTTCGGGCCGACCAGCACTTGCTCCGTCCGGCACATGACGCCGCGGTTTTTATACGCGTACAACGACAGCGCCTGCCGCAGCACGAATTCGCCTTGCGGATCCCCGTACGTGTTCATGACCTCGTTTTCAAACGTCTGGCGGATGTACCGCTTCCAGGTCTGGACGTCGCTTGTCTGGATGGCGACCGAGCGCGGCCTGAAATCGAGGTCGTACAAGTCCTCTTTCGCTTTGTCCGGCGCCGCCTCCATTTCGCGGTGCAGCTTGATTTGTGCCTCTTCCAGCCGGACACGGTAGCCGACTTTTTCGATGGCTTCGATATAGCCATCCAAAACGAGCTGCTCGTACGCGTGCTCAATCGTCGTCTGCGAACACTGGAACTGGTCGCACGCCTTGCGAATGCTTGGCAGCGCGTCGCCCTTTTTCAAATAGCCGTCCAAGATCGCGTTGCGATAATGGTCGTACACTGTTTTATATTTTTTCATATTTGTTTTTTGTCACCCAATTCGATCGAGAATTTCCTTCATTCGCTTCGCCAGGCCTCTTGTCTTGTCCACCGGCAGGGAGCACACCGCCACGCGGATCCCCTTGTTCACTTTTACCGTGTAAATGTGCTCGGCCATGAGCGCCTCGTGATAGGCGTCGCGGGTCGCGTTGTCCATTTTCAACGTCACGAAAAACCCTTCCTTGTATGGATAATACGCCAGGCCGGCCTCGTCGGCCTCCTTCATGAACAAATCGCTGCGCGTCTTGAGCAAATCGACATAGTTTTGTTTTTCCGCCAAATACGCGTCCTTACGCGCGTTCATCACGTCGACGAACATCGCCATCGCGCCATTGTTGATGTTGGACCACGTCGCCCGGGCGTCTTTTTCAAACACGGTGCGCACCTGGTCGACGGCGGCCTTTGTCTTCCCTAAAATAATGGCCGCGCCGCACCGCAAGCCATACGACGTCATCGACTTGGACAGCGAGAACGCCACGATCACGACCATGTTGTCGCTCATGTCGTCAAAGACGCGGAAGTATCGCTTCGCCTCGTCGCCGCGATACGAATAGTCGATGTAGGCGATGTCGTTGAGCAGGACGACGGCGTGGGTTTTCGCGCACTCGTTCAAGAAATCGATGATTCGCTTCCATTCCGCCTCGCTCAGCGAATAGCCGGTCGGATTGTGGCATGGATCGTTAATGATGATCACAAGCCGGTCCTGCTTCTCCATCACGGCCCGGCACGTGCGCTCGAACGAGTCCATATTGAAATGATCGCCGTCGAACAAGCTGTATTTCGCCACGTCCACGCCATGCATCTGGGCCATCAAATCGTACGAGCCCCACGCGATTTCCGGCGCGATCAGCGTTTGCTTCGGCTCCAGACACTCGTTAACCGTCATGCCGACGGCCCCGGTTCCGCCCGGCGTCGCGATGACTTCCCGGAACAGATGGCTGTTTCCGCCCAGCACCCAGCGTTCGACCGCCTCGCGATAATCCGGGTTTCCGGTAAAGCTCGCCGCGTATTTTGCCAGCGTGCGGTTGTCGAGCTGTTTTAAGCTGTCAAACACCGTGTCCAGCGCCACGAGCGAGCCGCCCTCGTCGTACAAGCTTCCGATTGTGGCATCGACCACGGCATCTTCGCCAAACTGCGCTTTCGCTTTTTTCGCCCGGTCGACGATGACGAACACCGTGTCCACGATTGGCTGCTGATTTACACTGTCTTTCACAAAATTCATGATTATTCCCCCTGTCCCAACGGATACGTTCCTAAATATTTGATTTGCTCGCATACGTCGCGCAAGTCCGCCACGACTTGTTCATCGACGCCGCCCACGATTTCGATAAAGAAAAAATATTCAAACGGATGTCCTTTGCGCGGTCTGGACTGAATCGAACACATATCCAGGCCGTGCCGCGAAATGACCTCGATGACTTTCGCCAGCGCGCCAACTTCGTTTTTCAATGTCACGATCAAGCTCGAATGATTGCCTTGCCGCGCGCCTTTGAGCGACACCACGAGAAAACGGGTCGTATTTTGCGGATTTTCCTCGATGTTGGAAGCCAGCACCCGCAAGCCATACAACACGGCGTTTTCCTTCGCCCCGATCGCCGCCTTGCGCACGTCGCCTTCCCGCGCCACGTACTGGGCGGCCAGCGCCGTGTTGGCGTACGCGACAGGCTGCACGCCTAGCTCGGTCAAAAACCGCTTCGCCTGCGCCAGCGCCTGGTCCTTGGAGTACACTTCCTCCACGTCTTTGAGCGTGGCCGCCGGCACGCCAAGCAGACACTGCTCGATCGTTTCGTCCTGCACCCGCTCAATCAGGACAGGATAGCGCAGCAAGCCGTCAAGCACTTCTCCCACCAGCCCGGAATTGGTGTTTTCAAACGGGATCACACCAAATTCGGCCTCCTTGTTGACGACGGCCTGAAACACCTCATCGAAGCCCGGCTTCGCGATCTTGCGGTTGCCCGGAAACAAATGCTCGGCCGCCATGTGCGAAAACGCACCTTCCACCCCGGCGTACGCTACGACTTCCCTGGCCGCCAGCGAACGCTGATAGTCGCACGATTCGCGAATCATGAAGCGAAGCAGGCGCACGTACGAGTCCCGGTACGCCTCGTTTTGAATGTAGCGCGCGTTGCGTTCAATGATCGCCGCCTCTCTGGAATGGTCCACGATCGGTTTGCCGGTCGCCATTTTGTAAGCCGCCACCTCTTTGAGCGTATCCATGCGCTGCTCGTACAGCGCCGCGATTTGCGCGTCGATCGCGTCGATCGTCTTTCGCGCTTGTTCCAATTGGTTCACCATCTCACCTCGTTCCTATCATAACACTTTCCAAATCGTTTCTGAAACGCTTTTCAACGATTTGTCATGTTTTTTTGCGTCGGAAGTCACAAAAAAAGAGAAAACACCGCTGTCAAATCCATTGCCTTCCGTGGTATGATGCTGAAAAGAGGTGAAAATTTATGAAACTAACCGTGAAACTGCAAGATCACAGTTATCCCATATTTATAGAGCGCCACGCCCTGGAGCATGTGGCGGACTTTCTGGACCCGCACCGCAAATACGTCATCGTCACCGACGATGGCGTGCCGGCGCGCTGGGTCGACCTGCTGCAAAGCCAGCTTTCCGACGCCCGCGTCATCACCTTCCCTTGCGGGGAGGCGAACAAGTCGCTGGCCACGTACGAAAGCGTCATGGAACAAGTCATTTCCAGCCATCTTACCCGCAAGGACGCCATCATCGCTCTGGGTGGAGGCGTCGTCGGCGATCTGGCCGGCTTTGTCGCGGCCACCTACATGCGCGGCATCGACTTCTACAACATCCCCACAACCGTCCTGTCCCAGGTGGACTCCAGCGTCGGCGGCAAAGTCGCCATCGACATGGCCGGTTATAAAAACATCGTCGGCGCCTTCCACCAGCCCAAAGCTGTCCTCATCGACCCCGAAACGCTGTCCACACTAGACCAGCGCCAGGTGAGCAGCGGACTTGTCGAAGCTCTCAAAATGGGACTCATTCTCGACGAGCGCCTCGTCGAGCTGTTCGAACAGGAACCGCTGGATCTAGACACGATCATCGCCCGCTCCATCGACCTGAAACGGGCGATTGTCGAAAACGACGAAAAGGAAAACGGCCAGCGCGCCATTCTCAATTTCGGCCACACGATCGGCCACGCCATCGAAAGCGCCTACCACGACGTTCCTTACTACCATGGCGAATGCGTCGGCATGGGTATGCTGTTTTTTCTTCCCGATCCCACGCTGAGGGCGCGGGTGCAGCGTATTCTGGAGCGGCTGCGCATTCCCGCCACCCCCGCCTACGACCCGAAAGCGCTGCGCGCCTTTGTCGAGCACGACAAAAAAGGCCAGGGCGACAGCGTGCGCGCGATTGTCGTCGACCACGCCGGCACCTGCCGGATCGAGCCAATGACTTACGATCAAATCGAAACGATTTTGGAAAGGAGTCCGTATGAAAAATAGCATCGGTTCCAACGTCACGCTCACCGTCTTTGGCGAAAGCCACGGCCCGCTGATTGGCGCCGTGCTCGACGGACTGCCCGCGGGCTTCGCCATCGACATGGAACGGCTGCGACGCGACATGGCCAGACGCAAAGCGAAAGGAAAAATTTCCACCCAGCGCCACGAAGCCGACGAAGTCCACATCGTTTCCGGCTTTTTCGAAGGCCGGACGACCGGCACCCCGCTGACGCTGCTCATTCAAAACACCGCCCAGCGCTCCGCTGACTACGCCTCCCTGAAATACCGCCTGCGCCCTTCGCACGCGGACTGGAGCGCGTTCGAGAAATACCACGGCTTTCAAGACTATCGCGGCGGCGGCCACTTTTCCGGCCGGCTGACGGCGGTCCTTGTCGCCTGCGGCAGCATCTGCCGCCAGATCCTGGCCGCCAAAGGCGTGAAGATCGGCGCCCATCTGGCCCAGGTGCACACGGTGCGCGACGTCCCGTTTTGCGCGGACGCCTGCGCGCTCGACACGCAAATCGAAGCGCTCGACGCCCGCGAATTTCCAGCCATCGACGAGCAAGCCGGCCTGGCGATGGTCGCGCGCATCGAGCAGGCAGCTTGCGCCAAAGATTCGGTAGGCGGCGTCGTGGAGTGCGCCATCACCCACTTTCCGGCCGGTGTCGGGGAACCGCTCTTCGACTCGGTGGAAAGCGTGTTGTCCCACGCCTTGTTTTCCATTCCCGCCATCAAAGGCGTGGAATTTGGCGAAGGCTTCGGCTTCGCAGCGCTTACAGGCAGCGAGGCCAACGACGCCCTGCTCGTACGCGAAGGAAAAATAGAGACAAAAACAAACCGGAACGCGGGCATCAACGGCGGCATCACCAACGCGATGCCTATCGTTTTCCGCTGCGTCGTCAAGCCGACGCCTTCGATTTTCCAAAAGCAGCAATCGGTGCGGTTCGACTCCAAAGAGGAAGTCGAGCTGGAAATCCAGGGCCGCCACGATCCTTGCATCGCGCATCGGGCGTGCGTCGTGATTGAAAGCATGAGCGCGTTCGCCTTGCTCGACTTGTGGATGAGCCAGGCCGCGAGAGCTCCATTCGAGGAGGTGGTTCGATGATCGTCTCGATCCAGCCCTCGTTTGTAGGTGGAGAAGTCGTCGTGCCCGCTTCCAAATCCATGGGACACCGGGCTTTGCTGTGCGCAAGCCTCGCCGCGGGAACAAGCGTCGTCACCGGCTTGTCGATGTCCAAGGACATCGAGGCGACGATGCGCTGTCTGCAAGCGCTGGGCGCGCGCTTTCAGGAACGCGGCGACCAGTGGATCGTGGAAGGCTGCGACCCGAAAGCCCGAACCAGCCCGGCAAAGCTGGACGCGGGAGAATCCGGTTCGACGCTGCGGTTTCTCGTTCCGGTTGCTGCCCTCGGTTCCGGTCCCGCCCGCTTTCTCGGTCAGGGAAGGCTGCTGTCCAGACCGATGACCGTGTACGAAACGCTGTTTTCCAGCCACGGCTTACGTTTTGTCCACGACCAGGAACAAATTCTCGTCCAGGGACCGCTGCCTGGCGGAAACTACCGGGTGCCCGGCAATGTGTCGAGCCAGTTCGTTTCCGGGCTGTTGTTCGCGCTCCCGCTGGCGGACGCAAACAGCGTCATCACGATTGACGGAAAGTTCGAGTCGAAAAGCTATGTGGACTTGACGCTCAAAGCGCTGGCGCAAGCGGGCATCGCCATTCGGGAGGAAAAGGGCGCGTACCGCCTCGCCGGCGCCCAATCGTACCGGCCCGGACGTTTCCACGTGGAAAAAGACTATTCGCAGGCGGCGTTTTTCGCGGTGCTGGCCGCGTTGAACGCACCGCTCGTTTTGCGGGACATGGATTTGGAAAGCCGCCAGGGCGACAAAGCCATTTTGTCCCTCGTCCAAAAAGCCGGCGCGCAAGTCGATGTCGAAGCGGATCGCATTCACATACGGCCCGGACAGCGACGCGGTCAAACGATCGACTTGGCGGATTGCCCGGATCTAGGCCCGATTTTATGCGTGCTGGCCGCGTTCATTCCTGAAACGACGACGATTCGCAACGCGGGGCGGCTGCGGATGAAGGAATCGGATCGAATCGAGGCGATGGAAACCGAGCTGCGAAAATGGGGCGTCGACATCACAAGCGACGAAGACACGATCACGATTTGCGGTCAATGCCACTACGTGGCCGATCACGAGATCGTGATGGACGGCCACAACGACCATCGCGTCGTCATGGCTTGCACGGTGTTTGGCTTATGCGCCGGCTCTCCTTCCAAAATCACGGGCGCGCAAGCCGTCGCGAAATCGTATCCGACGTTTTTTCAGGATATTCAAAAAATTGGTGGAAAGGTGGAATGGAAATGAAAACCATTGGTATTGTCGGCCTGGGCGTCATGGGCGCCAGTTTCGCGCAGCGCGCCAAAGCGCTCGGGTACCGGGTTCTTGGCATCGACCTGGATCCGGACACGATCGAGTACGCGGTCATGCGCGGCATGGTGGACAAAGGCAGCACGGACGCGTCGATCCTGCTCGACCAGTGCGATATCGTGCTGCTGGCGCTTTATCCGCGCCAAATGCAAAAATGGCTGCTTCGCTACCAGCACGACATGAATCCCGGCACGCTGATCCTGGAAATCAGCGGGGTGAAATCCAACGTCACCCAACCCGCGCAGGCGCTTTTGCGCGACGATTTGGAGCTGCTTTCGATCCATCCGATGTGCGGACGCGAATCCCGGGGCATCGAATTCGCCGATCCGGCGATTTTCGACCAGGCCAACTTCATCATCATCCCGCAGCCCTCCAATTCGACGAACGCGATCGTGTTTACGAGCGCCTTCGCCAAAGAGCTCGGCTGCAAAAACGTCAGCGTGCTCAGCGTCGAGGAACACGACCGGATGATTGGATTTTTGTCGCAGCTCACCCACGTCATCGCGGTGGCGCTGATGAACACGCACGAAAACAGCCATCTTGTTGAGTATACGGGCGACAGCTTCCGGGACTTGACGCGAATCGCCAAAATCAACGAGGATATGTGGACCGAGTTGTTTTTGCTGAACAAAGACATCCTGCTGGACGAGATCGACCAGTTCGCCGCCTCGGTGCAGCAGTTTCGGGACTTGCTCGTGCGCGAGGATGTGGACGCGATGAAATCCGCGATGGTCCAGTCGACGGCGCGCCGGAAAAAATTTGATCGCTGACGCATGAAAAAAGGTCGGAAAATCCGACCTTTTTTATGCCACTAACGCCATTGCCTGTTTGAGAACCGGATTGGTTTTGTTCCACTCCTCATACAAGGACATGCCTCGCTCCGCTTCCATTCGTCCCATCATGTCGCTGACGTCTTCCTCATAGTCATTCCCCAGCATTTTCACAAACGGAATCAAATGGTTAAAATAAAATTCGACTGCCTGATGTATTTCCTGGTCGCAGCTTTTGGTGATGTACAACTCGAACCCGTACTTGTCGATTTCCATCATCATCTTTGCGAGATAGATCTTACCTTCAGGACCGGAAAAGCTCCTGTTATCCATACTCTTACACCTTCTTTACTTCTTAGGTCATTTTTATCATGAAATACTTTGAAAAAATTTTCAAGAAATGTCCGGAAGATGCCGCTTCGACTACCTTTTATTCCATCAATCCGTTTCAAACAAAAACGCCGCGAACGCTTCGGGAATGCGCTCGCCCATCTCGTAATACGCGCGCTGCAGCTTCGGCTTGTCGAAAAGGACGAGCCGGCAGCCCTCGTATTCCACCTCGTTGAGCCGCATCAGCGTGGCCAGGACCCGGACCTCGTGAATCGAGTCGTACTGTTTAAAAAACGCGTAATAGCGCGAAAGCGCCGGTTCGCCCACCGGATACGGATCCGATTTTTTCGTACGTTCGATCAATTCCTCCTGCGTGATTTGTTTCATCGTCGATCTCTCCCTTCTCTGGATGCCGAAATCGTCCGGCACCGCTTCCATTTTCTCCATCCCGCCGTTCCTAGCGCCGTAATCGTTTCGACAAGCAGGATCCCAAGCGCCAGAACGCCCGCGATCGTGAGGGTTTCCAAAAACAAAACGAGCGCCTCGTACGGATCGTTCGTGATGATTTCAATCATCATATCGTACATCGTGCCGCCCGGCACCAGCGGAATCAGGGCGCAGACGATAAACGACGTAACCGGCGTCTTCATTTTCCGGGCCAGCACTTCCGCGATGACCGTGAACGAAACCGCGGCCCAAAAGTTGGCTTCCAGATCCGTCAGCAGCATCGCCCGGCAGCATTCGTACACGAATCCGCCCATCGCGCCATTCAGCCCGGCTAAAAACAGCTTGCGCTTTTGCTTGATGTTGAACAGCACCCCGAACCCTAGACTCGCCAGAAAAGAGCCAAACGAGCCAATCAAAATTTCATGCATCGCCTACCTCCATATGTACAAAATAAACCCGGCCCCGATCGCGATGGCCGTCGCGCACAAAAACGCCTCGGCGCCTCTGGCAAGCCCGGAAATGTAGTCGGTTGCGATCGTGTCGCGAATGGCGTTCGTAATCGCCAGTCCGGGCACCAGCAGCATGATGCTGGAAATGACCATGACATTGATGTTGGCGGCGGGCACCAGCGCGTGGATCTCGACCGCCATCCACGCGGCCACCATCGCGGAAAACAAATTGACGAGGAAGTCGCTGAGATGGATTTGGGAAAACGCCCAGCCCAGGCAACGAATCACGATCCCGATGCAAAAAGAGGCGATCATTTCCTGCACGTTGCCGTCGAAAAAAATGGCGAATCCTAACGCCCCGATCGCGCCAAACAACGTCGTCGTCCAAAACGAGTACCGCTTTGTATGCTCGATTTCCTCAAGGCGCTGGTCGATTTGCGCGACGCTCAAGCGCCTGGTGCAACATGTCCGGGACAGCTGGTTGATTTGGTCGATCATATCCACGTTGACGTTGCGGTACTTGACGCGGGCGATATGGGTTCGCGTGCGCCCGTCCACGGTAATCGACAGCATGATGCCCGTGGCGGTCACGTAGCTTTGGATGCCTTCCACTTCGGAAAAGCTCAGTCCGACGCGGTTCATCGTTTCCTCGACCCGGTACACTTCCGCGCCGCTGGACATGAGCAAAATGCCAAGCTTCATAATCGTGTTGAGAAGTTGTTCTATATTCATGCTTCTTATGATACTCTATTTGCGGCTGAAATGGGAACTGCTTCTTGGCGCCCGTCATTGGAAAACGCGTCATTTTCTTTCTTCGAGGAAGAAGAATTCCCGTTTGTGTTATATAATAAAGAAGCCATCGCACACCGCGCGCGAACCGCGTACCGTTTCGCGTGATTCCGGTGCTTTTTTTAAAGTTTTACAGTTATTTTTGGGCGTGTGGTATGATGGAACACGCAAAGAATTAATAGAAATGAAAGGAACAGTCCATGTTTGAATATTCATTAGGAAAAACCAAATCGCAACTCGTTTTGAAACACGCGAAAGTCATGAACGTTTTCTCAAACGAGTGGATCGAACAAGATATCGCCATTCAATACGGCACCATCGTCGGCGTCGGCGCGTATGAGGGCGAAACGGAAATCGACCTGACCGGAAAATATGTCGTGCCGGGCTTTATCGACGCGCATATGCACATCGAGTCGACGCTGGTCGCTCCCGAGGAGTTGTCGAAAGTGCTGCTCGCGCAAGGGACGACGACCATCCTTTCGGACCCGCACGAGCTCGTCAATGTCAAAGGAGCCGAAGCGCTCGACTACGTGCTTCAGGCCGGCCGCAACACGACGCTGGACATTTACACGATGCTCCCTTCCAGCGTGCCTTGCTTCGACAAGGACACCAACGGCGCCGGCGAGTTTACGGCGGCGCAAATGAGCGCCTATATCGACGATCCAAACGTGATCGGCCTGGGCGAGGTGATGCGCGTCAAGGACGTCGTTTTGGAAGAGGAAAAAATGGTGGAAAAGCTCGACTTGTTCAAAGACAAGCCCATCGACGGCCACGCGCCAAACGTGTCGGGAAAGGAGCTGGAGGCGTACCGGTTCGCGGATATTTTGACCGACCACGAAAGCTCGACGTACGAAGAGGCGCTCGACAAGCTGCGCTGCGGCTTTTACGTGCTCATCCGCGAAGGAAGCCAGGCGAAAAATCTCGAGCCAATCGTCAAAGGGTTTCTGGCGCACGGCATTCCGTTTACCCGCACCGCCTTTTGTACCGACGACCGGCATCTGGACGACATTTTGAACGAGGGACACATTTCGCACTGCATTCAAAAAGCGATCGCGCTGGGCGTCGACGAGTTTACCGCCTACAAAATGGCGACGCTACATCCGGCGACCATTTACGGACTGCGTCGCAAAGGCGCCGTGGCGGCGGGCTACCAGGCGGATCTGGTCGTTTTAAACGATCCCAAAACCGTGGCGATCGACTGCGTGTACAAAAACGGCCACAAAGCGACGCTCAAACATTTAAAGGCGATCGAGCCGAGCGAGGATTTGCTGCATACGGTTGTCATTCCGGAGGTATTGAAGGAAGACATTCAAATCAAGCGCCGGGATAAAAACCACGTGATCGAGGTGGAGAGCGACTCGCTGCTGACAAAGCATGTGGAGGAAGAGGTGCCCGGATACGTGTATTTTGAGCCGGAAGCCCCATACAACAAGGCGGTCGTCGTGGAGCGTCACGGCAAAAACGGCAACATCGCCACGGCAATCCTGAAGGGATTCAACTTGACGCAAGGCGCGATTGGCTCGACGATCGCCCATGATTCCCACAACATGATTCTCGTGGGGGACAACGACGACGACATCCTGCTGGCGGCCAAGACGCTCGAGCACTTCCAGGGCGGCTACGTGCTCGTGCAAAACCACGAGGTCAAGCACATCATCCCGTGCCCGATCGCGGGATTGATCAGCACGCAAAAAGCCCAGGTCGTCTCCGGCTTGCTGAAGGAGCTAAAAGAAGACGCGCATAAGATGGGCGTGCCGGCTTCCCTGGATCCGTTTCAGGCGCTTTCGTTTTTGGCGCTGCCCGTCATCCCGGAGATCCGCCTTTTGGATGGCGGCTTGTACGATGTCGTGCAGGAACAATTTATCAAGCCTTAGTATTTCTTAGGAAAAGTCAAAAAAACTTGATCAAAAGATCAAGGTTTTTTTGTGGTTGCGTTATAATAATGACATGAAGGAAAAGAAGGATGACACAAGAGATCCTTTGTATAAAGAGATCTCCTTAAAAATTATTGACTTTATGATTGAGCAGCACTGGCAGGAAGGAGACAAGATCCCAAACGAATACGAACTGGCGCAAGTGTTTCATGTCGGCCGGGGCACCGTCCGAAAGGCGATCGCCGAACTTGTGCGGATCCACATTTTGGAAATCCGGCGCGGCAAAGGCACGTTTGTGTGCGAAAACCTGCATTTTCACGACGAGAAGATCCGGGAGGCGTACCACGCGATGGAATACGACCGGGGGCTTTATTTGTTGCAGATTCGCGCGCTTATCGAGCCTTGGGCCGCGAAGGAAAACAAATTGTCCGCCCCGGTGCGAAGCGCGTGGCTCGCCTACGAAAAGGCGGACGGAGAACAACGAATGGAGCAGGACATCGCTTTTCACGAGGCCATTTTGGCTTCGACGGCCAACCCTTTGTTGCCGCAGCTCAACCGGTACGTTTCCGACTCGATCAAAGCCATCGACGACGCGCGGCCGGACGAGGCGTTTTTCCGGCGGGTCCAAAAAGAGCATCGGCAAATTTGTGAAGCGATCGAGGAAGGCGACCACGATTTGGCTTACGCGCTTGTCCTGGCCCATATCGAGCACGACAGCGAGTTTTTAAAGGAAGCCAAACACGCTATTTTATAAATGGAAAACTTTCTCTATATTCCTATTTTACGCGCCTCTTCAGGCGGGGAGGATGTCACAGGTTTAGCTTGTCTTCCAGCCGGTCGAGATTTTGACGCTTGGCGTCCATGGAAAGATGCACGTACGTGTCCCATGTGATTTGGCAGGAGGCGTGGCCTAAAATTTCGGACAACGCTTTGATTTCCACGCCGGCTTCCACGCAGCGGGTCGCGAACGTGTGGCGCAGCGTGTGGAAGTGGATGCCGTCCATGCCGCAGTCGCGCAAATACCGCTTGAAGTAGTTTTGCAGCGTTCTCGGTTCCATGTAGCGTTCGGCGCAGCCGGTCAAAACATACGCTTCGGGATCGTCCGGCCTGCACATCGCGCACAAAGATCGAAGCGGACGATTCAAAGGAATGATCCGGGTGGAGGCGGCGCTTTTGGGCGTGGAAATGACGACTTTTGTTTTTTTGCTTTCCTCGGGATGGCCGCGTAGCCGAATCATCGTGTTGGAAACGACAAGGAGAGAATCCGCCAGGGAGATATCTTTCCATTGGAGCGCGCAAATTTCTCCGATTCGCATCCCGGTCATGAGCGCGAGCAGCGTGCCGAATTTGCACGGATCGAGGTCGGCGCGCAAATACTCGATCAGGCGGGTTTGCTCCTCTTCGCTGAGCACCCGGGCAGGCGCTTTGTCGTCGCGGGGAAAGACGATTTGAATGCGGCGAAGACGGGGAAATCTTTTGGCCGCGTAGGCGAGGATCGAGTTTAAAATGGACAGGATGTCCCGGATGGTTTTGACGCGTAGCCCTTTGTCGAACAGCCCGGCGGTGAAGCGGTCAATGTGCTCGTCATCGAGTGCCTGAATGGAAACCGGTCCTAGATCGGCGCGGATATGGGCGTTGATCGAATACACGTATTTGTCGTAGGAAGCCGGCTTGACATGGAGCGCTTTGTGCCGCAGCCACTGATCGCACAGGTCGGCGACGGTTTTGGCGCGGATGGGTTTTGTTTCGATGCCCATCTCGATGAGTTCTTCCATTTCCCTTCGTTTTTTGAGCGCTTCCGCGTATGTTTTTCCATAGCAATAGCCGTACTGGATCTGGCCGTTGGCCCTGGTGCGGGGATAGCGCGCCTCCCATCGGCCGTCTTTGCGCTTGTAAATGTTGTTTCCTTTTTTCATATCGAAAAACCTCCTTGTGTCTGATTTCTTTGTAAACCAAAAGCTTCCGGAAGTTCATCTTTGTTTTCAGGAATTCGCCGTTTTTGCCGCGTGCGTCCAAACTGGTGTCAAAAAAAGACAAGGCGTTTTTTGCCTTGTCCGCTATGCCCTTTTATTTTCCCGAGCTGCCAAGTTTTCCGTCCTTGCGCTGCGATTCGATTTGATTGAGCGCCTCCATCGAGATTTCCTCGCTCTCGACTTGTGGCATCACAAGCATGACGCCTTGCGCCACCGCTTTCTCGTACGGATACACAACCACTTCCTTTGGCTGCTGCGCGATGGCGTTTTGTTTGACGATGCGCAGCGGTTTTGGATTGAGATTGGTTACCGGCGCCATGTACTCACCGCGATATCCGGAGTCAATCACGCCGCATCGCTGCGCGATGCCCCGCGTTCCTGTCGATCCGCGTTCTTTCAGGATCATCACATAGTTGCTGTCGAACGCCGAAGCGACGCCCAGGGGCACGAGCTTGGTTTCCCAGGGACCGATTTCCAAAAAGTCCTCGTCGAAACAAGGATACAAATCATATCCCGCGTCTTCGATCCGTTTTGTTGGAATGACCGCGTGCGGTCTTACTTTTGCCCAGTATAAGTGCATCATTGAATTCCCTTTCTGTTTTTTATTCGTTTTCAAGCGCTTCCTTGTAACGCGGCGCGAGCCGGTCCACACTTTCGTAGTCCAAATCCGCGCCGGATGGCGATGGCACATACTCGACCGGAATGTTTTCCATGAAGTTGGATTCGTTCAAAAGCCGTTGAGCGCCATGGGAAACGCAAATGATTTTTTGAATGGACGGATGCGCCTGCAAAAAGCCGTTGATATCGTTCAGCACGATATCGCGCATCGTGTCTTCCCGCGACATGTGACGCAGGCAGGACTTCACGACCGACCAGATCGCAATGCCATGCGTCTGGCAAATCGCCAGTTTTTCCTCGTCGGAGGCGTATGGCATGTTGTAAATGGCGCCCAGCACAGGCCAAAAATGGTTGGCCGGATCGCCAAAGTACATTTTGTGTTCCTCGCTCTTCACGCTCGGCATGGAAACGAGGAACAGCACTGTGCTGTTTTCGAACACGATTGGTTCCAAAGCGGTAAATTGTTGTAGTGACGTTGTATCGTACATGGCTTGCTCCTATAAAAGGTCAATGGCTTTTTGAACCACTTCGATCTTTTGGTTTGTCAAATCCAGCATCGTCTCATCGCCGTCCTTCTGGTATTGCTCGCTTAACGCGTTCAATGCCTTCAGCTTCATTTCCAGGTCTTCTTTCGAAAACGTTTCCCCGTCTGCGAACACTTCTTTCAATACCGCGTCGCCGGCTTCGCTGCCGCCGATGGCTGCTGTCAGCCGCGCCATGATTTCATTTTTTTTCATAGAAAGTCCTCCTTTGTTTCGCGTGGAAGACGATTACTCTTCGAACAATTCGCCCACCACATCGTATGCGGTCGCGCCCGTGATTTTCACGCGTGCGAAATCGCCGATTTCAAGCTGTTTCGAAGTTTGAATAATGACTTGTCCGTCGACTTCGTCCGGCGCGTCCGCCGCGCTTCGGCCCCGGTACTGGTTTTTCAAGCCTTCTTTTTCTTCGACCAGCACTTCGATCACTTTCCCTATCTTTTCCTCGTTCTTCTTTTTCGAAATCGCCTTCTGCGCCTCCATCAGCCGCGTCAGGCGCGCTTGCGCCACGTCCTCGTCCACCTCGTCGGGCATGTCGTACGCGGGCGTGTCCTCCTCTTTCGAATACGTGAACGCCCCCATGCGGTCCCATTCGATTTCCTGAATGAACGCGAGAAGCTCCTCGAAATCCTCCTCTGTTTCGCCCGGGAAACCGACAATAGCGGTCGTGCGCAACGTCGCGTCCGGAAACATCGAACGGATCTTTCCAACCAGGTCGATCACGTCCTGTTTCGTGCCGCGCCGGTTCATTTTCTTTAACAGCCGGTCGTTGGCGTGCTGCATCGGAATATCAAAATACGGCAGAATCTTTTTCGACGACGCCATAACATCCAGCACCGCGTCCTCGATTTCATCCGGATACATGTACAGCACCCGGATCCAGTGAATGCCTTCGATTTCATCCACTTGTCTAAGCAGCTCGGCGAGCATCAGCCGGCCGTAATTGTCGAGTCCGTACTTCGTCGTGTCCTGCGCGATCAGCGTGACTTCCTTTACGCCGATTTTTGCCAAATGACGGACTTCCGCCAGTACTTCTTCTATTACTTTACTCTTTTGATCTCCTCGAATCAAAGGTATTGCGCAATACGTGCAATGGTTCGAACAACCGTCGCTGATTTTGACATAGGCGCTCCACGGATTGCCCGAAAGCGGGCGCTCGCTTTTCGCGAAGCTTCCCAGCCCGGCATCACCTAAAACGTCTTGCAGGATGCTGGCGATATGTCCGTAATCCTTGAGCGGGATGATGGCGTCGATTTCCGGGATTTGCTCGCGCAGCTCGTCTTCATAGCGCTGCGCCAGACAGCCGCACACAATTAGCTTGTCCGTGTATTTCGACATTTCAAAAATCGTCTGGATGGACTCCTCTTTCGCGGATTCAATAAATCCGCACGTGTTGACGACGATGGCATCCGCTTGTTTGGGATCCGCGACGATTTGATGTCCGTTTTCCTGAAGCACGCCCATAATTTGCTCGGAATCCACAAGGTTTTTGCAGCATCCAAGCGAAACGAAACCTACTTTCATCGTTCTTCCTCCTTCCGATGATAAATCATCCGGTTGTCCAGCGCGAACATCCGCGGACCAAACGTTCCGGGCTGCGTCGCGTCGATGCTTTGCTTCATCATGACCATCCGTGAGTCCAGATTGTCCAGAAGCGTGAGCACTTCCGCTTCCGGAATCATCGGCAGCACCGGCGAGCCATACTCCATTTTTCCATGGTGGCTCAGCACCATGTGCTTCAGCAAAACGACCCGCTCGTCTCGTTCCAGATCCAGCGCCAAAGCGACGCGGTCGATCATGGCCGCCGCGATGCTGATGTGCCCAAGCAGGTTTCCTTCGCTCGTGTATTCCGCCAGCATTGGCGAAGACAGCTCTTCGACTTTTCCCAGGTCGTGCAGCAAAATGCCCGCGCACAGCAAATCCTCGTCCAGCCAGGGATACAGCGCCTTGACCGCTTTCGCCAGCCGTGCCATGCAAATCGTGTGGTAGGCCAGTCCTCCAACAAAATTGTGGTGGTTGCGCGTCGCGGCCGGATACGTGTAAAACTTCTCCTCGCTTGCCTGAATCACTTCTCTTGTCACGTCCCGGATGACGGGATCTTTCATCGCGTCCAGCATACTGTCGACTTCCGCTTTCATTTCCGCTTTGGTCATTGGCGCCTCGCGCACGTAGTCGAACAAATCCGCGTCCTTGTCTTCTGTCAGTTTCCGCAGCCGAAGCTGGGCCGCGTTTTTATGAAAGATGATCTCGCCTTGCGCTTCGACAACCATGCCGACGTGGTACATCGCCACCATTTCATCGGTCAAATTCCAAAACTTGGCGTCCAGCACGCCGGTTCTGTCTTCGAGCGTCAGCGACAAATACGGGGTGTTTTTGTTCGTGCGTCCCCGGTCGCATTTTGTGATCAGCGCCTTCACGCTGACTTTTCCTTCTTCATGAATTTCTTTAATCTTCAAATTGGTCACTCATTTCCTCCAACTGCTCGTCGATCTGGCCGCTAGAAAATCCTTTGCGTAAACAGTACTGCCGAACCTTGAGCACTCTTTTTTCATCTTCCAACGCCGAATAGAGCCGCATCGCTTTTTTGAGCGCGTTGCGGCACGCCTGCTCGTCGTCTTGCTCCATGTCGATTTCGTCGATCGCGGTGTTCGCGATATCGACGGAATAGCCTTTCATCACTAGTTTATGGATGACGTTTTTGCGCTTCAAACGCGATGACTGCATTTTAAACGTGTGCTTGACGCGTTCGGCCAGCGCTTTCGCGTTCGCCAGCTCAATCGAATCGTCCAGGCCGACGAGCGCCTCGTCAATCAAGTCCGAGGCAATGCCTACTTTTTTCAACTTGGTGGTGATGCTCTTTTTCGAATTTCCCATCTCGTGCCAGTACGCGCTTTTCTCGAGCGCGTACTTTCTGTCGTCCACCCAGTGTTTTTCTTTCATTTCCTGCACAAGCTGCTCGATTTTGCCTTCTTCCAAATCGAAATGATGGCGCAAATACTGCCGCAGCTCGTACGCGGTCATATCTTTGGAAAGCACCTTGCGTTTTATGATCGTGTACGCGTGGTAAAACTCTTGCATTTCCAAATAACCGGTAATCAAATACGCGTCCAGCTTGGTGTGGAGCGCGATTTTCAACTCAAAAAAATCGTCCAGCGGCACCAAAAGCCGAATGGGTTCCGGATCGCTTTCCCGTTCCACGGTCAACTCGACAAAATCGTCTTTCATCCGGATTTTTTCCACATCGAACGTATGGCTGTAGTCGTCGATGGCTTGCTCGTATACCGCCAGGATCTTCCGTCCGAATATCTCTTTTGAGTATGGCTCGCTTTTCTCGATACACGCCGCGCTTTGCGCGTTTCGCTCCGCTTCGCCCATCGCGAAAAACGTGTCCATCTTTTTGACAAGCTCGGCTTCGTCGTCAAAATAATAGCCGGTCTTTCCTTCTTCCACGAGGTCGTACAGCACTTCGTCGCGGCGGCCGAACACGGGCAGACCGCTGGCGAGCGCCTCGATGTACGTGAGGCCTTGCGTTTCCGACAACGAGGCGGACACGAACCCGTCAAACGCGACATAGTAATACGGAATGTGATCCCGGGGAACTTTGCCGACAAAATGTACCCGGTCCTGGGCGTCGCACGATTTGGCGATGGACTGGAAATATTCTTCGTCCGTACCCGATCCGACCACGACAAGATGCAGCTTTTCGTCGCGCGAGGCGGCTACCGCCCGGATTGGCATCTCGAGCGCCTTTTCCTTGGCCAGCCGGCCGACAAAAACAAGAACGTGGTCGTCGGGCTTTAGGCCCAGGGAGGCGCGTAGCTGAAGGGCATCGTCCATTTCGATGTGTTCGGGCTTGAAGGCGTCCAGATCCAGACCGGTTGGTACGACATAAATGGGCGCGCGCACCCCGTAGCTTTCGAGCACGTCTTTGGTTTTCTGACTTGGCGCGATGACGGCCTGCACGTTGTTGCCCATAAGGCGGGTGAATTTCTTCACGACCCATTTTCCCGCTTTATCCACCCGGTCGAAATCAAACGGATTGATGTAGTGGGTGTAGTCGGCGTACATCGTATGATACGTGTACACTTGCGGGATGCCCAAATCGTGGGCGACTTGCCGTCCATAAAGCGAAACGCCAAACTCCTGCTGCGTGTGAATCACATCGAGGCGCATTTCCTCGATGTAGTCGTGGGCGAAGTTGATTGGACTGCTCATGGTGTATCCATAAAGCCGCTTCAGCTCCACGCCGGGCAGCCGCAAAATTTTTTCCTCGGCGTCCATCGTGATTTTCGCGCCCTGATGGTTAGAGATAATAAAGACGGTGTGGCCGAGCTGCTCGAGCGCCTTTCTCAACGTCACGACACTCGTCACCACACCGTTAATATCCGGAAGATATGAATCGGTAAATATTCCTATTCGCATGGTTTTTCACATTCCTTTCCTTCGATGGCGTCCCGCCGGTCGTAGTACGCTTTCGCGACCATGAAAATGACCCCACCGACCACCAATATAATATGATATGTGGACACTCTCCACAAAATCAGCACCGCGCTCGTTAACGATCCCATGATTGGTGAAAAAAGAATCGAAAACATCATTTCCGTTCCGCCGCTCGCGCCCGGAATCGGGATGAAGCTGTTGGCCATGGTCACAAAGGAGCTGAGCGCGATGACGTCGACCAGCTGGTCCATCGCCAGATGGATGCCAAGCAGCCGGGCAATGAGAAACGGCAGCGCGTACAGCATCGTCAGCCGGACTGTGTTGATCAGCATGCATTCGACGATGGCTTTTTTATCGCCCGCGAGCTTTTTGATTTCCGATGTGAAAGACGTCATCTGCAATGTCCACGATTCCAGCGTCTTTTCGGGATTTTTCAGGATTCGCAGCCGGCTGAGCACTTTCACGATCCATTGGGAAAGATGGATATAGATTTTGGGAAACAGCGCCATGGTGTACAATCCGAAGATCACGACAAAATTAACGACATAACCGGCCAGCACCAGCGTAAACCAGGCGGACTGATGGGAATAGTAAAAAAACTTCATACAAAAAAGAATCGTCACGTAGACCATCATCGTGGTTTGGTAAATGATGAAGTCGGCCCACAAAATGGAGGCGCCGTCGCTGTACGCGATTCCCTGTTTTTTTAAAATATAGGCTTGCCCGAATTGTCCGCCCGTGGCCGAAGGCGTGATGCCGGAAAAAAACGTACCGGTAAACGCAACGACGATCCCGTTGAGAACCGAGTAGTTTTTTTTGAATTTCCTTCCCAGCACGACGTACACCAGACCCCAGACGCAGGTATATAAAATCCCCCACACGAGGATGATCGTCAAGGAAAACCCGTTGAGTTTTCCGATCGCGTGGACGACCTCCTGATAGTTGTCTTTCAGGGCGAACCACAGCGCGACGATCGTGATGACGGCGATGAGAACGAAATTCCACAAGTAGCTTGTTTTTTTCATAATTATTCGTTCTTTCTATTTTCTTTTAAGTGCGCAGCTCTTTTTGTTTTTGGGCGTAAGCGTCCAAATAAAATTCCTTCCACATTTTCGCGACGTGCTCTTTGGAATAATAGTTGCTGATGAGGGCGCTCTCCTGCTCGTATTGAGCGTATAGCGCGCGATCCGCTTTGAGCGCTTCCAGCTTTTCTACAAACCCGTCGTTGTCGCTGGCGGCTAAATAATGCCCAAACAAAATATCCCGGTATAAGTCAAGATCCCGCAGCACGAGCGGAATATGCAAGTTGACGGCCTCTAAAATCGTCATCGGGAACAATTCGTTGTAGCTTGGCACGAACAGAACGTCCGCCATATTGTACACGTTGACCATTTCATTT
The DNA here is from genome assembly GCF_004793885.1 of Dubosiella muris. GTDB lineage: Bacteria > Bacillota_I > Bacilli_A > Erysipelotrichales > Erysipelotrichaceae > Dubosiella > Dubosiella muris. The sequence goes on from NZ_SRYG01000001.1 coordinate 66,818, forward strand.
CGTTCCACGATTCCGATAAAATGCACGTTCGCCGGCGGATTTTCCATTACTTTTTTTAATTCCTCATACCCGTCGGTAATGATGCCGAACGAAAAACCACCCGCCCATACAAATTCCATATCGGGACAGCGTTTGGCGACTTCGCAAAAATCCAGAACCCCTTTGCGGGTTTGTACCTGTCCGGCGCCTACGACGACAAACGCGTCTTCGGCGATTCCGTATTTTTTTCGTTCCGCCTTTCTGGCTTCCAGCCCAAGCGGATGAAACGTGTCTTTGGACACATAGTTCGGAATATAGTAAATCTTTTCCTCCGGGATGCCGTAGCGAACCAGATCGGGAATAAAGCTCGGGTTGACGACAACCAGACGATCCGCCAGTTTGTAAAAATTAATAATATAATGGGATGTGATTGGCTGCAAACCAGAAGGGATATTCAAACTGCCGTCGATTACCGTATCCGGCAGAAAATGACAATACGCGACTTTTACCGTTTTTTTATCCAGCATTGGAATCATGAACGCCGGATCAATCGTGTGAAAATGTTTGATGTCGGCTTTTTTGAACCAGTCGTTGATTGAGATCGTAAACAAATCGCTCGCTTCCTGGCGAAGCAGGTCCACCTGCTCCCGATAAGCCGAGCCGACCCCTTGCCCATCCACTTTATCGGCACTTGAATACATTGTGATCCGAAGTTTGTTTTGAATCATACGCCACCTCTGCTTCTTTCTATCTGTCATTATATCAGATTCTATAGTTAAAAAAACCTTACATGATTGAGTCATCCAATCAAACGCAAAAAAAAGAAAAAAGGCTCCCAACGGATCCTTTTTCCAAGAAAGTTTTAAGAAAGGGAATTTGATTATGAAGTGAGCCTTATCTTTGGCTCGTCTATACTATATCGAAATCATCCCTCTACATTGTGTTTCAATTATGTGAAAATATGTTCTTTTGCGTTACTCAAGTAAGATTTTTAATAAATTTTACCCAAGTAAACTCAATAAAAATCAAATAATCTTCACATCGTCGACTGCCTCTCCCTTCCGTTTCGAATCTGCTTTCTGTAATCGGATGGTGTGATTCCATACAGCTTTCGAAAGCATTTCACAAAGCTTGAATAATCAGGAAAGCCGCTGGCATTGCAGGCTTCCAGTATCGTTTGTCCTTCGCCAAGCCCTCCTCGGAAGTGCTGCATTCGCAATTCCGTCAAATACTCATGAATGCTTTGGAGCGTATAGGCTTTAAACACTCTCGATAAATGCTCTCGACTTGTAAAGCAATCGGATGCGATTTTAGAAATCGTTAAAGTCGGATCGGTATAGCGCGCTTGTAAGATGGCGGTTGCCTGCGCGACGAGCTGGCTGCTTTCCGAAGCTTTTCCAATTCCGTTGACACTTACCGCCTGGTCAAGCAATACGACAAGCTCCATTAAATGACAATACAAAACGATTTGCTCTCCATCGTTCTTGATTTTTTTGGAAAGTCCCATCCGCTCAAACAGCTCTTTCACCTTCCAATCCATAACAGCCGATTCTTGTAAAATCAAAATCTCATTTTGCCAGGAGGCCGTTTGCAAATCACAAAGCTTGGATGCGATTTTCCAGCTTTCCTGATCAACTTGAAGAACCAGTCGTTCCGAATAATCCATCATAACGTTAAATTTTGCTGAATGATAAATCTCTTCGGGAAGCATAATCATTTGACCGACACCTAAATTAAATACCGCGCCGCCCACACTATAACGCACACTGCTTCCAGAAAGGGGAATAATCAATTCCCGGTATGGATGAGAATGCACGACAGCGCAAGAATTTTCCTGATTTCGATACTTTATTATTTTAACTTTATCGCCATATAAATCAACCCGCGCATGTTGCGATGTAAGAATAGAATCTTTGATAAGAGGTATGCGGTTTGCTTCTTTCTTTGAAAAAGTCATAGAAATCCCCCTTTCACCGCATCAGCATATCACATATCACCATTTTTTTGCCACAAATCACGAAGATATAAAAAACGCGGAATCATACAATAAGTTCGCATACGAAAGCGCATACAGAAAGGAATTCACTATGAAAATATGCCAAGAAGTCAAACAAGTTTATTATAACGATCCTTATTTTTCCATTCAAACCAACGGAGCGGAACTCCGTCTTTGGTTTCTAACCGATGATATTTTGCGAATTCGCGCCGGATTCGACCAAACATGGGACGAGGCCTCCTACTCTTTAGTCATGACCGCCTGGGATTCCAGAACGGATTCTCTTTTTGCCGGATGTCGAAAGAGAATAAATGTTGCTCCGGCTGCTTTAACCGATGGTCCTGAAATCGCGACGATTCAGGGAAACCGCTTAAAAGTTTTTATCCATAAAAATCCATTTATAATCGAGGTTCGCGATCAAGATGGCCAACTGATTCATAAAGATATTCCGGATCTGGCCTATCGAATGGACGCAAACGGACGACGCTTGCATTCCTCTCAAATTGAGGAAACGGATTCATTTTATGGTTTCGGAGAAAAAACCGGTTCTCTGAATAAAGCGGAAAAATTCATGTCGATGGCACCCGGCGACGCCATGGGATACAACCCGAAAGAAACCGACTCATTGTATAAGCATATTCCTTTTTATATTCGCTTAAACAAGTGCAACGGACAAGCCGTTGGCTATTTTTACCACAACACGGCCGAGTGTGATTTCAATATGGGACGGGAAAAGCGGAATTACTGGCATCGGTACTCCACCTACAGAACCGACGCTGGCGATATTGATTTATTCCTCATTGCCGGTCCTAAAATCACTGATATTCTTGAGCGTTATACCGATTTGACCGGTAAATCCGCCATGCTTCCAAAAGCGGCGCTCGGCTATTTAGGAAGTTCCATGTACTATCCTGAACTGGAGGAAAACTGTGACGATGCCATCCTCGATTTCATCGACACCACTAAAGAGGAAAATATTCCAGTGGATGGATTTCAACTTTCTTCAGGCTATTGCGCAATTCCTACAAAAGAGGGGGTAAAACGATGCTCGTTTACATGGAATTTCCAACGTTTCAAGGATCCTAAACAGTGGTTCCATCAAATGCAGCAGCGCGGCGTCCTCGTTTCTCCAAATATTAAGCCAGGGATGCTGCTAGTCCACCCTTTGCTTGAGGAAATGAAGAAAAAAGGCATGTTTATTGAAGCGTCGAAAGACAACCCCGGAATGGATCATTGCGCCATCGGCACTTGGTGGGGCGGTCCCGGTTTGTTTGTCGATTTCACCCATCCTACGACGAGAAAACACTGGAAAGACTATATTAAAGACAACTTATTGCGCTATGGGTGCCGTTCGATTTGGAATGACAACTGCGAATATGACAGTCTTACCGATAAAGACGCCAAAGTATACTTTGAAGGCGCAGGAAACACAATCGGAACAATCAAATCAATCATGAGCAATTTAATGTGCCAGCTTTCAAATGAAGCGATTGTGGAATACGACCCTGACTGCCGTCCGTTTACCGTTTGCCGATCCGGACATGCGGGTATTCAACGGTACGCGCAAGTATGGGCTGGCGACAATTTAACCTGCTGGGACTCTTTACGCTATAACATCGCCACAATTTTAGGAATGGGGTTGTCCGGCGTAGCCAACCACGGATGCGACATTGGCGGATTTTACGGGCCGAGTCCGGAACCGGAGCTCTTTGTGCGTTGGGTTCAAAATGGAATTTTTCAGCCCCGCTTTTCGATTCATTCCGTGAATACGGACAACACGGTGACCGAGCCATGGATGTATAGCCACCAAAAAAAGACGATTCAAGAAGCGATTGCCCTTCGCTATCAGTTAAGCCCGCTTTTATATTCCCTGATGGCAAGAGCGCATGAAACCGGTTTGCCAATTATGCAGTCTACATTCACTTTGTTTCAAGAAGACCCTGCGACTTACGACGAAGACATTGATTTCTTTTTTGGCGATCATCTTCTGGTTGCCAACGTTGTGGAAAAAGGACAAACCACGCGGACTGTTTATTTTCCAAAAGCGAAGAACCCAAAAGAAAATTTTTATGATTTCTATACCCGAAAGATGTATCGGTCCGGAAATCAATACGATATAGAAGTAACGCTTGATTCCATTCCGTTGTTTGTTCGAAGCGGAGCCATTATCCCTATGAGCGAAAATCGTCTGCATAATTTAATGAAGGAAAAAACGACTTCTTTGCATCTTCTCTTGGCGCCTGACGTAGACTCCCAGTTTACGCTTTACGAAGACGATGGGCAGTCCAACGAATATCTTTTAGGAAACTATTTGAAGACGACGATTCATGTACAGGCGGCTGAAAAAACACGCATTTTGTTTCATCACGAAGGAAATTATCCAACGGATGTTGAACAAATCCTGCTGGATGTGATTCACCATGAACAGGCACCGTTTTACATTCAGCTTGATCAGGAAACGCTTCCTCATTTTCTTCACCGCAAAAAATTTGAAGAAGCGTCTACCGGTTGGTATTATAGCCAATCATTAAAATCGGTTTTGATTAAATACAACAATCCAAAAGCGGATCACGAGGTGCTCATTTCGTTCGAAAAATTCGACATGATCGGCATGTAATAAAAAGAAGGAAATACTTATGAAAAAAAGAAAATTTTTAAATACACTTGTCTGCCTTGGGCTTTCAACGACTATGCTCTGTGGATGCGGAACTTCTTCCGTATCCGAAAGCAGTCAGGCAACGCCGGAAAATCCAATGATTCTCTCTTTAGCGCACGGACTTTCCGAGTCCCACACCGTCCATATCGCTATGACCGAATTCGCTGAAGAGGTAAAGGAAAAAACCGATGGCCGCATCGAAATAAAAATATATCCTAATGGCCAGCTTGGCTCTGAAAACGAAAATATGGAACAACTGCAAGCCGGTGTTTTATCTATGACGAAGGTTTCTGCGCCTGGTTTGGCGACCTATACGGAAGCTTACAATGTGTTTGGTCTTCCGTATATCTTCACGGATACAGTCGATTTCTACGATGTAATGGATTCCCAAGGCATGCAGGATTTCTTTTTATCGACAGGCAAAGATGGATATGTCACATTAACATACTATACTTCTGGTGCTCGCTCTTTTTATACGAAAGGCAAACCGATTCGCACACCAGACGATTTAAAAGGATTGAAAATCCGCGTGCAGGACATGAAATCACAAACCGATATGTTGTCCTATCTTGGCGGCACGCCAGTCGCAATGTCGTATGGAGAAGTCTACACCGCATTGCAGACCGGAATCATTGATGGAACGGAAAACAATGAAACCGCTTTAAGCACAGGAAAGCATGGTGAGATTTGTAAATTCTTTTCTGTAGATGAACACGCGATGATTCCGGATGTCATGATCATGTCTGAGAAAGTATGGTCACGCATCAGCAAACAGGATCAGGAAATCATCTTGGAAGCCGCGCGCCATTCTACGAACAGCCACAAGACGCTTTGGAATGACGCCATTGAGCAGGCAGTTCACGAAGCCGAATCCATGGGGGTTGAATTTATTTATGATGTGGATAAAGACGCGTTTCGAAAAGCAACGGAGCCAATGATCGAATCGTACACGGAACAATATCCGGATGTGAAAACGCTGCTGGATGTAATTGAAACCGCAAGAAAGGAAAAATAAATTTATGCAGGGAAAACTCGGAAAAATAAAATATGGAATGGATAAATTCCTGAGCTTCTTTTGTACGGTATTGCTGTCGTTTATGACTATACTCGTTTTAATACAAGTATTTTCACGCTATTTGTTTAACAACCCTGTCGCTTTCACTGAAGAACTCGTGCGTTACTCTTTAATTTGGACTGGATTTATTGGAGCGGCCTACGCTTTCAGCACCCGGGAACATATGGCATTAGGCCTTTTTAAAGATAAGTTAAAAAAGAAGCCTCGAAAGATTTTACTGACCGCTATAGATCTTCTTATTTTATTGCTTGCCATCTTTGTTATCACGATTGGTGGATTTAAGCTAGCTCTTTCCGCAAGTCGGGAATTTTCCGCCCTGCTTGGAGTCCCAAGAAGTCTTGTTTATGGAATCGCGCCGGTTTCTGGATTGTTTATTATTTTTGCGCAACTCATTAATATTTACGAAGATATTACAGGAAAAAAGATTCAATATGAAAAGGAGGAATCGAACGTATGAGTATTGCATTCATTACAATTTTGCTTTTCGCGGTATTTGGGATTTTACTCTTGGCAGGCGTTCCTATCTCCATTAGCATTTTAATATCCTCTATTGTAACCGCCCTCTCTTCTTTATCTTGGGATCAAGTTACTTTTATTACAATGCAGAAAATGTGTGCAGGCGTTGAGTCCTTTTCTCTACTCGCTGTTCCTCTATTTATTTTGGCGGGAAACATTATGAACAATGGGGGCATCGCGCGCCGCCTTGTTCATTTCGCCCAGCTTTTTGTTGGAAAAATTCCCGGTTCTATGGCCCAAGCCAATATTTTAGGAACCAAGCCAATATTTTAGGAAATATGCTGTTTGGAGCTCTTTCCGGGTCTTCTGTCGCTGCGGCATCCGCCATGGGTGGCTGCATTGCGCCGATTGAAAAGGAAAACGGGTACGATCCGGCCTATTCAGCGGCTGCGAATATCGCATCTGCGCCAACCGGACTTCTTATTCCGCCAACTTCGGCCTTCATCGTTTATTCAACGGTTGCCGGCGGTGTATCTATTTCTACATTGTTTATGGCAGGTTATATTCCGGGAATTTTAATGGGTGCCTGCTGTATGGCTATCGCCTTTATTCTCGCGAAAAAAGCCGGAATGAAAGCGGATTCCGCAGCGCACACACAGCATGTCCTACGAATTGTCTGGGAAGCTCTTCCTTCTCTTGCGTTGATCGTTATTGTGATTGGAGGAATTGTTGGTGGCGCATTTACCGCCACAGAAGGGGCTGGCGTAGCGGTTTTATATTGTCTGATCTTGTCTTTAATCTACAAGACAATCACATGGAAAAGCTTCATAGAAATTTTAAGCCGCTCTGCGAAAACATCCGGTATCATTTTGTTCCTTATTTCCGCATCCAGCGCCATGTCATTCGTTATGGCCTATGCTGGAATTCCTGAAGCGATATCAGATGGCTTGCTCTCGCTTACAGAGAACCGATTTATCATTTTCTTACTGATGAATATTATATTACTGATTGTCGGGATGTTTATGGACATTACGCCAGCCATCCTCATTTTTACACCAATCTTTTTACCGATCGCGATTTCGTTTGGAATGAGTGAAATCCAATTTGGAGTAATGCTTATTTTCAATATGTGTCTTGGAAACATTACACCGCCAGTCGGATCCGTCTTATTTGTAGGTTGTGGAATTGGCGATGTAACGATTGAAAAGGTAACCCCGAAATTGATTCCTTACTTTATCGTCTTAATTCTCGCTCTTCTGGCCGTAACGTTTATTCCAGCGCTTTCTCTCGGTCTGCCTAAGCTTCTTGGCTTAATATAAAATACGAACAAAAAGGATGAAACCTCGGATTAACCATCTGATGCTTCATCCTTTTTAGATCTTTGTTCTTTCAGAAAAAAAGGCCCTCCAGCGAGAGCCTTTTTTTCAAGAAAGTTTTAAGAAAGGGAATTTGATTATGAAATGAGCCTTTTGCTTCAGCTCACTTGCAGTATACACCCTTCTTGCGATCGCTTTGCGGAACGACCATGTGAAATTATGTAAATACTGATATCACGACCGGCCTTGATAGCGGTCGATCTTTTTGAGCAAATTCTTTTTCCCGTTATGACGCGCCGTTACGCTAAAGACGACCATCACACCCGAAAGCACAGAACCAATCACGCCGATCCATCGAATCACTGTGCGCGTGGCCGGCGAAATATTCGGCAGGAACGCGTCGTTCATTCCCGTAAACCCCCAGACGCACAACAACAGGAACACGGCCAGCGCCACGATGCTGTTGCGCACGACATGGCCAACTCGTTTCAGCATATCGTTTTCCTGCGCAATCGCGTTTGCCAGCGCCTCCCGTTCTCGTTTGGATAGTTTCATACCAAATCCCCTTTCTAGATAAGAAAAGAAGTGAAGACAACTGCCTTCACTTCAAGCAGACAATAAATTATCCTAAAATTCCAGCAACCGATCCTACGAAAGCGATCAAAGCCATCAAAAGGAGCACCTTGATTGGCGACATACCTTTTTTAGCCTGCAACCACCAGCAGAATACGACAAACAGCATTGTAAGGATTTTCGGGAACGCGCCATCGAGGTTCGCTTGCAGCATAACCGGTTCGCCTTCCGAGTTCGTCGCGATCTGGAGCGGCGTTGTGATGTTGACCCAAGAAGCCGCCATCGCACCAACGATAACCTGACCCATAACGATTACGGATTCACGGAACGCAGTCGCTTTTTCACCAACCAGAAGCTCAACGGCCGAACCACCAAGCGAGTATCCTTTGTCGAATACGAATTTCTGGAACAAAGTCGAAGTGACATTCCATACAATGATATAGAAGATAGGACCAAGAACCGATCCGCCTTCAGCCAAACCAACCGCGATACCCAGCAAAATAGGAATGTATGTACCAACGATCAGCGAGTCACCGATACCAGCGAGAGGACCCATCAAACCGGCACGAATACCGTTGATCATTTCATCGTCGATACCTTCGGCGCCATTCGCACGAGCTTCTTCAAGACCAGCCGTAACGCCGACAACGATACAACCGATCTGTGGCTCTGTATTAAAGAACGCGTAGTACGTTTCCAGTTTTTGCGACTGTTCGTCATGCGTGTCGTACAATTCCTTCAAAATAGGAATCATCGCCCACATGTAGCCAAATGTCTGCATGTGCTCGTGAGAGAAGCACGTCAGGTTTCCATACCACCAGCGCCAGAAGGATGAATTTAATGTTTTCTTAGAAATTTTTTTCATAATTAAATATCCTCCTCTTCTTCAATCATGACAGCCGCGCCGCCTTTGCTGGCTTCGATTTTGATCATCGTCATCTGGTAGTTGATCAGCGCGAATACGCCACCGACAACTGTCGCAGCCAACAGTGTCAAATGCATTGCTGCCGCCAAAACGAAACCAAGCAGGAAGAATAACAAATCGCTTGTTTTGTTGACAACGGATTTCAACAAGATCGCGATACCTACCGCAGGAAGAACGGAACCAACGCAAAGCAGGGCTTTGACGTACCATACCGAAACATCCAGTGATTTAAATACGGATTCAACCGCGCCGGAACCAAAGTAGCAAAGCAATGTAACCGGCAGGAAAGACAAGCAGAAGTGAGAGATTAAAGGGAACAACGTGTCGACTTTACCAACGATTTCGAAGTCGCCTTTATCCAGTCTTGCCCAACCAATGTGCTGCCAGATGAGGTTCATCATGGCCGTACCATAGAACAACGTGATACCAATCGTACCTGTCATCGCAGAAATCGAACTTGCTAGCTGGAATGCCTCGTCGCTTGCAGGGTCGATACCAGCAGCTTTGACACCTACATACGCCAGCGGAATACCGATATAAGAAACGGCACGCAAGTCGGAAGCAACAGTACCGCCTGGTGTAACCAGAGCGATCCACATCACCTGCATCGGAATACCGATCAAGATACATCCGGAAACATCCCCAAGAATGATTCCGACGATCATCGAGGCAACGAGTGGTCGGTTCAACGTATAGTTACCAACCGTCGTACCAAGACAAGCGATTGTGGAGGCAGCAGTACAAGATACCAAACCGATTAAAATAGCTTGAAATAAACTCATAAAACTCTTCTCCTTTTTTCAACTCTTGTTTTTATCTGAACACGGTTCTAAGCTCTCACCCTTAGTAACCGAATTTAGATCTGAATTTAGGCCATTCGCCAATCGAAGTTTCCTTCAACAACGCGAATTCAACCGTGTAGCCCGCGTTCGTGATGGCTTCCAGCGCATCCGCTTCCTCTTGCGTGATACTCTGGTTCTGTCCCAGTTTCGTCGCTCCCGGACGATCGTTGCAAGGACCGATAATCAAACGTTTCACATCGCTAGGCACAAATCCCATATCCACGAGAATCTCTTTCATGTCCACTGGATTTTTCGTAATCAGGAAGTAGCGTTTTGGAGAGTTCAGCACTTTCTCCTGTACTTCCTTGAAGTGGTCTTTCGTCCAGACGAACACTTTTTTATCCGTACTTGCCTTAAACGACTGCGCAAGCACCGGCGTCGTTGCCGCTTTGTCGTTAACGGCAATGATTCCATCGCAAGGATATTCCTTGGACCAACGAGTAATGATCTGACCGTGAATGATTCGGTCGTCAACACGCATAAAACTAATCATTTTTCTGTCCTCCTATAATGTTTTGTCTGTGTGTTTATTCAACGCTATGCGTCAAAATCGTTTTTAGAGGTCGTCCTCGTCGTCGTTTCCCTTTACGACAAACTCGGTCAAACCAGCTTTTCCTTCGCTAAGCAGCGTGTCTTTCAACAAGCTCAAATCGTCGAAGTTGTCCTTCATCAAAACCGCCGTAATCGCCAGCGGCATGTTCATGCCCGCGATAACCAGCGAATCCTCCAGCATTCCTTTTTCATCCAGAACGCTCAACGCGTTAGTGAATGGCGAACCGCTCAAAATGTCGGCAAGCAAAATCACCTGATCCTCGCCGGCTTTCAAATCTTTCACCAGTTCCCGGAAGTTTTCCGCGAACTCATCCGCGCTCATATCCGCTTTTAAACTGGTGGACAATACGTCATCGCGATCGCCGGTCATCATTTTTACAGCCGAATGAAGTCCCGGAGCAAACTCACCATGGCTAACCATCACAACATATTTCATAATCTGTTCCTCCCATAAAGTTTACTAAGGTCAGTATATAGGTATACCATTTAAGATGCAAGCGTTTTCTGGACATTTTATTGGTTTTTCTCCCATATTTCTCCATATTGTGAATCATTTTTCCAAAATAAAATGTCATAATATTGGTTTTTGAACACTTTTTTCTCCCAAAATTCACATCCCCGTTCAATCCGTTGCCATATATTTTGGTATATCATTTACCACTATATAAAAAGATGCCACATTCAATGTGGAATCTTTCAAGGCATTTTGGACGCGGATTCCCCTATACGACACTTCGCTTTCTTTACAAGCCCCAGTATTCCACAAGATCGCGCCAGTCACTAGTGATATTTGTCATCACTTTCTCTTTCGAACAAAAAAAGACGCCACAATCACTGCGGCATCTTGTAGTCGATCACATATCGTTCAAATCCATTCACGCAAAGGGTGTTTCCAATCCGGCATTCCCGCGCGTGGTCGCCATAGTTCAAATGCACATGCCCATACAAAAACAGTTTGGGCTGGTACTTTTCAATCAACTCGTTAAACACGCGAAATCCTTGATGGGCCCAGTCCTTGCCATCCTGGACGCCAAAAGCCGGCGAGTGCGTCACCAAAATGTCAAACCCCTTGTTTCGGAACAGCGGATACCAAAGCCGGCGCACCCGTTTTGTCATTTCCTTTTGCGTAAACTGCCAGCGGGTCCCGTTGTATTTGTGGCTGCCGCCCAGTCCCAAAATTCGCACGCCTTTGTACGTAAATATTTCATCCTCAATGCAAATGCAGCCTTCCGGAGGCTTTTGATCGTATTTTGCGTCGTGGTTGCCGTGGACATACAAGACCGGACCGCGAAACACCGTCGCGATGAACGTCAAGTAGTCTGCGGGAAGATCGCCGCACGAAATAATCAAGTCGATTCCCTTGAAGGTTTCCGGCCGGTAATATTCCCACAACAGTTTGCAAGGCTCATCGGAAAGGACGAGGATCCGCAGGCTAGTCATGGGACTGCTCCCGCAGCGAGTAAATGCCGTAGCGGCTAATCAGCTTGCGGGCGTCTTTGGAAAACGCGTCCAAATCCGGAATCGTTCCCACCACGTTGTCCAAAAGCCAATCCATGTCCGCGATATCATCAAGCGACATGTTGTGCGCGTCCTCGTTGCGAACCACGCCTTGCTGGTCAATCATTTCCGTCGAAAACAAGTTAAACTCGCCTTCTGCCATATGCTCTTTCATCACCTCCACCAGACGTTTCGTCTGTTTTGGCAACGTATCCGCCAAAACGAGGTCGATCATAAAATTGCTCAGTCCCCACCAGTAGCAAATGGACTCGCTGCCGTGGCGTTCCACTTGCTTAAACGACCCATTCAGCACGCTGGTCAGCAGCTGCTTGTAAAACTCCCCCCAGTAATACTGGCGTTTTGCCAGATGCATATACGATTGCGACTTCACATCGTATAAGCCATACGTCTTCGCCGAGTGGATGAGCGGATTGATTTCCTGGCTCGTAATGTACATCAAGTCCGCGTTTCCCATCTCTTCGCCTTCCAGCATCGCGTGATTTGTCGTCGACCAGTCCAAGTACACCTTCGCCTGCGGATCCACCATCCGGGCCCCGAGCGCGAACGCGTTGATGTTGGAAATCATGCCGTAAAACGGATAGTCGGCGATATAGCCAATCGAGTGGGTGTCCGACAAAATTCCCGCGATCATTCCATTTAAAAACTGCAGTTCATACAACCGGGCGTAGTATGTTCGCAAATGCCCGGTCCGCGTATTTAAAGAACAATTCAAAATCTTGAGTTTCGGGTATTTGGCCGCCATCATGATGCTGCTGCGCAGCATCGTCGGACTCGTCGTGAAAATCACTTCCGCGCCCCAGGCGATCGCTTCCTTGATCCGTTCCAGTTCCTGATCGAGATCATCCGCCTCGAAATACCCTTTCGTTTCGATTTCATACGGCATCAAATCCTGCACATACACCTGGCCGTCGTGATGCATCTTCGTCCAAAACGAGTCTTCTGGCGAACGGGAGTAAATGAACGCCGCCTTCAACGGCTGCCGCCGGCCCAAAAGCCGCCGCTTCAGCTGCTGGTCCAGCGACGCGGTTTCCAGCCTTGTTTCCAGCTTGTTTGGATAGGCGCGCAAGTCGTCCTCGATTTGGCGCAGTTCCCCCAGCAGCTCCGATCCGCTTTTTTCCAAAAAGTTTTCCACATCGTAAATTTCCAAATACAGCAAAAACGCGTCCCCGACATCCAAATGCATGTCCTCCGTCTTTACCTCGTGGAAAGCGCGCTCAAACAAGGCGTATTCGCTTTTGAGCTGCTTTTCCTGTTCGGCATCGAGCTTGTAGTCTTTGGGCAGCCCTAAAAGCTGGGCCAGCCGCGCATAGCCGCCCGCCTCGTTCAAGTGGATAAAATCAATGTTGTGCGTATGGGCGAAATCCAAGTACGCGTAATACTGTTTGGATTTTTCCGACTCGTCCCTTGGAGGCAAGATCCGCGTAATCGAAGCGAGAATCGTTTTCCCTCCTAAATATTTCATGACGGAAACCCGCTTGTTTCCTTCCTCCACATAATATTGATGCATGTATTCGTACACCTGGATGGGATCGCGCAGCCCTTCCTCGATTTGCGCGTCGTACAAACGCATCCATTTGTTCGCGAATTCGCTGTCGGGTTTGAGCAGCGGCAAAAAATCTTTTCCAAACGCGCTGACCCTTCCTTCATTTTTCATTCCGACAATTTGATCAAGCGGAATTTCTTTTTGTCCGACCCGTTCTTGCGCGTAAGGAACGGATGGATCCAGTATTTCATCCAGGACCGGCGGCGTATCGCCTTCCCTGGTTTCTCTTTTCGCAAGTTTTCGCGCTTTTTCATACGCGTCCGCGGCTTCCACTGACATAAAACGCCTCCTTTTGTGTTTTATTGATTCCATTGTACCCGTTTTGAGCTCGTTTCGCCTCCTCCACTGCCCGCGCGCAAAAAAAAAGACACCGAAGTGTCTTAGACGTGAAAATAATGCTGAATGAGTAAAACGAGCACCAGCAAGACGATAGGAATGATCACGAACATGGAATACCCTTTGACAAACTTGACCTCCAAAGCCTTGTATCCAAGATCGTCATAGTAGTATCGTTCGTCACTCGTCTGCCCGACGACGCCTTCCTCGACCAGATTGGCAATCGTGTACGCCAACGTTTTCGTATGGAGCGGCAAATCTTTGAACGCCGCCACCGGCACTGCCGTTTTGTCATCCAGCGCGTTGCGCTTTTTTAACGTTTCAAGAACCATCGAGGCGGCAGTCGCCCGCGGTCCCGCTTTTCTTTTTCTAGACATCGTTTCCCCTTCTTTCCTGCTCCAGCGCTTCTCGGACGCTTTGGATTCGATAAGCCGCCTGCGCCTGAACCGACGAATGCGCGTGCGCCATCACGTACGTCCGCTCCAAGACCCGGAAAAGCGGCACGTCGTTTTCCCCGTCGCCCGCGAACGCGATCGTATGCGGCTCGATGGCGAATCGCTCCATGAGCTGATGGAGCGCGGCCGCCTTGTCGCACCCTTGCTGTGTGATTTCGACATAGTCCACCGACGTTTTCATCACGCTGAGCGGCGCGAACCGCTCTTTTAACCGCGCCAGCACACAATCGGTCTGCCGGATATCCGGCACATACACGCTGATTTTTGGCACCTCGTGTCCGGCTGCCAGCAAATCAAAGACGTCCGTTTCGGAAAAATGCGCCAGATGCGCCTGTTTTTGTTTGGCTATCGGCAAGTCAGCCGCCCGAAAGTAATGCTTTCCGTTTTCCAGCGTCACAAACGCGATCAAATCCCGCTCCTTCGCGAGCGACTTCATCACGGAAGCCGCTTCTATGGACGACAAAACGGAAACCGCCACGGTTTGGCCCTGGCAAAACAACGTGGCCCCGTTGCTGGCGATCAAACAGTCCGGCACGATTCCAAACGCGCCCAGCAAATTTTTGCAATATGTTAAATCCCGTCCGGTCACCAAGCCAAACTGGTGTCCATCCGCCTGCCAGCGACGAATCGCCTCGATATCTCTTTCATCCATTCGACGGTCGTATGTGATCAGCGTCCCGTCCACGTCCGATAAAAAAAGCATTAGTGCTTTCTCCTTTTTTCCTTTCTTTCTTTTTTCTTTACCTTGTACTCGTTGAAACGAACCCGGATTTCCTCCCCGATTCGCTGCGACACTTCGATCACATCACCATTCTGAAACAAGACTTTGATGTTCTTCACGATCCCTTTCCGCTTTTCAAGCGTGACAATCATCCGGTACCGGTAGTATTGGGTGCCGATAAAAAATCCATCTTCGCTGAAAATGATCGTTCGATGCATCCACATTTCCAAAGTCAAGCCGGCGAACACGATCGCGATACACAAATACGCCACCCGATACAACAAGATTTGCGCCATATCGTCCGTAAAATGCTGCGCCAGCAGCGCCATCGCGATACAAGCGACGGTCATGACGACCAGAAGCGCGCACTGCCACTTCCCGTACCGGCATTCCACCGCGTCTTTGTGCGTTTCAAGAAACGCCTTGGAATTTTTTTTATACAGCGAATATTCCTTTCCGCTTTTTACGAGGCTGTACCCTACGTAAAGCACCAGCGCGATCGAGACGATCCACTGCAATGCGTTATTCATTTGAAACATACTGGATTTTCCCTTCTTTTCAAAACATTATACCAAAAACAAGCCGACATGCCACTCCCCATTTGGGAATTTTACAAGGCGCAAAACGCCGATTTCCCTCCTTCCAAAAGCCGAGCGCGCCAAAAGTAAAAAAGGGCGCCGGCCAAAAGCCGTTCACCCTTTTCGTTATTGTTTTTGTATTGTGTTTTTGCGTTTCAATCCACGTTTAATGACTTGGAAAAACGTCAACGATTTCAACATTCGATCCGCGGGAACATAATTTTTTATCGCTTTCAAAACTTTCAACGGTTCTTTCGAAGCGAATGTGTACATTCCGTTGTGCTTCGTGGAAATCGCGAACCGCGGGATCCATTTTCCTTTTCTATAGACAGAAGCGGCGACATAATCCACTTCCTCCCACGGAATTTGAATAAAATCCTTTGGATTGCGGTCATTGTAGTATTCGAACGCTTGGTCGCCAACCATGATCTTTCCATAGGAACCCAGTCCTAGAAAAGACGTCGCCTTCTCGACCAAATCGACTTTTGTATTTTTCGATTGAACACCGACACTCATCGTTCCACCTCGCCATGCTGAATTCGTGCGAATCCGTTTTTACAGTAAGCCAATCACGTGTCCCAAAATACCGATAATGAACAATCCGATGATGATCACGATCGGTGAAACGTTCTTCTTCAACAGCCACATGCAGAACAATGTCAGCAGCAGCGGAACCAGTCCCGGAATCAGCGAGTTCAAGTTGTCCTGAAGTGTGGTGACTTTGAACGGATCCAAAGCCAGACCCTGGCCTTGCTGCGTCAAAGCTTCACGAATGCCATCTACGCCCGGATCAAGCGTTGCCCAGTCGATGAACGCGCCGTCCGAAAGCTGAACCGTCGAAATAACCGGTTTGAAGTTGATCGTTACCCAGCGCTCAACGAGCGAACCGAGGACGAACATACCCAGGATGGAAGCGCCTTTTGTGACTTTCTGAAGCAAACCGCCCGACAAGTCGTCGGTAATCTTCATACCAGCCTGATAGCCGAATTCCTGCGTGTACCACATGAACGCCCAGCGGATAATGTTCCATGCCACGAAGAAGATGATTGGTCCAAGCACGTTGCCGGACATCGCCAGCGAAGCGCCCAGCGCGCCAAGCATTGGACGAACCGTGAACCAGAATACCGGGTCACCGACACCGGCCAAAGGACCCATCATGCCGACTTTCACACCGTTGATCGTCTGGTTGTCGACATCGCTTCCGTTCGCGCGGTCTTCCTCAAGCGCCAGCGTAACACCGATGATCGGGCTCGCCACGTAAGGGTGCGTGTTGAAGAACTCGAGGTGGCGCTTCAAAGCGGCCGCCTGGTCCTCTTTATTTGAATACAGTTTGCGGATCGCCGGGATCATCGAGAAACAGAACCCGCCGTTCTGCATCCGCTCATAGTTCCAGGAACCTTGAAGGAAAGTGGAACGCCATGCCACGGACAACCGATCTTTTTTGGTCAATACGATTTTATCTGCCATGTTTCGTTCCTCCTATTCGTAATCGTTCAAAATGTCGCCCAGCGGATCGCCAGTCGCGCCGGCACCCGATGCCGCCGCAGCCGAACCGCGGTCATACAGCGTCAAGTAAATCAGGGCGAATGCCACGCCGATCGCACCAAGAGCCATCAGCGTCAATTCGGAAATCGCCGCCAAGCAGAAACCGATCGCGAAGAAAGGCCAAACCTCGCGCGTCGCCATCATGTTGATAACCATCGCGTAACCAACCGCAACGACCATACCGCCGCCAATCGACATACCGTCTGTCAGCCAGTCCGGCATCGACTGAAGGAAGTTTTGCACGACTTCAGCCGGAATAACCAGAAGGAACGCAGCCGGAATCGCGATACGAAGACCTTGCATACAAATCGCGATAACCTGCCAAACTTCGATTTTTTTGAAGTCTGCCGTTTCCGCCGCGTGATCCATCACGTGAACGATTGGAACGGCCAGCGTACGGGCAAGCATCGTCAGGAACAAGCCGGCAACAGCCAAAGGGATCGCAACCGCGATCGCCGTGTCGACACCGCCGACACCTTGTCCGCCCAACACGAGAATGATCGCACTGGCAACAGAAGCCAGCGCCGCATCCGGCGCGACCGCCGCACCGATATTCGCCCAGCCAAGGGCAATCATTTGAAGCGTTCCGCCCAGGATGACGCCCGCTTCGAGTTGTCCGCTTACCAACCCGATCAATGTGCACGCAACCAGCGGCTGATGGAACTGGAACTCATCCAGGATACCACCCATACCCGCGAGGAACGCGACGATGATGATCAGGATCATTGTCAGGATATTCATTCAATGTTTCCTCCTATGTTATTTCGTTTTCAATTCTTCTTTTGCTTTCTTCAGCAAGTGGTCAATGTTTTCCGGCGAATCGGAAGGCACTTTGCGGACATCGAAGTCCACGCC
The DNA here is from genome assembly GCF_004793885.1 of Dubosiella muris. Classification (GTDB taxonomy): domain Bacteria; phylum Bacillota_I; class Bacilli_A; order Erysipelotrichales; family Erysipelotrichaceae; genus Dubosiella; species Dubosiella muris. The sequence continues at coordinate 84,739 of NZ_SRYG01000001.1, forward strand.
GAGCTTACGCAGTTTCTCGATTGTTTCCACGTCTTTCTTATCCATGGCGATCGCTTTATTGACAACGACTTTTCCTTCCGAGTGCGCCATCGAGCCAAGGTTCAGCGTTTTGATATCCACGCCGCCCTCGATCGCGCGCAGCGCGTCTTCCGGCGTTTCGAACAAAATCATCGCTTTCGTATCCCCGAAGCGAGGATCCTGTACGACTTCGCACATTTTCTTAATTGGCACGACATTGGCGATAACCCCCGGAGGCGCCGCCTGTTCGATCATTTTCTTCCGCAGCTTGTCATGGGCAACAGCGTCCGAAACAACGATGATGCGGTTTGGCTGCGTCGTTTTTGTCCAAGTCGTCGCGACTTGTCCGTGAAGCAGACGCGTGTCGATTCGGGCCAAAACAAATTTGATATGTCCGTCTCCCAAAACGGTTCCTTCCGGAATGGCGCCGCCTTTCACGCCCGCTGCCGGGGCAGCGGCCGCCGCTTTTTCCTCTTTCGGTGCCAGGCTTTCCGGCTTGATCATCACGCCGTCTTTTGCCGCCTGCATAACGTGCGTCGCGATTTCCTGCGCGCTTTCCATGCTCATGCGCGCCGCGTACGACTCGATGAGCATAGGCAGGCTCAGCCCGGTTACGATCGCCCAAGTCTTTTCGTGTCCTTCGAACAGTCCATTGGCCTGGTTGAACGGTGTTCCTCCCCAAAGATCAATCAGAAACAATACTTGTTCCGGATCTTCGAAGGATGCGATCGCGTCTTCCATCTTTTTACGAATATCGTCCGGTCCTTCGTGCGGCATCAAGGTGCAGGCAACGACGTTCGGCTGTTCGCCGAAGATCATCGAGCCGGATTGTTTGATCCCGTTCGCGAATTCTCCATGGCTCGCAATAATGATTCCGACCATAATTCTTTCTTCCTCCTGTGTTTCGACCTTTCTGTAACGCGTATTCAGAAAAGCCACTTTTATAAATCAACGTTGTAAAATGAGGAAATCCCTTACATTTCGAGGGGATTATATCATTTACATATTTTTGCGTCAATTCTTTTGACCGGCACACAATTATCAAGAAATGTGTTAGCGCTTTCATTTTTTGTGCCGTTTTTTAGGCTTTCCAAGCTTTTTTTCCGAAAAGCCAAGAAATCAAGCTTGCTTTTTTCCGCGTTCCCCATTTCTTTCTCTGGATTAAAATAAAATATTTTCTTCAAATTTTTTTCGTTTTTCCCCTAATTTCCTTCTTTCGAGTATAATAAAAACTATGAACGACAAAAGAGAAACGATGCGCGAAGACGAAAAAAACGCGCTGATCCAGCGGCTGAACTCCTCCAGCCAGTACTTGCAAAGCAACGACATGAAAGTCGTGGACATCGACCGCGGCTTCGCCCGCGTCGAAATGATCATCGACGAGCACATCCTCAACATCCACGGATTCGTCCACGGCGGCGCCCTGTTCTCGCTCGCCGACACCGTCGCCGGCGCGGCGAGTTTTGCCACCGGCCGCGACAGCGTGACCTTGACAGGCTCCATCAACTACATCAAACCCGGCAAAGGCGGCAAGCTCATTGGCGTCGCCACCGAAATCAGCGCCGGACGCACAACCGGCGTCTACGAAGTGTTCATCTACAACGACGAGCAGGTGCTTCTTTGCCGTGCGACGTTTACGATGTTCTTTCTGGACGGGGAGCGCTACCGCGCCCAAAACAAAAACGACTCTGGCGAAAGCATTTGATTTCCCTTTTCGTCCCCAATCAGAAATCATAAGACCAAGGAGGAAAAAACGATGCTTAAACGAGTCAAAACGCTTCTTCATCGCTACGAGCACACCCTTGTCTTCGCCCTGGCGCGCCGCTACGTCGAAGACGATCTCGGCAGCAAAGCCGCCTCGCTGGCCTACTACTTTTTATTCTCGGTTTTTCCGCTCTTGATTTTGGCCGCCTCGCTGATTGGCGGGCTCCAAATCGAACCCGACGCCCTCGCCAAAGCGTGCGCCGGCTTTTTGCCTGCCAGCATCATTGAAATGATGACGACGTATTTAGCCTACATCAAGCAATCCTACAACACGACGATCCTGATTTTCTCGCTCGTCTTTTCCGTCTACTTTCCTTTCCGCGCCATCAAGGAGCTCATGCAGGACGTGCGCGCCAGCTTCCGCCAGCCGGACCGGACCCGTCCGAAAACCTACATCCTGCGCCAGCTCCTTTGCACCGTGCTCATGCCCGCCACCTTGTTTTTCTCCCTGCTTCTCATCGTGCTGGGACAAAATGTCATCGAGTACTTTTTACACTGGTTCCTGCCCGACACGATCCACTTGTCCCGGTTTCTGCTTTCCTTGTGGCAATACGCGCGCTTTGTTGCCGCCGCGGGGCTCATGGCCCTCTCTCTGGGCGTCCTGTACGCCTTCTCGCTAGATCGCGTCGCGCCCATCCGAACGATCGCGCCCGGCATCGTGTTCGCCATCCTGCTTTGGATCGCGTCGAGCGTCTGCTTCTCGTTTTACGTCGAAAACTACGCCAACTACTCCTTGATTTACGGCACGCTTGGCGCCTTGATCGTCCTGCTGCTCTGGCTGTACCTTACAAGCCTCATCTTGATTTTAGGCAGCGAGCTCAACGCCATCCGGGCGCAAAAAAAAGAGAGCCGAAATCAGTGATCCAAGCTCTCTTCCTCCTCTTGCGCCAGCGCGACCGGGAGCGCTTGCGGCACGACCCGGATCGAAACCGTTTCATGCGTGCCGCCATATTCGCCATCCAGCGTCCACGCGACCGGCTCGCCTTCGAAGCGAAACCACGGCGATTGCACCTGAATGATCAGCGGATTGTCCTCAAACGACTTCTTCGCCATGCTGGCCAAAATCGAATTCAGCTCCGGCAGGCAAGTCGGCCGCCGGATAAACACGCCTTCCAGCCGGCCGTCTTTCCAGTCGAACAACCCCCTCGTAAACGAATCCAGCCCCGCCACGTAGCGGGAATTGGATACCATGCCATAGAGAAAGTCCCCGCTCGCCTCGCCATCCTCCCATTCGATCTTTGTCGTCACGCAGTTGTTTTCCCAGTGCGCGAAATCCACGACATCCATCGCCTGCAGCACATACGCCAGCGTGCCAAGAACACGCTTTTTTTCATGCGGCGTGTCGTAGGCGATCGACGTCGCCAGGCCAAACGCGGCTACATAGGAAAAGTAATCGTCGTTGAATCCGCCAACGTCGATCCATTCGCGGCGTCCGTGGACCGCGATTTGCGCCGCTTGCAGCACGTCTTTTGGCAAACGGTGCGTATTCGCGAAGTCGTTGACCGTGCCCGAGGGGATGTATCCGAGAACGGCGTCCGTTTGCGCCCGGAACCAGCCATTGACACCTTCGTGCAGCATGCCGTCCCCGCCGCAAACGACGATTCGCTCAAACCCGGCGCCCCGCGCGGCGATCCGTTCCATCCCGTCCATGGGAGCCTGGGTCGGGTAAACGATCGTTTCATAGCCTTGCGCGGTAAAATACTCGCACAAATCCGGCAAATGCGCCCGAATGTGTCCGTCGCCGGATTTGGGATTGTACACCAAAAATAACGTCTTCATAGTCTCATTATACTTCTTTTTCTTTCCGTTTAAACCCGCAAGCAAAAAAGGCCCGCCCGGACCTTTTTCCTCTTATTGTGCCGCGACTTCCTTCGTCGCGATGATATCCGCGCCGCTGTTCGCCACGTTGGCTACCAAAACGTCGCCAATATGGATCGGCGCTTTGACACGCACATCGCCCAGGGCGCGCATGACGTCAAAAATCTGTTCTTTGCCAATCGGCTGCGACGTCTTGCAGGACACCATCAGCAAAGCCCCGTCGTCCACCGGCAGCACGCTGGTAACCATGCGGACCGGATGCGTCACTTCGCTGCGCCCATACGCCGCGCCGCGCGGACACGTATTGCCCGTGACCGAAACGACTTCTCCGGTTTCCCCCACTTCGACGCGCAGCGCGCATCCAAGCGGACAGTTGATACACGTGAGTTCCTTGATCATACTACGCCTCCTCGCTTTCCACGACGATTTCCTTCGTTTCCGGCGTGAACCACTCTTTTTTCAGCACGACGGACTCCATTTCCCCCGGCGCCATGATCAGCCGTTTTTTATGCACTTTGCGCTCGCCGTCCACCAGCACGTTGATAAAACCGCCTTTCAGCACCGAGCCAACGCGGAAACGAACGGTTTGCTCGTTGTCCATCCGCGCCGGATCAATCGTGCCCGGCACCGTGTAGCGGACGATGCCACGAACCGTGATCGGAATTTCATGCCCGCTCTTTTCCAGTCCGTGCAGCACGTATTCCGCCGCTTTGGCCCCCGCGGTGGCCGCCTCCTGCGAAACGAAATCGACCAGGTCGTGCACATGCAGCACGTTGCCGCACGCGAACACGCCTTCCACGCTCGTTTCCAGCGATTCGTTGACTTTCGGGCCGTTTGTCACCCGGTTCATCTCGATGCCCGCCTGATTCGACAACTCGTTTTCCGGAATCAGCCCGCAGCTCAGCAGCAGCGTGTCGCACGGATACTCGATTTCCGTTCCCGCGATCGGCTTGCGATCCGGTCCCACCTGCGCGATAGTCACCGATTCGACCCGGTCCTTGCCTTTGATGTCGACAACGGTATGCGACAGCTTCAGCGGAATGCCGTAATCGTCCAGACACTGCACGATGTTTCGCTTCAACCCGCCGGAAAACGGCATCAGCTCCGCCACGACATGGACTTTGGCGCCTTCCAGCGTCATCCGCCGCGCCATGATCAAGCCGATATCGCCCGATCCAAGAATCACGACATCCTTGCCCGGCATAAACCCGTCGATGTTTACGAGCTTTTGCGCCGTTCCCGCCGAGTAAATGCCCGCCGGCCGATACCCCGGAATGTTCAGCGCGCCACGTGGCCGCTCGCGGCATCCCATCGCCAAAACGATCGCGTCCGCCTGTACGGTGCGCAAGCCGTCGTTGTGGTTGATGTACGTCACGTTTTTGTTGTCGTCGATTTCAAGCACCATCGTATCCAGCAAGTACGGGATGTCCAGCGCCTTGGCCTGGTCGATGAAGCGCTGCGCGTATTCCGGTCCTGTCAGCTCTTCCTTGAATGTATGCAATCCAAATCCGTTGTGGATGCATTGATTCAAAATGCCACCCAGACGCTCGTCGCGTTCCAAAATCAAAATGTCGTCCAGACCCGCTTTTTTCGCCGCGATGGCCGCCGCCAGACCGGCAGGCCCGCCGCCGATGACCACCAGTTGTTTCTTATCGTTCATATGTCGCACCTTCTTTGTCTTTTCCCGTGATGATCCGGCTGTTTTGGTTGGCCTTCTGGATCGAGTCAAACGGAATGTTTTCTTCTCTGGCGATGATTTCCATGACTTTCGGAGAGCAGAACCCGCCTTGGCACCGGCCCATGCCGGCCCGGACGCGGCGCTTGACGCCATCCAGGCTGCGCGCCGGGATGGAACGCGAGCATGCGTCCACGATTTCGCCTTCCGTCACGGTTTCGCAACGGCAAATGATCGTGCCATAGCGCGGATCTTGCGCGATGAGCGCGCTCCATGCCTCGCGGTCGAGATCTTTCGGACGGACAAATCCTTTTCGCTCTTCAACGTAGCGCTCGTTTTTGCCCGGCTTCAGCTCGTCGACGATCATTTCCGCCACCATTTCGCCAATCGCCGGCGCCGAAGACAGTCCCGGCGACTCGATGCCCGCCACGTCGATAAAGCCGGGCGCGGTTTCCTCGATGACGAAGTCGCCGTGTTCCGGTGTGGCGCGCAAGCCGGCAAACGAGGTAATCACCTGATAATACGGAATTTCTTTCATCGTGATGGCCGCGCTGTTTCGAATGTGGTCGTAGCCGTCGCTTGTCGTGTTCGTTCCGTCTTTTTCCTCGATATCGGTCGCGGTCGGACCGACCAGGATGTTTCCATGCGTGGTTGGCGCGATCAGGACGCCTTTTCCTAAAACGGTTGGCAGTTGGAACAAGGTGTGTGAGCAAATCGACGCGGCGCCATGGTCAAGGAGAAAATACTCGCCTTTGCGGGCGGTGATTTTCATCGTCTCATCGCTTACGAGGTTGTGCATGTCGTCGGCGAAAACCCCGGCCGCATTGACAACCATTTTGGTTTTGTACTCGCCGTTGACAAGCCAGCCGTCCCCATCCCGCTCGATGGACGTCACCGGCGTGTCAAACACGAATTCGACTCCGTTGTCGGCGGCGTTTTCGGCCATGGCGATATTCATGCCAAACGGGCAGACGATGCCGGCCGTCGGCGCGTACAGCGCGCAAACGATCGAATCGTTAATGGAAGGCTCCATAGCCAGGATTTCCTCTTTTTCCAAAATCCGAAGTCCGGGCACGCCGTTTTTTTGTCCGCGCTCGTACAATTCCTCAATCGTGGCCCGGCCCGCTTCCTCGAAGCACAGCACGAGCGATCCGTTGTTTTCGTATTCAAAATGTAGCGTCTTGGCCAGTTCGGGAATCATTTGGCTGCCGCGCACATTCAGCTTCGCTTTCAGCGTTCCCGGCTTGGCGTCGTAGCCGGCATGCACAATGCCGGAGTTCGCTTTCGATGTGCCTTCGCACACATCTTCCTCTTTTTCCAGCACAATCGTTTTCAGATTGGTTTTGGAAAGTTCGCGGGCAATGGCGCTTCCCGACACGCCCGCGCCTATGATCAACACATCATATTCCATGACTGTTCGTTCCTCTTTTCTTTGTTTAATGTATCTTTTTTAAATATCCAGCGGTTTGAACGCCTTGCACGTGTCGACGGCGCGATGCCAGTTTTCGAAACGGGCTTCCATCTCGGCCTCGTCGCACTGGGCCTGGAAAGTCCGCTCCACTTCAATGTTCAAATCGTCTTCGCTCCAGAAACCGATTGCCAGACCGGCCAGGAATGCGGCGCCAAGCGCGGTCAGCTCGTTGACCTGGAACCGCTCTACCGGAATCTGGCACAAATCCGACTGGAACTGGAGAAGGAAATCGTTGGCCGCCGCGCCGCCATCGACTTTCAGACGGGTGATTTTCACGCCCGAATCCCGTTCCATGGCGTCCAGAACGTCTTTTGCCTGGTACGCCATCGACTCCAGCGCCGCCCGAACGAGCTGGTCGTGGTTCGTGCCCAGCGACAGCCCGACAATGGCCGCCTTGGCTCGATCGTCCCAGTATGGCGCGCCAAGACCGACGAAGGCCGGAATGATGTAGACGCCGGCTGTCGTTTGCGCCCGTTCCGCCATCTTGGCCGTTTCACCCACGTTTTCAAACAGCTCCAGCTCGTCGCGCATCCATTTCATCACGGAACCGGACACGAAGATCGAGCCTTCCAGCGCGTAAGTGACTTTGTCGCCGATTTGCCATGCGATGGTCGACAACAAGCCGTTTTGCGAACGGACGATGTCGTTTCCTGTGTTCATCAGCAGGAAGCCGCCGGTTCCATACGTGTTTTTCGCCATGCCTTTTTCAACGCAAAGCTGTCCAAACAGCGCGGCCTGCTGGTCGCCAACCATGGAGCAAATCGGAACGCGGGTGCCGAAGAAATGATAAGGCGCCGTGGTGCCGTAGTTGCTTGACGTTGGCACGATGTCCGGAAGAATGCTGCGCGGAATGTTGAACGCCTTCAGCAGCTCATCGTCCCATTTCAAGTTTTCGATATCGCAAAGCAGCGTCCGGGAGGCGTTGGTGGCGTCGGTGATGTGGCGTTCCTGTCCGGTCAGCTTCCAAACGATCCAGGAGTCCATCGTTCCAAACATCAGCTCGCCGTTTTCCGCTTTCTCGCGGGCGCCAGGCACATGCTCCAGCATCCAGGCGATTTTCGAAGCCGAGAAGTACGGGTCGATACGCAATCCGGTTTTTTCGCGAACCATGTCTTCCAGCCCTTGTTTTTTCCACTCGTCGCAAATGTCCGCGGTTTGCCGGGACTGCCAGACGATGGCTTTGTAAATGGGAAGTCCGGTTTTTTTATCCCAGAGCACACTTGTTTCGCGCTGGTTTGAAATACCGATGGCGGCTACCTGATCCGGGTCGATGCCGGCTTTGTTCAGCACACCGGCCATGACTGCCAGCGTGTCCAGCCAGATGGATACGGCGTCCTGCTCCACCCAGCCCGGATGCGGATAGTCCACGCCGCCCTCTTTTTGGGCGATGCCGGCAATGCGGCAGTCGTGGTCAAACAAAATCGCGCGCGTTGAAGTCGTTCCATGGTCGATCGCCATGATGTATTGTTTTTTGTTGTTCATGATAAGAACGGTCCTTTCTTTTGGATTCATCCAATATGTATTATGGTTTTTATTATGATCAATTCGAAATTTACGATTATTTGCGGGTTTCGCTTTTTTAAGTTTACCAAGGCAGAACGGCGAACAAAGCCACCGCGCTCAGCGCGCCAAGGATCGGGCCGAAAATCGGAACGAGCAGTCCGTATTTCCAGTTGGAGTCGCGTTTTCCTTTGATTGGCAGCACCGCGTGCGCCAGACGTGGGCCCAGGTCGCGGGCCGGGTTGATGGCGTAGCCTGTCAAACCACCAAGCGACATACCGATGGCCACGATGATGCCAAATACGAACAGCTTGTCCAGTCCGGCTGGAATGCCGCTCACGTTGCCGATGCCTTTGATGGCGAACACAAGAATGAACGTTCCGACAAACTCGCTAAAGAAGTTCAGCCAAAGGTTGCTGACGGACGGTCCCGTCGCGAACACGCCAAGCTTCGTGTCCGGATCCGGCGTGGCGTCGAAGTGCTTTTTAAAAAGCAAATACACGATACAGCCGCCTACGAACGCGCCAGCGACTTGCGCCGCGATATAGCCAGCCACCTGGCTCCACGGGAAGCTTCCGTCGAAAGCAAGCGCCAGTGTCAGTGCGGGGTTGAAGGAGGCACCCGAGGCTTCCCCGAAAATGAAGGCCGGAATCAAAACGGCCAGACCCCATGCAATCGTAATTTGGATCGACCCGGCCCCTTTCATGCCTGAGCGTTCCAGATTCACGTTTGCCACGACACCACATCCTAAAATGATCAGCAGCATCGTGCCGATAAATTCTGCAAGGTATGGTAGCATAGTTTTTAATTCTCCTGATTCTTTTTCTAGCCGTCCGTTCGAAATTGCCGGCATGAACGGAGCGGCAGATGCATCAACGGGTTCTTTTTGTGTAAGCGTTTACAACCCGTTTCCGGAACCCCATAATAACAAACACTTTTTGTGTCGTCAACGCATTTGTTCTACCATTTTCATGTTTTTTACGATGATTTTTACAGCATGTAACCAATTTCAGGATGCAGCGCTTTACATAAAGCATTTTATTCTTCTTTTTATCCAAAAATAAACAAAATCGAACATTTTTCTTCCATTATTCTTCCATATAAAAAACACTTACGAAATATATTCAAACAAATTCAATCATCTTTTTGACAAAGAAAAAGACGGATGCAGGTTTTTACACCCTTCTCCGTCGATTGGTTTACTTATTGTCTTTTTCGCCGTCAAACGCGTCCTTGAGCTTGTCGAAAACCGACGCGTGCTTTCCGCTTCGGATCTGCTCGTAAAGCTCTCTTTCCTTCTTGGAGACTTTCTTCGGGATCTCGACTTTGACTTCCACAAATTCGTCCCCTTGTCCCTTTTTGGATTTGACGCCTTTTCCTTTGAGCCGGAACCGCTGTCCTGGCTGCGTGCCTTCCGGCACTTTGAGCTCCACTTTGCCGTGGACGGTCGGCACTTCGATCGTCGTTCCAATCGTCGCGTCCACCGCGCTGATCGGAACAGTCACATGAATATCATTTCCCTGACGCTGGAAGAGCGGATCCGGTTTGACGATGATTTCAATGTACAAATCGCCATTCGGACCGCCGTGCTCGCCGGCGCCCCCTTTTCCCGGAATACGGATCTGCTGACCGGTGGAGATTCCTTCCGGAATCTTGATATCCAGTTTCACCTTGCGATGCTCGTATCCGCTTCCGTGGCACTCGTGGCACTTGACTTTGATCTTCTCGCCCTCGCCCCGGCACTCATCGCACACCACTTGCTGCTGAATCGTGCCAAACGGCGTCTGCACCTGTTCCATGATCGTTCCCGTTCCGTGGCACTTCGCGCACACTTCCACGTCGTCTGGCGACTCGGCTCCGGTCCCGTGGCAGTGCCGGCATGTTTCATCGACATCCAGTGTGATCGTTTCCGTCTTTCCAAATACCGCGTCCATGAAGTTGATTCGCATCTCCATGTAGTGATCCGCGCCCTGGCGAGGCCGGCGGCTCTGTCTTCTGGACTGCTGGCTGAATCCGCCAAAGCCGGATCCGCCGCCAAAGAACGAGCCGAAAATGTCGCCAAGATCCTCAAAGCCGCCAAAGCCCGACTGGCTGAATCCGCCAAAGCCGGATCCGCCACCAAAGCTCGGGTCGACGCCCGCGAAGCCGAACCGGTCGTAGTTGGCGCGCTTTTGCTCGTCGCTGAGCACCTCGTACGCCTCGTTGATTTCCTTGAACTTGTCCTCGGCTCCCGGTTCCTTGTTAACGTCAGGATGGTATTTCATGGCCATTTTACGATACGCTTTTTTAATCCGGTCCGCGCTGGCCCCTTTTTCGACGCCTAGCACTTCATAATAATCTCGTTTGTTTTCTGCCATGCTATCCCTCCATATGCGAATAGAAGAAGTCCTTTCGGACTTCTTTCTATTCTTGTTCTTTCATTTTTTTAATTCTATTGAATTTCAATCATTTGTCAATGACTTATTTTTCCGTGAATTCCGCGTCAACGACGTCGTCGTTTTTGTTGTTTTTGCCGTCGTCGATGTCTTCCTCATTCGAAGGCTGCGAATACATCGCCTGGCTTGCCGCCTGAGCCGCTTTTTCCAACGCGTCCATCTTCGCTTTCACTTCGTCCATGTTGTTTTCGTCCAAAGCTTTCTGCAAGTCGTCGCGCAGTTTCTTCACTTCTTCTTTTTCTTTGTCGCCGATCTTGTCGCCGTTGTCCTCGAGCATCGCGTCGATCTGGGCTACGAAGCTTTCCGCCTTGTTGCGCTCTTCGATCGTCGCTTTCCGCTTCTCGTCTTCCGCCTTGTTGGCTTCCGCCTCGGCAACCATCCGGTTGATTTCGTCCTCGCTCAAACCATTCGAGTTCTGGATCGTGATCGACTGTTCTTTTCCGGTCGCTTTGTCTTTGGCCGAAACGTTGACGATACCGTTGGCGTCAATATCGAACGTAACCTCGATTTGAGGCTGTCCACGACGGGCTGGAGCGATTCCAGTCAGCTGGAAGTTTCCAAGTTCCTTGTTGTCGTTGGCCATTGGACGCTCGCCTTGCAAAACGCGGATGTCAACGGCTGGCTGGTTGTCCTGTGCCGTCGAGAACACTTGCGACTTCTTCGTTGGAATCGTCGTGTTCCGCTCGATCAGCGGTGTCATGACGCCGCCCATCGTCTCGATACCCAAAGTCAATGGCGTTACATCCAGCAGGAGGACGTCTTTGACGTCGCCGGCCAAAACGCCACCCTGAATGGCTGCACCAAGCGCAACGGCCTCATCCGGGTTGACGGATTTGTTTGGTTCTTTGCCTGTAGCTTTCTTCACGGCTTCCTGAACGGCAGGAATACGAGTCGATCCACCAACGAGCAATACCTGGTCGATGTCTTTTACAGTCAAGTCCGCATCGCGCAATGCTTTTTCGATTGGGATGATCGTGCGCTCAACGAGGTCTTTTGTCATTTCGTTGAATTTTGCGCGCGTCAAAGTCGTATCAAAGTGCAGAGGTCCGTTGGCGCCAGCCGAAATGAATGGCAGGGAAATTTGCGTCTGCATCGTCGCGGACAAGTCTTTCTTCGCTTTTTCGGCCGCTTCCTTGATTCGCTGCATCGCCATTTTGTCGTTGCGCAAGTCAATGCCGTTTTCTTTCTTGAACTGCTCTACGATCCAATCGACGATCTTGTTGTCGAAGTCGTCGCCGCCCAGGTGCGTATCGCCGTTTGTCGACAACACTTCAAACGTACCATCCGCCAAGTCGAGGATGCTGACATCGAACGTACCGCCGCCCAAGTCGTATACGAGCACTTTTTGCTCTTTGTCCGTTTTGTCAATACCATAAGCCAGCGCTGCCGCGGTCGGCTCGTTGATGATCCGGGCCACCTTCATGCCGGCAATCGTTCCGGCGTCTTTTGTCGCCTGACGTTGCGCGTCGTTGAAGTAGGCAGGAACCGTGATAACCGCTTCCGTTACCGGCTCGCCAAGATATTCTTCGGCGTATGTACGCAAGTAGGAAAGAATCATCGCGGAAATTTCCTGTGGCGTGTACTGCTTTCCGTCAATGTCCACTTTTTCGTTGGAACCCATCTTCCGCTTGATCGAAGCGATCGTGTTCGGGTTCGTTACGGCCTGCCGTTTTGCGGCGTCACCAATGATTCGTTCCTCGTCTTTGAAGGCGACAACGCTTGGGGTCGTGCGGTTTCCTTCCGGATTTGGGATAACTTTTGGTTCTCCGCCTTCCATGACGGCCACGCAGCTGTTTGTTGTACCTAAGTCGATACCAATAATTTTACTCATGATTTTTCATCCTCCTCTATTCACTGACCTTAACTAAGGCCGGGCGCAAGATACGATCTTTTAACATGTATCCTTTTTGAAGCACTTCCACGACTATGCCTGAATCGACACCATCCACTTTTTCCTGCATCAATGCCTGCATCGTGTTGTGATCAAAAGGCTTGTCCTGTGCATCTATTTCCTTCACACCCTCGTTGAGCAGTGCGCTCTCGAGCTGTGTCCGGATCATTTCAAACCCTTTGGCGAAGCCTTTCGCCTCTTCGCTTTCCGGGACTTGCGTCAACGCCAGATTCATCGAATCCAGAATTGGCAAAAATTCAAGGGCCGCCGACTGGAAGCGATACTTTTTCGCCATGTCGGTTTCCTTTTGCAGACGCTTGCGCATGTTGTCCGTGTCGGCGTACGCGCGCGCCATATCGTTTTTCGCTTTGTTCAACTCTTCTTTCAACGCCGCGATCTCGTTTTCTTTTTGTTCAAGCGGGTCGATCACGACTTCCACTTCCTCCTCCACGGCTGGAAGCTCGTCGTCCTCGACGGTTTCAATCGGTTCGTTTTCCTTGATTTCCTCGTTACGATTCTTTTTCTGTTTGCTCATCGCTCTTCTCTCCTCCTTCGTGCAATCCAAATACACCCTCGATCACGCTGGACATGTAATCCATGAGCGCGATCACTTTGGAATACTGCATCCGGTTCGGTCCAATGACCATCAACTGCCCTTCCTCGCTATCGCTGTAATGAAACTTCGCGCTGATTACCGAGCAGTCCCCGATCTGGATCAGTTCGTTGCGTTCCCCGACCGGGATCGCGATGTTGTTTTCCTGCTCTGTCCATTGCTTGAACAAATCGCTGTCCTCGAGAATCTTCATCAGCCGCTGCAGCTTGTTGACGTCGCTAAACTCGGGCTGGTACAACATATGGCATCGGCCGGCCACGGCGACTTTCTCGCTGGCGAAGCGCATGAATGTCTGCGCGAACGCCTCGAACAGCACTTCGTGGCGCACCAGTTTGGCGGCCATGAGCGGCTCGATTTCTTTGAGCCGGTCGATCACGTGGTCGATCGGCGTGCCGGTGAGCTGGTCGTTCATCAGCTCCGTGCAGCTGCGCAAGTCTTCCATCGACACATCCTCGTCAAAGTGGAACACTTTCGTTTCGGTGTGGCCCGTATCGGTAATGATGAGCGCGACCGCGCTCTTGGCATCAATCGGTACGAGCTGGACGTGCACGAGCACCTGATGCCGGCTGTCAGGGCCGAGCACGATGCTGGTCAAGTTCGTCATCTCGCTCAAAATGCTGCAGCTCTTCTCCACGACTTCGTCAAGCGAGTAGTGCCGCTGTGAAAACAAAGCCTGTAAAGAATGCTTGATCGGATCCTCCAGGGAAGTTTCCATCAAATTTTCCACATAATACCGATATCCAAACCGGCTTGGCACCCGTCCGCTGGACGTGTGCGTCTTTTCGAGCAGCCCCGCTTTTTCCAGCACGGCCATCTCGTTGCGAATCGTCGCGGACGAAATGGGAAAATCCAGAAGCTGCATCAGCGCTTTCGAGCCGACCGGCTCGGCGCAATATGTAAATTGTTCCACAACTTTCTTGAAAATAATCCGTTGCCGCTGGGTCAATTCCATATTGTCAGCTCCTCTCTAGCACTCATTCGGTCTATCTGCTAACATGATACCACGCTTTTTAGCAGTGTCAACTCTCGTGTGCTATTTCGGACAAATTTATCTTGTCATATTCCACCTCAATTTACGACTTATATGCTTGGATCCCCGCACTTTTTTCCAGATTGGCGTGCTACAATGAAACCATGAAGAAAAAAAGCGAATCGTTCCGCACGATCGGCCACATTAGCTGGCAGGGGATCCCGATCGAAATGCAGATGACAAAAAAAGGCGAGCTGCGCTTTCTGGAGCGCGGCAAGGAAATCAAGGATCCCGCCCGGTTCGAGCAAATCGTCGCCTATCTCAAAGAAGCGAATCAATGAAAGGACATAAAAAACGATGAAACAAATCCAATGGATCGACACGACGGTGTATGGCGCCGTCACGCTCAAAGACCAAAGCGCCCCGGAGCAAAACAACATGGCTCTCCACGTTTGCCAGGACCCAAAGGCGGTGCTGAAAAACCGGATCGCCCTTTGCGAAACGACGGGAATCCCTTTAAAGAACTGGGCCCTGTCGTGGCAAAAGCACACGGCCAACCGCGCCGAAGTCAAACGGGAGCACAAGGGGCGGGGCGCCACGAAAAAGGAAACGAGCCTCATGGATGTGGACGCGCTTTTCACCCACGAGCCCAACGTTTTGATTGGCGTCTTTACCGCGGATTGTGTCGGGATCTTGCTGTGCGACGAGCAAACCCCGTGCGTTTGCGCCATCCATTCGGGCTGGAAGGGGACGGCCCAGGCCATCACGTACCATACCGTCAAGGCGCTGGCCGAAAACGGCGACCTCGTCCCGGCGCGAACGAAAGCGTTTTTCTCCCCGTCGATTTTGTTCGATTCCCTGGAGGTCGGCATGGAGGTGGTCGAACAAATCGAGGCGATGGGACGCGAGATTGATCTGGATGTCGAGCCCTTCATACGGCGCGTAAACGGCGGCAAGGCGTATATCGACAACCAGGGACTGAACATCGAAATGCTTCGCCGGCTTGGCGTGCGGGATATCGTCCCGACCGGGCTGGACACAAAAAAAGAGCCCGCCGACTGCTTCTCGTATCGCAACGACAAGCAATGCGGCGAACACTTTACGTATGGATTCATCAAAAAGGAAGAGAACTAAGCGCTTTTTCTTCCGGGACAGAAAAAATTCACACAGACAGGCTGGAAGCGAAAGCGCCCGACCGGCTTTTTCATGAATCCTGTATCAACACCAAGAGAAAGGCGTGCGTTTCGTACGCTTTTTTCTTGTCTTTAGTATGGCGCACCCTCAAAACCGGCGCCATCGTTTTTCGCTCCTTTTCAAAAATCAAAAAAAATTCTTTTCGTAAACCGGCTAAAAACGCTTCTATTTCTTTTGTTTCAAAAAATGCGCGGATATTGCTTCTTTTTCCTTTCCTCTTTTATAATAATAAAAACCAAGGTACACTGTCCGGAAAGGAGTCGTCATGTCACAAAAACGAGAAGAACGCCACCATCATTTGCGGGAGATCCTGCTGCGCCAGGGCCGGACGAAGATCAAAGACCTCGCCCAGCAGCTTTCGGTTACGCCCGAAACGCTGCGCGCCGACTTAAACGTCATGGAAAAAGCCGGTCTGGTCATTAAGGAGCACGGATTCGCACGTCTGAAAATGGGAATGGTCGAGTCCCCGGTCGCAATGCGCAACCAGGAAAACCAGGACGAGAAGCGGCGGGCGATGTCGTTCGCGCTCACGCTCGTGCACGATGGCGACGTCGTGTTCATCGACTCGGGCAGCACGACGCTGCCCGGCCTGCCGGCGCTGGTTGGCAAAAAGGACTTGATTGTCGTCACCAATTCGCTGCTGATTGCCAACGAGTGCGTCAAGCTGGATTTGAAAATCGTCATGATTGGCGGTTTCGTTTTCAACAATGGCATGCGCACGTACGGCAACTTCGCGACCGAGCTGATCGACCACCTGCAAATCGACATCGCCTTTTTAGGCACGGACGGGTTCAAGGACAGTTTGGGCTTTACGACGTGCAACGAAAACGAAATGGGGCTGAAGCGCCACTTGATCAACCGCAGCAAAAAGCTTGTCGTCGTGTGCGACGAGTCCAAGTTTGAAACGAAGGCGCCTTTCTCGTTTTGCCGTTTTTCGGAAATCGACGTTCTGGTCACGAACAAGCTTTCGCCCGAGCAAAGAAAAACGGTTGGCGCGGTGCCAACCGTGTATGAAATCGACTAAACGCCGATAGGATGGTCGATTTCGATAAAGAGCCTGACTTCGTCTCCCACGCCGGATTTGGCGCGGATCGCCTTCGCCAGCTCTTCTTCGCCGCGCGTTTCCGCGTACGGCACCACCAAGTCGAAAAACACGTCGACGTGGTCTTTGTGGGGGTCGACCCGGAAATCGTGGATATCCCAGTCGCAGCCGCCCAGCGCGAACACGGCTTGATCGAATACCGTGTGGTATTGGCGCGTCATCTTGTCATCCAGCAAAACCGGATCGACATGGATGGAAACGTTCACGCCGGTTTCTTCTTTGATTTGGCGCTCCACCTGGTCGATGGCGCTGTGCACGTCGAGCAGCGACTGCCGGGCGTCCACTTCGGCGTGGGCGGTCGCGTAGTTTTGATTCGGCCCGTACGAGTGAATGAGCACATCGTGGACGGCGATCACGACGGGGCATTCCAAAATCTGGTTGGACAGCGCATAGATCAGATTCGGGTCCGGCGCCTTGCCAAGTAGCGCGCTCATGACGTCTTTGAGCAAATCGTAGGCGCTGTAAAAAATGATGCCCGACACTATCAGGCCCATGTAGCCGTCCAGCTGGAAATGGATCACAGGCGAAAGCAGCGTCGAAATCAAAACGCCCAGCGTTCCGATGGTGTCGCTTTTGGAGTCCATGGCGTTGGCCAGCAGCAAAGACGAGTTGTATCGCTTTCCAAACCGGGTGTTGTACAGATACATCCAGAATTTCACTAAAATCGACAAGACGAGGACGGCGACCGCGCTCCATTGAAAGTCGATGGCTTCGGGATGGAAAATGCGGTGCACGCTGTCTTTAGCCGTTTCAAAGCCAAGGATGGCGATGGCGATGCCGACGAACATCGACGTGATGAGCTCCGTGCGTTCATGTCCATACGGATGGTCCTGGTCGGCGGGCTTTTCCGCGAGCCGGAACGAAATGATCGACACGATGTTGCTGCCGGCGTCGGTCAGGTTGTTGATGGCATCGGCCTGAATCGAGATCGAGTTGACCAGCACGCCGATCAAGTATTTGGCTACGAACAGCAGCGTGTTCAATACGATGCCCACGTAGCCGAGCACTTTGCCGACTTTGGCGCGCACGGCCAGCGACCGGGTGTCGCCGCTGTTTTTTACTAGTTTTTTTATTAAGAATCCAATCATGATTTTCTTGCTTCCATTTCTGCTGGTTTTGCGAGATCGGCCAGCGTGAACCGGGCCAAATAGTCCGAGATGACGGTGTCGAGTCCTTCCCAAAGCGAGAGCGTGCGGCACTGCTGGCGACGCTCGCAAGGCAGGCTGCCTTTTTCAAGACAGGCGACGGGCGTCAGCGAGCCTTCCATGCATTCGAGAATCGTCTTGACCGGATACGCGTCGGCCGCTTTGGCCAGCCGATATCCGCCGCCTTTCCCCCGCAAGGCGACGATCATCTTTTGTTTTCCAAGCGCCTTCACGATCGCTTCCAAATACTTTTCGGAAATTTGCTGGCGGGCCGCGATGTCTTTAAGCCGGACATAGCCGTCTTGTTCGTGCTCGGCCAGGTCGATCATAAATCGCAAAGCGTATCTTCCTTTGGTTGAAATGAGCATAGTCCCTCCTATCTCTCCCATCTTATCATGATTTGCGGCGGGCGCAACTGTTCGCCCCGGAAACGAGCAATCGTCTTTTTCATTTCTTTCAAAAAATTTCAATTTCTTTCAATTACCAATTTACATAGTAGGTTAATAGGAGTATAGTGGGACTATCTCACAGGAAGGAGACCTCTCTATGACAAACCCTCGTTTTGAAACATTGCAGCTGCATGTCGGGCAGGAAGCGCCCGATCCGGCGACCGGCGCCAGAGCGGTTCCGATTTACCAAACCACTTCGTACGTCTTTGACGACAGCGCCCACGCGGCCAGTCGCTTCGCCCTGGGCGATCCAGGCAATATTTACGGCCGGCTGACGAACTCCACGCAAGAGGTGCTGGAGAAGCGGGTCGCGGCTCTGGAGGGCGGCACGGCGGCTTTGGCGCTCGCTTCGGGCGCGGCCGCGATCGCCTACACGTTGCAGGCGCTGGCGCAGGATGGCGGCCATATCGTCGCGCAAAAGACGATTTATGGCGGATCCTACAACTTGATGGCGCATGACTTGCCGCATTTCGGCATTTCGACGACGTTCGTGGACGCCCACGATTTGCAAGCGGTGGAAGACGCGATCCAACCCGACACGAAAGCGATCTTTCTGGAGACGCTGGGCAACCCGAACAGCGACATTCCGGATATGGACGCGATTGCCCAGATCGCCAGACGGCACGACATTCCGCTGGTGGTGGACAACACGTTTGGCACCCCGTACTTGATTCGTCCGTTCGAGCATGGCGCCAACATCGTTGTCCATTCGGCGACAAAGTTTCTGGGCGGCCATGGCACGTCGCTGGGCGGTTTGATCGTGGAAAACAATTCCTTTCGATGGAACAACGGCAAGTTTCCGGCGTTGAGCGCCCCAAACCCGAGCTACCACGGCGTCTCGTTTGTGGACGCGGCGCCAAACGCGCCGTTCGTGACGTATGTCCGGGCGATCCTGCTGCGGGATCTGGGCGCGACGATTTCCCCGTTCAACGCGTTTTTGATTTTGCAGGGCATCGAGACGTTGTCGCTGCGGGTGGAGCGGCATGTGGAAAACGCGTTGCGGGTCGTGGAGTTTCTGGAAAACCATCCGCTTGTCGAGCGGGTCAACCACCCGGCGCTGCCTTCGCATCCCGACCACGATTTGTACACGCGCCTGTTTCCAAACGGTGCCGGGTCCATTTTCACGTTTGACATTCGTGGCGGTCAGGCAGAGGCGCACGCGTTGATCGACGCGCTGTCGTTGTTTTCGCTGCTGGCCAACGTGGCGGACGCGAAAAGCCTCGTGATCCATCCGGCGACCACAACGCACGCCCAGCTCACAGAAGAGGAGCTGGCGGCCCAGCACATCGGCCCGAACACGATTCGGCTGTCGATCGGGCTCGAGCATATCGACGACATTCTCGCGGACCTCGAACGAGGGTTCGAGGCCGTGTCCCAAAGAAAGAAGGAGGAGTGACTTATGTCCCGTTTTTACACTTCGGCGGATCAGCTGATCGGCCATACCCCGCTGTTGCGCCTGACGCGCATTGAGGAAAGCGAACAACTTCCCGCCAGCGTTTTCGCGAAGGTGGAATACTTCAACCCGACTGGTTCGGTGAAGGACCGCATCGCGAAGGCGATGATCGACGACGCCGAGGCGCAAGGCGTGTTAAAGCCAGGCGCGACGATCATCGAGCCGACTTCGGGCAATACAGGCATCGGTCTGGCGGCGGTGGGCGCCGCGCGTGGATACCGGGTGTTAATCGTGATGCCGGATACGATGAGTGTCGAGCGGCGCAAGCTCATGAAAGCTTATGGCGCCGAACTTGTTTTGACAGAGGGTTCCAAAGGAATGAAGGGCGCGATCGCCAAAGCGGAAGAGCTGGCGAAGTCCATTCCGAACAGCTGGATCCCGAGCCAGTTTTCGAACTCGGCCAACCCGGCGATCCACAAAAAGACGACCGGTCCGGAAATCTGGGACGATTTGGACGGAAAAGTCGATGTCTTTGTGGCGGGTGTCGGCACGGGTGGCACGTTGAGCGGCGTCGGCTCGTATTTGAAAGAAAAGGATCCAACGATTCGCGTCGTGGCGGTGGAGCCGGAAGACTCCCCGATTTTAAGCGAGGGCCATGCCGGTCCGCATAAGATCCAGGGCATTGGCGCCGGATTCGTTCCGGATACGCTGAATACGCGCATCTATGACGAAGTCATCACGGTATCGAACGAAAAAGCCTTTGACCTCGCCCGCCGTGTGGGTAAAAAGGAAGGCATTCTTGTGGGCATTTCGAGCGGCGCCGCGCTCGCGGCCGCTATCGAAGTGGCGAAACGCGAGGAAAACAAAGGAAAGAACATCGTCGTTCTGTTCCCGGACACGGGCGACCGCTATATGTCCACGCCGCTTTTTGAAGAGTAGGCCTCCTTTTCAAGATCATAAAACCTCATTTTTCAAAATCAGCACCAGAAAAAGCGATCGTCCCACGCGATCGCTTTTAATCATGGAGGCACTTATTGTTTTCATTTCTTCTATCGTAGCAGATGTTCTTTGCCACCTCATCTGCAAGTGGCTTGATCAGAAGATGGACGAAAAAAGCACAAAACCAAAAAACATGTCGGCTTATTGCTTTCGTGCCTATTCATACTTTATCATTCTCTATTTCAATATCAAATGGACGAATGCATTTTCCATCTCATCACAAAAGAAAAAACTCCCTTCCGGGAGTTGATTTTCAAAATGGCGCAGTCGGTGGGATTCGAACCCACGTGCCGGTTAAGGCAACTCGATTTCGAGTCGAGCTCGTTATGGCCACTTCGATACGACTGCACTGAATTATAAGCTCATTCATTTTAGCAGATATCAAAGATCCACGCAACAAAAAAAAGAAAAACCGTAAAAGTTTTCCTCTTCCCGCCTTCAATCGCTTTTCTTTTCCAGCAAAAAGATCGGTTCGATGTGCTTCCGGTTGCGCACCAGCAAGAGTGCATACACCCCGACCAGGCCGACCGACGTCCCCGCGATCAGCAGCCGGATCGGCACGATTTCCCCCAGCGCCCCAATCGCAAGCTGGAACACCATCGTCGCCAGCGCGTATACGAACGCCACAAACGCGTTGAGCTTCGCCCGCATCGAATCAGGAATGTACGTCTGCACGCTGCTCGAACGAATCGTAATCGACGTGATCCCCAGCATCCCCACAACAAACCGGTTGACGCACATGAGCGCGAACGGCAGCCACAACAAGCAGCCGTCAAACAGGGCGTACGTCATCATGACAAAAATATAGATCGCGAACCGATAGCGCTTTTGCGGCGGAAACTTGTAGTTAAGAAGCCCGCTCAACGTCCTTCCCGCAAACTCGATTCCCGAAAACAACGAATACTTCACCATGCCAAGTCCCGGCGTTTTTGAAAAGTAGGCGATCATCAGGTTTTGCTCCCCTGACCCCGTTCCTTGCGAAATCGCGATCGACACATACATCGCCAGCAATCCTTTTTCCTGTCGCAAATAAGAAAAGCCGTTTTTTAAATCCTGCACATACGCCTTGAAATCGAACCGGCCTTCGCCGCGCCGCTCCTCCAGCCGGATCTTTTGCTCGAACATCGCCGCAATCGTCAACAAAACCGCGTACACAATGGCGATCCAGCCCACCCCAAAGCGCGTATACAACAACGAGGCGATAGGCGTCATAACCATCGTGATCGTCGGATAAATCATGGACGACACCGTATAGCCCTGCTCGTAAAAACCCTCCGGAATCAAATTCGGATACACGCTCTCGTACGCGACCTCGTACACCGACCCCGTCGTCGCGATCAGCAAGGAAAAGACGGCGTACACGCCAAACGAGAACGAAAACGACAGGCAGTACAAGCCAAACAAGGCGTACAGCGCGCCATTGAGAAAGTCGAGCCCGACGATCCACGGCATCCGCGGAAACCGGTCGAGCACGCTCGATAAAAAGACAGGCAGCACGAAGCGCGGCACAAACGAGATCGCCGCGAACAGGCCTGCCAGAAACGTCGACTGCGTCTGGTCGAACACGACAAAGGAAAGCACAAAGTTCATCGCCACCGAGCCGATGCTCGAAATGATCGTCCCCAGCGTGATAATCGTAAAATTTTTCGTCCAAAGCGTTTGTTTTTGCATGGTAATGGTCCCCCTTTTTGTCTTGGTTTTCACACCTACAGCATAAAAAATCCCAAACAAAAAGCCAATCTTTCGTCCGTGATAAAAAAAGCCCGGAAAATCGGCTTAAAGAAACCTTAATCCCATTGTTTGATAAAATGCCGTTTCAGCAGCCCGTACGCCTCCTTGTACTGCCGGTTGGCTTCAAGCACATCCAAATAGTACGGCAAATGAAAGAGAAAGTAGCCGTAATGGTAGTTCTCGCTCGCCTCGTCCAGACACCGTTTCATCATGCGCGCGTACGCTTCCTCGCGCAAATAGTTTGGATGCTCCAAACGATACCGGACGACATCGAAAAACACCGACGACGCGCGTTGTTGTTCTTTCACGATCCACGCTTTCGCCAGCTCGTATTCGCCAAGTCCTTCGTAGCACAGCGCGATCTTATGCGCCGCCAGCGGACGATGGGCACAACCAAGCAGCAGTTCCAACGCTTTCGCGTACTCGCGACGCTCCAGCCGCGACGCCCCGACATTGTAGCGGGCGTTGTCCAGCATTTGCCTGGCCGAATCCGTCGCCGTCATCGTCGCCACCTTCTCGATTTGCGCGAACACCCGCTCCATCGACGGAATGTCCGAAAGAATGCTGAAAGCGACCAGCCGCCCGAGCAGGGCGTCCAAAATGCGCTCGACATCCATCTCCTTTTGCGCGATCGACAACGCCTCGCTCCAGTACGCCAGACAATCGAGCATCCGCTCGTGACGGCAGCTCGTCTCCGCCGCGAACGCGTACGCGAAAAAGTCATGATACGTCGCCAGAAACGCCTCCTCGCTCCACGCTCCCTGCAAAAGACGGAGCTCGTCGTACTTGCGACGCTGCCGCGCGTCGAAAAACGGCTCGTAGCTTCGCAATGTTTCGACCGCCTCCCTGTTTTGACAGCGAATGAGCATCGCGTCCAGCGCGAAGACGGAACCAAGCATGCGTTCAAGCTCTTCGGCTTCAAAGACCGGCGCCCCGTCCTCCTGCTCGTAGTGGCTGGCGTAAAACGCGTCCAGCTTCGCCTCGATGGGCGTCAGACTGGCATCCTCCAGCGTCAAGCCAAGCCGTTTGGCGAGCGCTTCGACAATGTCGGGCGCCGGCACGATCTTCCCGTTTTCGATTTTGGACAAATACGACACCGCGCAAATCCCGTTGGCCACGCTCTCCTGCGACCAGTCGCGTGCAAGGCGCGCCTGGCGCAGCAACACCGGCAAATACAAGCTATCGTACTTCACAAAAATCCTCGACAGCCGCCCGGTCCAAATATGGCTCGGTCTCCGTTTTCATCCCGATCCCCGTGATACCCAGCCTATCGGCCGTTTCCAGCGCGTAGCGGCTGTCCTCAAAGTAGAGCGTTCGTTGGGCAGAGATCCCCAGCGCGTCTAGCGTCCGCGTAAAAATTTCCGGTTCGCGCTTGCTCAGCTTTTGATCCTCGGCGCTCGCGATTCCGTCAAAGTCATCCCATATTCCTAACCGCTTCAAGACCGGCTCGACCAAAACCATCGGACTCGACGTGACGACGGCCAGTTTCTTTCCTTTTTCCCGACACGTTTTCACAAACGAGATCGCGCCAGGCACCGGCTGGATATGATACGTGTACTGCTCCAGCAAAATCGAGTCGGCGATTTTCTGCATCGCGTCTTCGTCCATTGCGGTTTGCCAGCGCTTTCGAATGTACGTGAACACTTCCGACACCTTCATCGCGTGATAGCGTTTCATGTCTTCCGGTACGGACGAGTCGATGCCGCTGGCTTCGTAGATCGCGCGCACGACTTGCTCCCACACGTGCATGGAGTCGACGAGCGTGCCATCCAAATCAAAAAGGACGCCATCATATTTCGTCCAGTCGATCCCCATCATACGTTCCAGCTCCACACATCGCCTGCGGCGAGTTGTTCCTTCAGCGCGGGCGTCTCGACCAGATCCGCCAGCAAGCCAAGAGCCGGTTCGGTTTCCCCGTGGAAATCGTCGAGCGCGAACTCGTTTTCCGCGACGACAAACACGTTTTCCGGTTTGATCCGGTCGTGGCCACATTCCGCCTTTTTGCCTTCACGCAGCGCCTGGCACAGCTGGTCGACGAGCGTTTTCTCCTCCGCCTCCGTCAACGTGTGCACTTTTTTCAGTTCCGCCAGCGACATCCGATACGGCTTCAGGATCTCGATTTGCCAGCCGGTGCCGCCCGGGATCTTTTTCACCTCGTATTCCTCGAACACGGCGATATGGGCTTTGGGATCCGCCTTGGCCAGCAAGTCGAGCCGGCGCTGGGCGTCCTTGCACTGTCTCAAGTATTCGTCCTCCGCCTCTTTCATCGTCATTCCCCGCGTCAGCAAGTCGAACACGTCGCCCTGCCGTTCGGGAAAACGCAGCACCTGCACGATTTTGCGGGTGTTGTTGTGGACAACCTCCATCGTCTTACCGCTGCGATCGAGCACTTTCGTATATTTCATAAACTTCTCGCTCCATTTCTTTTCGTCCATTGTATCACGAAAAAGGAGGAGCTTTATCCTCCTCCTGTTATCGTTTTATCTTTCATTTTTTCGAATCTTCTCGATTTCCTCTACTGTCATGTCCAGCAGCTCGGCGATTTTCTTTGCCGGCATGTGGTCGGCCAGCATTTTTTGCGCGATCTTCGCTTGTTTTTCATATTGTTCCCGCTGTGCTGTCTCATAGGCCATTTCGTAGCCCGCAAGCTGCGCCGCCTGCTCCCTTTTGCTCACCAGATCGCGTAAACTCTCGTTCATATACATGATGCCAACCTCCTCCTTTTTTAAGCGTTCGGCTCTTTTCTTAAGTATATCATACCGCATTTTGTCCGGATCCGCTTCCTTGAAGTCCTCCATCAAGTCTTTCAGACGCCAGTCGCCCGCATAATCCGCGTTGATGAAAATCAAGTGTTGTCCATCGCCCAGTTCCAGCCCGTTTTCGTCTTTCATCGTAAAGTGGTGCATCGGCGCGCCATCCCCGATCACGTCGCCACGACAAATGAAAATCACATACGAGTCCGCCAGGGTGTCATAGTTTTCTCCACGTGGAAGCATGTCCATATCCTCGTTGCTCAAGTAAAACCGGCCCCGCTTTTTCAAATCCGGATACAAAACGGTTTGAAACTCGGTGTCGTAGTGATTCGCTTTTTTATCCGTCGCCGCAATGTCGAACCGCGATGTTTTCGACGTCAAATTCAACACGACTTCCTGCACGCGCACCGATTCGATCTCGATTTGCGGATCGTCTAAAATGAGCCGCAGCATCCATTGCGCGCCTTCCTCGAAATCCTTGAAAAACACGTTCATATACAAATCGTCAAACAACGTGAATTCCTGAATGAGTCGCAGGTTTTCTTCCGGAATCTTCTTCATTCTTTCTCTTTGGCCGAAAACGAAAGCTTCTCCAGCACCGTACGCACGGCTTGTTCCTCGGCGCGGGAGCTCAAAATCATGCCTACCCGTCCTGGATCAATAGGAAACAACAGCGTGACCTCGCCATCGCGCACCATCCAGTCCAGCGAAAACGGTGTCGTTTCATGGGTGAATTCGTATTCTTCCTTCAGCCGTTCGACAAAGCGTTCGTACCCGTCGCCACTGAGCAAAACGCCTTCCATCACCTTCGTGTCCCGGAAGCCAATCGTCAAAACGTTGTCCCGGTACGCCCAATCGTGTCCATCGGTCGTATCCAGCGTGAGCTTCACCAAATCGCCGCTATCCGTCAGCAGCGTGAGGCTTTTCGCCGTCGTGCAGCCGCAAAACAAAACCGTCAGCGCAAGCAAGCCAATACCAGCCAGCCGTTTCATCGCCGGGTGCTCCATTTCAGCAGTAGCGCGATCGCTCCCGCGCTACACACCGCCAGCGAGGCGTACAACCCCGGATTCGTCATCAAACCCGTCGGAACGAACAAGCGGACCTTCTCGTTTTCATAGTCGATCTCGACTCGTTTGTCCTGCACGTTGGCCATGCGGCCATTGATCGTCACGACCCCGTTGCGCTCCTCCACCTTCACTACTTCGTCGCTCAGCCGATAGCCTTGGGGCGCCTTCGTTTCCTTTATATACATGACATCGTAAGCGAGCCAAAACGAAGCCGTTCCGGTTTTTGAATCGCCCGCCACGGTTTCGATGCGCCGCGTGCACGCCGCGTCCTCGTAGCTCGTAAACGCGAACTCGCTTCCCAAAACCGGCTCTTTCGTCTGCGCGTCGATCTTGCGGATCCGCAACTCGTCCAACTCGTTTCGCTTCGGCTCGACAACTACCGAAAACACCATCGTCTTCGCCTCCTCGTCCCAAACCGGAATCGAAACGATCAGCGGCGCCATCGTCCGGTCGTCGCTCCACATCAAATACGCGCCCGGCTCCATTTCACGAAACTCGATTTGGTTGCGCGCGTCGGCGACTCCCTCGATCAAGTCCGGACGATATCCGTCCAAATGATCAACCACCTCTTTTTTCAACACGGCCGCCAGCTCGTCCAGCTCGCGCGCCGATTTGATCTCGTTCAAATCGCAAGGCGTCCAGGGCGGACGCATCACGAACCGTCCCTGGTCGTAATCCGCGATCGGCAGCGCCGACACCTTCGTGCTTTCTTTCACCAGCACCGTCATCTCCCCTTTCTTCTCACTGGCATACGCCGGCCTGCACATGCCAAGCAAAGCCAGACCGACACAAAGCGCCATCAATAGTTTTTTCCACATATCCTTTTTTCCTTTCCTCGTCTGCATACCGCCCCAAGCAGCGCGAACGGAAGCAAGCCAAACGCCAGTTCCCGCCACGAAGGCAGCTTTCTTTTTTGCGGCGGCTCCTCCACGGAAGCCGATCCGTCGCGCTCGCCCGTCACCACAAGCCGGTGCGTGTTCAATCCATACGGCGTGCACGTCACAAGCGACAACAAGTCTTTCCCTTCCCGGGGCGCCAGCCGTTCCAGCGCCGAGGGCTCGATCACCTCGATCGTTTCCACCCGATACGCCAGCGACTCGTCATACACATCCAGCCAAATGCGGTCGCCCGGCTTCAACTCGTCCAGCCGGGTAAAGAGCCGGTGGCTCGACAAGCCCCGATGCCCCGTTAAAACCATCCGGGCCCCCGGTCCGCCAGGCGGCACATCCGAAGACGGCCAGTGTCCGACGCCTTTTTGCAGCGTTTCCTCCCCGGTTCCGGCATAAACCGGCAAATCCACGTCAATGATTGGAATGCGAACCCGGGCGATGATGCCCTCGGCTTCGATCGACGCGTACAGCGCCTCTCGCTCTTCGCCTTCGCTTTCGTTCAGCAACGCGCGCCGTTCTTTTTTTCGCGCCAGACTGCGGGCGTCCAGCGTCGCGTTCGCGCTTTGAAACGTCGACAACGCCTGACGCATCCGCCAGCTGCTCGCGCATCCCGCCGCCAGCGGATAAAACGCGCACAGCAAGCCGAGCCCAATCAACACGCCGCTTTTACTTCGCTTCTTCATCGCGGTCTTTGCGGCGCGCCTTACGCCCCGCCCAAATAAGCAGCGAGCCAGCCGAAAGCAGCACGATCGTCAACGCGGAGCCCGTTTTCGGCAGCGCGGCCTCGGTCTGGTTGACGACCTCCAGCAAAGCCGACCCAGCCGCCGAATCAGTATCCAGCTCGGTTTTCCCGTTCCAGTCCTGCGGAAACGACACCTCGGCTTCCAGCTTCGTCAAAATCCGGTCGGTCGCTCCTTCCCCTTGGCGGTACGCATCGCGCTCAGCCGGAAAGGTTGGTGTCAGCGTCAGACGGATCGGGCCGGGCAGCGGGCGGTATCCGTCCGGCGCTTTCGTTTCCTTCAAATAGTACGTGCCTTGATCCAGCCCGAAAACCGAAAACCGGCCCTCGGCGTCGGACACCATTTCCTCGCCCTCTTGCGACGTCGCCACATAGCCGTTTTCTATCTTTTTCAAGCGCACTTCATCCGCGCATGCCTCGTCACGATACAAACGGAACCGCGCGCCTTCCAGACGCGTGCCCGCCTCGTTGACTTTGGCGCCCTCCAGCCGGTACGTAAAACACACGACCGTGTCCCACGGCGTGAACCCGGTTTCACCTTTGCCATCGGAATCCGGATTGTTCGAAAATTCGAGCCGCACCGCGTTCTCGAAACCGGGCCGGCCGGTTTGATCGGCCGCCGTCTCGTTCAGGCGCGCGTCATAGCGCACCACGATCGTTTGCCCGCGCGCGTCCTGGCCAAACACCTCGTCCACGAACGCTTTCAAATCCGGCACGACGACTTGAAACGTTTCCCCTTCGACGCCGGTTTCGACCCGAAACGCGCTTTCCGGCATCGGCACGCTTCGCTCCCCGTCCATCACGGCGATCCGCACCGAATCCAAATCGGCATCCAGCGCGGGATCCATCTTGTCGTGGAACACGAGCGAGTACGTATCGTAGCCCGCCATCGCCGGCACCTTCGTTTCATAGCGAAACGGAATCGTCTGCCCGATCTCGAAGTCGCCTATATCGTTCCAGCCGATTCCCTGGTCGTCCTCTTCGATTTTTTTAATCAAATCCGGATAGTCGGACTTGATTTGAATACGAATGTCCGCGTTCGCGCTTGCCGCCAGGCAAAGCGAGGCCGCCGAATGCATGTCGTTGTTGTAGACATTGTGCTCGTCCACCAAATACCAGCCCGGCGCCAGATCCCGAATGACGACGCTGCCATCCGGCTCCAGCTCGTCCACCTCGATCCGGGTGCCGCTCTCGCTTTCCAGCTGGTCGCGCAGCGCCTCCACAAAAAAGCGCAAGGAAGAATCGGGCCCCTGGGCGTCCAGACCGGCAATGTAGTCGACCGCCTCCCATTCGCGCACCGTGTCGGGGGACTGGTTTTTGGCCGCGCCGACGGCGGCTTGAATCGCGGGCCGGTACGCCTCGTTCCACGTATAGTGGACCGAGCTTTGATCCGCGGACGTCACGACATCAAACAGCCGATGCGCGACAAATGTCTTGCCACGCAGCGTCTGGCCGGCGTTAGGCACCAAGGTAATCGAAACCGGCTCGGCCGTTTCCTGGGCCAGAGCGGGCGAAAGCACGCACGCCAGCGTGATCGTGCCGGCCGCAATCGCTTTAAAAAGTGGGAGAATGCTTGTTTTCTTTCGTTTCATATGTTGTTCCTTTTCTATTGTTTTTGACGCCGCAAGGCGATCCAAACCGTCATCGCGCCCAACGCGCTCATCCAACCATGCATGGCGCTACCCGTGACCGGAAGCGCGGTCTGGGTGTGGTTGACAAGCGCAATCGTAATGGTCGGCGCGCCATCCTCCTGTTCGATGGCGACCGCGTCATGACTCGTTTCCCCGTCAAAATGGACAAGCAGCTTGTCCTGGGCGGGAACGGCTTCGATTTTCAACGTGTGGGCTTCGGTTTGCGGAAGCCGGTAGCCATCCGGCGCCTTCGTTTCCTTCAGGAAATACGTCGTATCCACCTCGATGGGCGCAAACGCGGCCTCGCCGTTTTCATCGGTTTCGATCGTCTCGACTACGGTTTGGCACGCGGCGTCGGCATACAGTGTAAATTCGGCGCCAGCCAGCGGCGTGCCGTGCTCGTTGCGCTTCAAAAGCCGGATTGGAAACGGCTGGACATCGTTGTAGACCGTTAACGTGCCGGTTTCCGGATCGTAAGGGAACGTCTCGGCGTCGTGCACGACAAGACCGTTTTCATCGACTTCCACCCGGATCGGCTGCTGGATTTTCCCGTAGCCAAAAGACGGCTCGATTTCCTCAAGGGTGTGGACGCCAAACGCCAGACCGCGCCACACGATGACGCCGTTTTCATCGGTTCGCACTTGGTTCTGGGTTCCATCGGGCGCGGTATGCAAAAACGTGGTGCCCGGAATCGGGGTGTTTGTGCCGGTTTGCCGTTTTTCCAGCCGCAGCTCGATGGCGCGGTTTGGGATGGTCGTCGTTTGAACGAGGGAGAGCGCCGGTTCGGTCGTGCCGGTGTCGGCAATCGTCACCGTGTGGATCGTCGGGTCGATTTGGTAGCCGGATGGCGCTTTCGTTTCCTGGATCGTCAGCTGGCCAAGCGGTACGACCGGCCGGTTTTGATGGTCTTTGTACAACGGATCACCGTCGATTTGATACGCTTCGTCGAACCGCACCCGGCCTTGGGCGTCGGTGCGAAACACCCATGTCCGCGCGGGTTCCTTGGCGTCCTTTGGAAAATGACGGACAGTGAATTGCGCGTTTTCCAGGGTGGCGCCGGCAACCGGCTCGCCTAACTGCGTATCGGCGTCCACTTTTTGAATGAGAAGGTCGACGGGCGCCGCTTTTGGCGTGTCGGCGCATGTGACGACCGCGCGTTCATTGGCAGAAACGGAAACCGGATGGATGGCCGGATCCAGGGCGTAGCCTTGCGGGGCTTTCGTTTCCCGAATGTAGTATGTGCCCGGTGCCAAATCCGTGATGCGGTTGGAGGAGAGATCTTCTTGAATGGTGAAGGTTCCGATTTGCGTCGTGGCTTGCGCGTCCTGGTACAGCCCGTATTGCGCGCCGGTCAAATCGTAGGCGGGATTTTGGAAGGAAAGATCGGTGTTGGAGGATGTCTTTCGAATTTGCAGCTCGCCTTTGGGCGCGTATTGCCCGTAGGCAAGCGGCTGGAACGGCGCGGTTTGGCCGGCCCAGTTGACGCCTTCCCCCTTTGTGTCGACCATGTAGACGACGTACCCTTTTTCTTTGGGGTCGGGGCGGCTTTGCACTTCGTCGTAAAGCGGGCCGATCCAGTTGTTCCAGTGGTAGCCGTTGGCTGCATTCGTGCCAACGCTGGCGCCCGTATGGGCGAAGGAGACAAAGTCGTTGGTCGCCACGATCATTTGCTCGAGCGAATAGCCTTTGGCTTCCAATATGTTTTCCGGTCCGTTGTATCCATAGTAGAGCGCTTTGCGCAAGGCGGGGTTGTCGACTTCAAACGGGTCGCTTGTCGACTGGCCAATCGTCGGCGAGGCGTGCATGCCGTTGGCGCAAAACGCGAGCTGCTGATTGGACAGCCGCCACAGGCCGTTGACAATGTACCCGGCGCCCCATGACGCGCTCACTTGCGTGAAATCCGCGACTTGCATCGCTTTGGGCGTTTTCCATGTTTGATCGGCGCCCACCATCGCTTGCAGCTTGTTTTGGTAGGCCGGCGTTTGATACCGGTCTAAAAGCGGCAGGCGCCCGCGCATGACGGAAAACGGCGGAAACGTCGTGTAAAACGCGTCGCTGAGAAAATAGTCGGCGTCCACGTAGTCTTCAAGTCCGTACAACGCGCATACTTCTTTGCGCACATCGAGGTGCGCGGCAAAATTTCCATTTCGCTGATCGGCGAGAACTTCCTGGTCGGCGGTCGTCAGCAGCGCGTCTTCTTGCGCCTGGACCGGCGATTGAAGCAGGGCGAACGCCATCACGAGGATGGACGCGAAAATGGAAAAACAATAAATCGTTCGTTTCATACTGGTTTTTTTCCTTTCTGAAGGGCATCTGTGTGCCATTGGTGGATAAAAAGATTTAGAATAGAAAATACAAAAGGAGTTGAATTGTTATGGATATAATGAAACAAATGGAAGACCGTCACTCCGTCCGCAAATACCAGGATCTTCCGATTTCGAAGCCGGTTTTGGAGCGGCTGCAAGAGGAAATCGCAGCCTGCAACAAAGAAAGCGGACTGGATATCCAGCTGGTGCTGGACGAGCCCAAGGCGTTCGATCCAAAATACGGACATTTTGAAGGGGTGGAAAACTATATCGCGCTCATTGGTCGAAAAGGAGAAGATCTGGATGAGAAATGCGGATACTATGGCGAAAAAATCGTTCTGTTCGCGCAATCGCTCGGACTGAATACTTGCTGGGTTGGTGTCACATACAAACAAATCGAGGGAACGCTGCAAATCGGAAAAGACGAACGTCTGGTGGCGATGATCACGATTGGATACGGTGTCAACCACGGGCAGCCTCATGAATTGAAGGAAGTGTCGAAATTTAGCAATGAAAATCCAAATTCGCCGGAATGGTTCAAACGCGGCCTGCAAGGTGTCCGTCTGGCGCCATCGGCCTACAACGAGCAAAAATGGCATTTTTTCTACGACGAGGAAAACGGTGAAGGAAAAGTGGACGCGCGTCCGGGAGTCGGCGAATTCGCCAAAGTGGATCTTGGAATCGCGAAATACCAGTTTGAACAAGCATCCGGAAAGGATTCTTCAATCTGGATCAAATAAATTCAATAACGGAAAAGCCCGGAGGGGCTTTTTTTTACTCCTCCGTTATTCTTACACGACAAGACAGGATTTGAACAGCCTTTTTTCCATTTCAACAAGATTTCACATGTTTTTCCTCTTTTCGCAATCAAAAAAAGACCCGATCGGGTCAAAAAAGCAGAACGGCGGCTTCTCGTTTCCAATATGCGTAAAAACACGCGTAAATTCAATCGCAAAAAAAGACCATAGCGACATGGCCATCGTCTTTTGATGAATTGGCTTGCTTATCCGACGATTTCCTCAGCGGATTTAAGCGCCTTTGTGAGCAGCTTTTTCAGCGCTTCCTTGTCGTGTTTTTCCATGTTGTAGAAGAGGCGGTCGTTGATGATGTCGTCTTCTTTCGCGTCGTGGATCTTATGCGCGATCTGCATGAAATATCCCGTGATGCTGTCCTTATCCACTTTGTCCCGTAAGCACTTGCATTGTTTTTCTGCCATATTCCTATACCTCCCATATGTGGTTTTATTATAAGTCATTAAAAAAACGGAACAAACTCATGTGCTCCGTTTCATTTTTTTCGAACGAGAAGAATCCAGTATCCTTTGTCGCGTGTCACGCGCTCCACCCGACATCCGGCTTCTTCGAAGTGCTTCACGGCGCTTGGCGCGCCATGTTGTTTGCGCATCACCAGCCACAGCCGTCCGTGCTCGCTCAAATGCTCGACACACGAATCCAGCAGCGCGTACATCGCGGGCTTGCCGATTCGAATGGGCGGATTGAATACGATGCAGTCGAACACGCCGGTTTGGATGCCGTCCTGCGCCTCGACGCGCGCCTTGAGTCCGTACTTCTCCATGTTCGCCTTCGCGAGCTGTACGGCCCGCGCGTTGATGTCGATCATCGTCATGTCCGTATGGTAGCGGCTCTGCAAAACGACACCGACCACGCCGATCCCGCAGCCAAGATCCAAAATCGACCGGGGATCCGTTTCATGGTCCAGCACGGTTTCCAGCAGCAGACGCGTGCCTTCATCCAGCTTGTCCTTGGAAAATACGCCCTGGTTGGAATGCAAAGTGAACGATCGTCCGTCGATCTCGAATCCGATATCGAACGGCCGGTCTTTGACGTCGTCGTTGGTGAAATAGTGGGCCATCAGGCGTTTTCCACCGCGTTTTTAATGGCTTCGGCGTCAAATCCGAATTTATGATACAGCTCGTCCGGCTTTCCGCTTTCGCCAAAAACGTTTGGCACGCCCAAACGAACAAGTCTGGCGCCGCCTTCGGCGCTGGCCATGACTTCCGCCACCGCCGAGCCTAAACCGCCGGTAATTAAATGGTCTTCCACCGTGATGATCGTATCGCAGGTTTTCTTCAGCTCCTCGATCATTCCGGCGTCGATTGGAGAAATCGTATGCATGTTGACGACTTTCGGCTTCACATCGAGCATGTCGTACGCTTTCAGGCACTCCTGCACCGAGCTGCCCGAGCCAATGAGCGCGATCCGGCTGTTTGGGTCGCCTTCCTTGAGCACGACGCCCTTGCCAAACGTGAACACGTAGTTTTCGTCGTTGACCTGCTCGACGCCGCTGCGCCCGAGCCGCACGTAAAACGGCCCGTCCTGGTAGGCGATATATTTAATGGCCTGCAGCGCCTCGTTGTAGTCGCACGGAACGATGACGCGCATGCCCGGAATCGTGCGCATCAAGGAAACGTCCTCGATGCACTGGTGGCTCGCTCCGTCCTCGCCCACGCTCACACCCGCGTGCGAGGCGCACACTTTGACATTCAGCGCCGGATACACGATCGAGTTGCGGATTTGCTCGTACGCCCGTCCGGTCGCGAACATCGCGAACGTGCTGGCGAAAGCGATCTTTCCGCTGGCGGCCAGACCGGCGGCCACAGCCATCATGTTTCCTTCCGCGATTCCCATATCAAAATGGCGTTCCGGCGCGATTTTTTTCGCTTCCGCGCCTTTCGTGCTGCCGGCCAGATCGGCATCCAGCGCCACGATGTTGCGGTCCTCGGCCATCAGTTGTTTCAATGCGTCGCCATAAGCGACCCGTGTTGCGATTTTTGCCATGGATTATTTCGCCTCCAGTTCTTTGAGTGCGGCTTCTTTTTCGTCACTGTTTGGCGCCACACCGTGCCAGTTGACTTTGTTTTCCATAAACGACACGCCTTTTCCTTTGACTGTCTTGGCGATAATGACCGTCGGCTTGCCTTTGTTTTGGCGCGCTTTGGCGAACGCGTCGCGAATCTGATCGAAGTCGTGGCCGTCGATGCACTCCACATAGCATCCGAACGCCTTGAATTTCTCATCGAGCGGATACACGCTCATGACGTCGTGCACATGGCCGTCGATCTGCAAATCGTTGTTGTCGACGATCATGCACAAGTTGTCCAGTCCATAATGGGAGGCCGACATCGTCGCTTCCCACACTTCGCCCTCCTGGCACTCGCCATCGCCTAACAGCGCGTAGACGCGGTGCCCGTTTTGATCGAGCTTGTTGGCCAGCGCCATGCCGACCGCCGTCGAGATGCCCTGTCCCAGCGAACCCGTGGACATGTCCACGCCTTTCAGGTAGCGCATGCTTGGATGGCCCTGGAGCGGGGAACCAAGATGACGGAACGTGGGGAGCAGTTCCTTATCGAGAAAACCTTTTTCGGCAAGTACGCCGTATAACGCCGGGCTGGCGTGCCCTTTACTTAAAACGAATCGGTCGCGATCAGTCGTGTCCAGATTATCCTTTGTGATATCCATTTCTTCAAAGTAGAGACTTGTGATCAGGTCTGTGGCACCGAGACTCCCTCCCGGATGTCCACTCTGGGCAGAATGCGTTTCAATAATAATATCCTGACGGATATTGTTTGCATGCTTTTCCAGTTGTGCGTTTTGCATAGTCATATTTCTCCTTTTAGCCCATACATTATATCAAACTTCTTTCTCGTTTGTGAGGAATTCACCAAAAAATAGAAAAAGAAGCGCAATTTCCGAAAGGTTTGCACTTCTTTGTTTTTGTGGAATCGTTTACTTTTTCGCGGCTTCCGGCTCGTTGTCCACTTCGAAGATCTGCGCGCCAAGCGCCGGCACGTCGACCTCGATCATAAACGGCT
This sequence comes from Dubosiella muris, assembly GCF_004793885.1. Classification (GTDB taxonomy): domain Bacteria; phylum Bacillota_I; class Bacilli_A; order Erysipelotrichales; family Erysipelotrichaceae; genus Dubosiella; species Dubosiella muris. The sequence goes on from NZ_SRYG01000001.1 coordinate 120,125, forward strand.
GGTTGTTGCGTTTGAGCCGCACCGCCTTCACGCGCTGCGCCGTGTCGGTATTCAGCGATCCGTTGTATTTGGCCCACTGCGTGTTCATGACTTCCGTGTAAACCCCTTTGTGCGGCGCGCCAAACTGCGCCCGGTACGGGTTGGTCGAGAAGTTGAGAATCGTGATAAACGTCTTGTCCGTCGCCTTGCGCATGAAAACATACAAGTTGCGTCCCGCGTCGTCCGCGTCGATCCATTGGAAGTTGAGCGGATCATAGCCGTAGTAGTAGGCGTCGTTGTCCGCGTACAGCGCCGTCAAATCCGCGAAGAACTTGGCGAACGCGTCGTGCATCGGGTACTCGAGCAGGAACCAGTCCGTGCTCTTTTGCTCGTCCCATTCCCGCAGCATGCCGATCTCGTTACCCATGAAGTTGAGCTTCTTGCCCGGATGCGTGAACATGTACGTGTACAACGCCCGGCACTGGGCGAACTTGTCCTCGTAGCTTCCCCACATCTTGTCGACGATCGTTGCCTTGCCATGCACGACCTCGTCGTGCGAGAACGGCAGGATAAAGCGTTCCGAATAGAAATACGCCATCGAGAACGTGATGTCATTGTGGTGGTACTGGCGGTAGATCGGATCGCGCTTCAAATACTTGAGCGTGTCGTTCATCCAGCCCAGATCCCACTTGTAGTCGAAGCCCAGACCGCCATCCAGCGTCGATTTCGTCACGTTTGGAAAATCGGTCGAGTCCTCCGCGATGAGCATGACTTTGCCATGGTATTTCTCGTTGATCATGAAGTTGGCGCGCTTCATGAAGTCGCAGGCGCCCTCGTTGACGCCGCGCTCTTTGTTTCCCTTCCAGAAAATCGCGTTCGAGATCGCGTCCCAGCGCAATCCATCCATGTGGTAGACATCGAGCCAGTAGTTGGCGGCCGACATCAAAAAGGAACGGACTTCCTCTTTCCACAAGTCAAAGTTCGCGGTTCCCCACTCGGAATTGGCGTCGTCCGGATTTTGATATTCGTAAAGCGGCGTGCCGTCAAAGCGCGCCAGCGCGAAGTTGTCCTTCACAAAATGCACCGGCACGAAATCCATAATGATGCCGATGCCCGCGTCGTGCAGCTTGTTGACAAATTCCATCAGCTCGACGTTCGTGCCATAGCGCGATGTCGTCGAGAAATAGCCCGTGTCCTGATAACCCCACGAACCGTCGAACGGATGCTCGCAAAGCGGCATGACTTCGACGTGTGTGAAGTGGTATTTTTTGCAGTGGGCGATCAAATCGTCGACGATATCCAAATATTTCGGGAAATCGTTGGGTCCCATGTCCTCGGTGCGCTTCCACGATCCCAGATGCACCTCGTAAATACTAATTGGATCGTCGTATCCCTTCGTTCTTTCCTTCATCCACTTTTGGTCAGTCCAGCCGTCGAAGCTTAGATCCGCGATAATGGACGCCGTCTGCGGACGCAGCTCGGAATAAAACGCGAACGGGTCGATCTTGTCGACGATGTCCCCGCCCGCCTGAACCACGTGGTATTTATACGAGTGGCCCGGTTTCGCTCCTTTGATGCGGGCCGTCCAGATTCCCTGGTCGTCTTTTGTCATCGGCGCGTCTTCAACGTCCCAATCGTTGAAGGTTCCGATCACGGACACGCTTTGGGCATGCGGCGCCCACACAGCGAAATCCGTGTATGTTTTTTTCGGATGCGCGCCGAATAAGTTATATGCTTCAAGCTCCCGGCCTTCAAAAAAGGCTTGCGTCTTTTTCTTCTCCATAAAAGTTCCTCCTAAAACCATTTTATACTTTATGGTACAAAATAAAAAGCGCAAAAAGTGAAAAACTGTATGCGCTTAATTTCTTTGCGTTTTGCGAAAATCTTCTAAGATTTTCTCTAAATCCGCCAGCGTTTCCATGCGCGAAAACGCGTCCTTCGTGCCATGGGAGTTGGGCAGTCCCTTCAAATACCACGAAGCGATTCCCCGCATTTCGCGAATGCCGGCCAACTCGCCCTTCATGGCGCACAAGTCGCGGGCGTGCGCTAGACATACGCCGATCCGGTCCTCGATCGTCACCTCGTGGGTTTGGCCGTGCAGCGAATCCACGATGTCCCGAATCAAAAACGGATTGCCGATGATGCCGCGGCCGATCATGACAGCGTCGCAGCCGGTTTGCTCGCGCATCGCGTAAAAATCCTCGACGGTTTTGACGTCGCCGTTGCCAATGACGGGAATCGAAACGGCGTCCTTGACTTTTTTGATCCACGTCCAGTCGGCTTTCCCGTCGTACATTTGCGTTTTCGTGCGGCCATGGACGCAAATCGCGGCCGCCCCGGCTTCTTCCATCGCCTTGGCCATTTCCACGCAGTTGATGTGCTCGCAATCGTAGCCGATTCGCATCTTGACGGTGACCGGCTTGTTGACGGCGTCCACGATCGCCTTGACGATTTTTTTGGCGTACTCCACGTCCTTCATCAAATAGCTACCCGCCTTCGCTTTGATGACCTTCGTCACCGGACAGCCCATGTTGAAGTCGATGATGTCGCAATCCGTCTGCTGGTCCAAAAAGCGGGCCGCGTACACCAAGGTATCCTCGTCGTGACCGAACAGCTGAAAGCTGACCGGATGGTCGCCCGGCTCGCTTTGGCACATTTTCAGCGTTTTGTCCGAGTCGTAGTACAGCGCCTTGTCGGACACCATTTCGTTGCACATCAAACCTGCCCCGAACTGGCGGGCGATCTTGCGGAACGCGAGATTGCTCACGCCAGCCAGCGGGGCGGTGATGACCGGTTCGGCAATTTCCACAGAACCGATTTTAAGCATTCATCTCCTCCAGGATGGCTTCCAGCTCGTCTTTGGTGAACTGGTAGTGCTCGTTGCAGAAGTTGCACGTCACTTCGCAGCCGGCATCATCGTCGATCATTTGCTGGATCTCGTCTTTGGACAGCGTCATCAAAATGCCTTTGGTGCGCTCTTTGGAGCACGGGCACGAGAAATGAATATCGGTTGTTTCCAGAACTTGCGCGTCCTCGAACAGGTCCCTGGCCAGCTGGCTCATGTCGGTATCGCCATACTCCTTGATGATGGTCGACATTGGCTTGAGGCCTTCCACGACGTGTTCGACGATCCGGATGTCGGTGTCGGTGGCGTCAGGCATCATTTGCAGCACGAGGGCACCGGCCGCTTCCACTTTGCCGTTGGCGTCCGTGGACACCCCGACGGAAACCGCGCTTGGCGTCTGTTCGGAAAGCGTGAAGTAATACGTGAAGTCCTCTCCGATTTGACCGGACTGGAGCTCCACCGTTCCGGTAAAGTTTTCCACCATGTTCAAATCCTTGATGACGGTCAGCGTGCCCTCCGTGCCGACGGCTTGCGCCACGCTTGGCGCGTCGACGTGCGGATCCGAGACAAAGCCACGGACGTTGCCGTTGGAGTAGGCGTCCACCGTGATGCTGCCAATCGGCCCGTGGCCGTTGATAGAGATCGTGAGCATCTCCTTGTCGGATTTAAGCATGCCGCCCATGATGGAGGCGACAGAGAGCGTCCGGCCTAAAGCGTCCGTGGCGATCGGCCCCATATCGAACCGGTCCCGGGCTTCCTGCACCATGTCGGTGGTGCGGGCGATATAAATGCGCACATGCCCGTCCAGGGCGAGTGCTTTTACGAGTTCATCTTTCATCGTTTGAACCTCCTTGTTTCCATTATCCTCTTTTCTTTTCCATTTTACCTATTTATATGCTTTTGGCAAAGAAAAGGAGCGATGGCTTTTCGTTTCGCTCCTTTGGCTTCTTAGTCTTTTTTCTTGGTGAGTTCGCTCAAAGCCTGGTCGAGATCTTCCTCGCTGGCTTTTTTCGGTACCGGCGGCACGTCTTCCTTGACTTCGACGGTTTCCGTTTCCACGATGGTCGCCTCGATTGGCGCGTTCGGATCTTTGAGCTGTCCGTATTTCATAAGATTCGTGATTTCCTCGTTGGTGAGCGTCTCGTTTTCATACAGGTTTTTCGCGATCAAATCGAGCAGGTCGCGGTTTTCCGTCAGGATGCGGCGGCATGCCGTATGGCACTCGTCCACGATCTTGCGCACTTCCTTGTCGATTTCCTCGGCGACACCCACAGAGTAGTTTCCGCCTTGCGTGTAGTCGCGGCCCAGGAACACGTTGCCTTGCGGATTGGCGTACTGGATCGGTCCAAGCGACGACATACCGAAGACACGCACCATGTTTTTGGCGATGTCGGTTAGTTTTTCAATGTCGTTGACCGCGCCGGCACTGATTTCGCCAAACACGATTTCCTCGGCGGTACGTCCGCCCAGCAATCCGGTGATTTGCGCCAAATATTCCGAGCGGCGGTGGAAGTATTTTTCCTCGCGCGGCGTCATCAGGTTGTATCCGCCCGCTTCCCCGCGTGGAATGATTGTGACTTTTTGCACCATGTCGGCGTCTTCGACTTTGAGTCCGATCACGGCGTGTCCCGCTTCATGGTACGAAACGAGCCACTTGTCCTTATCGCCGTATTTCTTGCTTTTTTTCGCCGGTCCCATCATGACACGGTCGATGGCTTCGTCCAGGTCGTCCATCGTGATGACGGTTTCCTTGTTGCGCACGGCCAGGATCGCGCCTTCGTTGAGCACGTTGGCCAGATCCGCGCCGGAGAAGCCCGGCGTGCGCTTGGCGAGGTTTTCCAGTTCGACGCCTGGCGCCAAATGCTTGTTACGGGCGTGCACTTTCAAGATTTCCTGACGGCCTTTGATGTCCGGCAGGTTGACCGTGACCTGACGGTCGAACCGTCCGCTTCGCAGCAGGGCCGGGTCGAGGACGTCAGGCCGGTTGGTGGCCGCGATGATGACGATGCCGTTGTTGTCGATCATACCGTCCATTTCCACGAGCAGCTGGTTGAGTGTCTGCTCGCGCTCGTCGTTTCCGCCGCCCATGCCGGCGCCGCGCTGGCGTCCGACGGCGTCGATTTCGTCGATAAAGATAATGCAGGGCGCCGCTTTGGCTGCCGTTTTAAACATGTCGCGCACGCGGCTCGCGCCGGTTCCGACAAACATTTCCACGAAGTCGGAGCCGGAAATCGAGAAGAACGGCACACCCGCCTCGCCGGCGACGGCTTTAGCGAGCAACGTCTTTCCGGTGCCCGGAGGACCGACCATCAGGATACCCTTTGGAATGTGGGCGCCCATGTCGGTGAATTTTTTCGGCGCGCGCAAGTAGTCGATGATTTCCTTGACTTCCTCTTTTTCCTCCTCGCAGCCGGCGACGTCCTTGAACCGCGTTTTCACGTTGGATTCGATGCGGGCTTTCGATTTGGAAAATTCGAAGGCTTTGTTGTTGCCTCCGCCGCCCATGCGGGCGAACATGAAATAAAAGAACACGCCGACCAGGATGAATGGAATGAGCTGTCCAAGCACATTGAGCCAGACGCTTCCCTGGTTTGGATCGACGATGGAAATTTGTCCGCCGTCGCCGGTCAGCGTTTTGTTGAGCCATTCCAGATTGGCTTCGGTGTTGGGAACGAGGACGTTGAAGCTTGTCGCGTTCGCGCCCGGTTTGGAAGGATCGGTGTACGTTCCTTCCACATCAATGACCGTGGACGAGATGGTCATTGAGGAGTTTCCGAATTTCGCGTCCTGCGCGAGCTTCTGGAATTCGGTATAGTTCATATGGCGCATCGTGCCCTGGGCGCTGTACGCGATCAAGGAAACGATGATACAAACTATGAAAATCGTGGGAAGATAGTTGAGCCACTTCTTCATTAATTGATCCCCCTATTCGTAGATTTCAGGTTTGAGAACGCCGATGAATGGCAGATTTCGGTATTTCTGGTTGTAGTCGAGTCCATAGCCCACCACAAATTCATTCGGCACGGTAAATCCGACATAATCCGCTTCGATATCGACAACGCGTCGTTCCGGCTTGTCAAGCAGCGAAACGATTTTGACGTTGGTCGCGCCTTTGTTCAGGAACATCTTGCGTACTTCCGAAAGCGTGCGGCCGGTATCGACGATGTCCTCGACCACAAGAATCGCCCGGTCCTTGCTGGAAAGATCCATGTCTTTTTCGATGCGCACGTCGCCGATCGACTCGGTTCCATCGTACGAGCTGACCGACATGAAGTCGATTTCGCAAGGGAACGTGAATCGCTTGATCAGTTCCGCCATGAATGGAACGCTTCCGCGCAGCAGGCCGACGATGATCGGCACGGTGTTTTCCTGTTCGTAATCGTGTTCGATCTGCGCCGCCAGCTCTTTGCAGCGTTGTTCTATTTGTTCTTCTGTAAGCAATACTTTTTCAATATCTTTGCTGATCATTTTTGATTTCTCCTCTAGTAAACCTATCGCGCTAATTGTAACATAAAGGCCGTGGGTTGGATAGAAAAATGTGTGCGGTCGCAGCCGATTCCAGGCACGAAAACGACGTGTCCCTGGCTGTTTTCGAGCACGTACCACTGCTCGCGCCACAGGCGCGGAATCTTGCGGTCGATCCAAAACCGGCGCAGCGTCTTGGTGCCGCAGCGCAAGGCGATTCGGTCCGTTCCTCTGGCGGGACGGAGCGTGAGAGGAAAATCCTGGTCGGTCAAAGTCACGCCTTCCTTGACTTCCCCTTTATTATTAAACGAATATGTAAAATTTCCCAACTCTAATGATTGAAAATTTTTCACGCTTTCCCTATCGCCCAGTAAAAAGGTAGGATATTGCGTTTTTTGCGCCAGCAAAACCTTGTCGTCGTGGCGTTCCAGCTTGTAGTCGCGCAAGTCGACTACGCAATTCGTTTGCAGCTGCCGGCACAACGATTCAAGATGGCTTTGCGACAAATGGCGTTTCATGGATTCCGCCAAAAACAAGTCGAGATAAAACGGGGCGTCCGGATCGGCGAGCAGGGCCGCCATGCCTTGCCTGGCCAAACGCTGCCGGCCCGCTTTTTTTTCGGCCTCCCACGCCGCGTTTTTTTGGTCGATTTCCTGCTGAAGCGCAAGTTTTTGCGCGCGGGTCATCGCGTCGATGGTTTCATGCCGGATCTGATTGCGGGTGTAGTGGTCGGCAAGATTCGTTTCGTCGACGCCGTAAGGCACATCGTGACCGACGCAATACGCTTCGAGCTCTTTTTTCTCGTAAGCGAGCAAAGGACGATGGACGCGCAACCCATGGTATGTCGTTTCAAGGACAAGACCGTAGTGGTCGCAGCGCATATGGCGTCGCATTTGGAACAAATACGTTTCAAGGCTGTCGTCGAGATGGTGGGCGACGTACAAGTCGTCGATGCCTTCTTGATGGGCGATCTGAATGAAAAACGCGTACCGCGCGTCCCGGGCCCACGCCTGAAAGTTGCCTTCGCCGGGATATTTTGGATAGAGCACGTGGCATGGAATGGAGCGCTCTTGGCAATACGAGCGGACGATTCGCTCGTCGCGGTTGGCGCTGGGGCGCTTGGCGTAGTTGACGTGGGCGACGACAAGGGAATGGCCCTGCCGGTAAAGCTGGTCGAGCAGAGCCATCGAGTCGGGCCCGCCCGAACAGGCGATCAAAGCTTTCATTCTTTCCACTCTCCTTTCTGTTTTTTCCTCCACAAGCATACCATACCCCATCCGGATGAAAACGATTTATAATCGAAATATGAACGGAACTCCTTATTTTGGCATCGCGCTTCTCATCCCGCTGTTTATCACGGGCATTGGCGTCTGGTGCTCGCATTACCCGCCAAAAACGCGGCAGGCGTTGTTTGGCTACCGGTCCCCGCTTTCGATGCGGTCCGAGCGCAACTGGATGGCGGCGCAAAAAGCGCTGGGTCATTTGTGGTCGTGGCTTGGGCTGGCGGATCTGGCGGTCGTCTTTTTCGTGGAACTCGCGTTGACGGCGTCCAAAAACGTCGTGTGGATGGTGTATGGGTCGCTCGGCATGGTGGCGGCGCAAGTGTTCGTGCTTGTCGCCACCTATCTCATCATAGAAAGGAAACTGAAAAAACTGGATGCCTCGAATGAAAACATCTGAATCGAATACGCGTATTTCCAACGCCCGCATGGCAAGCGAGCTGAAACGTTTGCCGGTTTTGCTTATGCAGTCGGCCAGGCAAAAGATCGTTCTGGAAGGCAAGCGCGTGTACATCGTCGCGGCTACCCTGTCCAGAGAGATCACGGAGCCCTGGCGCAATCGAAGAGGATAGCTTCCTCTTTTTTTCATGGCGTCCGGTTCCGTTCTTATCCCATTCGTCAAAAGAGCCTGTCCGCAAGAAAAGCCCGCTAATTCAAACGGGCTCTCATGACTTATTTTAAGTTTTGTCTTCCATCAAGCCAAGGCGTTTTCCCACCTGGCGCGCTTCGCTGATTGTCAGATCCTTACGCTGGATTTCATATACCTTTTCGATCGGGACTCCAAATTCTTTGGAAAAGCGTCGAATGGCGTCAACCGACGCTTTCACAGCGCCTTCTTTTCGCCCTTGCGCTCGTCCTTGCACACGTCCTTCATTTCGTCCTTTCTCTCTTCCTTTCTCGATAAACCCCTGGCTCAAGTTGCACATTTTCCTCACCCTCCTTTGGTCTTCTTCCATTGTGAATCCATACGCTCTCAACTTCTCGTTGGCTTTCTTTTCCTCTTCGCACTTAAACAAATAATGTAGCACTTTCAATGAATCCTTGTCGTCTTCCCGGATCTCGTTTCCGATTTTGAACGTCGCCAGGTTCATCATGCCCTCCTTTGGCTCGTTTCTTGTCACCTGGCTTCCTTCTGTTTTCTCGATCCATTCCTTTTTGATTTCCAGCTCGCTTTTTTTGATCCGGAAATCGTTGACGACCCACATCGAATACACCGGCCGCAACGCGTTGTAGTCCACTTTCTTTCCCACCTGGTTACATACCATCGCGGCCACATACAAATTCTTTCGTGATTCCAAATCGTACGCTTTGGGCATGTCCTTTTGGAAATCCGCGTTGCCGTACGCCTGCCATGATTTCTTTTTCATGCCAAACAACAGGTCGGGCTCGACGTAGGCGCCCGAGCTAAACGCGATCTCGCCCGACGCGTACGGGATTTGATCGGTGTCGGTTTCGATATAGCCGCGAATAGCTTCGATGGGGTCCGAAGCCAGGGGCGGCACGCCGTCTTTGATCAAATACGACAAAAGCCGGGTGTCCCGGAGCCATTGTTTCGCCATACGATCGTACGCCCGTTGCTGCCGGCGCAGGCTTTTCCGTTCTTTTTTATTTTTATCTTTCATATCTATTATATACGACAAAGAGAGGACAAAAGGGACAATTTTTCTTTAATAATTTTTTTGCTTCCAAAATATCCGTTTTCCGGATCAAAAAAGGAACGGGCGTGTCTTTCCCGTTTCCGTTCCTTTTTCTTTCTTTATTGCGTCTTTTTTCTCTTCACCCACAAGCCGGCGAGTACGAGCATCGCGCTCATAAGCAAACTAATCCACAACGACTGGTTCGTTTGGGTCGCGGTTTTTGGCGATGTTGGCTTTCCGTTTTTGGAAGAGGCCGGCGTTCCCGGCTCGACCGTCACCGTGACTTCGTTGGATGGAGTTTGACCGTTTTCGTCCACGAGGACGCCGACATTGATCCAGGCGCTGTTGCGGGTTACGACTGGCACTTTGACTTGGAACGTCAAGTCGATCGTCTCGTCTGGTTTCAGCTCGTCGATCTTCCACGTGATCGTCTTGTTTTCAATCGTGCCGCCCCTCGTGATGGAGCCTTCAACGAATCGCAGTCCGTCCGGGATCGCGTCTTTGACTTGGATTTGCCGGGCGCTTTCCGTTCCGTGGTTTTGGATTCGCAAAATGTATGTGATCGTATCGCCCATATTGGCTTTGAGGCGCGTCTTGACTGGCTGGCCATCGTTTTTGGCTTGCAGCTTCTCGATCGTCACCCGAGGTCCTTCGTTTGGCGTCTTGATTTCCACTTCGTTGGACGGGGTTGGCTCGTCCGGGCGCGTCGATTCGACGACTTCGGCGATGTTGCGCCATACGCCTTCGGCTTCCGGTACATCGACCGCGAACGAAACCGTTCTCGATGTGCCGGTTTTCAGCGTGCCCAGATGCCATGTGATTTGGCCGTTTTCCACGAGGCCCTCGTCGCTTACGCTGCCTTCCAACAGCGTCAATCCTTCCGGGATCGCGTCGGTTACGACGACATCGGTCGCGTCGGCTTCGCCATCGCTTGTCACTTTGATGAAATACGTGACGCGGTCGTTGCCCACAACGGCGAGCACGTCTTTTGTCCGGTTGCCTTCGTTGCGTTTTTGCGATTTTTCAATCGTCAAATGCGGCGCGAAGGTTTCCACTTCGACTGGCGGCGTCGTTTTCGGATCCGGATCGTCCTCGCTGTATGTGCTGGCCACATTCGTCCAGCGCGTATGCGTTTTGACGGATGGCACTTGCACCTGGAACGTCACCGTCCTGGTTTGTCCCGCTTCCAGCTTGGCCAGCTTCCACGTAATGCGGCCGTCTTTCTCCACGCCGTTGTCGCTGATCGAGCCTTTTACGAGTTCAAGGCCTTCCGGCACGATGTCTTCGATCACGACCTGGCTGGCCGGTCCGACACCGTCGTTTGTCACGTCGATAGCGTAGGTGATCTTGTCGCCCGCTTTGGCCTGAAGCAAGGTTTGCGTGAGCGCGCCGTCGTTTTTCGCCTGTCTTTTCACCACGCGCAAAGACGGAACGTTCGTTTCCACTTCGACTGGCGGCGTTTCGATTTCCTCGCGCGGCTCGTCTGGATTTTCCGGGTTGTTCGGATTGTCTTCGTGGCTGACCGTCGCCACGTTGGTCCATTTCGTCTTTTCCTTGACGGATGGCACTTGCACGCGGAACCACACTTCCTTGGATTCACCCGGCTGTAAATCGCCGATTTTCCAAAGCATCGTTCCTGTCTGCTCGTCGTAAACCGGTTCGACAAGCGAGTTGTCCATCGCCTGCATCACAAGGCGGATGCCATTCGTTTCCGGAATCGTGTCTTTGATCCAGACGTCGTGGGCCGTTTCCAAACTTGTGTTGGTCGCTTTCAAATAATACGTCACCGTATCGTTCGCTTTGGCGTTCAATATCGTTTGCACCCGGTCGCCGTCGTTGAGCTTGTGCTCCTTTTCCAAAATGACAGCTGGCACGAGCGTGTCGACTTCCACCTCTTCGGATGGAATGTCCACCCGGCCCCCCTCTTCCGGATTGTTCGGGTTGTTTTCATAGTTCGTCACTGCCTGATTCGTCCACAAGGTGTTTTGCGTGACAGCCGGAATACGGACTTTGAACGTCACCGTTTTGGATTCGCCGGCGGCCAGGTCGCCAAGATTCCATGTGATTGTCTGGGTGTTTGGATCGTATCGACCGTTTTCGCCCGCTTCCACGAAAGTCAGGAACAATGGCGTCGTTTGGTTTTCGGCGGTCGGGATCGTGTCGCGCACGATGACATCTTTCGCCGTCGCGTTGCCCGGGTTGTTCACCGTCAGGCGGTACGTCAGCACCCAGCCCGCTTTTCCGGTCAGTTTTTCAAAGGTATACTCGGCGTCGTTTTCGAATTTCTGGTCTTTGACGATCGTCAACTGCGGCAAATCGGTACCGACTTCCACTTCATTCGATGGTTTCGGATCCTCGTCTTCGTAAACGAGCGTCGCGATGTTTTTCCATGTCGTTTTCTTGTCGACTGTCGGAACAGTGACAGAGAACGTCAGTTCCTTCCTTTCATTGGCCGGCATCGTGCCCACGTTCCAGGTAATCGTTCGGGATGCGGCATCGTACTGGCCATTTTCACTGGCACTGTTTTTCACATACGTCAACCCTTCCGGCACCACGTCGCGTACGAATACGTTTTCCACATCGTGTTCGGTTGGATTGGTCACATGAAGCATGTAGGTCACGGTGTCGTTGGCGTTGACCGCGAGAATCTCTTTTTGCATCGCGTCGCCATTGACAGACTGCCATTTTTCAATGTCGAGATTTTTCACGATCGTGTCGATTTCCACCGTATTGGATGGCGTCGGCTCCGGATCTTCTTTGTATGTCAAGGTCGCGGTGTTTTTCCATGCCGTGTCTTTGTCGACAACCGGCACTTTGACCTGGAACGAGACGATGGCGGTTCCGCCGTTGGCGGCCAGCGTGCCCACGTTCCATGTGATCTTCCTTGTGTTCTCGTCGTATTGTCCGCCATCAAAGGCTTGCACAAATTCCAGACCTTTCGGTACGATATCGGTCACGACAACCTCGGTCGCCGCTTCGTTTCCTTCGTTGGTGACAACGAGATCGTAGGTGACGAGCTCTCCGGCTTCGACGCGCAATGGCGGCGTTTCGCCATCGTACATTGGCGTCGTCGGCGTGGATTCGTATTTATGGATCGTCACTTCTGGTTTTCCAGGTTCGGACTGATCCGATACCGGATTGGACGGTTTTTCCGGCTGGTCGTCTCCTTGCACATGCGCAACATTCGTCCACGTCGTCGCGATATCCACTTTTGGTACCCGCACCTGGAAAGTGACGGAGCGGCTGGCTCCTACGCCCAGGTCGCCCAGTTCCCACGTAATCAAACCCTTCTCGTCCACTGTCGCGTCCACGAGCGAGTTTTCGAGCAAAATCAAACCTGCCGGTACCACGTCCGTGATCACAACGTTTTTCGCGATCGCGGTTCCGGAATTTGTGACTGTGAGTTTATACGTAATCACATCGTCGGCGTCGACAGAGATGGCATTCACAGTATCCGTAAACTCGCCAAAGTTTACCGACTGCTCTTTATGAATCGTCAATTTTGGTTCGTTTTCTTTATCCTCATATTGATTCGTAAACAGCATCGTGTTGTTTGGCAATGCGTTGCCATCCGAATCGGTGTATTGAATAGATTTGACTTTCAACGTGCTGTTGTTCCATTCTTCCACGGTCACAATCGCTTTAAAGACGATTCGATCGTACGTCATTCCCGAAATTCCCGTATTTTGTTCCAAAATCTCGTAAACATAGGTTCCAGGTTTGGTGTACGTGATTTCTCCGAACTCAAAGCGTCCGAACGCGTTGTTTCCAACGACTGTTTTCGCCGGCAGCGGCGTTTCGCTAGCTGGCATGATTTCCGCTTCGCGTTCTGTCAGCTTCAGCTTTCGCTTCAACTGAGCGTCGATTGGCGCCGGCGTTTCCTCGTTGTCGGCCGGTTCGGTTTCCGGTTGTTCCTCTGGTTCTTCTTCTGGTTGTTCCGGCTCTTCCGGTTCAAATGCCGGCAGCGTCGAACGATGCACTTCATACGATTCGTCGAGCGGTTCTTCTTCAACATCGTTTGGTTGCTCCGACCGGGTCGCGGTTTGACTTGATGAACCAGCCGGACGAATCTCAAACTGGAATGTTCCTTCTTTCATCTCAAACGGATCGCCGTCCGGACTCATCGTTTTAAAGCCATGGATGACCGCGTTGTCCGTGCTTGGTTTCAAGTTTCTAAACGTGACGGACGCGTCCACACCGCTGGACATCGTTCCGCTTGCGGATCCGATCGTGTCGATTTGCAAGTAGTTGTCGATCCAGTTGTTTTGCGTCAACTCGGTCACGACGTATGGGGTGCCCGCTTCCAAACCATAGACAATGAGCGTTTCGTCTGATTTCAAATTGAATTTCGCTTTGCCTTGCTCGTCAAAACCAAGGCTCTCGTCTTTCTTTGTACCGTCGGCCTGGATTCGTTTCGCTTCCAATGTCTGTTTTGCGAAAGCCGCGCCCAAATCGAGTTCGAACGGGAATGGGTAATTTTTATCCGCGTCTTCCAGAGTCTGTCCTGTTCCGGCAATCAGCTGTTTCGAGATCCGTAAGCCAGCGTCGTTGACAAACGCGTCACGGCCGCTTCTTGTCAGTTCGTTTACGACCAGCTTGCCGTTATCGTCCGTAACATCGAGCGTGTACGTCAGCTCGTTTGGATCATATTCTATATCGCCGGAATTTTGCGGTTTTACTTCCTGGATAACCGCGGTATAGCGTCCCGCTTTCGCAAAAGTGACGAGTTTGAAGTTGATTGTTCCATCTTGATTATTTTGCGCAGACTCGTTATAAATCACGGTTCCATCGCTGTCTGTCACCGTCATATTAAATGCAAATGCATCGGCTTCCAGTTGCGTGCCCAGCAGTTGTTTGGTCAGCATCGGCCGCCAGCTTCCGCTCGGCTGGTACTTGTTTGTAAACAAGACGGATCCTTGATCGACATCTCCTTTGAAATATGTCGGTTTCACTGTTAATTGACCCTTTTCGTCTTTTTCCACTTTTACATTGACCGTATACACATCGCCCGAATATTCAATGTTGTTGATCGAGCCGCGATGTTCTGTCACCTGATACTCGTACGATTTTCCTGCATGTTTGCTTTCAAAAACGATTGGATCAAACTGTGTATTTGCTGTGCTGTCTTGTCCATTGCCTTGAATCGTCACTTGCTGATGCTCCGGCATTGGCGCGTCCTGGGTGATGGCTTCCAGATTAAACACAAACTTGTCCTCTGGCGTCATCGCTCGTCCAGTCAATACCTTGGTAACCGGAATGGCCAGAGTAGCTTCCGGTTCATAGTCGTTCGTAAATTCAATTTTATCTTTCGAAGTGCTGCCAATCGTGTAAGTCGCCGTCGCAACAATCTCTTTATCAGCTTTTGATACCTCCACATTAACTGTATAGGCGGTCGTGTCGTATTTCATTCCCGAAAGGCCTGTCGAAATTTCCTGCACTTGATATACATACTTCTGACCGACATTCGCCTCGGTGTATAGAATTGGCGCAAATTCGGCGGTCACTTGTTCACCTGCTGTTGGCATCATGGAAAGAATCGTTTGTGCTGGCATTGGCGCGCCGTTCTCACCCGTGATTTCAAAGAGGAAGCGGTCGCCGTTTACAAATTGTCTTCCTTTCAATGTCTTGGTGACTGGAATTAAAAGCTGACCCGTCGCCTGATATGTATTAGTGAAAGAGAGTGGTTTATCTTCCGATAGATCAACCGAATTTGCGTTTTCATCTGTTGTATATACATGGGCATTAAGCGCTTTTCCACCATCTTTATTATCTATCAACTCAACATCCATATTCACAAGCCATACATTGGTGTCGTAGGCAAGCTGTTTAACCGAACCAGCTACCTCGCTGATTTTAAACTTGTATTGACCGGTCATCGTACGATCTAAATGCTTAAATTCAAAACTTCCGGCATCCTGTCCGGTTGTCGATTGAATCGAGACAATGTCCTTGTCAACGAGATCTTTTACTGGTCTTGGATTATTATTGTCCGCATCTTCGATTTTAAAGAAGAACTCGTCGCCAGTTTGCGGATCTCTTCCTTCCAGATTTTTTTGAATCGGTATTTCCACATTAATCGGCTGAATGTAATCGTTAATAAATCGAGGATTATCGACTGCATTGTCTGCTGCGTCAGTTATTGTCGATTCCGCTTTCAACTTTCCAGTCGTTACGTCTTGACTTACTGTTACATTTACCGTGTACGCCGCCTTCGAATACTCGACATGTTCTACATTCCCGGTCTTTTCGGTAACCGTATACTGATAACGTGTACCGACATGGCTCTGATTAAATTCGATTGGCCCGAACTCACCCCTCAACGTATCGGACGCGATTGGTGTTGCTGTGCCGCTCTCGCTCACATTTTGAAGCGTAATCGTAGAATTTTCCGGCATTGGTGCGTTTGGATCTACGCTTTCAATCGTAAACTGATATTGTTCGTTTCCGTTAAAATCTCTTCCTGTCATCGTTTTTGTGACCGGAATCTTGACTAACGCAACCTCTTTTGCATTATTCACAAAACTGATTTCGATTTTTTTGTTCGCTGCACCCGTAGCTGCAATCGTTCCGGAGGATTCTTTCTTCGTCGGATCTCCGTTTACACTATCCACATCGAACCGGTAATCTCCATTCTCCGTAATTAACGTGTCTTCCGTTACTTCATATTTTGTTCCCGCCGG
Organism: Dubosiella muris; assembly: GCF_004793885.1. Taxonomy (GTDB): domain Bacteria; phylum Bacillota_I; class Bacilli_A; order Erysipelotrichales; family Erysipelotrichaceae; genus Dubosiella; species Dubosiella muris. The sequence goes on from NZ_SRYG01000001.1 coordinate 136,011, forward strand.
AATGTTGTACAAAATCAATTCATCGTCTTTTTGGATGTCAAATGTAAATGTTCCATCTTTTCCGATTGCTTTTTCACCCAGCTCCTGCTTTCTCGGTGAAGCGGGGTCATTCGATTTCGATCCCTTTTTTAAAATGTATGGAACATTCTTCATCTGTTCTTTTCCTGCCGGCGGCGTCAGTGTGACGTGGAATCGGAATGCCTCCTCCGTCGGAACAGAACCAGTTACCAGTTCCTTTGTAAGAACTAAAATACCCGGGTCTTCCGCGTTGATAAATTTAACGTAGTTTTCCCCTTTGATTAAATTCTCAAACCGCTTTCCTTCTTGATACTCATTTTGTTTTAAACCTTCTTCAATGGTTCCACTAACAAAAGTAGTGGAAATATCCGCCGCATTTTCTAGATCAATTTGTGTTCCATCTTTTAAAATTCTTTTTGTCTCTTTAACAAAATATTTATATCCTCCATTTGTTGTTCCCACTTCATTCGGTCCAGTTCGCGGAAGTCCTGTAATCAACGCTTTTTGTGAATCTTTAAGTTTAAATGTATCTCCTGAAGAAATGTATTTTGGAAGACTTGAATCATTTTCTATTTTTATATCTTCTGTCGTTCCATCCGATTTCTTTGTTACATTATAAAATTCAATCGCATATTTATTATTTAACTCGTTCCCATTTGGATCTTGCAAATAAAGCTGAAATTCATATTGATCATCCGAAGGTGTCGTAGCTTCCGCCACTTCCGAACGTTTCACTTCTTTTTCCACCATGATCTGTCCATTCATCGCGGTTTCTTCCATATCCAATTCCTGGAAAGGCACGGAAAAACGCATGTAGCAAGACGATCCCGAAGCGCCACGCTCCAAGTAATATACGGCCAGTTCATAATGGTCGGCATTGACTTTTTGTGTTGTGTCCGACTCCGCCAGAGTCTGGATTTCCTGCTCTTCAGAAGCTTTCCCTGCATTCTTCTGATTTTCTGGGATTGTATAGGCATAAACGGTTTCATCTTCTCCGTTTACATCTTTTCGCTGTTCTACAAAAGTTTTGTTTTCACCATCAATAAAATCCCACAAATTGACAAAGGTTCCCATGGAAGTATGGACGCCACCTAAGTCGGCGATCTTCGTGGATTTTACAATTTTTTTATTTTCCCCTTCTCCTTCGACTTTATTCAAAAAGACAAACATGTCGTCATCTCCATAAAAGAAATAACGGAGTGGCGCGCAATACCCTTCTTGCAGAACAAACGGGATCGTTGTTGTCATACCGAAATAAACATTGTGATCTTCCCCTCCATCGCTTGCTGGAAGTAAAAGGTTATTTTCATTTGTTATAGCTGGATCTCCCGCAAGAATGTACTGTCTTCTTGCATTCGATCCAAATTTTACATCGTATCCTTCCTTGCCCCATGAAGAGACTAAATCCATTGGCCAAAATTCATTGGAACGAATACCAGCAACCCTAACCGGTAATTTAGTTAAATCATGATTTATCGAAGTGGTAGTATCTTTGCTTTTTACTGTAACCGACTCTAAAGTATAAGTTCCACCTAATCTTTCAAATTGAAGTTGAAACTTTTCATCTTGTTCCCCATCATGGGCATACACTGTTCTTCCTGTTGAGTTAACTCTTGGATCTGTTGAAAATAAAGCGGGCGCATTCACTCCCGGAGCCCATTGAAGGGTTCCATTTTCATTCATGCCAGTCGCCAATCCAAATGTCGCTCCTTGCAAATTTGATCCATCATAAGTTCCATAAGAAGTATTGGGAGCAAACCGATTACGATCATTCGACTTATTCAGTGTATTTTCGTTCCATGTCATTGAATCCCCTAAACCAGTATGTCCGCTTGTCTCCCCATTTCCAAAGGCTAAAAAGCTTTCTTTATTTGTACCATCCTCATTCTTAACATAGGAGTTAATTCCTTGAGATTTCGTATTGACCCATACTTTCTCACCTTTCGCAATTCTCTCCTCCGCTTCCTCTCTTGAAAGTACTTTATCCTCGGCTAAAGTTTCTGCTCCCCCTTTATCTGCATAAACCTTTCCATTAGTAATATCATAATCAAAAAAATCAACATCATTAACAGCTTGTTCGCCTTCTGTTGGTTCAAACACAAGCCGAATTACCATATCATTTGTCACCAAAACCGTTGCTTGAGTTGGATTGTTCGAACTATCGGTCTCTACTTTATACCTTATTTCATGATTATCAGGAGTAACACCTTTCAAATTCGCATTCTCCTCATTATTTGTAAAAATAAATTTAGAAGGATCATGACGACTCGGATCTGCGCTCAATCTTGGCGCTTTAATAATCGTAAAATCTTCTCTCTTAATACTATCTTTGTTATTTTTACCCGACTTCAACCATACTTCGGAAAGTGTATAATTTGAATTATAGCCATTTTCATTCGCACTATTATACAATTTGTTCATATAACGCATTTGTGGCTTCAATAAAAATGGCACCGTTTCATCGGCAAACATTTTATATAAAATGCTTTCTGTTTTTACGATTCCCTGAACTGGATCTGAAAAAACAATTCTTGATTTTGGATCTAAGTTTCTTTTTGTCCCATAGGAAAAATTAGGATCAACATTGCTTGGTAGTTGTCCTTTTCTTAAATTCGTATTCCATACAACAAGCGGCTTCTGATTCTGGTAGCTACCTTTACCCGACAAATAATTCTTTAAATCCGTTTCGTTCACTTGTTTATTATAGGCATCCGTCCCAGTACCAGTACCTAGATATTCTTCATTCGTATAATTTATTTTTTCTTTATTATACTCATCCTCCATATTCCCAAGCACCATCGCCGGGAAGTTGTAGTAATGCTGGATGGTAATATCTGGGTTGATGGTCTTATCGGTTGGCAAATTGTACGTTTCCCGCGCTGTGGGTTCCTCTGCCTGTACCGGCATCCCCGACAACAACTGGCTGCCCACCATGCCCGCGCAAAGACTAAGACTTACGAGTTTTTTGAATAGTTTTTTGTGCGTTAAAAATTTTTCCCAATTCATTTTTCTTTCCTCTCTTCTTAAAACTTCCTAAAAAACAAAAAACGCCCTTTTCGGTATGAAAAGAGGCGTAATACCACCGTGATTGCTTTTTGATTCTCCCTATCTTCCCATACTTTCTTTTTCGGTGAAATCAAAACCCAATTTAAAAGACGAAACATTGTCACAAATCATGACGACAACGATTTTTATTTTCTTTGGATCTCTCTTTCCAAAGCAATCAATTTATCGAATTCCGTAACCTTATCATACAAGAAAATATGTTCTATTGTCAAAATTATTTATTATGTCATGTTTTTTATAATACATTTAAAAGATAGGGAATGGAATCAGAGAAAATTGGAAAATAGAGAAAGGAATTTGAATAAAGTTGTGATAAAATAAAACCGAACTCGTGTTTCTTTCGTGGCTGGTTCGGTCGGCTGAGCCGGAGAACCGTAACTCCGTTCACATAGATGCGCAAATTCATTTTGCGCTGGAATCGGAGGTTTATTATGACTGATTTTGAAATAATTTCAATTTTTCTAATGATTCTTGCCATCGTAGTCAATCTACTCGTGGCATTGATGAAGGAGCATAATAAAAACAGCCACGGCAATAGTTTGGAAGACTAAGCGGCTGTTTTTATTGCCTCGATAAATCCGAACCATTCATTGAATGAAGCACTGGTTCTTTTTACATCTTCATTATACGGCGCCCTTTTTCAAAACGCAACATCCGGCTCGGTTTTGTGTTCTTTTGGACAAAATAAAAACAGCCACATAAATAGTTTTGTTTGGACGACTAGTTGGCTGTTTTTATTCCCAATTAAAATCCGAACCATTCATTGAATGAGTTCATGGCTGTTTTTACATACCCATTATACCGCGCCATTTCTTCATACACAATGAAAAAAGCCTAGACGCGCTAGGCTTTTGGAACCACCGGCAAATTGCGGTTGTCGTTGTCGTCATCCGGCTTGTTTCGTTCCTCTTCTTCTTTCTTTTTCTTTTGAATCAGGAAATACACAAGGCCTCCAATGAGCACGAGCGCCAGCGCGCCAAGACCCACGATCCACGGCCAGGAAACGGTCGATTTTTTCGTTTGCTGTCCGTTGTCGCTGTTTTCCGGTCCGGCCAATGGCACATCCGGATCATCCAAGTCGATGATTTCCTGCGGCGGTGTCGGCGTAGTCTGCTCCTGCTGTCCTTCGTCGCCGCCTGGAGTCGTCGTTTGCTCGTTAGCCGGCAATGTTTGCGTTTGGGTTTCCTCCTCCGGTGTGGTTTGTGGTGTCGTCGTTTGTGGCGGCGTCGCTTGCGGTGTCGTCTGCGCCGGCTCTTCCTCGTTCGTTGACGGCGTTGTGGTCTGCGTCGTCACGACAGGCGTGTACACGAACGTGAACTCGTTGTCGGCCGCGTTACTCGACAGCGTGCGCACCAAATTGTACGCCTGCGGCTGGTAGCCCTCGATATAGCGGAACGCCACGACCGGACGATCGCCCACGTTGCCAAAATACTCCACGCTGTCGACCAGCGTGTTGCCCTCCTGGTCCATATAGTTGACGCGATACGTCGTGCCGTTGCCCTTCACGCCATACACGACGACATAGTCCATGTCCCGGTCGGCGATCGCAGGAAGCGGCTGCACGGACGTCGCGTTGTCCTTGCCACTCTCCTTAAAGCCCTTCACATAGTATTTCTCGTTGTCCAGACGCACGTTGTTCATATCAAAATAGTCCGAAACCGGCTCGCCGGCCCGTACCGTCTTTTCCACGATCAATTCGTCGCCATTGAGGGCGCTGCCCTGCATGCCCGAGTAAATGCGGATCGTGTACGTGTATTCCTCCTGCGCGTGTACCGGAAGACCCAGCAGAAAAATCAGGCCAAACATCCAAATCGCTTTCAATCCTCGCATGCTATTTCGCCTCCCTGTTCTTCTTCCAGCCAAACAGCGCCAGACAAAGCAGGATCACGCCGCTCGCGCCACTCAACACGAGCCACGGCACTTTGGCCGCGTACGCCGACGTGTCCACCGAACGCGTCGTGCGCCCGGTCGAAGAGCTTGGCCGCGCGTCGTTGAGTTCCACCGCGAAGCGCATTTCCAAATCGGCCAGCGTCGACTGGTAGTTGTTGCCTTGCGTCTCGCCATCAAGCGCCACTTCCAGATCCACCGTGCCCCGCTGGTTTTGTTTAAGCGTGTCCAAAAAGAAATACTCGTCGAGCGCGTCCGTGGCCGCGTTCAAGCCGACGCCCGCCTTGTTTTCGCCTTCGCCGCCGACGCTTTGCGAGTCGAACAGCACCTGCTCGCGTCCGTTGGCACCTGTGTACGTCAGCCGGTACGTGTACGCGCCGCCCGAAGCCACGTCCACCGTGTCTTCCAGAGAGCGCAGCACGTCGTTGCTCATATACCAGTCGGTCGTTTCCTTGTTTTCATTGCGAATGGCGACGTGGATGACCGCGTTGTCGCCAGGCTGCATTTCGTACAGCACGTCGTCGATCGACGCCGTCGAGAAATTGCTCGCCATCTTTTCGTCTTTCGTAAACGAGACGGCCCAGTTATCCTTGCCCTGCATCGTTTCGGCAAAGACCGGCTCGATCCACAACGAACCCGCCATCAAAAGAGAAAGGATCCATCTGCTTTTTTTCATCGTTTTCCTCCCCCTTTCCTACGCGCCAAGCGACAGCTGATCGCCTTGCACTTGCACGCGTTTTCCCCACGAGCTGTGGATCGCGTCCTGCGCGTTGTGTTCCTGCACCGCGTCCACGTTGGCCTCGATACAAAAGCGCAGTTTATCGTACGTGTACGTAATCGTCGTTTTCTTTTTGCCATCCACAACTTCCTCTTTCACGCTCTTGTGCGCCTGGAGTTTGGCATCCACCTTGAACGAGTCGGTCAACGGCTTCGTGTCGCGGTTGTTTGCGTCCGTCCTGAGCAAGTCGCGGTAGTAGTACACTTCGCGCTCCGCGCTCGACGCTTCCGTATCGTGCAGCCACACGTCCTCGTTGATAATGCGCAAGTCGATGAGCGCCGGCGAAACGGTCGTGATCTTTTTCCCGTTTTCATCCATCCAGTAGCGGGTGACGACGACGCGGACAAACTCGTTGATGTCGCCCGAGTTGCGCACCGTCAGCACTTCCGGATAGCGTTTTCCAATGACGAAAGTTTCGTTTTCCTCCAACAGGCTTTCGAGCAGCTTGCCGTCGTTTTGGTCGTTGTTGTTGGTTTGATCCCATTTTCCGTTGGCGTCGTAGTCGCGATACGAAACGACTTCCCCGTTTTCGAGCAGGGACACGCCGATGCGCGACAACTGCAAACGCGACTGGTACGTGGGCGAGTAGTACGTGAGGGCGGCTCGCGTGCCCGACACGCCCGTGCCCAGCAACAGGCCGACGGCCATCACGAAAAGCAAGCCGATCACGATGGGTTTGGAAAGAAATGCCGTGATTTTCTTCATCATCCTTCACCTCGCTCGATTTCAATGGTTTTATTCCAGTCGGCTGGCAGCGGTTGGCCTTCCTCGTCAAATTCGACCGGTACCGATTCAGACACGACGATGACGTTGAAGTCCTGAACGACATCGGATGGCGCGTCCTCGATGCCAAACACGATTGGATCGGTCATGTTTTGCCCTTCTTCCGGATAAAGAGGGATAGCGTATTCCCAATACTCCCCGACCTGGTTCCAGTGGTTGGAGCCCGGTCTTGCGTCAATGGCGTACTGGCTGCCACTAAAGACGCGTACGCGCACGTAGACGGGCCGGGAGTCCATGGACAGCTGCACTTGCACGCGTTTGCTGCGCGAGTCGGGCAGCTCTTCGACGATTTCCGTCTCGGCTTGCAAGGTGATTTCCACCGTGCCCGAAGCGGAAGCGTATGTTGTAAAGTAGGCGATGGCGGCGGGCACCGATGCCGTAAGCACGAGTGCGAGCAACGCCGTCAGGCCGATGGTTTTTGTTTTTTTCATCCGTTATCGCCCTCCAAAGTCTTGTTGCGGCTCGTTCGGGCTTTGCCGCTCGTCGTACGTGTAGCGGTTGTTGACCGAACTGCCGTGATGGTCGGTATCGTTGGAATCGTTTTCGAACGCGACGCTGGCCGCAGGCTGGTCGAGCGGGGCGATCGTGACCGTTCGCGTGTCGGTGCCGACGATTTGGTACGAGGCGCCCGAGTACACTTCCCGTACGACGACGGTGGCGCCAATCGGGATACAGTTTTCCAAAACGACCCGTTCCTGTCCGGCGCCGTTCATGACGATCGACTCGACGTTGGAGTACACGAGCGTTTCGCGCGATTCGTCCTCGTACGCCTCGATGGAGAACACGAACGTGGCGGGGCCGTTGTCGTCAAAACGGTCGAGTGTCTTGACGATTTCGAGCGAGCCTTTGCGCGGCTCCTCCTCCACTTTGAGAGTGATCGTGGAATCGTAAATCCATTCGCCGTTGCCGGTCGAGATTTCCCCGTTGATGTTCTCTTTCGTTGGCAGGGAGAACAAGATGGGCGAGAAGTGGTATTCTTTCGTTGGCGACTGGGCGATCGTGTACGTTTCGCCACGCATGTTTTGTTTCGTGTAGTCGGTCAAGTCGTTCCCGTGCGGCACGGCCAAATACAAGCCGTTTGTCAAGTCGAGCTTTTCGTCCATGCCAATGCCGGCGACCGGCTCGATCGCTTCGTTTTCCAAAACGATGTTCATCGCGTTGGAGGCGGCGCGAGTGTATGTCTCGTCGTCGAGTGTGGACAGGTCGAGGGCCGAGAAAGCCGGATCGACTTCGAACGAGTACGTGTCGTACGAAGGATCGGGCACGACGTTTCCTACTTCGTACACGTCGATGACGACATTCGCGTTGACCAGATCGGGAAGCGTGCCGTTTTCAAACGTGACCGCGCATGGCTGGTCGGCTTCCCACGCTTGTATCGTTCCGTGGAGCAGGAGGCTTAGGCCTAAAAGGCCTGCCAGCAAACTTATATTTCGTTTTTTCTTTTTCATTTCGACACCCTTTCCAACTTTCTATTTCACAAACCGGTCTTTCAAGAAGATCCAAGCCATCAGGCCAATGAGCACGACGACCGCGATGCCAATGGCGACCAGATTGCGGTCGAACAAGGACGCGTCCTGCGTCGTCATGTCGTCCGGCAAATTCGCGATGCGATGCCCGCGGATGAGCATGCGGTGCGAGTTGATACCATATGGCGTGCATGTGACAAGCGTCACGAGATCCTCGCCGGGAACGATTTCGAGGTCGTTCACTTCGGCGGGTAAAACCGTGCGGATTTGATCGACCTCGTAGGTGAGCGTTTTTCCGAGCACCCGCAGCATAAACACGTCGCCCTCTTTGAGCTTGACGATGTCGGTAAACAGCTTGGCGGATGGCAGTCCGCGGTGGCCGGAAATAACGCAGTGCGTACTGGGCCCTCCGACTGGGAGGGACGACCCTTCGATGTGGCCGATGTTCTTTTGCAGCAAATCCTCGTCGGTTCCATGGAAGATCGGCAGGTTGATGCTGACGGAAGGAATCACGACCGTGCCCATCAGTCCGTCCTGATTGACGTTGAGAGTGCTTTCGTAGCGCTCATGCATCGTAGCGGTCGGAAAGTACCGGTTGCCTTCCTTGAGCAAATCCTCGTTGTATTTTTGCGCGTCCGCGAACATCAGCTCCAAATCGAGCTCGTTCATCTTCGCGACCGCCTCGTCATACGTCGCCACGGCGCGGGCCGCGTACATATTGTTCCACCAGTTCGCCACCGTCGGATACAACAGCAAGGACAACCCTACCGTGAAAGCCACAATAAGCAGAACTGTCGACCAATTCTTTTTTAAGTAATTTTTCATGTAAGGCTCTCCTCGCCATTGCGAGAGGAGAGGAAATCCTCTCCTCACAATGGCAATTCAATATTGAATTTTCAATTCACATATTGCGTACAGAAGGAAGAAATCAACGATTATCCTTCATGTCCCATTCTTTTCTTTGTCACAAGCAGAACTGCCGATCCAACGAGCAGAATACCACCTGCCACATAGAGCATTGTCGTACCCATACCACCGGTTTCAGGGAGGGTTGTACCTTTCGTATTTTCTACCGTCGTATTTACGGTTCCAGTTGATACAGTACCATTGACAGTTTTTTCGCCAATTTTAATTGAAACACTCTTTAATTCTTTATTTTCTTGAGTCGATGTAATTTCAAATTCAATAGGCGATGTAATTAAGTTATATCCAGCTGGAGCTTTCGTTTCTTGTAAGAAATAAGTGCCATCTCCAAGACCTTGAATACCAAATGCTCCCTTCTCATCAGAGATCAACAAATATTTATTTCTATCTGTTGCTTCATCAGCAATTTTTCCATTTAAATCTTCATCTGTTAAGACTTCCCAATCAGTTATTTTTTTGTTCGTATCCATTACTGCGTACTCTTTTTGATTATTATTATTCATTCGATAAACAACAAATTCCGCACCAGTTAACGTAGTTGAAGAATCTTCTTTTGCGACTTTTGTTCCATCTAATTCAAAAGAGAATACAATGGCTTTATCTTCAGGCGTTGTTCCTGTCGGAGGCGTTCCTTCACCATCCCAATTTGGATTATTTGAGTAGTTCACAACAACCTTATTTGGATTTCCTGTACTTCCAATAACCGCGTTATTATTTAAAGTTGCTTCGTATGTGATAAAAATATGTTTTCCAGCCGCGTAATTCGGATCCTCGGCTTTGCTATTTTTAATATTTTCATCTGTAAAAGTAAATGTTCTATCTGCGGTTCCAGTTCCTGTTACAATCGAGGCGGTGAACCAATTTGTGATGTCCTCATCGGCGTTTTCACCTTCTGTAACTAAAGTATCATCCTCTGACAAATAAGCCTTAAACACTACTTTCTTATCCGCATCAACAACTGGATCCAGTGCATTAGATGCAGTATCGGAGAATTGCAAGAAATAGGATTCATAGTTCGCTAAAGCGACTTCATCAATCACTTTAGTATGAAGTTTAAATGTGACTTTCTTACCAATGCTAGAATCTGTGGCTTCAGCAAAATCAGTATCCGTTTCGTTTTTAACTGTTTTATCCACAGTCACCTTATCTTTTTTCTCTTTCACTGTAACATTGCCATTTACCGCTAGAATTGCAGGGTTTAAAGAATCTCCACTTTCAACTTTCTTTGTTGTATCGACTATTAAATAGTACCCTTGGCGGACAGTCGTCTTCCCTGGATTAGTAAGCGAAATTGGAGTCCCAGTTTTATTGTCAAAAGCAATTTGAGCTACTTTATTCGCATCTTCCACAGACAAACCATTGAACTTATTCGCCACATCTGCTGCCGTAGAACTTGCGGTTAATCCCCATGCTGGAAACGCTGTGTTCAAATCAGTTATAAAAGCGCTTGAATTGATTCCATTACCCCATTCGATATTACTTAAAACGCCTGTATTCTCAGTTTTTGCAGTTTCTCCTTCACCGGTAGTAACGTCTTCGCGAATCGCATCACCTTTAAAAATCTGGTAAGCCACTAACTCGTGATCCTTAATATCCGCGAATATCTTTGACGTTGGATCTTTTGGAGCTGAAGTTATTTCTTCCGCAAACGCTGGCACCACGGTAAACATCGTCATAACCAATGCGACCAATAGCGCACTCATCTTTTTCAAAGTTTTCATAAATAATTTTCCTTTCTATTTTCTTTTTAAGAAACTTTATATTATGGTAAAACGCAATAACAACATATTGTTTAAACTATCACTCCTTCTCTCCCCTACACTCAATCTGTAAGTTTTGAATCCGTCCCCTTATTTTTTTCTTTTTTTCCACCTTCCCTTTCTTTGTAGTGCCAACGCGTAGAACGACGTTGTCATTACGCTGGCACCTCCTGCTATAAGTGGTGGATCTATACCTGGACTTCCTGTTTCTGGAAGTTGGTAGGTTTTGTTGTTGTACACATATACAAATTTTGCATAATTGCTGCCACTTTCTGGAATCTCTCCGCTTACCGTATATATACCATTAGGAGGATTATCACCAATTGGGAAATTACATCCTGTATAGTTACACGAAGAGACTAATGTGCTAGATTTATCTGCTTCACTAAGTAATTCACGAATAGTAAATCTAGTTCCTAACGGCAAATACTTCACCACGGCATATTGGCCATTTTTTAATTTAATTTCACCTTTACTATGGTACGTGACATTTGATCTTTCTAAATCGACAGTAACTTGTCCTTGATCATCTTTCTCATAGACAGTTAAAGCATAATCGTCATTTAAACCATTTCCTTCTTTATCAGAAAGTTCTACTTCAAAAGTGTATTCTTTTTCTGGATCTGGATCATTTGACTGTTTTTCTATTGTTAATTCTCCGGTTTTATTTTCTGGAATATCAAATGATACTTCCGGCAGCGTATACTCAATATAACAAGTCGATCCTGACTGCCCTCTTTCTAAATAATAGACAGTCAAAGTATGTTTTCCTGTTGGAAGTTCTTTTCCTGCTGCCACTGAATAGGCTTTTCGAATATCTAATTCTGCTCCAAGAGTCTGGTGAACACCACCTAAATCGCAAAGTAAATAACCATCAAGAAAAACCCACATATCATCATCGCCAAAAAAGAAATATTCTAAAGGACCTTTATAATTTTCATCTAAATTAAAATTAACATCATACCTCATTCCAAAAACCATATTGTGGTCTTGGCCATCATCAGTATCGTAAAGTGAAACATTATTTCGATTCTTTCCATCAGCATCTGCTGTATACATTTTTTTTGTAGTAGGCCCTCCATGATTTTTACTGATGTCATATTTATCTAAAGGCCAGAAACTATTATATTGAAAATACACTTTATGATCCCACGATTCGGTTGAATTAAATGTGTCTAAAGTATCTTTAGTATATTGATTTGGTCCCGTAACTCCATATAACCGATAAGTATCTCCTGTACGATGGAACTTTAAACTACCTTTCAAAGGGTCAGTTTTACCTTCTGCATCTCCATCAAAAAATAAATTAGGAGCATTTACGTTATAATGTATTTTACGCGTTACTGTTTTCTCTCCAGTTTCGGGGTTAATACTTTCTATTTCATCTTGTTTATTCCCTACTATCCCAAAAACAGGATGAGACTTTACTACTCTATCTATCTCTTGAGTAATTTCTGTTCCATCAGTTTTTTTATAGGTCTTATAAATTTTTTCGCTATAGTCTCCCGCTGATTGATTGATGTTTTTTCCATTCTTATTTAAATCATTAGCATGTCCTAACGGTTCACTAATATGTTTGTTTCCAAAAATTAAGGTTGAGTTGGACGTGTTAGAATAATTGCCTTGATTATTAATCCCTATATTTTTATTTCCAAGTTTTATATTCCCGTCTTTATCAAAGAAATCATAATCCCAAAAAGTAGTAGGTGAACTAGTATCAGTCTTTACTTCTGTAAAAATCAATCGAATCACTGTATTATCAGTAATCAGCACATACTTACCTTGCGGATTTGAATTTTCATCATACAAATCATCATGATTACTATAATTTGTAAAATGCACATCATTCCAATTAGTAAATTCATACCAATCATTTTTATCTACACTTTCCGCATTCTTTCCATCTTTCAATATCCAGATTTTTTCAGGTGTATAGCTGGAGATACCATCTAACTTATTAAAATATTTCAAACTTGGTGCTTGATGATAATGATATTCAGTAGATGAATATAAAATCTCTGGTTCCGGACTTAAATACTGAATGAATTTATTTAAATATTCACCATCTTTCCCTTTTTTATAATCATTAAATTTTATGTTTTTTCCAGAAAATGCACTTGGAATCCCATCCGACATATCAATTACTTGAAAAGTGTTCTTTTGCCTATCCAATACTGGTTGCGCATAATCTGTCTCATCAGCCTCTTTGTTTTTATATAATCTTCCATAAATCTGCACCTTAAACTCTGGGTTTGGCGTTTTATTGACAATCGTTCCCAATGGTTCATCCGCATTCAAAACCGTAATAATCGACTCCCCATCGTACGCGTCATTGATCAACAACGAGTCGTTGGTCTGCACTGTCGCCATCGGCATTGACATGGTCTGGATCGTTGCCTGTTCCGGTTGTTGTACTTCTTCCTCCGGGTTTGTTTCTTCTTTTGTTGTGTTTGTTCCCTCCACCAGATTGGCCGGGACTTCCGTGCCTGGTTGTACGACTTGCAAATAGTAGCCAACTTCCGCTTCCGGGGCGGCGTCCGGGAACTCCTGATCGACATCGCAGTTGTCCACAAACTTTTTCGTCGGCGTCAGCTCCGCGTCGAACTTCTGGTCGCCCAGGTCGATTTCCTGATCGTCCACGAAGAAACGCAGTTTATAGAAAGAGAGATCCAGCAGGTTTTCCTCGTCCACCTGCTCTTTGAGCTGTTCGATCTCTTCCTGATCCTCTTCGGTCGTTTGTTCCTCGATCTTCTCGAGTTTTACGGTCGGAACCGGTTTCTCCCTTTGTTCTTCCTGTTGTTTTTCGTTGTCCTGCGCGATTTGATCGAGCTCTTCTTTGGTCAACTCGTTTTCCTCGTCGATTTTGTCCTGCACGTTTTCCTGTTCCAATAGCGAATACTGTTTGATGTGCAAGCCTTGTTCCTCGTCTTCTTCGACTGGTTCGCTCGTTTTTTCTTCCTCTTTTGGCTGTTCCTCTTCCTTTTCATCGTCAAAGACGCGTGGTTTCAGCACGAGGGTGAAATCCTCGGTTTCAATGTCGAACTGTTCCGGAAGCTGGTAGTCGATGACCGGCTTATCTTCTTTCTCTTCCTTGTTTTCGTCGTCTTTTGGTTGTTCTTCCTCTTCGTCGACTGGTTTTTGTTCCTCTTCCTCATTGTTTGTTTCGTCGTCCTCGACAGGCGGTTGCTGTTCCCCGATTTCGTTTTTGATTTCGACATACGCGTTCGTTTCGTAGTCTTTTTCATCGAGGGTGATTTCCTTCACCTGCCCGTTCAGATCGCCGACGATGACTTTCTTGTATTCGAGGTCGGTGATAATGCCGACATAATTTTTGATTTCCTTGTCGGGAATGTTTTCATCTTTCTGGTCTTTGATAAAGATGAGATCGCCGTTTTTTGGCTCGTAGTCTTCCGAAGCGAACAGTTTCTTTTCGGTCAAATCCTTGATCCACTCGTTCCAGTCGTGGCCGTACGGAATTTGCTCGTTTTTGATGCCGGCGTATTTGAGAACGAACGACGTGAACATGACGTTCCAGTCCTCGTATGGTTTGCCATACCAGTCACCGTAGCGGGTGTAGTAGTGTTCCGCGCCATCCTCGTCGATTTCAAAGTTGTCTTTGACTTCCTTGTAGTCTTTTTGAGACTTGGCGATTTGCGCGACGCGGTCGGCCGTTTTTTCTTCCAGTTTGGCCGGAATGGAATGTTCCCACTCCTCTTTCGTCTCCTTGTCGTCCTTGTTGGACTCGCACTGTCTAGTGTGGGTGTGGGCTTCTTTGCCGCAAACGAGCTCGGTCGTCCAGAAGCATTTCTCGCTGTGGGTATGGCCTTCCACCGCTTCTTTTTCCTCTTTCTGGCAGACGAGTTTCTTTTGTTCCTCATAGCACTCGTCGGTGTGCTCGTGGTCCTGGTCGCATGTCAAAACAGTTTCGACTTCGTAGCAGTCGTCCGTGTGCGTGTGGCCTTCGACGGCTTCAGTTTCTTCCAGACCGCACTGGGGCTCGTCCTGGCTTTCGTAGCATTCGTCGATGTGCTCGTGCTCTTCCTTGCCGCAATAGTACACGATGTCGTCACGTTCCATCGTGACGGCGGGCAGGATGAGGGCGTATGTCGTGCAGAAGACGACGACGCAGCTCAAAATGGATACGAAACGATGCCATACGCGTTTTTGTTGTCGTTTGTTGTTCATGGTCTGGTTTCCCCTTTCTTGTGGTTTATACGCCGCCGATGGACGTGAGCGGCCAAAGCTTCATCGTCAGCTTGCCGATGATTTGCTCTTCGGCGATCGGTCCAATCGACTTCTTTCTTGAATCCATGGAAACGCTGCGGTGGTCGCCCATGACGAACCAGCGGTCTTCGGGTACCTGGTATGGATACTCGATGTCCGTTTCGCCGAGCGCTTTTTCCTGCAAATATGGTTCCTGCAATTCCTCCCCGTTGACGTACACGGTGCCATCGTCTTCGATGTACACCCAGTCGCCCGGGCCGGCGATAACCCTTTTTACTAAAACTTTGTTGTTATAGTAGAACGCAATAACATCTCCTGTTTTGAAGCCGCTTCCCTTGAGCGACAAAACGATTTCCCCTTCGTTAAGGGTGGGTGTCATGCTGTTGCCGTAAATTTGAAGGACCGGCATCCACATTGTCGCGGCCAGGACCGCGAAAGCGGCGACAACGATGAGCACGGCAATCGTGCTGCGTAAAGTCGCTTTGTATTTTTGATTGTGGCGAACCCGATCCCTCTCCTGGATTAAAAGCGCAAGTGACGGCATGGAAACCTCGACCCCCTGTTTCCGCGTCCTCATCGCTTTGGTCCTCTCGTCTTGCTTTCTTTTACTTTCCTGTTTCCCATTTTTGTCATAGATACCCTTTCTTATAAGTATATATAACTTTCAAAATCTTCTGTAATTTAGTACAATTATAATACTCTCTTTTGAAACAAGATGTCAACGTTTAGTTTCACGATTATATTGTATTAATGATTATAGTACATTTCATTTTTCCTCTCTTTATGTCGCCTTTTCTTTTCATCTTTAACGGTTTCTCAAGCGAAAAAAAATTTCTTCAAAAAAAGCTTGCGTTTTGTCTTCTCTTCGTGTAAATTAATAGAGGATTTAGTGATGATAGCGAAGAGGAAATACCTGTTCTCGTACCGAACACAGAAGTCAAGCTCTTCTGCGCCGACGATAGTTGGCTTCGCGCCTGCGAAAATAGGACGTTGCTAAGTCCTTTTTTTTATGCTTGGAGCCGATGCCTTCGGGCATCTTTTTTTCGGCCTTGAATTTACACTTTAAGTGCAACACTAAAAAAAGTGGAACATAGAAGCACCCATGATACACTAATGGTGACCAAACCAAATGAATCAGGAGGGCATATCTATGAACCACTACACTCATCTTACTATAGAAGAGCGAGAAGAGATACTAAAATATTCATTCTTAGGCTTCTCAATCTGTAAGATTGCGAAAATACTCCACCGAAATAAATCAACGATTTCCAGAGAATTGAAAAGGAATGCTTCCCAAGGCAAATACAGTCCTTCGATGGCCCAATCAGAGTATTCGAAAAGACGAACACATTGTGGAAGAAAGAAAATATTGAATGACCCTGTTCGCTATGAATGGGTACGTAACTGCTTCTTGGATCATCAATGGTCCCCTGAAGAAATCGCTGAAGATTAGAGTACGAAAAAGCGGATTGGTCAATCAGTCATAATACGA
The DNA here is from genome assembly GCF_004793885.1 of Dubosiella muris. Taxonomy (GTDB): domain Bacteria; phylum Bacillota_I; class Bacilli_A; order Erysipelotrichales; family Erysipelotrichaceae; genus Dubosiella; species Dubosiella muris. The sequence goes on from NZ_SRYG01000001.1 coordinate 152,409, forward strand.
TCTATAGAGCGATCTATGCCGGCTTGTTTGATGAAAAGAATCTCTCTCATGGCAATCGAGGAGCTATTCGAAAGCTAAGACATAGAGGAAAATCAAGGCATACGAAGGACTATATCGAAAAACGAGGAAAGATCCAGATCAGCAATGAATTAAAAGATCGTCCTGAAGAAGCCAATAATCGCTCACGACTTGGCGATTGGGAGGGAGATACAGTAGCTGGAGCGACCGGAAAAGCCTGTCTTGTGACATATGTTGATAGAAAGAGCAGATTTCTAAAATGCATGAAGATAGCCAAGAAGAAAAGCGACCTGGTAAAAGAAGCGACCATTCAACTTCTAAAAGAGGAGCCACTCTGCACGATTACCCCGGATCGAGGAAAAGAGTTTACTGCGCATCCGGATATAACGGAAGAACTGAATCAAGTCCAATTTTATTTTCCGCTTCCACGACATCCATGGGATAGAGGAACAAACGAAAATACAAATGGTCTTTTGAGAGAATACTTTCCGAAAGGAAAAGATCTCACCGATATACCAGAAGAGTACATCCAAGAAAAAGTAGATGAACTGAACAAACGGCCTAGAAAATGTTTAGGCTACAAAACACCATATGAAGTGTATTATTCGGAAACGTTGCACTTAATTTGACAATTCAAGGCATAAAAAGCCACCTTCCATCGTCACAAGTAGCGCGACAGACTGATTGCCAAGATAGAGGGCCACTTCCATCTGCTCCTGCAAATCGAGGCTCGTTTCGACGATTTTCCCCATTCGTGCCATGCGCGATTGAATGTGCAAGCCAATGACGCTTGCAAACTCAAGGCCGAACACCGCGATCCGGTCCGCCTCTTTCATCCACGTGCAAATCCGGTCCATCTGCTCAACGTCCACCGTCTCGAACGCGTTTTGGATATTTTGAATGGATTGCTCGGTAAAACGGGAATAAATCGGTAGCAAGTCCTCTTTTTTCGCCCGTTTCACTTCCAAAGAATAATCGGTTTCAATGCCAAGCGATTTTTCGCAAGACCTTTTAAACTCTGTAAATCCCGAATACCCTAAAAGACGTACAAAACGGGAGATAGAGGCACAGGATACAAAGCATATATCTGCCACGTCCTGAATTGTCATCGCCGGAAGCTCATCAAAGTGATTGAGCATCGTTTTCGCAATCATATAATTCGCGTCTTTTTGATAATTTTCGTTCATTAGATGCAATAGCTGATTCAATACAAATGGATTATTCATTCTGATTCCTTTCCCAAATTAAAAAGACATTTATTGTGACATTTATTGTGACATTTATTGTGACATTTTCGTTCACCTTATCATGATCCGGGCCGTTTCTAAATTTTATCCATATGAATTTCCCAATATCCATTTTTCTTACTGCCCACACGATGGATGATTCCTTTTTCTCGCAGTTGTTTTACGTGTCGTGCAATCGTCCTATCCGTCATATTCAATTTTTCCCTTAACACTTCTCTTGTATATCCCGGATCTTCTATTAATAAATCCAGTATAGCTTGTTGTGTTTTACTTAGAGACTTTGGCAATTCCATTCGATTGATTGGCTTCCGCACCACTTGCTCCTCCGATGCGGTAAATTCAATCATAATATCCTGCGGCTTCACAAAATATTTAGGGGCCGGCGCTTCGTTTTGAGCGCATGCCAACTGGATTTTTTCCACGCCGCGTCCCCAGCTTTCAATAAATCCGGCAATATGAAATACATTCGCAAGTTTCGGGTTATATGGCCTGGAAGCGTGTTTTCCCAACAAATCATCCATTGTCCAATGTTCCGGAAGACAACCTACGTTGGCGATATACACCCGGTCCTCGTACACGCTGACCTGAATCGGGATGCATGACTGATATTGTTTATGGACAATCGCGTTTAACAACGCTTCTCGCAGCGCTTCTTTCGGTACAAAATACCGTTCGATGCGCTGTATGCCTTCATACGTGATTTTCGCCCGCATGTACTTGAGATAGACGAGCTCCATGATCCGGTCGACAATCGTGATCAGCGGGCCGTGCACCTCGTCCTGATACAGCAAGTCCGCGTCCGTTTCGAAATAGCCGATTTTCACATACGCACCCGCCATCCATTGTTCGGGCTTTTTGGCGAACAAAAGCATCGCAGCGTTTGTCAAATAGCTGCCATGAGTCAAATGGAGCTTTTCCAGCAAAACCGCTTTCGGCTCATCCAAAAGTTTTGGCTCGATCCGGCCGCTTTTGGAAGCGAGTTCCTTGAAACAGGCAATCGCCTCGTCGTCGACATCGTCCATCGTGAACACCGGAAACGCCATGTTGTCCCAAGTGATGCCTCGCTTTCGCAAAAGAAATGCTTCCAGAGCTGGGCCAGTCAACACCTGCTTCGTGCTTCCGCTTCGAATGTAGTAGATGCCTTTGCACGAAATCCCGACCGGATAAGGCGGAACGACGATTTCAATATATTCCAATCCGTTTTCTTCATACACATTGACATCAACGAGGATCCCCATCGCATCCCGTACTTTGTTTGGAATGTCCTCCAGCAGCTTTTTCACGTCGCGTACGCCAACCACGTTTCCCGCATCGTCGCGGCCAATCACCAGCCTGCCGCCCTCCGCATTCGCGAAGCCGCAAATCCACTCCAAATATTTATCGTGCCATTTTTCTTTCCATTCTATGTTTTGTGTTTCCATCATTCCAACCCCTTGTCTTTTCAATGATTTTAACATATTTCTGAACCAGAAAATAAAAAAGCCCGATTTCTCGAGCTTTTCGCTAGTCACCAAAGCTAATGCCAATTAATTTCGCCTCGCCAATGATGCTGGAGTTTGGATCCACGAGCTTTAGCTTTCCGGCCGCTTCCTTCAATGGCACTTTCACCATTTCCCGGTTTTTATAGGCGACCATGTAGCCGTATTCGCCTTTGACGATCATCCGGCCGCCCGCCGCGCCAACACGGCTGGCAAACACCCGGTCGTAAGCGTCCGGCGCGCCGCCACGCTGCGTATGGCCAGGCACTGTGACCCGCACTTCCCGACCGGTTCGCTCTTCGATTTGAGCCGCCAGCTCGTAGGAAACCGAAGGATACGGGGAGTTTTTCAGTTTTTCCTTGTATTCTTTTTTCGTCAGCTTGGCGTCCTCTTTCGAGATCGCGCCTTCCGCGACCGCCAAAATCATAAACCGGCCGCCATTTAAGTTCGTCGTTTTTTTGTTTTCGATGACGTCGATGATCTTATCCAAATCGTACGGGATTTCCGGCAGCAAAATGATATCCGCGCCGCCCGCGATGCCCGCGTTCAACGGCAGCCAGCCGGTTTTGTGCCCCATGATCTCCACGATAAACACGCGGCCGTGGCTGCTGGCCGTCGTGTGGATCTCGTCAATGGCGCGCGTCGCGATATCGACCGCCGACTGGAATCCGAACGTCATGTCCGTTCCCCACAAGTCGTTGTCGATCGTTTTCGGCATCGCCACCACGTTGAGTCCTTCTTCCGACAACAAGTTGGCCGTCTTGATCGAGCCGTTGCCGCCCAGCACGACAAGGCAATCCAAATCGAGCTGCTTGTACGTGTGCTTCATCGCTTTGACTTTGTCAATGCCGTTTTCATCCGGTTTGCGAATCTTTTTGAACGGTACGCGGCTCGTTCCTAAAATCGTCCCGCCAATCGTCAGGATTCCATTAAAATCCGACTGCTGCAAGATCCGGTATTTCCCATACATCAATCCTTTGTATCCATCCTCGAATCCATAAAATTCCACCGGCTCGTCGGCCGCGTGGCGCACAGACTTGTAGATGGCGCGCATAGTGGCGTTGAGCGCCTGGCAGTCGCCGCCACTTGTGAGCATTCCTATTTTTAACATACGTCTGTTCCTCCTTCTTTTCATTATAGTCTTCTCCTGCCGTAAAACGAATCTTTTTGACATTTTTAAAAATTTCTATATATTTTTCGTTTATATATAGATTTTATATATATCATGCGTTATACTAGGATCATCAAAGAAAGGAGGCGACTGGATATGCGCTTTCCGCTTCCCGCGCCTTTGCTTGAGTTTTTGATCCTCGCCTCGCTGGAAAACGAGGATTCGTACGGCTATGAAATTTGCCAGACGATCAAAACCATTCAAGCTATTAAAGAACCTGTGCTGTATCCGATTTTAAAAAAACTTCAAAACGAAAACCAAATCGACAGCTATGAAAAAATCATTCGCAACCGCCGCCGCAAATACTACGCCCTGACCGAAGCCGGCCGAAACGAGCTGGCCGCCATGCGCCAGGACTGGCAGCTCTACGTCGACGGCATCGACAAAATCGTCCAGCCGAAAGGAGAAACCCATGCGTAACGACTATTACGAACAACTCAAATCCCGTCTGCTTCTTCGCCACAGCGCAAAAGAGGTCAAGGACATGATCGCCTATTTGCAGGAAGCCGCCAAAGACTCCGGCCTGTCCGAGGAAGACTATCTCGCTTCGCTTGGCCCAATCGAGGAAGTGGCCGCCTACTTCGAAGGCGAAGAACCGAAAGAAACCAAAACGCCTCCGATTCCAAATCCAGACAAAGCCGCGGCCAGCACCGGCTTTGAAACGCTGGAAAGCGTACTCGTCTCGATTCCAAACGGATCGCTCAAGCTTTCGTGCTCAGAGAATCCGGGCATCGTCTGCACCGAAGGGGAAAACGCCATCAACATCCGGTTTGAAGAAACAAAACTTGTCGTTTCGGCCAAACCGCAAGCAAAACTCGGCTTGTTCAACCGCAAATATCCAAATATCGCCCTGGAGATCGTGCTGCCCGACAAGTGCGTGCTCGAAACGCTGGAAGTCCACACCGTCAACGCCAACGCCCACCTTCACCACATGCTGGCAAACCGGGCCGCGTTTGAAACCGTCAACGGCGACTTCACGATTGGCGAATCGTCGTTTGGCACGACCCGCGCCTCCGCCGTCAACGGCGACATCCGTTTCGCCAACGCCAATCTTGGACGCGTCAAAATCGACACCGTCAATGGTGATCTCGCTCTCAAAGCCTGCGCGGTGACGGAAGGAAAAATCGACACGGTCAACGGCAAGCTCTCTCTCGATATGGAAACGGACGCCACGATCAAGGCCGAAACCGTGTGCGCGAAAATCGTTTCCGACACGGGGTTCGTTTATTCCGGCGTGCCGGGCACCAAGCTGAAACAGCCCGGCAGCCATCCCGACCATATGCTGAAAATTTCCTCGGTGGGTGGAAAGATCCACTTCGCCCGTTAACCAAAAAAGGAACGATCCTTCTCCTTCGATCGTTCCTTTTCTCTTATTCCATGAACTCGACGATTCCTCGATGCCCATGCACATCGAGGGTGTCTAACGCGGCATCGAGCGTCTCGAACTCCTCGTCCGTCAACGCCACATCGGCCGCGCCCAGATTTTCCAAAATTCGTTCCTGATTTTTCGATCCCGGGATTGGCACGATGTGAGGGGCTTTTTTCAGCATCCACGCCATTGAAATTTGCGCCGGCGTCGCGTCCTTTTTCGCGGCAAGCGCCTCGATCAGCGCGAGCACCGGCCGGTTACCGTCCAGATTTTCCTGACGCATTTGCGGAACCCAGCTGCGCACGTCGTCCACCGTTTCGAACTGCGATTCCGATTGTACCTTTCCTGAAAGATACCCGCTGGCGACCGGTGAAAACGGCACGAGCCCGATCCCGTGCGCCAGACAATACGGAATGACTCTTTTTTCGCAATCGCGCTCCAGCATGTTGTACAGGTTTTGCACGGCGCTCAGCGGACAAACGCGATGGGCACGCTCAATCGTATCCACCTCGACTTGCGACAATCCCCAGCCACGAATCAAACCTTCGTCGATAAGCTTCTTCATCACCGCGGCTACTTTTTCAACCGGCACATGGCGGTTGACGCGATGCCAGTAATACAAGTCCACATAACGGGTGCGCAGTCGTTTCAGGGAAGCGGCCAAATGCCGGCGGATTATCGCTTCCACGTCCCCTTCCTGTTCAAGTTCCTCGTTCGTAATCGTGATCTTGGTGGCGATGACGACTTGCCCGCGCACCGGCTCGAGCGCCTCGCCAACCAGCTCCTCGTTGTGCCCCGGATACCGCTGCTGATGGCCATACACTTCGGCGGTGTCAAAAAAGGTACAGCCATTGGCAAACGCTTTTCGAATCGCCTCCACGCTGTATTCGTGTTCCGGAATGACGCCATAGCCATGCGACAGTCCCATGCATCCCATTCCGATAGCGGAAACCTCGATTTGTCCCAGCTTTCTTTTTTCCATTTTTCATCCCTCTTTTCCTGCTTTTATTGTGCAGAAAGCCGAAAATTTTGTACAATGCATATAAACAAAGCCACTATGCGCGCCATGAATAGCGAAAAGAAGGAGGGGTCTTCCATGTTTACATTGGAACAACCGGAGCAGTTGCTTGCTGTCGAACGCGATCAAACGCTGTCGCGCGCCGCCCGCAGCCTGGCCGTCTCCCAGCCTACTTTGACCCGGTCGATGCAGGCGCTGGAGCGCGCGCTGGGCGTCCCGTTGTTTTCGCGCACGAAAAACCAAATCATCCTCAACGAAGCCGGAAAAAAGACGGCCGCGTTCGCGCGGGATGTGCTCAAACAATGCGAACAGTTTCAAAACGAGCTGGCCGACACGCCGATTCGAATCGGATCCCTGGCTCCCATGCCGCTGGAACACTTGCGTAACCAAATCCGGCAAGCCAATCCGCGCCGCGCCGTGGAAGCAAAGATGGCGGACGGCAACACCTTGCTTCGCGGACTCGAGGAAGGTAGTTTCGATCAAATCATTTTGGACGCCTGGCCGCGAACCAAACGCTTTTCATGCAAAGTGTTCGAAACCGAAACGTTGTTCATCCTCGTAAAACAAGGCCATCGTTTCTGGAACCGGCAAACAATCGACTTTGAAACATTGAACGGGGAAACGATGCTGCTGAACACGCAAATTGGAAGCTGGGAATCTTTGGTACGTGAAAAAATGCCCGACTCCACCTTTTTGATGCAGACGGACTTGCAGGCGCTCAATGTCGTGCGTCGCCACTCCAGCCTGCCCAGCTTCGTTTCCAACTTCACCCCGTATACACTGGCGTCAAACGAGCGGATGATCCCGCTTGTCGATTCCGAAGCGACGAAAACCTTCCTCCTCGTTACACGCTAAAAAAAAGGGGGGGAGTAGAAGCATCTTTCTAAAAAGACTGATTTTCTATTTCAAACGCATGAAAGTGGAAGAGTCGAATCCCTTCCACTTTCACAAAATGCATACCCGTTTTTTGGAAGAAGCAAACTTTGAACGCTTCATTTTATAGTTGGATGATCAACTCACAAGATATGGAAGCACAATCGCGCGTAATTCCCCGTCGTATCCGAGCAGGTCGCACGCTTGTTCGGCGGTAAGCCCTTGTTTGGCCATAAGCCGTTGGGCCGAGATCACAAATTGGGAAATCATAGAGTTTCGTTCTTTGTTCCACTCTTTTTCCTTTTTCTCAAATTTCAAATAAGCTTTTTCTTCAATATAGTCGATCACACTCCGCATCGTGATCCCTCCTTTCTTTCGCTCGTATAAATCAAATTGTTCCAAATACACATGCAGCGCCTCGGTCAGCTTCCTGTCATTGGAAAAAGCCGCCAGCGTCATCAGCGTTTCCTCCACATGCTCGATTTTCCATTGTTTTGGAGGTTCGTACATCGGATGGTCCGGATCCTTTTTCCGGCTACGCCGGATTTGCGCGCAATAGTCCGCGATGATCCGAAAATCACTTCGAATCGACGAGATCTTCTCCTCGCTCCACCACGCGATGTTTTCTAAATTCATTGTATAACCGGAAACGAAGGGTTTCAAGAAGGGCGTCTTCTCAAGCCGGGTCAAATCATCCAGGGATTTGGCGTTCCAGGCATCGTCGCCATAATGCAGAACAAATGTGACACACGGAATAAAACGAGAAAGAGGGATTTCGAATGGAGCTTTCGATTTGTGAAGGATCTGGCTTCGCTGCCAAAAGTAGAGGGTGTCGCCATAGCCTAAAGCGCGTATGGGCATCGTCCAGTCGCGCCAAATCTGGTTTTCAAAGCAGACGATAAAAAGCGGGTTCCCTCGTTTGTCGAGAATCATGGCGCAAACGTCGCGGTACAAGTCATGAAGCGAGTCGTCGAATACAAAATGGCTGGGGATGTCAAGATAGCGGATCTGATTCGAAGAAATGATGGGCGCGTTGTGAAACAAAAGCAGGTTCACAAGAGAGGCGAACACATCGGGGACGCGAAGAAGCGCCTTTTGGGTGATGTCTTTGTTGGACATGAATAAGAAATTCCTTTCTATTTAGGATTTCCATGGAAAGATCGTTTTGGGATGACCCGTCGAAAGACGGGGTTGAAATATTTCATCCCGATTATAACAATTTCCCCCTAAAACGCAAACAAAAGATGATTTTTCTGTTTCACAAAAAAGCGGAAGGATTCGATTCCTTCCACTCGTTTCATTTCTTATGGCCGGCATCTTGCCTTGCCGCTCCATTGCCGGATTGTCAGTTTGAACACCGCCGTGTCTTTCCAGGCGCGCTCCACGTACGCCTGTCCTTCCTCAAGCCGCTGCGGAGCGAATCGTTCAATCAGCGCAAGCAATCCTTTTTTCCTCTCGCGCTCGTCTTTCACGATTTCAATCGGCCCGTTGACAAGGATGCTCGCGTAGTCGGTGCTAAACAAGTCCGGCCGGTTGCGCGCGTGGTCGACCACGCAAAAGCACGCCTCGTTGTTGAAAAGGATATACTCGTAACGCAGCCCTTCCATGGCGCCATGCAAATACAGCGCGTCTTCCACCAGCACATAATTCATCGGCACGGCGTACGGCTTGTCGTTTCCGCTCAACGCGAGCACGCCATACGATCCCTTCGCCAAAATGTCCCGCGTTTGTTCCTGGGACAACGCGCATTTTTGTTTTCTCATGCTTCTTCCTCCAGTCCAGAAAAGTCATGGTTGACGGCTTGCACAAACGAAAACGCCTTCGTATCCGTGTCGTAGTCGTATTCGAACACCGCGCAGTTGTCGCAGTCCTGCTCGTCGCGCATTTTTGCGCCCATCAGCCACGCGTAAAAGATCCGCATGACCCCGCCATGCGTGACGCAAAGCACCGACGTGTGCTCCTCTTCCATCACCTCTTTGATTTTGGCCACGACGCGCGCTTCCACCTGCTCCAGCGTTTCCCCGCCATAGCGGGCAAAGTACGCTGGAAACAACTCGACCGGCGGCATCAGGCATTCAGGCTGGCCCTCAAATTCGCCAAAATCCATTTCCTTGAGCGCGTGGTGGCGCGTATACGGCAAATCCGTCACCAGTTCGAGCGTGTCCGAGCAGCGCTCGCTCGTCGAGCAGACGACCCGGTCGAACGCGATGCCGTTTTTCGCGAAGTATCGTTTCGCGATCTTCGCCTGCCTTTTTCCCTGTTCCGTTAGCGGCGCGTCGCACCACCCCTGGATACGGTGCCGCTCATTGAAGCGCGTCTGTCCGTGCCGCAGCATGTACAGTTTTTTCCTCATCCATTCCCCTCCTCGATTCGCTTCCAGTATACAACGATTCAAGGACTTCGTTCAAATCCGCGCGCAAAGCGAGCGTTCTCGATTCGATGGAGGCGGGAACGAGGATCTCAGCAGCGTCGATTGTCGCCAGCCTGGCGTTCGGGTTTTCCAGCACCCGGTTCCAAAACGGGTACTTGATGATGCCCGGTGTGTTGAAGCCGACCCCGAGCTCCAAAAACAACACCCTTTCCCCCTCGTGCGCGTCCAAAAACCGTCGATAGCGTTTCGCGGCCGCGCGCCAGCCATCGTCTTCGACAAACGTCGAATCGGATCGAAGGTTCATCGCCATCGGTTTTCCACACACCGGACAATGCGGAACGAGAACGTCGGGCACGGACATCGACACCGGACCGTTTGAAAAAAGACCGCCTTCCTCGTCGATCGCAAAGCCCTGGGCTTGCACCATCGCCCACATCGTTTTCTCGTTATCGTACGTCTTGTCGTGGCAAGGTGTCGAGCATTGAAACAAGCCGTAGTCGCCTTGCGTGTAAAACAGACGGTTCCTGTCGAACCCGGCCTTCTGAAAGCAGTGGTCGACGTTGGTCGTCAGCACGAAGTAGTCTTTGTCCTTGACGAGCTCGTACAACGCCTCGTATACGGGCTTGGGCGCGTCCATATACCGGTTGATGTAGACGTAGCGCGACCAGTACGCCCAAAACTCGTTCGGGCTGGCGAACGGATAAAAACCACCCGAATACATGTCGGTCAACCCGTAGCGCGCCATAAAATCAAAAAACGTCTGCTCAAAGCGGGTGCCCGCGTACGTGAAGCCGGCCGCCGTCGAAAGGCCCGACCCGGCGCCGATCACGATCGTGTCCGCCTCATCGAGCCACGCTTTGAGTCGCGCCAAGTTTTTGGCGGTAGCGCGCTTCGTCTTCCGCAGTAAACGCATCGAAAATCACCTCCAGTTTCGTTCCCGTTTCCCTTTGATACGCTTTGACCGTCTGGATCGCGATGTCGGCCGCCTCGTCAGGCGGAAAATGAAACTCGCCCGTCGAGATGGAGCAAAACGCGACCGAGCCTAAACCTTGCCGTTCGGCCAGCGCAAGGCATTGGCGATAGCACGAGGCAAGCTGTTCGCGATCAAGAGGGCTCAGCGCTCCGCGCACGATGGGTCCGACGGTGTGCAGGACATAGCGGGCGGGCAAGTTGAATCCGGGTGTGAGTTTCGCCTGCCCGGCCGGTTCCGGACGCCCTTGCTTTTCCATGATGGCCTGACACGTCAGCCGCAGCTGTACGCCCGCCTTCGAATGGATGGCGTTGTCGATGCAGCCATGGCACGGAACGAAGCAGCCGAGCAGCGCGCTGTTGGCCGCGTTGACGATCGCGTCCACCGCCAGCCGGGTGATGTCTCCGCGCCATACATACAATCCCGGTTCGACTGGTGTCAGATCGGCGATGGACACGACGCCGCCCTCTTCCTTCTCGTATTGAAGATAGGCGTCCTGGAGCGCTAAAAATTCGTCCGTTACCGGATAGGGCGGGCGCACGTTCATGAGCGCGCGAAACAGCCGTTTCTTTTCCGGCAGGGACGCCGGGATCGCGATGGATTCGTCGCATTCGGCCAGCCGCATCGCGATCAGCCGGTCGAGTCGTTGTTCCTGATTCATGAACTTGCCTCCTTTGTTTAAAATTTTCCGTTTGCATTGGCGGACCGCGATGGAATGGAAGCCATCACGTCCCAGTGTTCGGCGATCTTTCCGTTTTCGTCAAAGCGGAACACGTCAAAGGCGACTTGCTTGCCGGCGCCGGCAAAGTCATACACCGTATGCAAAAACACGTTGTCCCCATCCTCGAAGGCGCGGATGTTTTCCACCGTGGTTGGCGCGGGGGCCTTGGCAAGCGCTTTGACGCTGTCCACAAAAGCCGAACGCCCGGTAGCGTAAGACGGATTGTGCTGAATATACGAAGACGCGAGCAAATCGTATGCCTGTTTGGCGTCTCCGGTTTGGAATGTCGCGATGAGCGCGAGCGCTTTTTGAATCTTTGTCATGGGAACCCTCCTTTAATGTGTATATTCTTATTACATCGATAATATACGCCTTCTAAGATGTAATTTCAATAGTTACATTAACAAAAAAAGAAAAACTCACGATTGTGAGCTCTCTTTGGCGATCCATTGTTTCGTGTCGGCGACGACGTCTTGCAGCGTCGTCTTTTTCAATTCGGTTTCCAGCGCCGTCTGCGCCGCGTCCAGCTTGGGGTCGAGCACAAAATGAATGTTGCGTCCGACCGGGCATTGCCGGGACGGATCCTCGTGGAAGTGGAACAGGCCGTTTTCATCGACGGATTCGACGGTTTCGTACACGTCGTACAGCGTGATGGAATCCAGCGGTTTGGCGATCGTGGCCCCGCCGCTGCCGCGCTGGACATCGATCAGGCCCGCCTTTTTCATTTTAGACAGCAGGCGCCGGATGACGACCGGGTTGACGTGGATGCTTTGGGATAAAAAATCACTCGTCACTTTCCTGTCGTTTTGAAACACGTCCATAGCAATCAGCATGTGGACGGCGATGGTGAATCGGCTCGATATTTGCATAGGTTCCTCCTGTCTTTTTCGTTCCTATTCATTATACAACCCCATCGCTCTTTTCCTTAAAAAAAATGAGCTTTCGCCCACTTTGATCCGTTTTCAAAAGACGATTCCCCTTTTCCCAGGTTCGGCTTATAATGATGAAAAAGGAGAATCTTATGAAGAAAAAACTTTTATGGCTTGGTTTCACGATACTTCTGGCTGGATGCTCCAGCGCGCCCGCTCCAAAAGTGCCAACACCCGCCCCTTCCGCGATGAATGAACCGGTTGAATCCGAAGAGCCATCCGAGCCGGTTTTTGAACCCGAGTCTTTAGCTCCGGCGACTTCCACGATCTCCATCCAGCCATTCATGCAGGAAAATAGCTATTATTGCGTCCCGGCCTGCGTACAAAGCGTTTTGGCGCTCCATGGCGTTTCTCTTTCTCAAAGCGAGCTGGCCAGCGAGATGCGTACCGATCCGGTCACCGGCACCGAGTATGTCGATTTGGCGCGCGTCGTCAACCGCTACGCCTTTGGTGTCGAACAGCCCGGAACCGGCGAGCCTGGCTATCGGGTGCAAACGGTCGCCATTCACGAATCCGATCCAAACGCCAAAGCGCTCTTTTTCGAGCGGATCCAAAACGACTTGAAAACGAACGATCCTGTGTTTTGCGCCATCGACCGCCAAGGTGTTTTTTCTGAATTGTCCTCTGCCAATCACATGATTTTGGTGATTGGATGCCAAACCAGTCCCGATACGAACGAAATCGAGTCGTTCACGCTGTTCGACCCCTATCCGTATGAAACGCATCCTGAAGCCATATTTACCGTTTCCCCCGATTTGTTGTGGAAAAGTCTCGTTCAAAACGTGGAACCGGCGTATATTTGGTAGGAAAACATCATGTCAAACCGTCTGAAAGTCCCTTTCTTATGGATTGGGGCTTGTTCTATTTTTATTTGGATAAGCGACAAAAAAGCGTCTTTCGTCTTTTTTAACCTGTTTTAAAAACAAAAAAATTATTCCTATATATTTTCAATAAAAATGGAAGTATAATAAAAAGGTATTGAGAAAGGAAGAGAGTAAAATGCTGAAACGTATGATCCATCATGGCGTACCCGCGCTGCTTTTTTTCTTGGCGATCGGTGTGATCGCGTTTGGACTCAGCATGTCAAAATCCCATCCGCCTGATTTGATTGGCTCCTTCCAGCCTTCCGAAGCTAATTCGGACTTTCTCACTTTCGAAAAGGACACGTACATCTTTTACGAGTATAAGTCCCTTCGCGCGACCGAGGGCCGCTATGTGCTTGTCGGCCACACGATCACGTTTAAAACCGGCCCGCTGAAAAACATCCAGGCCACCATTCATAAAGACACGATCACGCTTCGCTATCCAAACGACCAAACTCAAACGTACCAAAAGGTTTCCGAGCTTCCGATACGGCTCCAGCCCGACGACATGAATCCCTGGACGTGGAATGAAGAATTGTGAAATGGCAGCCGGCTTCGACCGGCTTTTTTCTTTCCAACCCGATCAAGCGGTTTCCGCTTCCTTTCTCTCTTCTTCCGGAACGCGCTCGTAGTGCGACCAAAGCGACAAAATCTTGATTTGACGGCTTTTTTCCTCCACAGCGTAGACGAGTCGATGCTTGCGGTTGATGCGGCGCGAATACAAACCCGCCAAATCCCCTTGCAGCTTTTCATACGCCGGCGGCCGCTGGTATGGATTGGCGCGAAGGATATCAATGAGCGCCTTCGCCTTTTGATCCAAAAACGCCGCTTTCAGTTTTTTCGCGTCTTTCGCCGCCTCTTTCGCGTAGAAAATCGTGTACACGCCTACCACTCCACTTCCGATTCTTCCAAAAATTCAGCGTCTTCCAACGCGGCCAAAATCTTGTCTTTCAAGCCCGATTCCTGCGTGATTTCCACACTCGCCAGCAGTCCCCGGTACATTTCCTCGCTCAGCAGCACCGCGTTTCCTTCCGGACAGGCAATTTTAACCGCCTGGTCTTGCGCGATCGTCTGTTTGACTTGTTTTAGGCACTCGGTTTGAAACTTCTCCACATCCATCGTCAACATGGCTTTCACCTCGATTTCTTTTTCTTTCTTCCACCATAGCAAGCTTTCCCCCTTATGCCAAACCATTCGCCAACCAAAAAGAGAAAACCCGTTTCGATCCAACAAAGTTTCCTCTCTCTTTCCTATACAACGCCAGCCCATTCAACATCTTGTCAAAAACGCGATGTAATCCTCTTGGATTTCCATTCGTTTCGCATCCAAACCCGTTTCCTTACAGAAATGGATTAGGAACTGGTACACGATTTCCTCGGATTCCCGTTCGCGCTTTCTTTGATCTTCCTTAAGAACTTCCAAAGCCATTTTTAAAACCGTTTCGATTTCTTGTGAAAAGACTGCGTGAATCATTTTACACAACAGGATTTCCTCTTTTGTTTTGGCATATGGCTTTATATCCACCAAAGCTGATTTTGCGCGTTCCTGCTCATTCAGCATGTATAGACACAAAGGCGCGTAAACAAAATTAGAAAGCCCATGTTGAAACGTTTCTCTTTCCTTCCTCATTTGATCCAGCGCTTTTCTATACTCCCCCATCACACATAAAACCAGAACTTCGTTTTGCACGACGCAAAACCGCAAGTACGGATCATCCACGTATTCCATATTGGAAAGCAAGGCTTCAAAGCGGGCATATGCGCTACTATAGGCTCGTAAAGAAATTATTCCTACCGCTTCCAAATTATCAAGATACAACGCCCGAATATAATTGTGTGAAGCGTAAAACTTTTTACGTACCTGTACGCAATGTTCATATACCGCAAATGAAGCTCCGCTTCTCATCCACTCCATAATTTGATAATACTCAATCAACGCTTCCAGCCCGAACAGCTCTTTCTCGTCGACAAATTCCAGCGCTTTTTCAAAGAACCGCTCCATATTACCAAGACGTAGATTCCATCTCCCCTCCATTCCCCGTATCATATACAAAAGCGCCTTCTCGTCGTTGGATAAACAATTTTCAATCAAAACCAGTGAGCGAAATAAATCATCGCTTTTTTGATGGTCCATCACAACCTGAATAAAGTATTGAATCAGTTCCCCGACAAAGCAACCGTATGTGTTTTTCCAGCTTCCTTCTAGCGCCTCAAAACGTTCTCGAACTTTTTCCTGTTTCTTTTTATCAAAACGTAAAAAACAATCCACGATTTGAGCGAGAATTTCTTTCATTTCGAAAAACCGATTCAAATCCGTGTCAAATTGAATGTCATATTGATGTAAAAACCGGTCAAATACATCTTTTTTCATCATGCGAATGCCATTTTCCATTTCACTCAAATTCCCTTTGGACATAAACAAGTCTTTGGATACGTTTTCCAGTGAATATCCCAGCTCTTTTCGCTTCCGCTTTTCAAAAAAGCCAAAAAAGAGAGGAGAAATATCATCTTTTAGTTCTCGAAATTTAATATATTGTTTATTTTTATTCATATTTCTATAATACAGTTAGAACCCGGGAAAAAGAAAGGGGAAACTTTATGAGGCTGTTAAAAAAGGGTATTTTACTCTTGGCTGTCCTGCTTCTATCGTTCGGAGGAGTCGATGTACAGCCAAAACCATGCCTAAAACACAACACCAAGGACTTCTGTTGGCTTGAAAAATCAAGTCGAGGAAAAGAACTTGGTCAATAACATCCAATCTTTATAAAAGAGCTCTTTGTAGCTTTGTTAAATTTCAAAGCTTATATTTGCTACAAAACTAATTAGAAAGAGAATATCATGAAAAAAATCTTATTATCACTTTTGTGCATGTCTTTACTATCTTTTAGTAATCCACAGTCCATCAAAGCTCACCATTCAAACATCGAGAATGCGCAAACATATGTATTAAAAAGCAATGATGAAATCATTGAAACAGATTCATCAGCAGTTTCATTTGGCGAAAAGCTAAATTACGATGTAATCACTATAAAAACCATTCAAGAAAATAGTGGAAAGAAAGATTTATCGCAATCTCAAGCCATTACTGTATCCCACTATTTTCTTAATGAAGAGCAGTCTAGAATGGCACAATCTGCTACATTATCGGAAGGTGTTCTATACTATTCTGCAGTCGCAAGAGCCACAATAAATTATGATACGATTGTTAGTGATTTCGGTATCAAATATGGAGTTTTAAAAAGCGCATCTGGTTATATTTCCAATCTTGATTCTGGGGTTCAAATTCTTAGACAAAGTATTGTACTAGGAACTTGCGGATCATGCGATGGAAATCCATGGCTTGACCAGTCAACAAGTCCAATGAATGTTGTGGGACTAAATTGGGGCACCTATTATGGAGGGGCTAATTGGAAATATGTAAGCATGATTAGTTCTCATCTGATCGGAGTAACCAATACAATCACTCTCAAACATGGATCAACCACCTATACCGACACTATTCAATTTTCTGTATAAAATTTCAACCAATAGATTATAAACAAAAAAAGATAAAGTTTAGAATATATTCTAAACTTTATCTTTATTAAATTATCTAAAAATTAAAAAGGAGATAAAAATGAAAAAATAATTATATTCTTAATTCCTATTCTAGCCTTTTTTGTCCTATTATTGCTAGTCCCTTCTTCACAACTCTATTCTCCAAACAACCGTGTTTTTTTTCATACACTTTTTTGTGATTTATTCATTTCTTTAACGTTATTTATACTTATTGATATTTGGAAACAGCAAATAAAATCTTTCTTTTTACCAAAATCTGTCGCTTATGCATATCAAATAGGATTATCTCTCTTTTTTATTGGTGCTTGGATTTTTTGTTTTTTTTCAACAGTTCCTTATGCTTTATTTGCTAAAAATTATATATATATGTATTTGTTTATTTAATATATAGCACTCTATCAATACGTTTTTCTAATTTCTCTAAACAATAATCTCCTCATTCCTCCCAAAAAAGCCAAAAACGGGGAAAGAAAAGCCATTTTTGGCTTCTTACAATTAAATCTTTATCTTCTTTTTCTTATATATTTTATAATAAAATTGAAATTATAAAAGGCGTTAGAATAAACGCATAAATTCATTGTTTTCATAAAATAATTCTTTCAGAAAGGAGCTGAGCTTATGAAAAAGTACATATGGATCTTCGTTTTGATCGGAGCGATCGTGCTTGGAATGATCGTGTTCAGCTTCTTTGGCGGCGCCCCTCGCCCGATTGAAGTGGAACCGGTCGGCGAGCAAACGGATCGTGTTTCCGATATGATGGAAGATATGGATCTCTTTTCCTCGGAAAAGAAAGCGACAAACGAAATGATCGAAGGAACGGTGGGATACTGATGAAAAAACTAGGAATGCTTTTACTCATGGCTGTGTTCTTGAGCGCGTGCGGCAATGTTTCGCCTTCCAAAAGCCTCGTCGTCTACTATTCGAACAACGACGAGATCGAAGCGCTCGCCACGCAAATCGCCAAGGACTCCGATTCGGAGCTATTCCAAATCGTGCCAAAGAAAGACTACTCCTCCCTGAACGAGAAAATCGAAAACGACGAGGAACTGTCCGTTTCCGAAATCGAGGATTTGCAGTCGACCAACGTTTTGCTCGAACAAAGCGTTCCCGACCAGTGGAGCCAATGCGACACGGTGTACATCGGATTTCCGGTCCAGTCAATCACAGCCGCCCCGGCTCCCGTATCCGTGTTTTTGAGCCAGAACAACCTCAAAAATAAAACGTTCATTCCGTTCACGATCGGAACGCAGGACGCGCTCGACCACGCGAAAGATTCGCTCACGTTTGACGGCGCCCGCAAAGGATGGGAAAGCGGAAAAGCCTTCTCGCCAACGTACACCGACGCCGAAGTCAAGAAATGGG
Source organism: Dubosiella muris (assembly GCF_004793885.1). Lineage (GTDB taxonomy): Bacteria > Bacillota_I > Bacilli_A > Erysipelotrichales > Erysipelotrichaceae > Dubosiella > Dubosiella muris. The sequence continues at coordinate 170,356 of NZ_SRYG01000001.1, forward strand.
TCGAAACTGTCAACCAGCAATAAAACACCGCTTGACCGCAAGCCGTTGTTCCGGTTTGCGGTTTTCCGCTCCAAAAAGAAAGGGGACTCCTATTGATGAAAACCTGGAAAAAAGTGCTCGTACTCGCCATGCCGCTCGCGCCGCTCCCCGTCGCGTGGCTCTTATTTCCACTGCCTTCGATTGAAATGGACCACACGCTTTTCTTCCAGTCCATCGGGCTGGAAGCTCTGACCTGCCTGTTCACGTTCGGCCTCGTCAGCGTGTGGAAAAAAAGCGCGGCACGCCTCGTATTGCCTTCCCGGCTCGTTTGGGCGTACCGCCTCGCTCTTGCCACGCTGTTTATTGCCCTCTGGCTTGGGTGCCTGTACGGTTCCACATACGCCATGCTGTTCGCCACAAGACGCTTGTACGTGTTCTTCTACATGGCGTACGCGACCCTCACCATTTCCATTCCCACAACCGGCTGACGGCCGGTTTTCTCTTGCCTACAAACCAAGCTCTTTGGCCGTATACGTAACCGGATCAGCCTCGTATTGCCGTTTCGCCTCTTCGTATACACGCAAGTCGTACTCGTCCTCCATCTTTTCCTGAATGAGTCGACACACATACTCGGAAACACACATGCCCTTCTCTTTGGCGGCTTCTTTCACTTGTTCTTCCAAAACCGGATCCAACGCGATCGAAAACATCGGATTTCTCCTTTCCCTCTGCCTCCATTGTATGCCCTTCTCTTCTTTTTCCAAACAAAAACTCCCGGATTTTCCGGAAGCCGTTTGTTTGATTCTCGTTTTGTTTACGCCGCGTTGAAATGCTCCAGCAGCATCTTTTCCGCCTGCGCCGACCACAAGCCCTTGTTCGCCTTGCACACCGCGTCCAGTTCCTTAAAGAACGGATCGGTCTCGCCCAGCTTGCCAAAGTCCTCGATCGCCGTCATCGGCATGTCGATATGCGTGTACACAAGCTTTTTGCCACCCGGCACGTTTGGCAAATCCTTCGTCGTCTCCACGACCGAATCCAAGCCACCCACATGCGTGATCATAACCGCCGAGTTGATGAGGCCCGCGCTGTTTTTGTCGATCGCCTCTTTCATGTCGTCGATCGTTCCCCCCGTGCTGCCAATGATCTTGCTGCGCGAGTAGTGGCAGTCATACAAGTTCACATCCGCCGAGAATTTCGGATCCGTCGGCCCCGCGAACAAGTTCATGCACCCGTCGTACGCCATGATCTGGTTGCCAATCTCGCACACCGCCTTGTTCGGGATGTACACAAACACGTCGTCGTAGCCTTTGCCATCCGTCAAGTCCATCAGTTCCTTGACCTGGTCCTCCATTTTCGCCGTGTTGACATAAATGAGCTCCACGCCATGTTCCTTCGCCTCTTCCTCGCTAATGACTTCGCGCGCTCTGGCGATCCGGTCGTCGTTCACCTCTGTTACGACGATGCGTTTCGGCTTGTTTTCAAACGTCAAGCCATACGAAATCGCGCCCAGACCCATCGGACCGCAGCCACCCAAAATAATGAGGTTGCCGCCTTCCTTCGTCCCCATGATATGCTTGTAGCCGCCCGGCTCCGTATGGTAGTTCGTGTGGTAGCCACCAATACAGCACGACACCGGCTCCGCCACCGAGCTGGCAAAATACGCGTCACCATCAAACGTCCACAAGCAGCCCGCCTCGATAATGTCATTCGGGAAAATGCAGTATTCCGTGTCGCCCCCGCACCACTGGTACGAGTAGCCCGGCGACTCCATCTGGCCCGGAATGGCCGGCTGCTGGGCGAATTTCTGTCCCGGCTTGAACTTGTCCTGCCATTTTTTTCCTACCTTCACGATGTCGCCCGCGAACTCGTGCCCGATAATGATCGGGTTGTCAAACACGTCGTTTGGCACGCGCTTGTGCTTCTCGCCCTGCTTCACCGTCTTCCACGTCGACATGCAAATCGAATCCGAAACGACCTTTACCAAAATCTCATCGTCCTTGATTTCCGGCAGCTCAAACGTGTCCAGCCGGATATCGTCCACTCCATACAATCTCACCGCTCTTGTTTTCATCGTTCTATCCCTCCAAGTTCTCGATTTTCACTTTTGTCTTCAATGTTTCCACCACGCCGAGGCCGGCCGGCTGCGTTCCCGCCGTCGTGCACGCCCCCGCGCTTGTCGCCATCGCCAGCACCGCCAGCTCTTCCAGCGCGTCGCCACGCTCCAGACTAATCGCCAAAGCGGCCACCATCGCGTCGCCCGCGCCCACGCTCGAGTTCAACTCGATTGGCAGCACCGGACAATACAACGTGTCGGTTTCCGTCAAAAAGATCGCGCCCTCGCCACCCATCGAAATGGCCACCAGCTTCGTATCCTCGTTCAACAGCTTTCTTCCAAGCCGCGCCGTATCCAACGCGTTGTCCGGTTCTTCGACGCCAAAATACTGCGCCAGCTCGAAGCGGTTTGGCTTCACCGCGAACGGACCCGCCTTGATGCCTTCCCGGAACAAGTCGCCGTCCGCGTCCAGCAGCACCCGGATGTCCGTTTGCTTCAAATCGTCGATCATCCGCCGGTAAATGTCGCTTTCCACTCCCGGCGACACGTTGCCCGACAACACGACGATCGAGCCCGGCTTGGCCGTCTTCTCGATCAACGCGATCAACGCGTCCACATCTTCCGGTTCGATGCGCGGCCCCGCCTCGTTGAGCTCGGTGAGCACCATGTCCTTGTTAAGCACCTTCAGGTTCGTGCGCGTGTTTCCCTCCACCCACACGAATTGATTGGCGATTCGCAGTTCGTCCAGCGCGTCCTCGATCATCCGGCCGCCCGCGCCCGCCAGAAAGCCGGTGCATACGCTCTCGAAGCCAAGCGCCCGAATCGTTTTCGACACGTTGACGCCTTTGCCGCCCGCGTCCTGCCGCACATTTTGCAACCGGTTCAAGCCGCCCACGATCAATTCGTCGACTTGCGCCGTCTTGTCGATCGCCGGATTGAATGTCACCGTCAAAATCATGCCGCGTCCCCCGCCAGCACGGAATGAATGTATTCCGGCGTGCCGTTCACGACTTTTTCCACGACATCCATGTCGCCCAGCTTTTCCGCGATGTTTTGCAGGATGCCCACATGCTCGTCGGTCGTCGCCGCGATGCCGATAACAATCCGCACCGTGCCACCGCCCCACGCGATGCCTTCCGGGTAAATATCAACCGCAAGACCCGTCTTTTTCACAAAGTCCTTCACTTCGTACTCGCCATGCGGAATGGCGATGTCGTTGCCGATGTACGTCGTCAGGGCGTGGTCGCGGTTGAGCATGCCTTGAATGTATGGCTCGTCGATATAGCCCGCTTCTTTCAAACGGCCGCCGACGCTTAAGATCGCCTCGTCGCTTGTCGCCGCCTTTTGGTTGACGCGAATGTTTTGCACCTCGAGAATTTGCGGCTTTTCATTTTTTTCTTTTTTCTTTCTTTTAAACAATGCCATGATGATATTCCTTTCTTAAGCCATGTCGGCTCGAATCAATTCCAAGTAAATCGCGGACAGCGCCTGTTGAATGCGCCGCTCCTCGCGCTCGAACACCGCCTGCTGCAAGTTCGTCGTCTCCATCATATACGTCGTGACGGAGGAAAGTAGTTTTTGATGATACGATGCATAATCGGCTGGCATGAGCAGGACGACCACGGCCCGAATGCCCGGGTACGCGGCAAACTCTTGCGCCTGCGCCGGCCACAAAAACTGCACCTGGGCGTTTTTCACGCCAGTCGTTTTCGCGTGCAGCAAGCCAAAGCCAAGCTCCGGCACCATGACCGAGCCAATCTTCTCACGCTCAAGCAGGGCGCTGGTCACTTCGCTCGCGCTGCCGTCCGCCAGCAAGCCGGCCTCCGCGACCAGCGCCGGCCAGTCCAGCGCCGGATCGACATTGGCGAACACGAGTCCGTTGACGATCGCGCGCGCCGCGCCCGTCATTTGTTCCACGCGCCGAAGTTTTTCCAGCCCGTCCCGGTCCGGATCGGCGTGCGCGCCATATTCGAGATTTTTCATCACATCCCGCAAATGGTCGATGTCGTTTTGCGTCAGCAGCGGGTTGACCTTGACGACCGGCACCATTCCTTGCGCCAGGTCGAACGTCGAAACGATCAGGTCCAAATCGTCGTACGCGTTGGTTTTGTATTGTTCCAAAGAGAGAGTCACCAAATGAAGCCGCGTACCAAACACATGCTGCAGCCTTGCCGCCAGCAAAGCCGACACCCCGACCCCCGAGGCGCATACGACCGCAGTGTGGATGCGCGCCTGTCTGGCCTCGAAGCGGCGGCGTTCCAGCGACGCTCCCACATGCATCGTCATGAACGCGATTTCCGCTTCCGAAATCGACAAGCCCGTCTTTTCGCCAATCAAGGCCGCCGCGTGCGCGCTTTGAGCGTACAGCTCCCCGTATTGCGCCTGGATCGTTTCCAGCAGCGGATTGTAAATCGGCAGGCCGCGCTGCAAGCGGATGAGCGTCGGCCGCAAATGGGTGATGAATCCTTTGATAAACCGGGGATCCATCCGCAAACTCGACGCGATCCGGGGCGGGAAGTCGTTCATAAAATCGTTGGCGATTTCCACGATCTGGTCGTCGTCGAACGCGTCGATCGGATCGACGTTTTTCGCCCCGCTCAAATGCATCGCGATAAACACCGTTTCCGCCTGCGGGATCTCGATGTCGAAAATGGACTCGAGTCTGCCCGCGATTGCTTTGGCCTGCTCCATAGCCGGCGTGGCGCGCATCGTTTCACACAGCGAAGGATCGCTCTCGATCGCCTCCCCTTTCTGGATGCGCTCGACGGCCACCACCAGATGAATGATCAAGCCGATGTACGAGCTTTGCGCATACTGGTTCAGTCCCAGCTCGTGTCGTTCGAGCGTGAACAAGTCAAGCACCGGATCGAGAATATCCTGGTTGAGCAGCCGCAAAATGCCGTCCTGCGACGCTTCAAACACTTCGTGGCGCAAGGCGTCCGCGTCCAAATAGTCGATTGCCTGCTCCTTTGATCCGATCGTGTCGTGAATGATCGCGCTCATCGCCAGGCGCCGATCCTCCTCTTTGCCAAGCAGCCGGATGTTGTTTTTGTGGGCGCGATTCAATTCGATATGATAGTGTTCGAACCAGGACGCCAACGCGTCCAGGTCGTTGGAAATCGTCGTTTCCGACACCGAAAACATGTTGCCGTACACGACGAGCTTTTTCACGTCCGGAAAGCGGAGCAGCTCGAACGCGAGCAGTTTGCGGCGCTCCTCTTTCGAAACGTAAGGAATGAGGTCGGTGGCGATATCGGCCGCCAGCCGGCGGCGGTCTTTTTCGTCCCCTTCGATTCGGATTCCCCTGCCTTGCCGGCTGACCATATCCAAATGGTACGGCTTCAAATTGGCGTTTTGGAGTTCTCGAAAAACCGTGCGTCGCGAAATATTCAGTCGTCGCGCCAGCTCGTCGACCGGAATATACGCGTCCCCTTGTTCCAGGACGATTTGGAGAATTTGTTTAAACCGGTTGGTATAAATCATCACGCGCCGACAAGCTCGCTTACGATCTCGTCATATTCGCTGGCGCCCATGAAATTCATGACCGGATACACCGTCGCGTGCGGACAGCGTTCCTTCGCCCGCTCCACAAGCGACTGGTGCGTGATGATGACTTGCGTGTCCGTTGGCACTTCGTTGAGCGCGTAGTGCGGCACCGTCACGTCGCAGCCGGCGGCTTTCAGCTTTTTCGTCAGACTCGCCGCGCCCATCGCGCTGCTTCCCATGCCCGCGTCGCAGGCGAACACGACTTTTTGCATATTGACGCGCGACGGTTCCGGCTTCGCGCCTACCCGGCCGTTTTTCACGTCGTCGACGATTTGATCGTACTCGGCCGACGCCATGAAGTTATTGATAGGGTAGATGGCGGCGTGCGGACACCGTTCCTTCGCCCGCTCCACGAGCGAGGACTGGGTGACGATGACTTGCGTATCGGCTGGCACTTCGTTCAGCGCGTAGTGCGGCACGGTGATGTCGAGCCCTTCAGCTTTCAGCTTTTTCGTCAGGTTCGCGGCGCCCATCGCGCTGCTTCCCATACCCGCGTCGCAGGCGAACACGATTTTTAAAGCGGACAAGGCGGCAGCCGGTGCCGGCGTTCCCTTGGCTTGCGCCTTGGAGGCGCTCACCTGCTGTTTGGCTTCCTCCAGATTGCCTTCCTTGGCGAACGCCTTCAGCAATACCGTGCACACGATGGCCGATACAGCGGTCGCGGCCGCGATCGAAAGCAGGACGCCGACATAGCTGTCTTTGGCGCACATACCCAGGATGGCTATAATGGATCCCGGCGATGCGGCGGATACGAGGCCCGAGCCAAAGATCGTGTTGACAAGCACGCCGGTCATGCCGCCGGCGATGACGCCGATCAGCGTGATCGGGTTCATGAGGACAAACGGGAAGTAAATCTCATGGATGCCCCCGAAAAACTCGATGATCATGGCGGAGAGCGACGATTGCTTCACTTCGCCTTTCGTGCTCAAGTAGTACGCGATCAGCAAGCCAAGGCCCGGTCCCGGGTTGGCTTCGATCATGAAGAAGATCGACTTGCCGACTTCCTGCACCTGATCCATGCCAAGCGGGGTGAAGATGCCGTGGTTGATGGCGTTGTTCAAGAACAGGATCTTGGCCGGCTCGACCAAAATCGAGGTGAGCGGCAGCAGACCGTGGCTGACAAGGAACTCGACGCCGGTTTTCAAGGCGCCGGTGAGCGCGACGCACGCCGGTTCGATGACGAGACAGCCCACGCAGGCCAGGATCGCGGCGAGAATGCCGGCTGAGAAGTTGTTGACGAGCATTTCGAATCCGTTCGGGATGTGCCCGTCGAGCAATTCATCGGTCTTTTTCATCAAATAGCCGCCCAATGGCCCGGCGATCATGGCGCCGATGAACATCGGCGTTTCGGTGCCGGCGATGATGCCGATGGCGAAGCACGCGCCCACGACACCGCCCCGGTGCTCGTAAATCATCTTGCCGCCGGAATAGGCGATCAAGACCGGAAGCAGGAAGCGCTGCATCGGACCGACGATTTCGTTCAGCGTCGGATTGGGACACCAGCCGGCTGGGATGAACAGCGCGGTGATGAGTCCCCAGGCGATAAAGATCGAGATGTTGGGCATGACCATCGCGGAGAGGGCGCGCCCGAATTTTTGGACTTTTTCTTTCATGATTGTTTTTTTCCTTTCTTTTCATTTCGTTTGTTTGACAATTTCAGTATAAGAAAGCGCTTTGTTTTTTTCTATTGTTTCTCGTTTTTGTTTGGCACTTCCAAAAATGCCAAAATCCGGCGAAGGTGGCACAGCGCCGGGTGCCAAAAAAAAGCCCCACTTTCGTGGAGCTTTCAAACAGCCTATTCGGCTGCCAGCGCTTGTTTTCGTTCCTGAATCAAGGCTTCGATCTTTTCCAATGTTTCGATATCCTTCGCGTGGCGGATAAAATTCGCCGCGAGCTCGTAGGAAGTATCCCGCACAAGAAAGTTGTCAAAGTACTCGGCCTGAGAGATGCAAGGGCTGAATTCGCGAGTCAAGGCGTTCTTGTTGTAGCCAAGACCGGCGATCTCGATGAATTTCATCGAAAGCAGCTTTCGAATAACGGCCTGTACTGTGTTCTTACTTATGTGTGGGGCTTCCAAGCAGATATCATTGGAAGACAATGGCTTGTTTGACTGCCAAAAGATCTCCATGATTTCATTTTCGCGCTTGGTTAAGTGGGAAACTTTCATTACAATGACCTCTCTTTATTTTTACAAACTCATTATAAATTTTCTGAACGGAAATTACAAGAAACGATATATCATTTCTTCACTTTTTTTGGGCTTTTTTCACAATAAATTTAAAATTTCGACCAAATTTATTCAATCCATCATCTTTTTTGCAAAAAAGACGGATTTTCTTCCATTTCAATACCCGTACCGCGCTTTCTCTTTTCGCAAAAAGAACACGACGACAAGCAGCGAAAGCGACTCGGCGACGACGACCGCGCTCCAGATCCCGTCCAATCCGAACAGTTTGGGCAGGATCAGGATGCACGCGATCTGGAACAAAAACGTGCGCACAAACGAGATGGCCGCCGACACGAGTCCGTTGTTGAGCGCCGTGAAAAACGAGCTGCCAAAAATATTGAAGCCGCACAATAAAAACGAAACGCTGTAAATGCGAATGGCGTGGACGGTCAGGGCGCCAAGCGATGCCGAGCCATTCACGAACACCATCGCCAGCCACGGGGCGCTGATTTCGGCGACGATCGTGAGCACGAGCGCGGTGATCGCGATCAGGGCGAGCGACTTTTTCAGCAGGCTGTCCAGCTCGCCCGTGTTGCCCGCGCCATAGTGGTAGCTGATGATGGGCGCGATGCCGACACCATAGCCGAGAAACGCGCCGGCGAACACGAATGAGATGTACTGGAGCACGCCGTACGCCACAACGCCGTCGGCGCCAATCATCTTCATGAGCTCGAAATTGTACAGCACGGTGATGACGCTCATGCTCAAATTGGTAACCATCTCGCTCGAGCCGTTAAAGCAGCTTTGTAGTAGCGCTTTGCCGTTCCAGCGCGTTTTCGATACGCGCAGCGGCGTGCCGTTGCCGGGCGTCACGAAAAACACGAACGGAATGATGCCGCCCACGATCCAGCTCAGCCCGGTGGCGAGCGCCGCGCCAAAGATGCCAAGACCGGCGACCGCGATTAAAAGATAGTCGAGCACCATGTTCATGACGCCGGCGATGATTGTCAGCAGCAGGCCGAGCGTCGGGCGTTCGGCGGTGACAAGAAACGCCTGGAACGTGTTTTGTAAAAAGTAGCCGGTCATCATGAGGACGAGCGTTCGGCCATAGGCGACGCAGTCGGGGAGCATTTGCTCAGTGGCGCCAAGCAGGCGCGCGAAATCCTCGATCCAGACGGCGCCGACCACGCTCATGACTAGCGCCACGACGATGAGGCTGTACACGAGCAGGGAAAACACCTCGTTGGCTTCGCGCTTTTTTTGCTCGCCGAGCAGCTTGGCGACCAGGGCGCTGCCGCCCGTGCCGATCATGAAGCCGAACGTGCCCATGATGGCGATGACGGGCCAAATCAAATTGAGGGCCGCGAACGCCTGGCTGCCGGCGACGTTGGCGACGAAGATGCCGTCGACGATCGTGTACAGCGATGTGAAGATGACCATGACGACGGAAGGGAGCGTGAAGCGCAGCAGCTTGCCAACCGTAAAGTGGTCGCTGAGCCGGATCGTCATGCCGTCTTCTCCTTTCCCTGCTTCAAGTGGTGCACGTACCGTTGTCCAAGCTCGATAAACCGGCCGGCGTTTTCCTCGCCCATTTGCTCGAACGCCTCGTTTTCCCGCTGAATGGCCGGATACACATACATTTTGATGACGTCGCGGCCCCTGTCCATCAAATACACGCCGCACTCGCGTCCTTTTCCTTTGCGTAGCTCGATCCATCCTTTTTTCTCCAGCGCCTTGATAGAGGAGTTGATCGTCTGCTTGCTTAAAAACGACGCCTGGGCAATATGCTTCTGGCAGCATCCATCCTCGAGGGTGCTTAAACAATAGAGCACTTCAAACGCGCTGTCCGAAATGCCGGCCGCGAGCGCCTCCTCGTGGTAAATATGGCTCAATTCCTTATAAAACGCGTTGAACGCGCGTAAATGTTCATTAAATATTTCCTTCATAAAAACCTCCTGTCCAAAATGCGACCCAAGTATAATAGTCCGAAATCGGACTTGTGTCAACCCGGTACAAGAGGAGAATCGTATCAAAAAATCGTTCTTTTCTTCTCCACGTCACAACAAGAAAGTCATATAAGGAGGAATACAGAAAATATCGTCTTTGATCATCAAATTTTTCGGATGAATAATGAAGCACGCGCCAATCCGGTCCTGATATTTTTCTTTAAACCGCAACAGGGATGTGGTCGTGTAACGCTTTCCCGACTTGACTTCGATCGGATACAGTTTATATTTTAGTTTGCGGTTGCTAGAAAGAAGAAAATCAATCTCCATATCATTTCGATGTTTCTCGTCGTTGTAATGCGTGTAAAAGTACAGTTTATGATGATTTATCACAAGCATTTGCGCAATCACATTTTCATACAGCATTCCTTTGTTCATAGATAATTTATCCAGCAAGATCTGCTTGTACACTTCTTCCTCGAGCAATTCATTTTCGTCAAACGCGTGACTGACCAAAAGACCCGTATCCCCCATATAACATTTTACATATGACCTTACCTCGTTGATGGATAAGCCGACATTCGGATCACTGCATAAGAAGCATTCATTACAAATCATGGAATCCGCCAGCCAAAAGAAAGTCTCCTGGTATTCTTCCGCTCTCGACTCGCCTTGAATCGTCTTGAAAACCACTCTTTTTTCATGCTGTGAAAGCAATCCGGGGATCTGATCAAAAATCGCCAGTACCTTACCCCGATACCGCGCATTGATCTTCATAATATCTTCCCGATACAGCCGCAAAATATCCCGTTTTTCCTGGTCTGCCTCATAAAAACTTTTATTATTCTCAACAAACTTTACGACCGGCATAGGCATACCGCCCACCAGCATGTATTGTTTAAAAATCATCATCGCTTTGCGATGCAGCGACTCTTCCAGCGCTTGTTTGGATTCAAAACAATGTTTGATATAATCTATCATCACTTCCTCGCCTAAAGCCCAGCAAAACTCTTCAAAGTCGAATGGATACATTGAAATATGGCGTTCCTCCGAAGGAATGACAATATCTTTCACGTTTTCCTTGATCGAAATAAGCGAACCGGTTTCAATATAATCATATCGTCCATCCGCTACCAGGTATTTGATAGCCGCTCTTGCCTGCGGAAACATCTGCACTTCATCGAAAATCACCACCGACTGACGAGGTTTCAAACGGATCCCGTAATGGACTTGAAGCATCATAAACAACGTATCCAAATCGTTCAAATACTTTTCAAAATACGACTCGACTTCCTTATCCTTCTTGGCAAAATCAATGAGAAGATAGGATTCATATTCATTTTTAGCGAACGCCTGCGCAATCGTACTTTTGCCAATTCGACGCGCCCCCTCAATCAAGATCGCCTTCGTACCCTTCGTTTCATTCTTCCATTCCAAGAGTTTATCGTAAATCTTTCGTTTAAAAAACATATTGTATTCACCTCCTCATGCCGGTTTTCAATCCGATTATATCGCTCGACCCCACTATGCGCAAGATAAGAAACGCCGTATTACCCCATTATGCGCACTATAAACTACCCCCCTGTTTCCCCATTATGCGCACCTATATGACCCCGTCAAAACCCCATTATGCGCACCTTAAACAAAGAAAAAGCCTGGGCGAGCCAGACTTTCCTATTTTACTTTTCAAATGTTTCCCAATGGATGCGGGCCGGATCCCATTTTTGTTTGGGTTCCAGATCATGGGCCGGATAGCCAAACGAAAGCACCCAGTACGGCTGGATGGAATCGGGCAAGTCGAAATACCGGCGCAGCCAGTCGACCCGGTCCGTTTCGGGATAGCCACCCAGCCACACGCCGCCTAAACCAAGATCCTTGGCTTCGATCAGCATGTTTTCACTAAGCGCCGACAAATCCTGCACGTCGTAGGCGTCGCCAAAGTGGCGATTCGTGTCGGCGCACACGACGACGGCGAACGCGGCGTCCTGCACGCAGACGGCGTATGGGGAAAATTTCGCGAGTTCGGCAAGGCGGGCCGGATCGGTGACGACGATCAGCTCCCACGGCTGTTTGTTCACGGCGCTTGGCGCGGCGCATCCGGCTTTCAAAATCGTTTCGATCGTCTTTGGATCGGCTTTCTTGTTCGTGTACTGGCGCACGCTCGTGCGTTCAAAAATCGCATTCATCTTTTTTCCTCCTTATTTTAAAAACAGACGGACGACTTTTTCCTTCCACGGCTTTTGCGGGCCGTAGATGAAAGGCAGGTCGACGCGGTCGCTCGACGACAAGATCGACTTGTCGTGGGTGAATGTCTGGAATCCATACCGGCCGTGATAGTGGCCGAGGCCGGAATTTTGCAGACCGCCAAACGGCATGTTTTCCTTCACGAAGCGAATGTGGTCGTCGTTGCGGGAAAACAAGTAGAAGGCGAGCGGATGCGGCTTTTGCGCCAGCTGCCGACACAGTGTTTCGAAATTCTCGTACGGCAAAACGGGCAGGACCGGTCCGAAGATTTCCTCGTCCATGACGGGCGTTCCTTCTTTTGGCAGCAAGATCGTCGGCTCGATTTTGAGTGTCGCCTCATCCACATGGCCGCCCCAGACGACTTTTCCGTCGTTCAAATACGCGCGTACGCGTTCGAAATGCTTTTCGTTGATGATCTTGCCAATCGACTCGAGCGTGACGCCTTGCACCGAAAGCTGGTGGATGATTTGCTGGATGAGCGCGGGCATTTTCGACTCGTGCACATAGACGTGGTCGCACGCCACGCACGTCTGGCCGGCGTTGAGAAACTTGCCGAAGACGATGCGGCGGGCCGCCAGCGCGATGTTGGCACTCTCGTCGACGATGGCCGGGGACTTGCCGCCTAGCTCGAGCGTGACGGGCACCAAATGCTCGCTGGCCGCCTGCATGCACAATTTTCCTACGGCGGGCGAGCCGGTAAAGAAGATGTAGTCGAACGGCTGGTGGAACAGCGCCTCGTTTTCCTGGCGTCCGCCGGTCACAACCGCCACATACGCGGGCGCGAACGTTTCCTCGATCAAACGGGCGATGACGGCCGTCGTGTGGGCCGAGTAGTCGCTTGGCTTTAAGATGACGGTGTTTCCGGCCGCCATGGCTTCGATGAGCGGCTGCATCGTGAGCAGGAACGGGTAGTTCCACGGGGAAACGACGAGCACGCAGCCATAGGGGTCGTGGCGAATCTCGCTTTTGGCTTTGAACAAAAACAGCGGTGTGCGCACTTTTTCCGGCGCGCTCAGCTGGTCGATGTGCTTTTCCATGTACGTGAGCGCCTGGTAGACCAGACCGATTTCGCTCATGTACGCCTCGGCCCCGGATTTGTTCAGGTCCGCGTACAGGGCTGCGATGATCCGGCTTTCGTTTTGCCGGATTGCGGTCTTGAGTTTGGCGAGCATTTGCTTGCGAAACATGATGGAGCGGGTGGCGTTGGTCGCGAAGAACACCTTTTGTTCCTGGACAAGCGCCTTGATTTGATTTGCGTCCATATTCAATCCTCCTGCTCCCATGATAAAATCATTGTCCCCTCATCGCAATAAATTTGTTAAGATGATAAGGATGGAGGTAACAAGATGCGTTTACAATTCGAACCATTTTATGAAGAGTATTTGAAAAAACTGGCGGCCTACAACTTGGCGAGCGCCACGATGTACACCGACCAGTGGACGGTCGCGCCATCGGCTGGCATCCCCCACGCCAACGAGATGATGGCTATTCTCGCCCAGGAGCTGTTTCAAATCGAAAACGATCCGGCTATGATTGAAAAGATCGAAGCCTACCACAAGACGCTGCCGGAGGGCTCGCTCGAGCAAAAGGAAGTGAAGATGCGTCTGGACGATTTGGGGCATACCCGCAACGTTCCGGCCGACGTGTACCGGGATTTCGTGAAGGCGCGCAACGACGCTGGCTACTACTGGCACCAGGCGAAGGAGAAAAACGACTACGCGCTGTTCAAGCCGTATTTGGTCGATCTCATGAACAAGTCGATCGAGTACATGAAATATTCCCCGAAATACACCGGCGACAATTTGTACGATGTGTTTTTGGACGCGTACGAGCCGGGGATGAATGAGGAAAAGTACGACGCCTTTTTCGACGTCGTCAAAACCGAGCTCGTGCCTTTTATTGCCAAGCTGCGCGCCGAAGGCCGGACGATCGACGACTCGATGCTGTCGAAATCGTTCGACATCGAGCGGCAGGAACGGTTCATGGACACGATCATGCGCTATTTGCGGGTGGACCCGACGCGCGTCTCGCTAGGCACGACGGAACATCCGTTCACGAACTTTTTGTCGCACAACGACATGCGCATCACGACGCATTACTATCCGGACCGCTTTTTGAGCGCGATCCTGTCGACCGTGCACGAGTACGGCCACGCGCTGTACGGGCTGCAGATGGATGAAATGTTCGAAGGTACGAAGCTGAACGAGAACGTCGGCTCGGCCGCCCACGAGTCGCAATCCCGCTTTTTGGAAAACCACATCGGTCGTTCCAAAGCGTTTTGGCAAGCCAACTACGACGAGCTCGTCAAGCAGTTTCCGGAGTTCGAGGCCGTCGGTTTGGACGCGCTGGTCGATATGATCAACGTGAGCGAGCCCGGCCTGATCCGTACCGAAGCCGACGAGCTGACGTACCCGCTGCACATTCTCATCCGCTACGAGCTGGAAAAGGACATGGCCGAAGGAAAGATGGACTACGACCAGCTGCCAACACTGTGGGCAGACAAGTACGAGCAATATCTGGGCGTGCGTCCGCAAACGGACAGCGAGGGCGTTTTGCAGGATGTGCACTGGTCTGACGGCTATTTGGGCTACTTCCCGACGTACGCGCTGGGCAGTGCCTACGCCGCCCAGCTGTACCACACGATGGCAAAGCAAATCGACGTGGACAAGGCGCTGCGCGAAGGCCGTATGGAGGAAATCACCAACTGGCTCAAGGACAACGTCCACCACTACGCCGGTTCGAAAACAATGGCCGAAATCGTCGAGATCGTATCGGGCGAGCCGTTCGATCCGCATTACTATGTCGACTATTTGAAGGACAAATACTCGAAGCTGTATGGCTTGAAATAAGCGTACCAAAGACGATCCAAGCGGATTCTTCCGTAGCGGTCGTCTTTTTTAAACCCGAGGGGTTTCAGTTCCCTCCAAAACCAACTCGAAATTCTCGATGGAATCACCTTCCACAAGCACATGGAGCGGGTGGCTCTTTCCCCAGACGGGATCCGCTTTCGCTTTTTCTTTCCACTCGTCAAAATACCGGACAAAGCCGTCGTGGAGCAGCGTTTCCGCCTGCTTGCGCACCCGGATGGCCGCTTCTATCGTGTCGAACGAACCGAGGTAGTACTTTACTTTTTGAAAGCTGATTTGCGCGATCCACTTCCCTTTTTGTTTTTGAACTCCCGGACACCCGCTCGTGTTGTCTTTCCGGACGGCTTTGGAGCGAATCGCCTCCACGCAGGTCGAGTCGATGTAGTTCATGTACTGTCCCGGTCCGTCCTTTTCCCTTTGCAGACAGCCGCAGCTTTGCGTGTTCCCGCACATCAGCTGGTTGGCCGCCACTTCCACGACTTGTCCGCAGTCGCATTGGCATATCCATAAAACACTGCCGTTTTTCCGCTTGTCCGTCGGATGCAGCGCTGTCAGTTTTCCAAAGCGTTGATTCGTCAAGTCGATTCCTTTGCGAACGCACCCGCAGCTTTCGGTTGGGTGTTTTCCGGTCAGCCGGTTCGTCGGCACCATCATGACGTTTCCGCAGTCGCAGCGGCATTTCCACACGTAGCACGAGCCTTGTTTTTCGGGCAGACGTTCCAGCACCGTCAAACGGCCAACTTTCTTTCCTTTCAAGTCTTTCGTGTTTTTTCCCTTTCTGGCGCATCCGCAGCTTTTGACCAGTCCCCGCCGGATTTTGTACGCTTCCAGCCAAATCGTGTTCCCGCAATCACAATGGCATTCCCACAAAAAGCTTCCCTTCCGTTTTTTTGTGGTTTTTTGTATAACCGTTAATTTTCCTACCCGGTGTCCCGTCCAGTTTTCATTCCACATCCCTTTGCCTCGCTTTCCCTTTTTCGCAGAGTTGTTTACTTTGCGAAAAAGAGGACAAAAAGCGCGGTAAATCCGCCAGAATTGACGGTTCCTTGCTTCCGTTGACGGGAATTTTGACGGCGCATTGTATGGAAAAGAAAGAAAGAAAAAGACAAAAAAGACTTTATATGTCGGGAAATTTGAATTTTTTGATGACGAGAATCATGACGGTTTAAACAAAGCGAAAAGCAAGGAGATCAAAGAAAGAAGGAAAACTCCCCACTCGTTCTTCTTCCTTTTTTGGACTTTTATCATGAGAATCCTGAATATTGATTATTTTTTTATGTTTTTTATGTTAAAATGGATTCGCATAGTAAACAACTCTGCGAATAAAAAAATATTTATCTTTTTTAGAGCCAGATGGCTCAACACACACAAAAGACGACCCCCTTAAAGGAGCGGTCGCCTTTTTTTCAGTTCTCTATTTTATTTTCCTTTCTTCCTTTTCTTGAACACGTATAGAACGCCCAGGCTGGACAAGGCCATGCCGGCGGTGCTCATCCAAAGACGCGAACGAGTCGAGACTGCCGTGTTGGCGCTGGACGCATACCGGGCGATCGAATATATTCAGTATTTGCACAACGAAGGAGTACCTCTTGTTAAAAAAGGAGAACAGACTTATTCGGTGCCTACGTTGGAAGAGCTCAAAAACGTTCTTCCAGACAAGGTGTTTTCCTCGTTTCATAAAAATTAAAAAAAGCCAGAAGAGTGGGTTCTCTTCTGGCTTTCTAATTCTGTCTCCTTTTTGGATAGCGCTTCGAGTTCCGCCACGGAGCAGTCGAATACGTTGGCGATCGTGGCTTTGTCGATGCCGGCTGCCAGCAGCTTTTTCATTCGTTTGATGTTTT
>NZ_SRYG01000020.1 GCF_004793885.1 Dubosiella muris
TTTTGTCTAAAGTTACATTCCGTGTGGTACACCTCGGAGTATGGAGATTTTTTATAAAAAACGATAACAAAAAGTAAAAAAAGGATTTCACGATGAAATCCCTTTTCAAGTTTATGAAGTTTATTTTTAGCCTTTGATTAACCAACTGTCCAAGGAACCGGAACAAATGGTTTATAAGTTCCAGACCAAATTCCAAAAATAGCCCCTACAATTCCCATCACAAGAATCAAACCGATACATTTAACCGGCGTCCAGCCTTTTTTCTTAATGAGGAAATACATCAGCAAAGTAATCAATAGCGGAAGCATGCAAGGAAGAATCATATTTAAATAGTCTTGAATGACAATCGGTGACTCCCCATTCGCAATCGTCATCCCTAACGTCGTTCCGCCGCCATAGTTAGCAATCAAGGCCCCGACCACAAATACGCCAAGAACTGCAGCCGCATGCGTAAACTCATCCGCATACTCCGTCATCATCGACACGGCCTTCATGCCTAAGTTATACGACCAATACATCAACCCATAGCGAAGCGCCATCTCGCATCCAAACAAAATAATGAAATAAAGGATCGGACCGAGTATTGAACCATTGATTGCCATATTGGCCGTCAAACCCGCGGTAATTGGAACTAGCGTATACCAGAACAAAGCGTCGCCAATTCCTCCAAGTGGCGCAGCCACAGAAATACGAACTGAACGAATCGTCTGTACATCCGTTTTCATCTGCTCCATCGAGAGCACGATCCCCATAACAAACGTAACCGCGAACGGGTGCGTGTTGATGAAGTCCAAGTTCTGAATCATAGACGTTGACAAGTCTTCCTTGTTCGTGTGTACTTCTTCCAATCCTGGCAACATAGCCCACAACCAGCCACCTGACTGCATTCGCTCATAGTTGAACGACGCCTGAAGCATAGTCGATAGCCAAACCATTTTATTCAATGTCTTTTTGCTGACACGTGGTGCCGGTGTCGTGTCGATATATCGCAACTCTTTATTATTAGATGCCATCACTAAAACCTCCTTCTTCGACTTGTTTCTTCAAACCATTTACCCGGAAATCATTGATTGCTACCGCCACACCAAGGAATGCGACAAGCAGCAGACAAGCCGAAGCCGTCGCCTCGATATTTCCAATGACGAGCGCGCAAACAAAACCAGCAAACAAATAACCCCACATATCGTTGGCCAGCATGATTTTCAATAAAATCGCGAAACCGACAAAGCGCATCATTCCTCCGGCCGCGCTCAATCCGCCCATGAACCAAGACGCCTTCTCGGAAAGTTGTTCCAATGTTCCAGACATGGCAACACCACCCACATAAGCGATCACAGCAATCAAGGCAAACAGCGAACCAAGAATCAAACAAGAAATCAAATTCACTTTCACAATTCCTGCCGGACTTGCTTTGATCGCCGCCTCGTCGGCTTTTGCCATCAATCCGGACATCACCGTAAATGTCAAAGTCACCACATATTGTCCAAATGTTGCGAAAATCATGCACGCCCCCAAAGCTGCGTCGATATTCATTCGCGCTTTGATGGCGAAGATCATCGCAACCACACTTCCCAGTACCGCGTTTGGCGGCTGCGCCCCGCCGACTGGCATATTACCAATCATCATCAATTCGTACGTTCCACCCACGACAAGTCCTGTATGCAAGTCGCCAAGAACAAGCCCGATAATCGGACAAGCGATAATTGGTCGATAAATGATTTCTGTCAAAGAGAACTGGTCGATTGCGAAAATAAATGTGACAACCGCCAAAAGAATAATCTCAACAATATTCATATTTTTCTCACCTTCCTATCCAAACAATTTATTGACATCTTCTGCCGCCAAATCCGGTACTCGCCGGATTTCTAATTCCACACCAAGATCCTGCAATTTTCTAAACGCGGCGACATCGTCATCGTCTACCGCAACAGAAGTTGCCACCTGCCGTTTTCCTTCCGACATGTGCATGTTTCCAATATTGACTTTTTGAATTGGAACTCCTCCTTCAACCAACTTCAGCACATCTTGGGGCGTTTCACAAATAATCGCGATCATTTGTCTTGGACTTGCCTTGTCGATGACCGCGATGGTCTTAGCCAAGCTAAAAAATCTCGTTTGAGCATAGCCTGGAGCGGCCATTTTTAATAATCCTTGCCGCATTTTATCTCCCGCGACCGCGTCGTTCGCAACCAAAAGTAAATTCGCTCCTACTGAGCCACACCACTGCGTGGCAACCTGCCCATGGATCAGACGATTGTCGATCCGGGTCAATACAATATTAGGCATCTTTTCCCTCCTTCTAAGCCTTCGCTTTTTGTAACATCATTCTAAATTTAAAAAGATTTAAAATCTTTGCATTTTTTGCGCTTGTGTTTATAACTTTTGACAGATTTTTAATAAAACATTTTTCATTTTTTTGTCATAATTGCTATAATGAAACCATACAAAAGGTTAAGGTGATCTTATATGTTTAATAAAACTTCCAGTGTCGATTTTTTAAAGTACGGTGAAGTCTTCAGTATTTTCTCGGAAAACAACGAAATCCACGACAACAATTACATTTTTACAATTCAAAACGATAAAATCGTTTATTTTTACGTCGCCAACACCGATATTTATTTAAAATCCACCGAAGGAATCTGCATGCTCGTCGTGGCAAATTCTCTGGATCAGGAAACTTTCGACCGATTCGTGATTCATCGCGTCGTGAAAATTAATCAAGGCGTATTGTTCAATTTTATTTCCCTAGGCAATGAAGCCAAAGTTGAAATCGCCTTTTCAAGGACAACCGTCCTTCAAAACCGCTTTATTCCCAATCCTTACGGCTATTCCCGCATCAAGCCCGCGGTCCGAATTAACGAATTGATTGCCTACTACTACAATGTTCGCTCATCCAACTATTTCTTTCCGGGTGAAAAAGATCAATATTGGGAAATCACTTTCGTTGACAGTGGCACACTCCATACGACCATAGAAGATCACAAATACCAGCTGACAAGCAATCAAATGATTTTATACGCTCCCGGACAGTTCCATCGGCAAAATACAACAAACGAAGCCTGTTCCTACTTGACCATCATCATTGACTTGGAAACAAATCTTGACAACCAGAAAAAGCTTGTCAACACCGTCTTTGAAATTGATCGCGATTCCCGGGCCGCTATAGAAACCTTTGTAAAATCCAACGATCAAAAGTCCGCTTATGATCGCGATCTCATGATCATCGCTTTGGAAAAGATCATCATCAATCTGCTGAAAAAAGGGGAGAAGTCACTCAGTAAAGTAGCCAGCACGCCGATGCAGCAGCGCTTTGAAAACGAACTGCTTAACGAAATTCTGCTCTATATCAATGAAAACATTTATACCGCTTTTAACATTGAGGAGCTTTGCGCGCAATTTGGGATTTCCCGCAGCTCACTTCAATCCCTATTCCGAAACAATCTATCCATCGCACCCAAAGAATACGTCAGCAGCTTAAAGCTAGAAAAAAGCAAACTACTGATCAAAGAAAGCAAATTCACTATTTCCGAAATCGCCACCATGCTCGGTTTTTCAACCATCCATTACTTTTCCCGCCGATTCAAGCAGGAATTTGGATTGACTCCGACAGAATACGCAAACAAGATTTTATAAAGGCAAAACGCAAAGATGTTTTGTCTTTTTAAATGCCGTCTTCCTCGATGATTTCTTCTTCTTCTTCGAATAAAACAGAAAAATCAAACCGCGTCATCATTTCTTTACCGGTTTGGATGGCTGTCGCTGCCAGCGTATCCAAATCCATTCCAAAATTTCTAGCCAGCACAACTTCCGCCAGCATTGGCATGTTCACACCCGCCAAAATTTCAATATCCGATCGGTTCATCGAAAGCTCGACGATCGTTTTAAATGGCGAGCCACCTTGCAAGTCGGTAAAAACAAGCACCCCTTCGCAATCCTGTAACTCGTTTAATGCTTTGGTCAAGTCTTGCTCCAGCTCTTTGACTTCCTTTTCAAAGTTTACGGCAATAAATTTCCGTTGTTCTCCGGCAATCACTTCAATTGCGCTTTTCAACCCTTGAGCAAACCGGCCATGACCCGTCACAATAATTCCAATCATAATTTCCTCCTTATTTTGTATATGGATAAATGTTTACACCCTTTACCACGCGGTTGACTTCCCCGCTCGGACACGGATTGTCCGGACCCAAATGGCAACGAAGCGATTTAAACAAAGCTAAGGTTTGCGCAAACGTAATGTATTCCAAACCAAGCAGTGCGTTAGGAATCGTTTGGGGATTGTCAAAAGAAAGAAAATAATCCACTTCCTTTTTTATCGCGTCTTCCCCGCCTGACAACACACAAATCTTGTTTCCTTTCCGCTGTTCACTCATTTCGCGAATCAAATCATATTCGTACTGACGCGTATACGGATCATCGCTCAAATAAACAATCGTTAAAGTTGAATCGTTAATCACCGATTTTGGTCCATGACGGAATCCAAGTGGTGAGTCGAAAACCGTATCAACCGTACCGCCTGTTAGCTCGCAAATCTTTAAAGCGGATTCTTGCGCAAAGCCTTTTAAGCTGTTGCTTCCTAAATAGACGATTCGATTAAAGTCGTAGGTATCCACGATTTCTTGGGCAAGCTCCCATTTTTGTTCAAAAAACAACTCGTCCATTTTCGCCGTCAAAGCGGCTTCAACTGACAGCGTTTCAAAATCTTTGCTAAAAGCAAGCAAAGTAGCCAAAACCATATTGGAAAAAGAAGACGTCATCGCAAAGCTTTGATCACATGTTTCCGGCGTTAAATTAATGACAAGACAATTCGCTTTTCCGATCGCGAATTTCGACAACGCTCCCTTTTCGTTGCATGTAATCATTAAATGCTGTATGGTTTCACAAACCGAGTTTGCAGCTTCTACCGCGCCCACCGACTCCGGTGAATTTCCACTTCTTCCATAACTCACTAAAAGCGTCGGTTTTGTTTTAGATAAATAACACTCTGGATCTGCCACGATATCCGTCGTCGCGTATGACTTTACTTTATGGTCGTACGTTTTTTCCAAAAAAGGGAAGACAGAATTGCCGACAAACTCGCTCGTTCCCGCCCCGGTTAAAATGATATCGTAATCCGCACAATTCGTAATTCGCGCGATAAAATCCATAATCGCCTTTTTTTCTTTTGCGATTTGAGCAATCGTTTTATTCCAAGTTTCCGGCTGCTGCCGAATTTCCGATGCTGTCCAAAAACCGTTCAATTGTTTCCAGTCGACCTGTTCTTTTTTTAAAAGCATATTCATCAAACCTCCTTCGTCCGGTTCACGGTTCTAATTATATTTTTGAAAGGCCTCATTTCAACACGACTGCTAAAATGTGAAAAAACATCGTTAATAAGTGGTAGGAAATAAATCGCGTTCTTTTTATAATAAATACGGAGGAATTTATATGAGAAATAACTTTGCAAACATATTGGCAAGCGGCTCCAATCTTTTTGAACAGTCCAATGGAACCTTGCTGTATTTCAACCCAAAAGCGAATGTTTCCTATACGATCAGTCCGGTTCACCGGAAAACATTCAATACCTTGCGAATGCGTGTTGTTCTAACCGTGATTTCTTTAATCTTTTTTTACTTGTTGTTTCAGCTGAATCTTTTTTTGTCGATCAGCTTAAGCGCCGTGATTTTCATCTTTTTGGAATATCGCTACCACAGCTTCTTAAAAAAAATGCCCAGAACCGTCGGTTTTCCGAAGAAAGCGCGTGCTACAGCCGTCAATGAAGAAATCAAAGTTTCCAAAGAAGGATTGATTCTTCGCTTGACGCTCTACTGCCTGCTGGCGATTTTACTTGTCGTCAATACATTTGTACCCGGAGCAGTTCATGGACATCCGGCTCTGGAAAGCGCAAGCTACTGCCTTGCCGTCTTTGCGTTGTACATGGCGTATCAATACGGAATGCTACTTGCGCATAAAGAAAAGAAAGGAAAAAGATAAGCATGCAGACGATTGCTGTTGTCGTTGTCACCGCTTTAATTCTTTATACATTAGTCGGTGGCATCAAACGCTCTATCTACAAACAACTCGTTACTTTTCTCCAAAACGGCCACTATGCGTCGTTTGACCAAAAAGTGGATGCACTGCTGGTAAAACTTTTGTTTTCGAAACAAAGCCTGCTGGATCTTCGCCTGAATGCCGCCATCCTTCAAAACCAGAAACGAAAAGCGCTACGATATTTGGAAGAGCTGGAAAGAATCCCAATGCCAAAAAGCGAAAAAGACACATACATGATGAAAGGATTCAATTATTTTATTGGGCTCAACGATGCTAAAAACGCCAAAAAGTATTTAACAAAAGTGGACTGCTCCAGCAACGAGCAAATGAAGCAGGAAGCCCATCGAGTCTACAACATTTACATTTTAAAAAACGACCACGACCTTCCTGCCCTTCTCGAAGAAATTGAAGGGATGGAAGACTCGCAGCGTGGCGTCCACGAATTTCTCATCTCGCGTATTTATAAAAACAAGAACGACTGGGAAAACGCACAAAAATACGAACACCTCAGCAAAACTCATTTTGCTTTCGTCGATCAACAAACAAGCCAAAAACTAAAAAAGCACGTATAAAAAAAGATCCAGATCAAAAGCCGATCTGGATCTTTTTTTAAAACAATTCTTTTTGATACGTCGCGTACAAATATTCGTCGATAGTATGCTGAATATAATTTAAAATCAGCTCCTTTGGTTCATTTTTTATCCGTCCCTCACGCACAGCCGTGTATTGTCTTGGCATAAACTGACTGAGAAGGTTCAAAGGAACCCCGTCTTTAAAATGCGCCAGCATCACCGTTTCCGCGGCCTGTACGCGCGCATCAGGCATATAATAGCGGCTCCGATCTGAAAACGAGTATTTACGCTGGATTCGCGTTTGTTCTGGCGTGCCGATATAATGCTTCTCCCAGTACTTCGAATCGTCAAGCATCGCCTGGTCAAGCACATCCATCCAGTGGCTGCCTTGCGCGCCAAACAACTCTTCTTCCGCGAACGCAAGCGCGAACAACGCTTCTCGCATCGCAAAAGTCAGGGCCGGCCCAACCTTTAAAATGGCGACACCATCTTCTACAAGTTCCCGCAGTTTGATTTTCGTCTGATAATCCGTCGAATGGCCTTCGAAAACGATTTGATCATACGCTTGAATCGCCTGGCAAAGCTTCTCGGCTTTCTTTCGATCATACTCCACACAGCCCGCGTCTTTTTCTTCGACGCCTGGCTGCACGACAATGCCGATCACATTGTTCCAAGCCTGATCCAATCCACGCTGTAAAAACGCGTTTTGAAAAGCTTTCAAAGTCGCTTGAAAGTCTTCTGGCTTCGTCACTTCCATTTCTGATGCCGCTTCCGTTCCTTGCTGCCCGCCAGGAATAGGGACTTCGCTTCCAATCACATACACCGGCTCTATCGCGTTAGGATGCGCCTGCTTGTATTCTTCAAACGCTTTTTCCGCCGCCTGCGCCAATATCGCGCCGCGACGGGCAATCGTTTCATCGCTTAAACGTGTATTCGGGTCATCATCTGCCACTTTCATACTCGTGTCGATATGGATTTTCGAAAACCCCGCCTTCACATACGCTTGAATAAGGTCTTTTGATTTTTTCATCGCTTCGGTCTCGTTTTCATTTGCGAACGTCAATGGTCCTAAATGATCCCCTCCCAAAAACAACTTTGAAGCGTCAAAACCAACTTCGTCCGCCTTTTTCAACACAAACTGCTTGAAATCGGCTGGAGTCATCCCGGTATATCCACCAAATTGATCTACCTGATTGGCTGTGCTCTCAATTAGAACGCACGAATCCTCTTCCTTCCCTTTTCTAAGTACCGCTTCTATCACATATTCATTCGCGCTACAACAAGAATAAATGCCAAGAGCCTTCCCCGCTTTTTGCGCTTTTACGATTTGTTTCAATGGATTTTTCATAGTATATCCTCCTGTTCGTTTGAATTATATTCATGGAACAAACAGGAAAAAATAGGGTTGCTATTTATTATAATATTCTCGCTAAAAAGTAAACCATAAAGAAAATCCGCTCTTTTTTACCACCTAATTTCAATCAAATGGCTTCTTGGAACCCCCTTTCAGGGATATAATAGAAATTACAAGAAAAGAGGAATACACATGAAACATAAAATCGTATTTATCGACATGGACGGCACTCTTTATCAAACCGAAAACGATGTCATTCAAGAATCGAGCATCGCGGCCATTCAATCCCTGAAAAACGCAGGATACATCGTTGCCGCCGCCACAGGCCGTCCTCTCAATCAAATGAAACTCATCCTGGAACGAGTGAAATTCGACTATTATGTCTTGATCAACGGAGGATACGTCCTCGATGCCGACTTCAATGAAATCGGCTCCGACCCAATCCAAAAAGAAACCGTCGAAGAACTCGTCGAGCTAGCCCGCGCCAATGAATACGGGCTGATGTTCCATTTCGGGGATGCGACGTACATCTACAACGACTTTTATCCGATGTACTATTTCTGCAAATACTGCAACGTCCTCGACTCTTTGTTCTACGATCCGAACCAGGCCTATCATAAACGTCACCGGGCGTTCAACGCCGTCGTGCTCACGAAAGACTCCACCAAGCTGCAAAGCTTCATGGACGAGCACCCCGATCTTCGCTCCGATCTAATCAATGTCAAAACCGAAGGCTTTTGCTACGATATTTTCAACGCCGACAACGACAAGGCGCACGGCATTGATATGATTCTGGAACGGGAAGGGCTGACCTGGGATGATGTAATCGCCTTTGGCGACAGCACCAACGACACGAAAATGCTTGAGCAGGCCCACATCGGCGTGGCGATGGGCAGCGCAAACGACTACGTCAAAAGCTTTGCCGACTTCTCCACCACCGACGTGTTCCACCACGGCTTATTCAACGGCTTGAAAAAGATCATGGCCGAAGAAGTCCAAGATTAAAACAACGCAAAAAAGAGGAAATTCCGTTCATTCCGTCGAATTTCCTCTTTTTCTATTCCTTTTTTTCTTCATGAATGTATACGATGGGATCCTCTCCCGCATCTTCTTTCTTTGAATACACATAAAACGGCTCCCCCTGCCATGTGCCTAAATGCAGGAAACCGTCAAGATACGCGAATTGCCGAATCGGCTTCCACCCATGAATCGCCTGCGCCCCTTCATCCACTTCAAACGAACAGCACTCAACCGGTACCAGCTGTCCTTTCCAAACATTGACACCCAAAAGCGACAGCGAAGAAGCCACATCGAGCGAGACGGGATGGCTTCGGATTTGCGAAGGTGCCCCTTCCTGAATCAGTTTTCCGTCCTGCATGACAAGAATGTGGTTTCCAAGCAAACCAGCTTCCTGAAAATCATGGCACACACTCACCAGTGTGATGTTCAACTCATCCACCCACGCCAGAACATCAAAAATAAGGGAGCGCTTCAATGCCGGATCCAAATGATTGAATGCTTCGTCCAGCAGCAAAACATCCGGGCCGGAAACAAGCGCGCGGGCAATCGCCACGCGCTGACGCTGGCCACCAGACAAAGCGCTTGCCTTTTGTGCCAAAGACGACTCGATTCGCGTCAAAGCCGCGATCCTTTTCACCCGTCTTTCAATTTCTTCTTCGGCAAACGCGTGATGATCCAAGCCAAATGCGATGTTGTCAAACACCGACAGATGAGAAAACAGCCGATCTTCCTGAAAAACCACCGAAACTTTGGATGCTTGGACTTCCACAACGCCCACTGTCGGTTTTTCCAAGCCGGCAATCAGAGATACAATCGTTGTTTTTCCAGAACCCGACGGTCCATATAGCACCACCCTTTCCCCAGGCGGCAAATGAAACGAAACGTTCCGAAGCGCGCAAACCCCGGAAGGGTACGTTTTATTGACATGACGAAACTGAATCATCCACATTCTCCTCCTGACCAAAGCCCAATGAATTGAAAAAAAAGTCCCGCAAAACAGGACTTTTGATTTTACTTGGTTCGATTACTTAATTTCAACAGTTGCGCCAGCAGCCATCAGTTTTTCTTTAATCTGATCTGCTTCTTCTGGAGCAATGTTTTCTTTGATTGCAGCTGGAGCGGAGTCAACCAGTTTCTTCGCGTCTACCAGTCCAAGACCAGTGATTTCACGAACGGCTTTGATGACAGCAACTTTCGTTCCACCAACAGAAGTCAACGTAACAGTTACTTCCGTAGGACCTGTTGCAGCTTCTTCAGCAGCGGCTGGAGCAGCTACGGCAGCAGCGGCTACAACACCGAATTTTTCTTCGATTGCGCTTACTAAATCATTAAGTTCTAAAATTGTCGCTTCTTCCAAGTAAGAAAGAATTTCTTCCTGAGTTAATTTAGCCATTTTCTTTTCCTCCTAATATTGTATTACGCGGCAGCTTCTTCAGCTGGGGCGCTTCCGTTTTCCTTTGCTTCCGCCAACGCTTTGATCGTCATTGCGAATTTAACAACCGGCGCGTTCAATACAGACGCAAATTTGGCGAGCATGCCTTCCTTGTTCGGCAATGCAGACAGTGTTTTGATCATTTCTTCATCGACCACGTCACCGTCAACGATACCAGTTTTCAAAATCAGTTTATCGTGTCCTTTCGCAAATTTTGCGAGTACACGAGCTGGAGCAACTGGATCCTTACCAAACGCCAATGCGTTCGGTCCTTTTAAAGTTTCTGCGAACTTTTCATATCCCAGATTTTCAGCCGCACGACGTGCTGTCGTGTTTTTGTACACTTTGAAATCCACGTCTTCCGCACGCAGAGCGCGACGAAGTTCCGTCAATTCCTTCACAGTCAATCCACGGTATTCCACCATGACGATCGAGCTGGAGCCCTCCATTTTTTCTGTAAGAGCTTTGACATCGGCTTCCTTTTGGGCAAGGATATCTTTGTTCATCCGATCCACCTCTTCTTTCTGTATATCGTTACAATATTCAAAAGAAAAGCCCGCACGAGGGCAGGCTTACACATCATTTTTATGTATGACCCCTCGGTAACATGATTAAGCAAAACTGCCGTTACTGTCTTTGGAATATTGATAACAATCTTATATTACTTTGAAATTCAAATTTGTCAATTACTTTTGACGCTCAACGTGGATTCCAGGACCCATAGTCGTGGAAAGCACGAGGTTTTTAATGTACGTTCCTTTTACTTTCGTAGGACGCGCTTTCGCGATCGTTTGATAAATCGCGCGGAAGTTCTCTACCAGTTTGTCATCATCAAAGCTGATTTTTCCGATCAATACGTTGATGTTTCCTTCTTTATCCACACGGTAAGTGATCTTTCCTTTTTTGACTTCGTTTATCGCGTTAGCGATATCCATCGTCACGGTTCCCGTTTTCGGGTTTGGCATCAAGCCTTTAGGTCCCAGTACACGACCAAGACGTCCCAGTTTTCCCATCATGTTCGGGGTTGCGATCAAAACGTCGAATCCAAACCATCCGCCCTGGATTTTCTGGATCAGCTCATCAGCACCAACAAAATCGGCGCCGGCAGCTTCCGCTTCTTTCGCTTTATCACCCTCGGCAACTACCGCAACCGTCTGCGTTTTTCCCGTTCCGTGCGGCAGTACCATCGCACCACGAATCTGCTGATCCGCATGACGAGGGTCTACATTCAAGTTGAAGCTTACTTCAACAGTTTCATCAAATTTTGCGGTTGCGGCTTTTTTCGCGAGCGCAACAGCTTCTTCCACTGAATAAAGACGATCACGATCGACTAATTTTTCAGCTTCCGCAAATCTTTTACTTACTTTTGCCATGGATCGTTCCTCCTTATTCCATTCCTTCGACTTTGATACCCATGTTACGGGCAGTTCCGGCAACGATCTTCATCGCTGCTTCGACGTCGTTTGCGTTCAAGTCCGGCATTTTGTATTCAGCGATCTCTCTTAACTGATCCACTGTGATCGTACCGGCCGTCTGCTTCTGGTCGCCGCTGGCTTTCGAGATACCTGCCGCTTTTTTCAGCATGTTGGCTGCTGGCGTCGTTTTCAATTCGAAATCGAACGATTTGTCTTCGTACGCCGTGATGATAACAGGTACGACATCGCCTTTGCGGTCTTTTGTCGCATCGTTGAACGCGTTACAGAACTGAGGCATGTTGATTCCGGCACTCGCCAAAGCTGGTCCCGGTTTTGCTCCGCCTGCCATGAACTGCAACTTACAAACTTTTGTTACTTTTTTCTTGCTCATAAGACGCTCCTCCTATAAATGGCCTTATGCAGTGGTTTGTGAACACGAGTGTTCTCCCACGCATGCTTATTAACTATAAGCAAAAAAAAGATAAAACGCAAGCTTTATCTTTTTTATTTCATTCTCTCCACGGTTTTCTCCACCAAACGCGCATGCTTTTCCAGCGCCGGTGTCCAATCCAGGCTTTCTTTCGCCTTCCGGATCCAATCCAAGGCCGCCAGAGGATCCTTTGCGACACCTTTTCCGTTCAAATACAGCATCGCCAGACCATCGTACGCCAGCGGATACTCTGCCTGCGCCGCCTTCTTCATAAAGTAGAACGCCTGCTCCATATTTTTCGGACAGCCGACACCATCCCGATTCATCATGGCGACGACATACATCGCTTTCGGGTCGCCATTCATCGCGCCTAAGCGCGCATATTCGTATCCGCTTTTCGGATCGTAACCAACACCACGCTCCTTTTCCAAAAACATCGCCATCAGTGTTTTCTGGCTCTCCAAATCGCCCCAGTTGGCAGCTTGCTTGAGCAGCGGCAACGCGTCCGCCGTTTGATCGCTTTCCAGCAGCCGGCTGATTTCGGCTTTTAAATCGTGCAACACTTCCTGATCCATCGCCAACACCGCCTTAGTCCCAGAAGTCGTAGTCCTCTTCAAAATCAAAATACGGCTCGTCGATCACGTTCCAGTCATCCGAATCAAAAGAATGACCCGCCGGATAGGAAAAGCGCATCATCTGCACCATATTGTAAACGCCTGTCCCAAAGGAATAAAACCCAAGCACGGCCGCGCAAATGCTCAAAATCAAAAGCGAAAGCATCTTCTTCGTCCACTCAAATTCCTTCCAAACCAGAACGAAGGCAATCACGCCGCACGCCAAAGCAAGAAAACCTAAAATAAATCCATGCCAAGCCGCAAATACGGCCAGAACGATCGAAACGAGCGCCAAAATAAGCGCCACGATCCAAAGCCGGCTTTCTTTGACCGGTCTTTCGGCGAATCCTGCGCCGGGTTTCGGGATTTGCGGAATATTTGGTTGTTTCATAATTTCACCTCGTTTGTTCAATTATACCATTCAAAAATGCTTTGTTCTAACTCCTTGCATGATATTATATGCCTATGAATCTGAATCAAATCAAACAATGGCTCGACCAACGCCTCGACAAGCCGTACACGCTAACGCCAACCAATCTTGGCATCAGCAACGAGTCGTATCGCCTGCAAACCCAAAACCACACCTACATCGTCCGAACGCCTCGATCCAGCCACGCTTGTCTGGATCTGCGCTTTCACGAAGAAGCGCGCGTGCTCGCGCTCGTAAAGGACCTTGATGTGCCGCTCGTCGATTTTGACACCCAAAACGGCATCAAGATCACGACCTACATTCCCGACACCTGCACGTACGCCCAGGCTCGCTCGCAAAACAAAGCGTGGCAAGTCGGCCGGACGCTCAAAGCGCTCCATCAAAAACCGGCCGTTTCCTTTGCTTTCGATCCCTTTCAAAAGCTTGAGCGCTACCGAAGCCGGATCGCGCATCCCCTCGTCCATTTTGAGCAAGCGGATGCCGTCATTGCCCGGGTGCAAAAGCTGTACCGGCCCGACACGCTTTGCCACAACGATGTGGTGGACGGCAATTTGCTGTTTACATCCAGACGGCTGTATTTGATCGACTACGAATACGCCAGCATGAACGACTACCGGTTTGATCTCGCGAGTTTTTTAAGCGAAAATCAAATCGAAGACGAAAAAGAACGTCTGCTTTTTTTCGAAGGGTATGGATTGGCCAACGATCTTCAAGCCCAGCAGGAAGTCCGCCTGTTCGAATGTTTCGAAGACATCTTGTGGGGCTATTGGGCCAATATGCTGTACGACTCCACCCACGACTCCGTCTATCAAACGATCGCCCTGGAAAAACAGGCCCACTACCACGCATGGCTCCACACTCTCGCGCTGTAATCAGCGCTTTTTATTTCGACAATGTAAAAAAAAGCCTTTAGATGCTTTACCTAAAGGCGTTATTGACAAATGGTGACGCGTACGGGATTCGAACCCGTGAATGCATGCGTGAAAGGCATGTGAGTTAACCGTTTCTCCAACGCGCCGTTAACTTTTAACTTATTTCCCAAGTGCTCACTTATAATATCATAAGCGATCATCCTGTGCAACATTTTTTTTCGATTTTTTTTAATCTTTTTTCATTCACTCGAAGCGCTCCCCAAACGAACAGTCATACTATACCGTATTCGAACTAAAAAGAAAAGCGGAAAACTCCGCTTTCTCAAAATTATTGTTGATAAATGATTTTTCCGGTTGAATTCATGTACGTATACAAATCGCTTCGATAGTAGCTAATCGTATACTCGATGATGTTGTCTTCTTCATCAAAAGAAATCCGCTTGCGGGCCAGAACCGGCAAAGATTTGGGAATGTTCAACGAATTGCGCACTTCGTCAGAAGGAATTTCCGCGCTGAACTCCTCTTCGATCCGCTTCGGTTTTCCGGTTCCAATTACTTCAAACTTCTCATACATGGACTCGGTTGAATTGTCTTCCCGAATCGGCAAATCCGTGTCCAGAGGAAAATAAGACACCATGTACACAAGCTTGACATCGTCCGCGGTCCGTACGCGGCGCAAACAATACATTTCCTCGCGGGGATCGAGGTTGAATATTTTTGCCGCCTTTTCCGCGACTTGTTCGCGGTCGATTGTGAAACTGCTTGTTCCCGGCACCCGGCCGTGCAGTTCCATTTCATGCGAGAAGCTTCGGATCTCCGATAACTTCTCCTTGATCGCCGGTTTCCAAATGACGAATGTCCCGCGGCCGCGGCCGCGATTGACCATGCCTTCCTTCTCCAGATCGAGAATGGCTTGTCTTGCCGTGATCCGCGATACGCCAAAACGTTTCTGGATCTCCATTTCGCTCTCGATCTTGTCGCCATGCTTCAATTCACCGCTCAAAATCTTTTCGCGGTAAATATCCTTGATTTGAATATAAAGCGCTTTGCCACCTTTTTTCGATTTCAATTTCTCCATATACCCTCACCTTGTTCATCGTCTATTTGTTTTCCCTTCGACGACGCTTTCTTTTTTCATCCAACTCGATCCACTCATCCAATGTCATCGGTTCGTAATCAGAATCTACGCAAAAGCAATTAATGATCTGGCACGGTACATTCTCAAGCTCGCCGCCAATCGAAACGTGTTTTCGTGTTGCCATAAAGTCGATAAACACATCCAAATCGTCCCGGTCCTGTGTATTATGAATGTGACCATGGAGCATGAACGTCTTTGGCTTTCCTTGTTCATCCCGACGATATTGACCGTTGTAAAACACGATCGGATAGTGGCTCAGCACCACCTTTCGACGATTATCGCTCAGTTCGGCATATTCCCTGACCCAGCCAAATACGGAACTGTCAAAATCCTTGTCGTCCAAAAAGCGGTCGTGATTGCCCCGGATCAAAAAGATCCGGCCATTCAACCGTTCGATGATTTCCGCCGTATCGCGGCCGTTTCCCCAGGAAAAATCGCCAAGAACGACGACCTCGTCCCGCTTTTTGACTTTTTTGTTCCATTGGCTGATCATGTACTCATTCATTTCCTCCACATCTTCAAACCCCCTGACATCCATCTTGTCATTGAGCGCCCGATGAAAAAAATGTAAATCCGCAATGTAGTATCTCAATCCCTGATCCCCCTTGCTTCCGATAAAAGAAAAGCGGGCCAATACCGCTTCTGAGTTATTGAACTGTACAAGAATACCCTTCCTTTTCGAGCTGTGTCTGCGTCTTCCCTAAACTGACATACTTCGTGTCCACTTCTCCTTCGTGAAGCAAACCCGCATCAATCAGCGCTTGAATGTCCGCTCTTCTGTAGTCGATCGTTACCGTCACCTTGACGCGATTATCCTCTAACGATCCGACCGCATCGACCCCCTGCAGCGCATCATAGGAGCGAGCCAGTGATGAATTGATCGCATTCATCATATCCTCGCTGCTCATCCCTTCGCCGATTCCCAGATCCGCAAACGACAAATAAAACGTCTGGATCTGCGACTCCACGTGATCTCCCTGCGCCTGTAAAGACACCGAGTCAGACTCTTTTGTGCAATCCAAAGTGTGTTGAACCGCTTCTTCTTCCTGCGCCATCGCAGGCTGCTTCGTGTCTTCTACATTTTTTGAAGCTTCATTTACACGCGTACAGCCACACAAGCCCGCGACAAAAAACAGAACCCATACTTTTCGCATCTCAACACCCCTTGTAAAGTTATAATATCATGTAAATTATATCTTTTTCAACGTTTCATTGAACCAAATTGAAAATTCAGTCAATCCGCTTTCAAACGCTTCCGGGTCGCGCCCCATCCCCAGCCGAAGATGCTGATCCACCTCAAAACACGATCCCGGCACAAAAAATACACCCCGCTCCCTCAGCGCCCGTTGGCAAAGGGCAGTCGAAGGAATGCCAGCCTCGTAGCGCAAAAAAGCCACCGGCGAAAGCGGATCCAGCACGACGGAAAACGACTCGTTGTCCGCCAGCCACGCCTTCAGTGTTTCCTGATTTTTCGCCAGCCGCCGCCGGTTGGCCTCCAAAATCGTTTCTTTGTGCCGCAACGCCGCCAGCGCCAGCCGATCTGTCAGCGGTCCCGTGGAAATGAACGTGTAGTCGCGCCGGACATTGAGCCGCTCAATCACTTCCCGATTCGCCTTCACCCAGCCTAGCCGAAGACCCGGCAAAGCGAAAATCTTCGACAAAGACGAAGTCGCGATACCGCGCTCATAACAATCCGAAACCGAAGGCGTTCGCTCCAAATCCAGCCCCCGATACACTTCGTCGCACAAAATGTAAATGCCACGCGGACGACAAAGTGCGACCAGCGCCAGCCAGTCAGCCGCGTCCAGCCGCGTCCCGGTCGGATTGGACGGACTCGCCAGCACGATCATCTTCGTGTTTGGCCGAATCGCCTCCTGGACTTTCTCAACCGGAAAACGCCATCCGTCTTCCTCGACGTACGCAACCGTCGTCACCTCGCAGCCCAGCGAACGCGGATACTCGTAAAACTGCTGGTATCCCGGCACAAACGCGATCACGTGGTCGCCCGCTTCCAGCAGCGCGTCCATCACGTGCTGATTGGCGCAAAGCGCCCCCGGCATACAGGTGATCTGTTCCACGCTGCCGGTACGATACAGTTTCAGGATTTCCCTTTTTAGCGCCTCATCCCCGGTAATGTCGCCATAATCCAAAACGACATCATCCAAGGCCGCCGGTTCCAAAGCCAGAAGAGCCGGAAACGACAGCGCCTGAAACGAAGTATCCGTCATATTGTAAACGGCCTGTTTTTCATAGGCCGTCATCCATTGCTCACATAAAAAGTCCTTGATTTTCATTCATAGAACACCTTGCTCAGGAAGTCCTTCGCCCGCTCGCTTTTCGGATTGGTAAAGAACGTTTCCGCATCGCTTTCCTCAATCACTTTGCCGGCTTCCAAAAACACGACCCGGCTGCCAACCTTGCGGGCGAACCCCATCTCATGCGTCACGACAATCATCGTCATGCCTTGATTGGCCAGCTCCTTCATAACTTCCAGAACTTCCTTGATCATCTCCGGGTCCAGCGCGCTTGTCGGCTCGTCAAACAGCATGATTTCCGGTTCCATACAAAGCGCCCGGGCAATCGCCACCCGCTGTTTTTGCCCACCCGACAACGCGTTGGGATACGAATCTTTTTTATCGAGCAAACCAACTTTCGTCAAATAATCAAGCGCGATCTTTTTCGCCTCGTCTTCCGAACGTTTCAGCACGGATACCTGCGCCAAAACACAGTTATCCAAAACGGTTTTATTCGGAAACAAGTTAAAATGCTGAAACACGAATCCCATCCGCGAACGCAGTTCCCGATATTTTTTCGGATCGGACGGGTCCATTCGCTCGCCATCCAAATACCGCGTGCCTTGATCCGGCACCTCCAAACCATGAATGCAGCGCAAAAATGTCGATTTGCCGGAACCTGACGGTCCAATCAGGCACACAACCTCCCCTTTTTTCACTTCCAGGGACACATCGTTGAGCGCGTGCAGCTTGCCAAAATTTTTTGATAAATGTTCCGCCTTAATCACTGACAGCCAACCTCTTTTCTATTTTCTTTCCAATCCACGACACACAAAGCGTCATGATCAAATACATGACCGCCGCGATCATCAGCGGATACAAATAATTGTAGTAGCGCGCGCCCAGCGCCTGCGTCCGGTACATCAACTCCGCCGTTCCAATAACCGAAGCCAGCGATGAATCCTTGATCAACGTGATAAACTCCGAAACGAGCGGCGGCACGATCCGCTTAAACGCCTGCGGTAAAATGACTTCCTTCATCATCGTCCAGTACGAAATGCCAAGCGTTTCGCACGCCTCCCACTGGCCCTTGTCCACGCCCTGAATACCCGAACGGATCAGTTCTGTCTGATATGCGCCCGAGTTGAGCGACAATGCGATAAGCGCCACGATATAAATGTTCATGCGTACCCGGGTTCCGGTAATCATGGAAATAATGACAGGCACGCCTAAATAAAAGAAATAAATTTGCAGCAGCATTGGCGTGCCCCGGAACAATTCAACATAGATGTTGGCAATCCAGTTAAACGCTTTGATCCGCGACAGTTTGCCGGCCGCGCCAATGACCCCTAAAACCGCTCCAATCACTAAAGCACCAAAGGCCAGCGCAATACTTACGCCGGCACCTTGGAGTAAAAATTGAAGATTTTCAGGGGTGAAGATCTTACTCACTCGCTTCTCCCGAAGCCGCGAACCACTTGTCTACCAACTCTTTGTATTCGCCGCTGTCTTTGAACGCCTTGATGGCCTCGTTCACATCGTCCATCAAATCCTGATGATCTTCCGTGGAATAAATGATGTTTTCCTCATCCAGCATCTTCTCGTCCAGAACTTTGTAGTCGCCATTGGCCGCGTAGTTGTCCGCTACAGCCTGGTCGATCACAACCGCATCCAATCCTTGCGCTTTCAGCGATTCCATCAACACCTTGACGTCCTGCATTGCCTGCACTTTGGCCCCTTCGATTCCATTAGCTACATCTTCGCCGGTCGCGCCTTGCTGGGCACCGACAAGCTTTCCGTTCAAATCCGCCGAAGACTGAATGTCGGAATCCTTGTCCACGACGATCACCTGCGCGGAATCGTAATACGAATCCGAGAAAATACCTTCTCTTTCCTCATCGTATGTGAAGCCCGAAATACCCAAGTCGATTTGTCCCGACTGCAACGCCGTAATGATCGTGTCAAAAGACAGTTCCTTGAACTCATACGTATAGTTGCGTCCGTTTTCATTCAAATAATCGAACAGCCATTTCGTCATGTCGATATCAAACCCTTCCAGCTGTCCTTTGGAATCCAGCCCCTCATAAGGCATATAATCCGGCGAAATACCAATGAGCACTTCGGTTGGTTTTTCGCTGTTTTCCTCTTTCGAGCCGGATGCGCATCCTGCCAAAGTGGCGATCGACAACAAAGCCGCCGCCCCGATTTTCAATAATTTGTTCATACTCTTTCTCCTCTTTTCCTCAGACCCTCCATAAAAAAAGCGTCCTTCCACAATGAAAGGACGCAATGATTACGCGGTACCACCTAACTTCCGTCCACAGGATATGGACGACACCTCATTCTTAACGCGAATTCACGGACGCTGCCTCCGCCGACGGCTTCGATAGCGCAACTCCAAGACACGTTCCAAACTTCCTGCTTCATGACTTGCACCAACCGTCATTTCTCTAAAAGCTGTTCCGTTTGTACTTCTTCTCTTCAATGTTTTTATGGAAGTATTATAAACATAGAAGTCCGCGAATGTAAACCTGTTTTTCGATTAATTCTTCAAAGCCTGTAAAGGCGCCGGGATCCGTCCGCCCCGATTCACAAAGACGGCATTGTTTTCCATATTGACCGGCATCACCGGTCCGTGGCCCAGCAAACCGCCAAAATCCAGTTCCTCGCCCACCGTCTTGCCAATCGCCGGAATGATTCGAACCGCCGTCGTTTTCGAGTTAACCATGCCAATGGCGGCCTCGTCGGCGATAATGCCCGAAATAATTGTGCTCGGCGTGTTTCCCGGAACGACAATCATATCCAGACCAACGGAGCAGACAGCTGTCATCGCTTCCAGCTTTTCGAGCGTCAGCACGCCGCTTTGCGCGGCCGCGATCATTCCCGCGTCTTCAGAAACCGGAATAAACGCGCCGGAAAGTCCGCCGACATTGGACGTCGCCATGACGCCGCCTTTTTTGACCGCGTCGTTGAGCATCGCCAGACAGGCGGTCGTTCCATAGGCGCCGCAAGTTTCCAGTCCCATTTCCTCTAAAATGTACGCTACGCTGTCGCCAATCGCCGGCGTTGGCGCCAGCGACAAGTCGACGATCCCAAACGGGATTCCCAGTTTTTGACTCGCCACGGTTCCAACCAGCTGTCCCATGCGCGTGATCTTGAACGCGGTCCGTTTGATCAAATCCGCCAGTTCATCCATCGTGGCATGCTTCGATGCTTTTGCCAGCGTCGCCCGCACGACACCAGGCCCGGACACGCCCACGTTAATGATCGCATCCGCTTCCCCGACGCCATGGAACGCGCCGGCCATAAACGGATTGTCTTCCGGGGCGTTGCAGAACACGACCAGCTTAGCCGCGCCCAGACAGTTGTTGTCCTGCGTCAGCTCGGCGCTTTTCGTAATCATTTCACCCATTTCCTTGACCGCGTCCATATTGATGCCCGCCTTCGTCGAGCCAATGTTCACGCTCGCGCATACGTGCTGGGTGCGCGCCAGCGCTTCCGGAATCGAGGCAATCAGCTTGCGGTCGCCTTTGGTGTAGCCTTTTTGGACAAGCGCCGAATAACCGCCAATAAAATCGACGCCCAGCCGGCACGCGCAGCGCTCCAGCGTCAAAGCGAATTCCACCGGATCGCCTTCGCAAGCGCCAGCCAGCAAGGCAATCGGCGTCACCGCGATTCGCTTGTTGACGATCGGGATCCCGTACGTGCGCGAGATTTCTTCCGCGACCGGCACGAGGTCTTTGGCTACGCGGCATATTTTTTCCTCCACCTTTTTGCAGGCGACCTGAATATCCGGGTCGATGCAGTCCAGCAGGGAAATTCCGATTGTGACCGTGCGAATATCCAAATATTCCTCGTCGATCATCTTAATCGTTTCCAAAATTTCATTCGTTTGCATGGTTTCCTCCTAGATCGTGTGCATCGCTTTGAAAATATCCTGATTCATCACCCGGACAATCAGACAATTTTCCTCGCCAAGCACTTCCATAAACTGGGCGAACGCCTCAAAGTCGCTGACCCCGGAACAATCCGTGATCATGGTCATCGTGAAGATCCCATCCACGATTGTTTGCGAAACATCCAGAACATTGACATTGTGCTTTGCGCACGCATTGGCGATCATGGCCAAAATGCCAACCCGATCGCTTCCTACCACTGTGATTACCGCTTTCATATTTTCCTCCTACATTTCCATAAAGCATTGTTCGAACTTCAGCAATTCGAACGGTTCATACGCGCTTTGCATCCCGCTGATGTTGACGTCGTACTCGCCGGGCATAAACTCGATTTCCGCTTGTTTTTTCAACGTTTCCTGAATCATCAAAGAATCTTTTTTCGTAAACGATTTCGAACGTTTCCAGCAAATATCGTTGTGTTGATCGACAAGCACCACTTCCACCGTGACCTGATCCGCATTCAAAAGCGCGTCTTTCCAGTCGCATTCCTGAATGTTGAAATAAAAGTCGCTGGAATCAATGTCGCCGCCTTCCAGCACAAAGATCGCCAGTCCGTTCGTATAACAAAACCCGATCCGCAAAGGATCCAGCATGCCGAGTTCCTCCTCGGTCCATTCCTTGTCTTTGAGCACGAGCATGAACCGGTTCTCCACATAGTCCATGACGGCTCCTTCCTCGATCTCATAAGGGAATTTTTCTTTTTCTTTCATGAAACTAGCATAACACAATTTCACGCAAGAAAAAACATCGTCTATTTCGACGATGTGTGCTTCAAAACGGTATGAATGCTATGCTCGTATCCTTCTTCCAGCTTTTGGGAAACAAATCCCTTCAAGTGCTGGCTCGTCTGCTTCATCTTTTCCAGACTTTGGCGCGCCTGCGTCAAGTATTCAGCCTTCAGCTTGTCGTTCGTTTCATGGAGCGCTTTTTGCAGGTGGGCATGGAGCGCCTCCAAAGCGTGGACATGCTCGTGCATTTCGAGCGTCGTCAAAACGACATCGCTCCAAAACACAACCGAGTACACCGCCTCGATGCCCAAAAGCCACGCGAACGGAATCCAAAGGACTAAATCGTGTACGAGCGGCTGCAGCCAAAACGTCACCGCGATTCCAGCCACGCCATACAGCGTGCTGTTCAGCAGGCAGACACGGCCATGAATGTTAAACGGCTTGTCCGAATAATTCCACCAAAGACGGTGATACTTTTTTTGCAAGTACCAGCTAGTCACGTATTCGAGCACGCTCGTAATCACAAACGTATTCAAAAATACGAGAAACGGATTCATGGAAATCGGGTCGATGACGTAAATGATCAGCAGGCACCCTACCCCGAAAATCGGCACATACGGGCCATGATAAAATCCCGTGTTTAAAAAGCGATGCTGTTTGTATCCGACATACAACCCTTGAACGACCCATCCCCCAAAGGCATAGACCATAAAGTAAAAATAGGCATACATCAGTTGTAAAACCAATTCATGATTCATAGTGTATCTCTCCTCGTTTTCATTGTATCGAAAAGCGAAACGCTTCCCTATTAGAACGCACAAAAAAGAACCGGCGAACCGGTTCGATCTTCTTCATTTACAAATTAAATACCAAGCGAGCGCTGCGCTGCCGTCACGATGGCCATTTTATAAATTTCCTCCCAGGTGCATCCACGGGACAAATCATTGATTGGCGCATTGAGGCCTTGCAGAACCGGACCAATCGCTTCCCAGCCGCCAAGACGGGCCGCGATCTTATACCCGATATTTCCGGAAGAAAGGTTCGGGAAAATAAACGTATTGGCATGGCCTGCCACTTTGGAATGCGGCGCTTTCAAAGACGCTACATCTTCGCTGACAGCGCAGTCAAACTGCATCTCGCCATCCACGTCAAAATCAATCGGCATCCGTTTCAAACGAACAGCGGCTTCCGCCATTTTCGCCACACAGTCTCCTTTTGCAGATCCCATCGTCGAGTAGGAAAGCAGTGCCACCTTCGGTTCCAAGCCAAATTGACGCGCCGTGTTGGCTGTCTGCATCGTGATCTCGACCAGATCATCCGCATTTGGATTGATGTTGATCGAGCAGTCGCCCATGACATATTCCTCTTCGCCTTTGACCAGAAGGAACGCCGAAGAAACGAGCGCGTTGCCCGGCGCCGCCTTGACAAGCTGCAATGCCGGACGAACCGTATCGGCGGTTGAGTACGTCGCGCCACCTAACAAGCCGTCAGCGTAGCCCATTTGTACGAGCATCGTTCCAAAATAGTTCGTGCTTTCCAGCGCTTTGCGGCAACGTTCCATATCCAGTTTACCACGACGAAGTTCAACCATTTTGATAGCCATTTTGTCCATGTCCGGAAATTCCGATGGAGCAATCGTTTCAATGTTCGTCAAATCAAAGCCGTGCTCTTTGGCGCAGCTCTCGATTTCATCTTTTTCGCCAAGCAAAATCGGATGCACGACATCTTTTTTCGCCAATTCGATGGCCGCCTGCTGCACGCGCGGATCCCATCCTTCCGTAAAGACGATCTTCGTGCCTTTCCCTCGGATTTTCTCTTCCAATTTATCAATAATCATAGTTTTATTTCCTCTTTTCATTTGTAGTATAAAACAGGAACGACGAATTTTCTATACGAAAGATTGTGAAGTTTTTAGCATACCTAAAAGAAGAAAGCGTTTTCGCAAACTGGCCGTAAAAACGCATTTACAAGCGTGTTTTCAAGGTCTATACTAGCCTTGTAGCAGAGTAAAGTTATGAACGTTAAGTGTCCGGAACACGGGGAGTTGGTTTCGGAACGAAAAGGCATCTTGCGATTCGTAGCTTGCATCCCGCTGTTGCCTAGAAAAACCAGATCAACCTCTTTTTTCTTCGCACAAAGGGAAAGGAGGTTTTTTTATGAATGATTACTTTGTTATGCTGAAAGACAACGTGCGCTCTCTTAAAAACACACGCGTCCTTGTTGGTGTCGCCCTGTTTTGCGGATTGCAGATCATCCTCAATTCGTTCAACATTTATTTAGGTCCGACGCTGCGGATCACATTCGGGTTTTTAGCGACAGCCGCCAGCTGTTATTTTTACGGACCGTATCCGAATATGCTGGCCGCCTTTGTCATGGATTTCATCGGCTACGCGATGCATCCCGACGGTCCGTATTTTCCCGGCTACGCGCTGAACGCCATGCTCATCGCGCTGATCTTTTCCTCGTTTTTTTATCAGCAAACCATTAAACTGTGGAAAATCGTCGTCGCCAGAGCTTTGATCGTCGTCTTCGTTTACATGATCCTCAATTCGCTTTGGCTTTCAATCATGTACGGGGACAGCTTCTTCGTTTTGCTTGGCGCTCGCGTCTTAAAAAACGTGATTTTATTCCCGGTCGATGTCGCACTGTTGTTTTCTATCTTAAAAATATGCGAACGCCTGCGGCCTTCCATTAAAATTTAAAAAGCCCTTCCGGGCTTTTTTAGTTGTTTTTGTTTGGCAACGTCTGCCAGCGCGCGAGCACATCGCCAACAAAATACAGCGAGCCGCACACGAGCGTGTCTTTTTCGGTGTTTTGCAGGCGGGTCATCAACGCCGTCACATCTATGCAGGGCAATCCGTAACGGGCTTGCAGCGCATCCAGATCGCAAAGACGCGTGCTGTCAAAATGCACCAGGGTGATTGGCTGCTCCAGACTCGCTAAAATTTGAAGCATCGCGTCTATTTCCTTTTCCTTCAACGCGGAAAAATAAATCTCGCCTTGAAAGACCGGCAGCGATCGAACAAGGGCCCGGATTCCCGGCACGTTGTGGGCTCCATCCACAATCAGCTTCGGCTGCTGGCGCAGCAACATGAAGCGACCGGCCCATTGATAGTCGTCGATGACCGGCTGGATCACGGCGGGCTTCAACAGCCGCAGCTGTTCCAGCGCGCTTAGTGCCAAAATCAAATTGTCCCGCTGATACGCCGCCAGTTTGGAAAGATCGAACCGGGAAACGTCGTAGTCGGCGACAAGCAGCGAAGTCCGGCGCGCCAGCGCTTCTTCCTCCATCACCGCAAAGCACGTCGTATCGTAAGCGATAGCCAGTGTGCCTTCTTTAAAAATTCCCGCTTTTTCCTTTGCGATAGCGTTTAAGCTGTTTCCTAAATACTCCATATGATCCATTCCGACATTGGTAATGAGCGTGGCCAGATAATCGAGCGCGGTGGTCGCATCCAGCCGGCCCCCCATGCCGACTTCGATGATCCCGTATTGGATATCCTGCTCTAAAAAATACGCAATCGCCATAAAAAGATCCATTTCAAACATAGTCAGTTTGTTTTCCTGAAAAAAAGCGGCATACCGGTCAAAGATTGTCTCCCATGCTTCCAGTGAAATCGGCGTGCGGCCCACGCGGATCCGCTCCGTATGCGAGATCAAATGCGGACTCGTAAACACTCCGGTTCGATAGCCGGCTTTCTCGAGCAGGCTGCTCAGCCACTGGCATGTGCTCCCTTTGCCATTGGTGCCGCCGACTTGAATGAGCTTGAGTTGACGATGGCGGGGAAGCGCCTTGTCAAGCCAGGCCCGAAAAACAGGAAGCGGATGGT
Organism: Dubosiella muris; assembly: GCF_004793885.1. Classification (GTDB taxonomy): domain Bacteria; phylum Bacillota_I; class Bacilli_A; order Erysipelotrichales; family Erysipelotrichaceae; genus Dubosiella; species Dubosiella muris. The sequence goes on from NZ_SRYG01000020.1 coordinate 26,053, forward strand.
TTTTCCCTCGTTGATTTTCCATCCAGTAAATTTTTTCTTGAACTGTCATGGATTCATTTTATAAGATTGAAGGAGAAAAACCAATGGAAACGAGGAAGAAAACATGATTCATAACGAATGGAACTTTATTTTGGAGCAAGAATGCGCCAAACCGTATATGCAGGCGCTCAAAAAACTGCTGGCGGCCGAATACAAAACCACAACCGTTTATCCCCCCAAAGATCAAATCTTTTCGGCTCTTGAACTGACCTCCCCGTCGCAAGTCAAAGTCGTCATTCTCGGACAGGACCCTTATCATGGCCCCCGGCAGGCGCACGGTCTGGCCTTTTCCGTCAATCCGGAAATTCCGCTGCCGCCTTCTCTCAAAAACATTTATAAAGAGCTGGAAGCGGAATATCATACTTCTGTCCAACGCACCGGGGATTTGCGGGACTGGGCCCGGCAAGGCGTCCTGCTGCTCAATCCGATTTTAACGGTTCGGGAACACCAGCCGTTGTCGCATCAAAAAATCGGCTGGCAGCTGTTCACCAATGAAATTTTAAAGGCGCTCAACGATTTGCCGCAGCCGATCGTCTTCATCTTGTGGGGTGCCAAAGCACGAGAAGCGAAAAAATTTCTCACCAATCCGAACCATTTGATTTTGGAGTCCGCCCACCCTTCGCCGTTGTCGGCTTCCCGCGGTTTTTTTGGCAGCAACTGCTTTAAAAAAGCCAACGAATATCTGGAAGCGCATCACGAAACCCCAATTCGCTGGACCGAGTCCAATCAATAAAAAAAGCGCGGAATTTGCATAGTGGATTGCTTTCCGCGCTTTTTTTTCGTTTTTTAGTCCTGCAACTCGAGAATCATATCCCGCAGCTGGGCAGCCCGTTCGAAATCGAGCTCCTTGGCCGCTTCCTTCATCTCGGCTGTCAAATCGGTAATCATCTTTTCCTTTTCCTTGGCACTGATTTTCTTTCGTTTCAAGTATTTTTTCGTTGCCTCTTTCGTTTCTTTGGAACGCACGACATCGTGAATCGGCTTGACGATCGTTTTTGGCACGATATGATGCTTCTCGTTGTACTCCATCTGGATTGCCCGGCGTCTGGCCGTTTCCTTGATGGCCTCGTCCATGCTTTCAGTGATCTTATCCGCATACATAATGACTTTTCCTTGCGCATTGCGGGCCGCCCGGCCAATGATCTGGATGAGCGAACGGCGCGAACGCAAAAAGCCTTCCTTATCCGCGTCCAAAATCGCGATCAGCGACACTTCCGGAATGTCCAGTCCTTCCCGCAGCAAGTTGATCCCGACGAGAACATCGTATTTTCCTTCCCGCAAATCGTGGATGATTTCTGTTCGCTCAATCGTCGTCACTTCATGGTGCAGCCACGCCACTTTCAAATCCATGTTTTTCAAATACGACGTCAAGTCTTCCGCCATCCGAACCGTTAATGTCGTCACCAGCGTTCTTTCATGCCGCGCAATCCGTTCTTTGATTTCATCCACCAAATCGTCGATTTGGCCTTCGATTGGACGAACCTCCACGACGGGATCCAGCAATCCGGTTGGCCGGATAATTTGCTCTACGACATGGCCGTCGGTGCGTTCCAGCTCGTAATCACCCGGCGTAGCCGAAACGAAAATCGACTGCGGCGTAATGGATTCAAATTCGTCAAATTTCAGCGGCCGGTTGTCCAAAGCGCTTGGCAGCCGGAATCCGTAATCAACCAAAGTTTGCTTGCGGGCCTTGTCGCCGTTGAACATGCCGCGAATTTGCGGCAGCGATACGTGGCTTTCATCGACTACCAGCAAGTAATCGTCCGGAAAGTAGTCAAACAGCGTATACGGGCGCTCGCCTTCCTTGCGGCCGTCAATGTGCCGGGAATAGTTTTCAATGCCCGGGCATACGCCAAATTCGCGAAGGGCCTCGATATCGTACCGGCACCGCTGCTCGAGCCGTTCTTTTTCCAAAGGCTTGCCCATCGAATCGAAGTATTCCAGTCGTTCTTCTAGCTCCTGTTCGATTTTGGAGGCCGCCTTTTTCATAATGTCCATGCTCGTCGCGTAGCCGTTGGCCGGATAAATGTTGTACATCTGGTAGGCGGCGTTGAGCTTGCCGGTTAGCGGATCGACTTCGCAAATGCGCTCAATTTCATCACCAAACATTTCGATGCGGATCAAATACGCGTCGGTGTGGCCCGGCGTGATTTCGATCGTGTCGCCGCGAACCCGAAACGTGCCGCGCGCCGGATCCATGTCGTTGCGCTTGTATTGCTGGCCGACGAGCTTAAGCATGAGTTCATTGCGTTCGATCACGTCGCCGACATGAATCGTTTCAATCATGTCTTTGTATTGATTCGGATTGCTGGCGCCGTAAATCGAAGCGACACTGGCAACAATGATCGTGTCGCGATGATGAAGCGCGGCGTTGACGGCCGCCATGCGCAGCATGTCGAGTTCCTCGTTGGTTTTGGTGTTTTTGTCAATGTACGTGTCAGTTTTGGGCATGTACGCTTCCGGCTGATAATAATCGAAATAGGATACAAAGTACTCTACGTGGTTGTTTGGAAAAAACTCTTTGAATTCCGAATACAGCTGGGAAGCGAGCGTTTTATTGTGGACAAACACCAGCGTTGGCTTGTTGACTTGTTCAATCACATTGGAAATCGTAAACGTTTTTCCGGTTCCGGTCGCGCCCAGAAGCACTTGCGCTTTTTTTCCTTCGCGAATGCCTTCCACCAGCTCCTGAATCGCTTCGGGCTGATCGCCGCTTGGTTTGTATTCAGACACCAATTCAAAATGATCCATGTCTTCCCTCCTTTTAAATGTTGTTTTCTACTAAAAACTTCCGGGCGCTTCGATACGCCTGAAATGCGGTTGGATACGCGGTTTTCTGATCCGTTGGCAAAGCGTCGTATCCATAAATTTTCAAATTTTTATTTTTATCCATAATGAGCAGCCAAATATCGCTCGTGTTGTTGCCGGTCTTGACGAAAAGCACCGTGTAGGCCGTTTTGGTTTCCGGATCGTAGTTCCACGTTTCCGGCCGGTACGTCAGCGAATCGGTTTTGGCGGTTCTTTTTTTATTTTCCGTTTTCGCTTTCCGATCCGTCTGATGCTCCGACACCGACCAGGAGTCGATTTTCCCGACGGTTTCTTCATCGACCATGACTACATTGCCGATATCCAAAATCGAACCGCTCGAAATATCGAACGCGATTCTCGTTTTGGGCAGCGTGATAATCGTTTTGCTTGAATCCGCGGCCGGAAACCGGTCTTGTCCGGTAATGGTCATCGTGTAGACGCATGGCGCCTGCAAATCGGATAAATAGTTGGAGTGCTCCTCGATCTGGATTGTCATCATGTACGTGATGATCCCGAAAACGAGCGAGAACGCGGCGATAAAAATCGAAATATACGTACTGTATGTTCCGACAGACTGTAAAAAAGAATGGGTGAGCGAAGTCTTGTTCACCCTTTTTTTTGATTGACGCATGCAATCGCCCCCTTAATTGTTTTTGCGGTTTACTCCTGCGTGATCATTTCGATGGCTTTTTGCCGTTGGGTATCGTCTTTGGCTTCGTTTTTATTGATTTCAAGAAGAACGTTGTCTTCCAGCGCCTTCCATGTCGCTTCGTCGCTGCGGCCGGTGACGTTAAGATCGTGATCGCGCTGGAACTGCTTCAGCGCTTCCGAAGACGCCTGGGAAAAATAGTTGTCGGTTCGATCGACCGCGTACCCTAAATACGCCAAATACATTTGGAGCGCCTGGGCGTTGGCGGCCACTTCATCCGGACCAAATTCCAAATCCTTATTCTCGGTGGAATAGTACACGGAACGAATTTCCTGATCCGCCACTTCCACGTCCGGCGCAAAGCCGACTTGATTGATGGAAGTTCCATTCGGCGTGATCCATTCGGTTTCCGTATATTTTAACGACGTTCCATCCTCAAATGGAATGAGCACTTGTTTCGTTCCTTTCCCATATGTGTTGACGCCAACGGTTTTTACTTTGTCCCCTAAATTGTCCTTGAGCGCCCCGATGAGCACTTCCGAAGCGCTGGCGGTGTTGCCGTTTTGAAGAATGACGATTTGATCGAAATCCGCCGGATCGTATTCTTTGGAAACGAGAGTTTCTTCGATTTTCCCGTTTTTTTGTTTTTCCTGGAACACGACGCTGTTTTCCGGCAGCAGCGAGGAAGCGATCGTTTGCGCCGCGTCCAAATAACCGCCGGTGTTGTCGCGTAAATCAATCACAAGCTTTTTCAATCCGGCTTTCTCGATTTGCTGGATGGCTTCATGGAAGTCCTTTCCGCTGTTTTCCGAAAAACTGGATAAAATGATTTCCCCGTAATCGTCAAAGAGCCGGCAAATGACCGTCGAATCGTATTCGCCAGGCGTGACGGTCGTTTGGTTAGACTTGCCATCGCGTTCATACTCGATTTCCAGTTTTTGATCCGCGTGGTTTTTAATGGTGTCAATGATTTCGTCGCTGGTGGCCTGCGCGCAGTTCAAATTTCCGACTTTCGTAATGATATCGCCTTCCGTTAAACCAGCCTGGTCGGCCGCCGAGCCGATGTACACGCTGCGCACGACCATGTTGCCCGCCTCGTTGCGGAAAAAGCCGACGCCGATGCCGACGTTGGAGCCTGACAGCGCGTCGGAAAACCGCTTGGCCTGGTCAAGCCCCATATACGTCGTATGGGGATCTATTTCATTGGTTGTCATGCCATCAATGGCTTGCTCGACCAGCGTATCCTGCACATCGTCGATTTCATTGGCGTAATACCACTTGTTCGTCATTAAATCGTAAATCGTTTCGAGCTTTTCAAACTGGCCGGTGTCCTTTCTTTGGGCTTTTTCCATCAAAAGGGGGACCGAAACGCCGGCTCCAAAGCAGACGACGCACAATCCGACGATAAGCCCCTTTTCTTTCGTTGTCAATTTCTCACTTGGCTTCTTGGTTTTTTTCACTCCGGTCCCTCCTGCTATGCCATAAAACGATAGGAGCACTCCTATCGTTTTTCTTTTAAATATTTGCTCACGGCTAGAAAACTCGCGAAGATCCCGATTAGAATCGCTGTGCCGAGCAGCAGCGCCGCGCACCATCCAAGGATTGCGTTTGGCGCGACGAGTTCGAACACACTCGCAAACAGCCTTCCATTCATACTGTCATAAAACTTCGGATATCCCCATGCGATGAGCAAAAACGGAATGAGCGCCCCGCAAAGCGAGATCATCAGCCCTTCCATTTCGAACGGCCGTTTTACAAACGAGTTTTCCGCGCCGACTTGCCGCATAATTATAATGTCATCCGAACGCGAATATATCGTAGTACGGATCGTATTATAAATCAAATAGAACGAAAGGAGAAGAAGCAGGAGGATTCCCGCTCCGGCAATCACGCGCACTTGCGCCAGCAAATCGACAAGCGAGCGCACGCTTCCGCCGCCATACGCGACGGAGGCGACACCGGGAATCATGTCGATTTGCGAACTGACGGCGGCCAGATCGTCCCCCTGGTTGGCATAGACGAAAAACGCGTCCCCCAGCGGATTTTCGTCGCCTTCGTACATGGAAAACGCTTCGCCTTTTTCTTTGACCATGAGGGCGAGCTCGTCCGCCCGGCTTGAAAACACGATCGTTTTGACACCGGGAATGTCTTTGATTTTCGTTTCGATGTCGTCGATTTGGGCCGTGTCGCGGATTTGCGGATCCAGCACGACATGAATCGACAAATCGCCTTCGACCCGGCTTGAAAAATGTTCAATGTGTAGCCCGACGATTAAAAACACCCCAACGAGCAGCAGCGTGATGGTGACTGCGGAGAGCGCGGAAACCGACAACAGAAAGTGCCGGCGCAAGCCGAGCCAGGCGTATTTCAGCTCGTATCCGAGCAACGTCAGCTGTCGTTTCATAAGCTCTTGTATCCACCCGCGCTCGAATCGTGGATCACATAGCCGCCATCCAAAATAATCGTGCGCTTCCGAAAGCGGTCCACGAGTTCTTTGTCGTGCGTCACCATCACGATCGTCGTGCCGAAGTTGTGATTGATTTTTTCAAGCAGCCGGATGATTTCCAGACTTTTTTCCGGATCCAGATTTCCGGTTGGCTCGTCGGCGATCAGGATTTTCGGCCGATTGGCAATCGCCCGGCCGATCGTGACACGCTGCTGCTGGCCGCCCGATAACTCGTCCGGGTAGCTGCGGGCTTTGTCGCGCAAATCCACTAAATCCAAAATTTCGCGAACCCGCGTCTTGATGGCTTTTTTCGGCATGCCAATGACTTCCAGCGCGAACGCGATGTTTTCCTGCACCGTCAGCTTGGGCAGCAGACGATAGTCTTGAAAAATACAGCCAATGTTTCTTCGGTAGGCTGGAACCTTGCGGTGTTTGAGTGCCCCGACATCGACTCCGTTGACAATCACGGTTCCTTCATCGGCGACTTCCTCGCCATTGAGCAGCTTGATCAGCGTGCTTTTCCCGGATCCCGTGGCGCCAATCACGTAAACGAACTCCCCGTCTTCGATGGATAGATCCACGTGATTGAGCGCGTGGACCCCGTTCGGATACGCTTTGGTGACATTTTTCAATTCGATCATGGTTGAAACCTTTCTAGGAGAAAAATTTCTCCGGTCTTTCGCGACATGGTGTGGCGCCGCCGGTTGCCTCGCACGACGTGGAGGTTGTGTTCCAGCCAGTGCCCCACGCAAAGTCCGCGCCGGCCGCAAATCGCTGCACGGCTTGTTCGACGCTCATATTTCCTAAATTGTATACTTCGATGTGGCAATGCGGACCGGATGTGTTGCCGGAATTGCCCGTGGCCGCAATGACCTGCCCCTGGCTGACCATTTGGCCGGCGCTGACCGCCATGCCCTCTTGCGAAAGATGGGCAAACGAGATAGCGTATAGCGTCCCGTTGACGTTGCACAGCATTTCGACGGTGTTTCCGCCGCCGATCGGATAGCCCGACCAGTTGCCTAAATAGCCGGAATTGCTCGGGACCGGGTTGGCGGCGTACAAAATCAGGCCGTCGGCCGGTGCCACGACGGGCGTTCCGATCGGAACAGCCCAATCCAGACCGAGATGCAACCCGCCGGACGGATACGCCCACGTTCCGGCGGACTTGCCGCCGCCCGAAATCGGGAGGACAAAGCCGGGCACGCTGGAGAGCACGGTGCCGGCCATGGCGGTCGTGATAGTGAATGGACGTATGGCGTCCATGTCGGCTTGCGCGGCGCGTTTTTGCGCTTGCAGCTCGGCAATTTGCTGCTCGTATTGCGCGACGAGCGCGTTGTAGCTTTCTTCGAGCGCTTTGGCTTCCGCCTTTTGGTTTTCGAGCTGCTGGCGGTGCGCTTCCTGTTCCTCTTTGAGGCGGACGACTTCGGCGCGCTGCACTTCCAGCTCCGCTTTGAGTTTGTTGAGCTGCTCGATTTGGTCTTGATCGTTTTCGGTGATGCGCTCGATCCCGCTAATGCGTCGAAGCATGTCGTTGAGATCTTTGCTGCCCATCACCAGGTCGATGACCATGTTGGTGCCAAGACTGGATTGCTCCTGGCGCATCCGGTCTTTGATTTGCGCGTCCCACATTTCGATCTCGGCTTGCTTGGCCTGGATTTCATTTTCAAGCTGCCGGATGTTCGTGTCGAGCATAGCGATCGCGTTTTCCGTTTCGGCGATTTGAGCCGACAGCTGCTCGGCGAGCGCTTTTTGTTCCTGCGCAAGCGAAGCGACCCGTTCCACATCGTTTTCCAGCGTCGCGATGGATTCGTTAAAATTGTTTATGCTGCTGGAGAGCTGCTGCCTTTTTTCGTTTTGGTATTGCTGAAACCCTTCACAGGCTTTCACATCGCTTTCGCTTGTTTGCGGCTTCGTACACTTTGTGTACCATTCTTCGGTATTGGAGTAGTCTTCGGCGTAAACCGGCAGCAAACAAGCTGCGCCGACGCAAACCGCCCAGACCAGGCCAAAAATCTTTCGAGTTGTCTTCATCGTATCCACCTTACATACTTTCTAACCGCCAGGAAGGAGCCGATCATTCCGGTTCCCAATCCAATGGCGAACAAACCAAGCACGATCCATACGACAAAAGGAAACGGGGCGAGCAGCTGGAACAAATCGGAAATGAACACGCCATGCATGCCCTGGTAAAAGAGCGGATAGCCGATGCCGACAAGTAGCGCGGGAATCAGCGCGCCCCAGGCGCCGATGACCATGCCTTCGAGTACGAATGGCGTCGTAATGTACCAGTTGTAGGCGCCGACCTGGCGCATGATCGCGATTTCATCTTTTCGCACATGAATCGTCATTTTAATTGTGTTTCGAATCAGGAAGATGGCGAGCAAAATCATAAACAAGACGAGCACGCTGCCGTATCGGCGCAAAACCTGGAAAATCGACACGAGTTTCGTAATGGCGCCACCGCCGTAATTCACCGCGTTGATGCCCGGGATTTCTTCGACGGCTGCGGAAATCTCGTCAATGTGTTCAGGGTCCCGCACTTCGATGATGTAAATATCGTACAGCGGATTTCGGCCTTCTTCGGCGTAGCGGGAAAAGACATCGCCATTTTCCTGAATGAGCTTGTCCAGCTCTTCTTCTTTGGAAGAAAACTGAACGGACTCGATTCCGTCTATTTGCGCGATTTGTTCACGCAAGCTTTCTTTGGAGCTTTCGGCTAAAGTCGGGGAAATGGAAGCCTGAATGACGAGTTCTTCTTCGATTGAATTGGTAAAACGATTGATATTGGCGGCCACGACAACGAGCAGCATCGCAATGAGCAAAGCGATTCCAATCGACAAGGCCGAGGAAAACGCCATTGGAAAATGACGGCTGAGATCTTTGCGTGCGCTTCGATAAAGTCGCGGGATACTTTTCAAAAATAAGAGCATAAAGTCCCTCCGGTTTTTCCTATTATACCATACGGTTTGTTTTCCCATCGGTTTCTTTTTATTTTCCATAATCTTAGGAAAACTCACATTTTTTCCCAAAAAAAGATTATTGTTAAAACACAAAAAAGCCGTATCTTATAGGTGTGTTAAGAGAGCACAATAAAATTCTCTTCTATAATCTCTCTCCTAAAAATAATTATTTAAAACTCAAAAATGCAAAGGCGGGTCGATCTCGCCTTTGTTTTTTTTGTGCCCTGAAAAAAAGCACTCCTTTCGGAGTGCCGGAGATTTCACGCTTCCATCACAATTTTGTTACGTACGATCACAGCAAGATCTCGTGCGCAAAACCTCCGTCTAAAAGTATATAAAATCTATCCCCTGCCGTGAAGAGTATGTATTGACCCTTTTGTAACAAATCAGGCAAAAAAAAGTTCCCATCCGAAGATGAGAACGTTCATTTCAATATGGTGGAGCGTAGGAGGATCGAACTCCTGACCCCCTGCGTGCAAAACAGGTGCTCTCCCAGCTGAGCTAACACCCCACATCATAATTCAGCAAATGGTGGGCCTGAATGGACTTGAACCAACGACCTCACCCTTATCAGGGGTGCGCTCTAACCACCTGAGCTACAGGCCCATTCGCTGAATGCTCCATCATAATACCTTGGGAGCGATCCAATGTCAACAAAAAAAATCAAATTTTCTCAAATTTTAAATTCTTATCCCATTGAACGGGTTGTTAAATATTGTTATAATAGTGATATAGAATAAAACAATATAAACAAAGCTATGCCGAAGGCCTCAAAAGAAAGGAAAAACGAAAACTCATGTCAAGTCCGGCTCAAATCCGTGCTAGCAACAAATACAATAAGAAGAACACCGTCCTCAAAGGCATTCGATTTAACAAGAATACCGAAAAAGAAATGATCGAGTGGCTCTCTGACAAAGCGTTCGGCCCGTATGTCAAAGCCCTGATCGCCGCGGATATGCGTTCGCAGGAGGATGCTTCGAATCAAGATCGTTGCCAGTAACAAAAAAGGTGATTCCATTTGGAAGAATCACCTTTTTTGCTGGCAGCCTCGGCACCTACGATTACGGACAGGGTTGTTATAAAAAAAGTTCCCATCCGAAGATGAGAACATTCATTTCAATATGGTGGAGCGTAGGAGGATCGAACTCCTGACCCCCTGCGTGCAAAACAGGTGCTCTCCCAGCTGAGCTAACACCCCACATCATAATTCAGCAAATGGTGGGCCTGAATGGACTTGAACCAACGACCTCACCCTTATCAGGGGTGCGCTCTAACCACCTGAGCTACAGGCCCATTCGCTGAATACTTAGTTATAATACCCCGTAAATGCGGGTTTGTCAAACTTTTTTTTAAAATTGTTACTTTGTCTGTTCGCTTTCGATTTGCGACAACGCGGCCATCGGCTCATACGCTGTCGATACAAGCGTCATGACATGCTCGCTCATAAAGCGATCGGCCAGCATTCCATTGAGCAAAGAAAGCAGCGAATCGTAATACCCGTTGGTACTCAAAATCACAAGCGGCTTATGGTTTTGGTCGAGCTGCTTCAACGTCAGGATTTCAAAAAACTCCTCGTACGTTCCGATACCGCCTGGCATCATAATAAAGGCGTCGGCCAAATCCTCCATTTTCTGTTTGCGCTCCCGCATCGTATTCGTAAAAATAAACTGGGTGCAATCCTTCGCCAAAATGCCGGGCTGGTCAAAAAATTTAGGAGCCACGCCAATCGACGTTCCGCCATTTTCAAGCACGCCGCGATTGACAGCGCCCATGATTCCCGTGGCGCCTCCGCCAAACACCAGTTCGATTTTCTTTTCCGCCATTTGTTTTCCAAGTTCGTATCCTGCATTCAAATACGCTTGATCAATGTCGTTGCTGCTTGCGCCATATACACAAATTCGCATTGCATGATCCTCCTTTTTATCCTCTCTAGTGTAGCACGCCTGTCTTCCCAAACGCCATTTTACGCATCCCTCACCTTTGCGTTTCCGCTTTGGATTGTCCCCTTAAGCAAATATTTTGACGGTTTCCGCCATTCCATTTACCATAAAACCAGAAAGGAAGGTGTACCTCAATGTATATCACAATCAACGGACTCGCCTTCTTCATTCTTATTGTCGTCGCCGTTCTCATCGGAATCGGTGTCGGATTTTTTCTAGGAAGAAGATAGGCCATTCCATTCTTGATCCATCCAAAAGGGATAGTAAGCCGCTATCCCTTTTTTGATTCCACCCAACTCTCGAAAACACAAAAAGCTGCCGGCATTGACTCGCCAGCAGCCTGAAAAGAAGGCTCTTATTTTTCCAATCCATTGCGCATCGAAACCTTCCGATACCATGTTCCCGATCGTTTCATCGTTCGCCTTTGATCGCTCAAATCGACTTCAATCAAACCGTACCGGTTGCGGTACGCGTTGTTCCAGCTCCAGCAGTCCAGCGCCGCCCACACATGAAACCCGAAACAATCGGCTCCCTCCTGTATCGCTTGATGCAGCCATTCGAGATGCTCCTCAAAAAACGCGATCCGGTACGCATCGTCGATCACGCCCTCCGGATCCCGAAAGCGCTCCTCGTCGTGCACCCCTATGCCGCACTCCGAAACAAACCACGGCGTATCGGGATACAACGTTTTCATCGCCATCGCCACATCGTACAACGCGCGAGGAAAGATTTCCCAGTTTTTCGACGCATTGACTCGCTTTTGCGGCCAGTCGTAATGCGCGTAGTACCGGTCCGGCAGCCAGCCCGTTTCCGTGATCGAATCCGGGGCCTGCACCCGGGTCGGATGATAATAGTTGATGCCCGCAAAGTCGATCCGGTTCGCCATCAAAAGCGCTTCGTCTTCCTCCTTCGCGTTCCACAACACCCCATCACGACGCAAAACATCCACCAGCTCTTCGGGGAAACGTCCAAGAATACTAACATCCAGAAACGACCGCCAATGAAACCAGTCAAAGAACCGCGCCGCGTTTTGGTCCGCCTCGCCGTTTGATTTCGAATACGCCGGTGTCACATTCACGATCAAGCCGATTTTTCCCTTCAAGCCCAGCTTTCGATATTGCTCCACCGCCATCGCGCTCGCCAGACAAAGATGGTATAAAACCTGCACGCCGCGGCGGCCTTCGCCTTTCAAACCCGGATAGTGGTAGCCATACAAGTATCCTCCATCCACAATGACCATCGGCTCGTTGAACGTCGTCCAGAAACGTACATCGTTTCCAAAGCATTCAAACGCCGTTTTCGCGAACTTCGCGAACAGCTCCACGACGTGCCGGCTTTCCCAGCCGCCATACCGCTCAAACAAAATCGTCGGCATGTCGAAGTGGTGCAAATTAAGCACGAGCTCGATCCCGTTTTTCTTCGCCGCCTCGATCATCGAGCGGTAAAACGCCACGCCCTGCGCGTCCGGCTTTCCGGTTTCAAAATCGGCAATCAGCCTTGTCCATTGCACGCTTGTGCGAAACGAGTGGATCCCCGCCTCTTTCATCCGCCGGAAATCCTCCTCGAACCGGTGGAAAAAATCACTCGTCACGTCAGGCCCCACGCCGTCGAAGAAATCCTCCCTTCGCGTCCGATACCACGTGTCCATGATGTTTTCGTATCGTTTTCCGGCCCAGCCTTCGCTTTGCGGGCCGCTCATCGCCGCGCCCCACCAAAAGCCATCCGGGAATTTTAAAAACGTCTTCATCGCCCGTCTTCTCCCTTTTCCAGGTCAGCGCCGAACAAAAATCGCCCTTCAGCACCGCCATCTCGCCGTTGGCTCCATTAAAGCGTAGCGGCACCCGCAAGCCGCCCGCTTTGAGCACCGCGCCGTCGATCGAACAGCCTTCGATCGTATATTTCGCGTTCGCCTCCACCCCCGGAACGCACACCCGCTCGTTTCGGGAAACCCGCAAATCAGCCACCGTGCTGTAAAATCCCGTCAAATACGTCGCCTTGTTTCGGGCGATGGCCGTCCACGCCCGCCATCCTTCGTGTTTCGGATGGACATACAACGTGCCATTCAAAATCAGCGGCTGCATCGCTTTATATTCCGCGATCGCCCTTTTCAGCTGCTCCTTTTCTTTTGGTGCGCACTGGCAAAGATCCAGTTCCAAGCCGAGGATCCCGAACACCGCCACATGCTCCCGCATCGTCAAACTCGTTTTTCGAAACGTCTGGTGGTTGGGCACCGCCGAAATATGGTTTGACATGCACGCCATCGGGTACGCCAGCGCGCATCCCGCCTGAATGTCCAAACGGGCGAAGGCGTCGGTATTGTCGCTCGTCCAGATTTGCGGCGCGTAATACAGGATGCCCGCATCAAACCGGCCCCCGCCCGACGCGCACCCTTCCACAAGCACATGCGGAAAATCGTTCGCGATTTTTTCATGTAGCGCGTAAACCCCCTGGATATACCGGTGATAAAATTCCTTTTGCGAGCGCCCCTGCGACGCGAGATACGGGGAATACGCCTCCGTCACATCGCGGTTCATGTCCCACTTGATGTAGTCGAGCTTCGTCTGCTCGATGATTGTTTTCATTTGCGCGTACACCGCGTCCACGCACGCCGGATTGGCAAAATCAAGCACGAGCTGCCCCCGGCCGTAGCTGTACCGGCCTTGCGGCGGACGGACGACAAATGCCGGATGCGCGGCATAAAACGCGGCGTCCTCGTTGACCATTTCCGGCTCGAACCACAAGCCAAACTGCATTCCCGCTGCGTGGATCTTCCTGGCGAACGCGCCAAGCCCTTCCGGAAATTTTTTCCGGTCCGTATGCCAGTCGCCAAGCGACGACCGGTCGTTGTCCCGATGGCCGAACCAGCCGTCATCGACGACAAAGCAGTCCACCCCGAGGGCGCGTGCCTCTTCGGCAAGCCGCAGCAGTTTTTTTTCGTTCAAATCAAAATACATCGCTTCCCAGCTGTTCAAAACGACCGGACGCGAAGGGAGGATTTCTTCGACGGCGTGACGCCTTCCAGGCCAAATGTAGCGGGCAGGTATTGAATGATGATGGCGATGGACGCGAACATCGTCGCCGGGAAAGCGACCATGAAACCATCGCGCAGCGAGCAAAGATATTTGTTGGTGGAAACCATTTCGGCAAACGGGCCGATTTTTTCCATCAATTTGTCTGTCAATCGGTTCATTGTGTATTTCTCCTTCTGTTTTATGATGTCGACAGCACCATTATAAAGATGAAAGCGCAACCATCCTATAGATGGTTGTGATATAATTATGGAAAAATGTGACTTTGGAAAGGAGAACTTATGCGCATCACGACCAATTCGACGGATTTTTACTTTAACGCCGAGGCGATGGTGTACACGCAAGGCTACGAGGAGTGCGAACCGGGGCATTCGTATGGTCCGGCGGTGCGAAAAAGCTTTATGATCCACTACGTGACCCAGGGAAAAGGAATTTTCAAGGTGAACGGGCAAACGTATCGTCTGTCGCGCGGCGATTTGTTTTTTATCGTGCCGGGACAGGAAATTTATTACGAGGCCGACAAAGACGACCCCTGGGGATATGGATGGATCGGCATGACGGGCGCGCACATCGACATCGAGTCGTATTTGCGAAGAACTTCCTTTTTCGACTCGCCCATCGCACACTACGCGCAAAACTACGATTTATCGCTGCTTTTTATTGAAATGCAGCGGGCGTACGTGTCGCCTTTTGAAATCCGCGATCTCGCGCTGAATCACGTGTTGTACAAGTTTCTGGCGTTTCTGGTGCTTCATTTTCCAAACCAGAACAAGGAAGCGAAAAGAAGTTCCAAAGACTACATCAAGGAGATCATGACGTATTGTTTGAGCCACGTCGACGTTCCGATCCGGGTGCAGGATGTCGCCGACTATACCGGGCTGCACCGCTCCTATCTTTCCCGCCTGTTCAAGCAGGAAACGAACCTTTCCTTGAAAGAGTATATTTGGAAAACGAAAGAGGAGGAGGCGTGCCGGCTGCTCATTCAAACCGAACTGCCGATCCATGTCATCGCCCGTTCGGTCGGGTTTGAGGACTCGCTTCACTTTACAAAAATATTTACCCAGAAAATCGGATCGTCTCCGAAAAAATACCGTCAAATGAAATCCGGTCCGGGAAAGGAGGATAACGATGAGCCTGCATGAAAAACGGGAAGCTCGCACCGACGCCCTCATTCAAATTAGTCAAATGCTTGCCAACGGCAAAGAAAACTTTTATCAATTTCTCGAAACAGAGGAAGGAAAAAGGCTATACAAGCTGGCTATGACCGAAGTCGTCGCGGAAATCGAGATCTCGATTGCGCAAGGAGAAATCACATTCGACTTCGACGAAGGCGATTATTTGCTCAACGAATACAATGAAAACGACCGGCGCGAAATCGGCCAGATCCTGACGCGCCATCTCGGGCGCGCCCTTCAGGACATTGTCGATGTGCTCAACAAGCCGAAGATCCAGTCATAAAAAAAAACTGTCCGCAGACAGTTTCGCTCTATATTTTCGCTCGGCTCTTCCAAAACAAACCCTATCCACGACCTGGCCGATCGTGAACGCGCAAAAGCAGGAAGCTTGCTTCATAAAAGGCCCTTTTCTACGCAGAAAACGGCTTTTTTTCGTTGTGTATCGCGGTTTGCCAGGCTCGATGAAAAGCGGCGATCGTCGAATACCGTTTGTCTGGAGCCGGATCGACGGCCCGGCAAACGACAGCGTACGCTTGTTCGTTCAGCGACCATTGAGCAAGCGCGCAAGGCACAACGCGGCAGTCTTTGTATCGGCGCTTCACTTCCTCTTTCGTGTACGTCCCGAAAAAATCGAGTAGCAGCGCGCCGAGCGTAAACACGTTGGTTCGCTCGTCGATTACGGCCCCTTTCTCGTATTCCTCGGGCGCTTTCAACCGTTTCGTTCCCCAGTAGTCAGCACCGATTTCGTTGGTGAGCGGTCCTTTTTGAAAGAGGTCGATGTCGCAAATCATGATCTGGTCTTTCGCAAAATCATACAGGAGGCTTCCATCATAAAAGTCGACCGCCACATACCCTTTTTTGACCACGGTTTCCAAAAAGGAAAACATCGCGTCCACCACAGCGAGTTTTTGAAGGGCCGGTAATTGTTTGAATCGTTCTCTCGGATCCGTCTGTCCGTTTTTATAGCGGTCAAAATTCCAGTGTTCAAACAAACAGTCCCCTTCGCACCAGTCGAACACGGCCGCATAACCGTCTTCGACCGGATACGCGTCAAGCAGTGTGATCAAATACGGATGTTTTAGCTCTTCATACAATTTCACCGCGTGTTTCAACGTTTCGATGGACTGACCGGGTGAAATTTCCGCCTCGACGGTATCCATGCCCGCCACTTTGACGAAGCGTTTTTTCTGTCCGTCGTCCATTCCGAAGCATACGCATCCGGAGCCGGTCGCGTCGATGACGGAAAACACCTCCCCGTAGCGTTTGAGCCATGCAAAATCGTGTTTCGTGTTGAGATGGAAGCGAAGCCCGTCCACCTCGTGTACGATTGGATCTTTTTTCTTTTCGTTCAAATACATTCTCCCTTTCGTTTCATATACAAAAGCGGATACGGACCGCCCTGCTCATCGCATTCCGTTCTTTTGTACACTTCAAAGCCCATCTTCTCGTAAAATCCTTTCGCCAGCGGATTTTGCTCGTTTACCGCCAAATCGTGAATCGCGTATTGATCCATTCCGTATTGAAGCAGCGCTTTGCCAAATCCTTTTCCGCGTTGTTCCTGCGCAATAAACAGCATTTCCAGATGCTGGTTCGCGATCCCCATAAAGCCAACCGGGACTTGTTTTTTGTTTTCGATCAAAACCAAACAAGGAACATCCCGCAACGCCTGCGGTACATATTCCTTGATCATTTGAATTTCCTCTTCGGACAGGAATAGATGCGTCGCGCGCACCGAGCTTTCCCATACAGCCAGCAGCTGGTTCACCAATGCATCCGGCCGTTCTTTCACTTCTATGATTTTCAAACGATATTCTCCTTCCTATGGTCTAAGGAAAAGGGGTAGTATTACCTACCCTTATGTTTGTTTTTCCTTTTTTGCCGTTTCAATTCAAACTGCCGCTTTTTCTTTGTTTTTCGTTGCTCTCCGCTTAAAGTCCTACGCTCGATTTTCAACTGCTCCCGCTGTAATTTCAAAGCCTGCTGTGATTTTGTCCCCATTCCGATATTTTGCGTCTGTTTCCGCACTTCACGCTGTACCCGTTTCGGATTGCAGCTTAATTCTTTTCCATCCGTTGCCACAGCCGGACTAAATCGTAGCCGCTGATAATTTTTCAGAACAAAATCATAAACCTCATAGTCTTTAGGTTCCGCCCCAAACGTAACCTTACAAACGGATAGCTTGCCTTCGGCGACACGTTCAAACACACCTACCCAAAAAGGGTCTTCAAAAAATACTGTTAACTTTCCCGAAATTTTGTTCACGACAATTCCTCCTTAAAATGATTGTGATGAACAAAGAACGGACGACCCTAAGGAGGGAGGGTTACTTACACCTAAATAGTGTGACTGGACTACCTACCAGTTCTACAAGTTAGACTTGCGTTGTGTTTTTATCTTTGTGCCTATACATTACCTCACTGCTTCTTCTTTTTCTAGATAAAATGTTTATCTTCTCACATAAAAACGACAGGCGATTCATTATATACTGCCTGTCGCTCAAATCATTTCTATAAACTTTTATTCAATATCAACCATCAATTAATTTTGTTTAGAGATGATAGGTTACCATATTCGTTTTTTTAATTCTTCGATTTATCCCTATTATTCTACCTTTATAACAGTGAATAATAAACAATAAACTCGGATTCAGTTTATAAGCCATTTTGTTTGGAAAATCAACGGTTTGTTTCCACGTCTTCAATAAGATTTTTCTTGAGTGCTTCAATCGTATTTTGACTCTTTTTAAGCAACTCTAATTGCCTGTATGCTTTTTCCCTTAATATTTTCAACCTTTCAACGTAAGTCCCACCATATCAGCCAGTTTTTGATATGATACCGCTTGCGTCTGTTGCTTTTATCCCATGCTAAGGCGTAAACGCATTATCCCTCGATTCTGCTTTAAACCTATCGAATTCGATAGGTTTAAAATCGGGATTGTAGATTTTTCCCACAAGCCCAAAAATGAGATTGTCAAATTTTATCACAAAACACAAACAGTTTATACTTGCCAAATAAAAAGCGACAAACAACTTTCATTGCCTGTCGCTCAAATCATTTCAGTAAAACCCTATTCAAACTCAATCGTTCCAGGAGGCTTGCTCGTAATGTCCACCAGCACGCGGTTGACATGATCCACCTCGTTGACGATGCGCGTTGAAATCGTATCCAGCACGTCGTACGGGATCTTCGCCCAATCCGCCGTCATGCCGTCGATGCTCGTCACCGCCCGAATGGCCACCGCGTAGTCGTATGTGCGCTGGTCGCCCATGACACCGACGCTGCGCATGTTCGTCAACGCCGTAAAGTACTGCCAGATCTCGCGATCCAGTCCCGCTTTCGCGATCTCCTCACGCAAGATATAGTCGCTGTCCCGAACGATCTTCAGCTTCTCTTCCGTCACATCGCCCAAAATGCGGATACCAAGACCAGGTCCCGGGAACGGCTGACGCCAAACCATTTCGTCCGGCAGGCCAAGCTCGGTTCCAAGCGCGCGCACCTCGTCTTTAAACAAAGTGTTCAACGGCTCAATCAGCTGGAACTGCATATCCTTTGGCAAACCGCCGACATTGTGATGCGACTTGATCGTCTGGGCCGTTTTTGTACCCGACTCGATGACATCCGTATACAGCGTGCCTTGCGCCAGCCACTTGATGTCCTCGCCTTCCGTCAGCTTCTTCACTTCCTCGTCAAACGTGTATACGAACTCGTTGCCAATGATCTTGCGCTTCTGCTCCGGATCCGACACGCCCTTCAGCTTGTCCATGAACCGCTTCTTCGCGTCGATTTTCACAAGGTTGATATTCATGTTTTTGCCAAACGTTTCCATAACGGATTCCGCCTCGCCTTTGCGCAGCAGGCCATGGTCGATGAACATACAAATCAGCTGGTCGCCGATCGCCTCGTGCAAAAGGGCCGCCACGACGCTCGAATCCACGCCGCCGCTCAAACCAAGCAGCACTTTGTCCGTACCGACCTTTTCACGAATGAGCGCCTTCTCCGTCGCGATAAAATCCTTCATCGACCAGTTCGGTTTCGCCTTCGCGATCTCGAACACGAAGTTTTTCAAAATCGCGTTTCCATATTCCGTATGGCGCACTTCCGGATGAAACTGCAAGGTGTACATATTCTTGTCCACGTTTTGCGCCGCCGCGAACGGACAGTTCTCGCTTTTCGCCACCATCTCGAAACCAGGCGCCAGCTCGGTCACCTTGTCGCCATGCGACATCCAAACGATCTCATCCGCCGGCAGATCGTGAAAAAGCAGGCTTTCCCGCTCTACCTGGATCCGGGTTCTTCCATATTCCGAACTGTCTCCCGGTTCGACTTTTCCACCCATTTCAAGCTGAACGAGCTGCATCCCGTAACAGATGCCCAACAAAGGAATTCCCGACGTTAAAATAGCCGGATCGCATTTGGGCGCGTCCTCGGCATAGACGCTGTTCGGTCCACCCGAAAACACGATTCCTTTGACATCCCCTAACGCGAGGATCTCATCCAACGTCATTTCGTTGGAGTGCAGTTCCGAATACACACCGAACTCTCGAATACGGCGCGCAATCAACTGGTTGTATTGGCTTCCAAAATCCAGCACTACGATTTTATCTGGCATGATTTACTCTCCTTCACATTCCTTTGTATCATAACACACTTCCCGTGTTTTCTAAATATTCGATTACTTGCGAAAGATCGGCGCACGTGTGCCAAAGCACCTTGCGCATCTCGTCGTCCGGCACGATTTGATCCGGGATAAAAATCGACTGCATCTTTGCACGATGCGCGGCCAAAATGCCGTTTTTACTATCTTCCAGCACAAGACAGTTCGCCGGATCAGCGCCCAGCGCGTTGGCCGCCGCCAAAAAAATATCCGGCTCAGGCTTGGACCGGTAGCCATCCTTTCCCGATAAAACCGCTTTGGGATGCATCGCGAACCCCGCGTAGTCGCAAAACCGTTCAATATGATGGCGGAACGAACTCGAAGCGATCGCGTACGGAATTTGTTTTTGATCCAAATAGCCCATCAAGCGCCGCAAGCCTTTTTTATTCGCCGATCCGGGCGTTGGAAAAAAGCGAAAAAAATAATCCGCCCGCTCTTCCTGACAGCGCCGCATCACATCACCAATGCCCGGAAACCGATCCTCAAACAAAGCGATCCGCCGCGAATCGCAGCCAATCATCGCCTCGATGACCGTATCCGGCACCTGCGCCAGCCCGTTTTGATCCAGCGCCTTGCGAAACTGTCGTTTAAACATGCGCTCCGTATCAAACATCAATCCATCCATATCAAAAATAACCGCTTCAACCATCTCATTCACCATTTTCCTCTTCCACTTTCAACAAAAGCCCCAGTGGCGCCCCTTCCGTGCGCGTCTTCATATTTTCCTGAAAATTCCGTTTAAAATACAAGCTGTACAGCACATCCAAAATAAACGTGATCGACACGTTGCTTGAAAACCGGCCAATCCGCTCCGAGGCCGTCGACTCTTGCGAAGCAATCACAAGATGGTAGTCGCAGTACTTCTTAAACGTGTTGTCCCACAACGAGGAAATCAGCACGACGACATGCCCGTGCTTTCGCAAATACCGCAAAACCGGTTTCACCTCGCGAATCCGGCCTGCGTAGGTGATCACGATCGACATCGTTTCCTCGCGCGTCTGCAACGCCGCAAGCTCCTGGTCGTACACTTCCGTCAGCACGTGGACCCGCTTTCGCAGCTGCGCCATGTTTTGCTTGAAATTCAGAGCCAGATTGCGATGCTTCGTCGACGTGTACAAGTTGATATCCTGCGCGATTTCCATTCGATTGACAATCAGACGCAGCGTATTCAAATCCATAAAAGACGCCGTTTCGTCAATCGTGTCTTTTTCCAGGTTCGCCAGCGTCTGGATGACTTCATAATCCGTGCTTTGCTCGCCAAACGGCGCGTCGTAATCCGAAATCGTCTGCCGCTTGTTGGGAAGCTCCTGCATGATCTGAAAACGCAAATCCGCATACCCGCCAATTTCCAGTTTCTCGCACACCCGGTAAATCGTCGACAGCGACGTGTTCGCCTTTTGCGCCAGCTGGCGGCTCGTCAATTCGACCGCGTTGGCCGGATCTTCCAAAATCAAAGCCACGATTTGTTTTTCGGCCTGCGTCCAGCCCTGCATATATTCGAGTTTTGTAAAAATCGACATCTCGCCACCCCTTCCCCTTTTTTGTCAATCCGATCGTTTCGCCTCCAACGCGATCACTTCCGAAAACGGGATCCACCGCTTCGGATCGGCGTTCAGCTCTTTGCGATACCAGACGACGCCATGCCATCCGCCATGCTTGTGACCGCAAGCCGGCAGCGCGCCGCTCCAAACAAAGCCGCGCGCCTCGTGAAAGCGCAAGCTCGCCTCGTTTGTTTCCGTAATGCAGGCGACAATCCACCGGCATCCTTGCACGATCAAAAAGCGCTCCAGCGCCTCGTAAAGCGGGCCGGCCAAGCCAAAATGGTCGCCCGGCATAAAATAAATCGAAAGCTCCATACAAAACTGGTACGCGTCTTTGGAAAACGCCGGATGCGCCGCCGCGTAGCCGATGACGCTCCCGTCCCGTTCCGCCACGACCGCCGGATACATCGCAAGCTGCTGCTTCCACATCCTTTGAAACGCCTCGAATGGCTGGGGGCGCAAATCGAAAAGCGCCTCGCCATGCTCCACATAAAAACAATAAATCTCGTAAATCGCCGGAATGTCTTCCACTTGCGCGATTCGAATCATCTTATTCGATCTCCCAGCTGCAATCCGCCGTCAATCCCGCATCCGCGCGCCGGCCCGCCTCGTAGGCGATTTGGCCCGCGATCGCGATCATGCTCGCGTTATCGGTACAGCAGTACATCGGCGGCACCGTGAATTCAACGGCCGGGTATTTGTCTTGCAGCGCTTCCACTTTTTCACGCAGCCGCGAGTTCGCCGAAACGCCGCCGCCAACGACAAAATGCCGGATTTCCGGGTAATCGTCGAGCACGCGTTCCACCCGGGAGAAAATCTCGTTGAGCGCGGTTTCCTGAAAGCTGGCCGCCAGATCCGCCATCTCGAACGTCTGGCCGTTGCGCTCCATCCGCTTTACAAATTGCAGTACCCCCGACTTCAATCCCGAAAAAGAGAAATCGTACCGGCCTTCCGTTTTGGGCTGCGGCAGCGTGTACACCGGCTTGCCTTCTTTAGCCAGCTTGTCGATTTTCGGACCGCCCGGATAGCCAAGACCGAGCACGCGAGCCACCTTGTCGTACGCTTCGCCGATGGCGTCGTCTTGCGTTTCCCCTAAAATCTCGAAACTATGCTCGTCTTTCATATACACCAGTTCGGAATTGCCGCCGCTCACAATTAAGGCCAGCACCGGATACTTTAAGTCGACAACGAGCTCGTTGGCGTAAATGTGCCCGGCCAAATGATGCACCGGCACAAGCGGCTTATGATAGGCGAAAGCCAGCGTTTTGGCGGCTTGCACACCGACATGCAGGCAGCCAATGAGTCCCGGCCCTTTCGTGACGGCGACCGCGTCGATTTCCGCCATCGTCAGGCCGGCTTCCTGAAGCGCTTTTTCGATGCAAATCGAAATATTTTCCACATGGATGCGGCTCGCGACTTCCGGCACGACCCCGCCAAACTCCTTATGGGCGTCGATTTGTGTCGCCACAATGGACGACAATACGTCTTTTTTGTCTTTTACGATCGCAACCGCGGTTTCATCGCAGCTGCTTTCAATTCCCAATACGATCATTTTAGTCCAGCCCTCCTACCGGTTTGGTCATGATGACAGCGTCTTCTCCATCCGGATAATATTTTTTCGAAACATTGATTGGAATGAATCCATTTTTTTCATAAAGCTTTCTTCCCGCGTCGTTGGAGCTGCGCACTTCCAGCGTCACGACTTCGCAGCCCGCCAGTGCCGCTCTTCGCTCCAGCGCTTTCAGCAGCGTGTCCGCGTGGTGAAGCCGGCGTCTGGCCGGATGCACGCCGATGCGGGCCAGCTGCGCCGTTTCAAAGGTTTCCCATAAAAAAGCGTACGCGTGAATGCAGCCATCCTGCTCCAGGATCCAGCCATGCGAGAAAGGATTGCCCTCGATTTCGTATCGCACGTTGTCAATGCCCCACGGCTCTTTGAAACATTCTTTTTCCAGTTCGACAACTTGCGCGATGTCGTCGATTCCCATTTCCCGAATCATACTTTGTACGCGTCGCTTTCCTTCAAATATTGCGGGGCGAGCGTGTGCTTGTTTTCAATTTGGCGGTACAACGGCTCCAGCTCGATAAAGTTTTTCAAAAAATCCGCTTTTTCGCCGGCTTGTCCAATGAGGTGGGCATCCCCGTACAACGTCCCCGGATTTTCCTCGACAAACGTTTTCACGTCTTCCAGCGGCAAAATCGACGTTTCCCCGATGATTTCGCCATCTTCCAAATGGGCCACGTACGCCCGATTCGAGCGGGCATCCAAAATCACATTCGCCTTTCCTTGGGCGCCGCCATACAGCTGCATCGTGGACACGCAGCAGAGCGACTGCCCCATTTGCGTGCTCAGCACTTTCGCGATGGTCATCGCGATCCGGATGCCGGTGTAGCTGCCCGGCCCGTCCGTAATGACGATTCGGTCAATATCCGCATAGTCCACCCCGTTATTTTTTAAAAGCTTTTCCAATTCGATAAAAATCGTCTCACTTTGTTTTTTGAACGCCTCAAACGCCACGCCATCCAGCAAGCGGCCGTCCTCATACAAGCCCAAAACAAGGTTTTTATACGCGCTATCCATGCATAATGTGATCATGTTCATACTCCTCCACAATGGTTTTCGACTGCTCGCCCAGTCCGGTCATCTCAATGGAACGCTCTTCCCCGATTCCTTCCAGGATCCGGATTTCGATATGGTCGTCCGGAATCTGGTTGTCGATGAAATGCGACCACTCCACGACGCAAATCCCCTCGTCAAAGCATTCCTCGAAGCCAAGATCCTGGTCGATGCCTTCCAGACGATACGCGTCGATGTGGTAAAACGGCTTCCCGTCGCCTTGCCGATACGCTTTCATAATATTAAACGTGGGCGAGTTGATGACTTTTTTAACGCCAAGCGCTTTTCCAAACGTCTGGGTCCACGTCGTTTTTCCGGCACCCAGATCCCCGCTAAGACAAACCACGAGATCGTGGCCCTGGATTCGCGCGGCCATCGCCTGGGCAAAATTTTTCGTTTCCTGTAATGAATGGATTTCAAATTTCATGATTTCCTCCTGATTTGGGCATAATGATCCTTGATCGCCTTGATTTGCTCAAGGCGCCGTTTTACTTTAATTTCCGACCCCTGATCGCCTGGGGTGTAGTAGTGCCGGTCTTTGAGCGCGTCCGGCAGGCACTGCATATCCGTCATGTGGTACGCGAAATCGTGCGAGTACTCGTAGTTTTTTCCATACCCCAGATCTTCCATGAGCCGGGTCGGCGCGTTTCGGATTTGCATTGGAACCGGTTCGTTCAGCGTTTTTAGCGCGTCCGCCTTCGCGGCGTTGTACGCGGTTTCCAGCGCGTTTGATTTCGGAGCCAGACACAAATACACGACCGCGTGAGTCAAATGGACATTGCATTCGGGCATCCCCAAATAATGGGCCGCGTCGTAAGCCGCCACGCAAATTTCCAGCGCTCTGGAATCCGCCATGCCAATGTCTTCGCTCGCCATGCGAACGAGGCGGCGGGCGACATACAGCGGGTCTTCTCCGCCTTCCAGCATGCGGGCCAGCCAGTAGATCGCGGCGTCGACATCGGAATTTCGAACGCTTTTATGGAGCGCGGAAATGATATTGTAGTGTTCCTCGCCTTTTTTATCGTAAAGCAGCGAGCGGCGCTGCAAACACTGCTTTAAAATGTCTTTGGAAACGTGAATGCCGTAAACGTCGCTGGGGGAATTGTATACGACCATTTCCAGGGTGTTCAAACAAAAGCGGGCGTCCCCGTTGGAAAAGGCGGCGATCGCCGCGATGTCCTCTTCCTCGATTTCAATCGTAGTCGCGCCAAAGCCTTTGGGGGAATCAAGCGCCGTGTGAATGAGCTGGATCAAATCCTGGGTGTCCAGCGAGTTGAGCACGAACGTTCGACAGCGGGAAAGAAGTGCGGAATTGATTTCAAAGCTCGGGTTTTCCGTCGTCGCGCCAATCAAAATAATACTGCCTTTTTCCACGTATGGCAAAAAGGCGTCCTGCTGGGCTTTGTTGAAGCGATGAATCTCGTCGACAAAAACGATCGTCTTCTCTTTTGCCATCCGGTTTTGCTCGGCTTTTTTCATCACTTCCTTGATTTCGCGGATTCCGCTTTGCACTGCGGAAAAATCAATAAAATGCGACTGGGTCTGTTTGGCGATAATCCGCGCCAGCGTCGTCTTGCCTACACCGGGCGGTCCCCAAAAAATCATGGACGTGATTTGATCGTTTTCAATCATCCGCCAAAGCAAATTGCCTTGGGCGACAAGCTGCTTTTGCCCGACGTATTCTTCCAGCGTTTCCGGCCGCATCCGGTCGGCCAGGGGCTGAAAGACTTCGCCAGGTTTTTCACGCTCGTTATCCTCATCAAATAAAGAAGTTTGTATGGTTTCCATCATTGTATTCTCCGGGTTCTATTATAACACGGTTTGGGAAGCCGTTTCCATCAGGCACTAGCGGCGAAAAGCCGGGAATGTTTCACAAAAAAAGTCCTTTCCCAATGGATCGGACCTAAACGGAAAACGCACGCTACAAAATCGTTTCCATTCCGATTTTGTATGGCTTCATTCCCAGACTTTCGTAAAACGCCTGCGCGCCCGGATTGAGCGACCACACATTGAGCGTTACGTTGTAG
Source organism: Dubosiella muris (assembly GCF_004793885.1). GTDB lineage: Bacteria > Bacillota_I > Bacilli_A > Erysipelotrichales > Erysipelotrichaceae > Dubosiella > Dubosiella muris. The sequence continues at coordinate 51,935 of NZ_SRYG01000020.1, forward strand.
CAGCCGCGTTCGCGAGCGTATGCCAGCACAAAATCGTACAGCGCCTTGCCAATGTGCTGGTGACGCGCCTGTTCATCCACGCAAATATCGTCGATATACAACGTTTCGATGTCGGCGAAGAGCCGGTCGCCGGCATGCCGCTGATGAACGCAAAACGCATACCCTTGGACCTCGTCGTTTTCGCAGCAAACAAAAACCGGCGTTTGGGGATTGTCCAAAATCGCCCCAAGTTCCTGTTCGTCGTATTTTGTCGTGTCCGGCCGGAACAAGTCGGGGCGTCCCTGGGCGTGAATCGAGTTGACTTGATGAAGCAGGCGGATCAAAGCGGGAATGTCCGCCTTTTGCGCTTTTCGCAAAGTTCGCATCAATACATTTCCTCCTTTGTGTTCAAACGAATTTCCTTCTTTTTTTCTTTTTTATTATAATACGGAGTGAGGTGAAGAATATGAAAACAATTCAAAAGAAATGGATAAACCTTTCTATCCTCTACGCGATTCTCGGTTTGGCCTCGGGCGTCTTTTACCGTGAATTCACAAAATGGAATGGTTTTACAGGAATTTCCTCCTTACGGGTGATGCATGTCCACTACATCGTGCTGGGCGCGTTGATGTTTTTGCTTTTGATTACCCTCGAGCAATCGTTTGGTTTCTCAAGCCAAAAAAGAAGCGGCCTTGTTCTTGCGCTGTATCAAATCGGATTAAACTGGACCGAGCTTTTGTTTCTTGTCCGCGGCATTTGCACCGTCAAAGCGATGAATCTGAGTTCGGCAGCTAACGCCGCGATTTCGGGAATTGCCGGGATCGGCCATATTTTGCTGGCGATTGGGTTGGTCTGGCTGCTGTTTCTTATAAAAAAGTCGATTGCGAAAGCGTAAGCGATCGACTTTTTCTTTTTGATTAAAACAGCACAAAAAAACCTCGCCAGCGGCAAGGTGGTCGTTCGATCTCTCAAAACCAGAAACAC
>NZ_SRYG01000021.1 GCF_004793885.1 Dubosiella muris
TTTCTCCCGTTCGTCAACCCTTGTTTTGACTTTTTTAACAAGCGGTTCGTTTTCGGGAGGCGTTTCCTTAACGCTCACTTATCATACCGCACTCCCCATCAACTGTCAACTACTTTTTATATCTTTTTTAAAGGAATTTAGATGACAGATAAAACAGGAAAAAGAGGTGATCAAGAAGGGGTTTGCCTGGATCCAATACACGATTTCTTATAAAAAAAGGACCCCACAGGATCCTCTCGCTTCCTCTACGCGTCGCTTCGGGCGTAGGCGTTTTTCATTCGGCTGCTTAATTCGAATAAAATTTGGTCAAGCGTATCGACCGTCGCGGCTTCCACCATATCGCTTATCGCCTGGTTGGCTTTTTGCCGTAACGCGGTTTTCTCTTCTTCTGGCGCCTGCTCGATTTGACGGCCATACTCCTTTAACAAAGCGTGAGCCTTGGCCGCCACGCTGTTTTGGTATCGTTCAATCCAAATCAACGACTCTTTGTACGAGGCGTCCGCCATCGCCGCGATCAAACGCGAACACCAGTAAAAACTATTGGTCGACACTTTCTGCGTCGTATCCGCCATATACGCCGGCGTTTGTTCCACATCCGTATAAAAAGGCACGAGCGCGTTGAACACGTTGGACGCGAACGCGATCCACTCCAGCGCGTCGCGGTTTTCAAACGTCTGAATCAGCCCCAGAACGCAGTTGCGGTTGACACCAATCGAGCGGAACTCTCCCGCCATCGAACGATCGCCGTAGCTTAAATATGGATCGTAAGGCGTTCCTTGAAAATGCGCGCTCAAAATGTATTTGACATCTTCCACCGTGATTTTCTTTTCTGGGACCATGCACCAAGGCAAATCATCCGATCGCGGCGTGTAGCGCGCGTTTTCGCCATCCCAGCATCCCGCTTTCGGATTGAAATAGCGCAGCATATACCACGCCCGCGGCGTGTTGTACACATGGTCGGCATCGTCATGGGAGCCAAACGCGGCCCGCGGATCAAACTTTCCGTCCATCGACAAATCCAGAAAATTGTCCTCGACAAATTGCTTTAAATCTTTGGAGCACAAATTGTTTTTCTGCTTCGAATACGCGTCCTTGAAATCAAACGCGTCAATGCCTTGCTGGTTTGGCATGACAACATAGCTGTCGTCCGGTACGCGCCGCGCCATCCAATGATGGCCTCCAATCGTTTCCAGCCACCAAATCTCCTTACCATCGCAAAAGGCGATTCCATTCATTTCGTACGTTCCATACGTTTCCAGCAGCCAACCCAACCGCTCGACGCCTTCTCTGGCCGTGTGAATATACGGCAGCGTGATCGACACGATGTCCTCCTCGCCAATGCCGCCTTCCACGAGCGGATCGGCGCCAAGCACCCGGGGATTGGATGTGATCGTTTCCGTCGCGCTCATGCCGACGTTGGCGGCGTTCACGCCGCAAGCCGCCCAGATTCCCTTCCCTTCGATCACGTTCGGGCACGCCGTGTAGCGCATCGGATCGTCCGGAAGCGGAATGCAAACGCCCGAAAGCACAGATTTATACTCGCGCGGCTGCGCATCCGGCTGGACCACCACAAACTTTTTTACTGTGAAGCTACCGGCACCCGAGTCGTCGTTGCGCGCGATCATGCAAGAACCGTCGTAAGACGCGTTTTTTCCGACCAAAATTGTCGTACAAGCCATATGAATACTACCTCCAAAAGAAAACTCCTTTTTTTCATCATACGCCTGAACGCTTTCAACTTCCATTTTCAAACAAAAAAAAGATGGACTTCCATCTAGACCGTCGCCCCGCTTTTCGTCGTTTCGTCTTTGGATCCATCGTTTTCTTTTTTTGATTCACTTTCTTCTTTTGTGCTGCTTTCCGTTTTGTTTTCGCTCTCTTCTTTTTTGGAACCGTCGTCTTCCTTTTTCCATTCCACGTCCCTGTCGAAGTCGCGTCGGTGTTCCCGTTCCGGCCTTCTTCTCTCCTCATGCATCGCGTAGCCGCTTTCTTTATGGTCTTCCAGTTTTTCAACACCGGCGCCGCACAACCCGCCCGCAAGAAATGTCAGCGCAAATCCTCCTGTCAAAACGAGTTTCTTATGTTTCAAATAAAAATCTTTCATTTTTGTTCTCCTTTTCCATGGCTCTACGATACATTTATTTCCTTAAGCTTTTCTTAAATATCAGGAAACCATAAAAAAAGCAGTCCTCGACTGCCTTATAATCCAAATAAATGAATCGCCACGGTCGAAAACCACTCGATGATCGTTGAACGCAGCATTCCCATCGGTCCGCTGATCAGTCCGCTAAACAGCAACGCGAAAAACAGGATGTTCACCCACCACGCGCCATTGTTGATTTTATAATACAGCTCGTCCGGCAAAAAGCTCCATAAGATCTTCGCGCCATCCAAAGGCGGAATCGGGATCAAGTTGAAAATCCCGAATCCAATCGACATCGACGCCGTGACCGCCAGCGTCTGCGCGATCCATTGCCCAACCGTTCCAAAAAAAAACGCGGGTGCGGCCTTGATCATGAAATAATACAAAAGCACGCAAACGAAGCTCAAAATGAAATTTGCCAGCGGTCCCGCGAAGCTCGTCCAAATCACGCCGCTCTTCGGATCCTTGTAGTAACGGGAGTCGATCGGAACCGGTTTGGCCCACCCGAAGCCGAACATCAGCAAGCAAAACAAGCCAAGCCAGTCAATGTGCCGGAACGGGTTGAGCGAAAGCCGCCCCGCGTATTTCGCGCTCGGATCGCCCAGCCAATAAGAAACAAGACCGTGGGCCACTTCATGCACGCTCATACTTAAAATTACGGCAATCACCATGATCACGATCGACGAGATCGACATATTCAACAAACGCATTAGACGTTAAACCGGAAATGCATCACGTCACCGTCCTGCACGACGTAGTCCTTTCCTTCCAGGCGCAGTTTGCCGGCCTCCTTGATCGCGTGCTCGCTTTCCAGCGCGTCCATATCCTCGAACGCGTACACTTCGGCCCGGATAAATCCGCGCTTAAAGTCGGTATGGATGACACCCGCGCAATCCGGCGCCTTCATACCGGCCTTAAACGTCCACGCCCGGCATTCGTCCTCGCCGGCCGTCAGGAACGTGCAAAGACCAAGCACGCGATACGCTTTTTGAATCAGCCGATCCAAACCAGATTGCGGCAAACCAAGTTCTTCCAGGAAAACCGCCTTTTCCTCGGCATCCAAAGACGAAAGCTCTTCCTCCATTTTCGCGCACAACGCCACCACTTCGCTATGGTCTTTGGCCGCGAACGCTGTCACCTTTTGATAATACGGATTCGATTCGGGATCCATCACGCCTTCCTCGTCCATATTGGCGACATAAATGACCGGCTTGGACGACAGAAGGTTGTAGTTTTTGACCAGCAGCGCCTCTTCTTCGCTAAGCTGCAGCGAACGGGCAGGTTCGCCCGCTTCCAAATGCGGCTTAAGTTTGGAAAGCAGCGCCATTTCCGCTTTCGCCTCTTTGTCAGCGGTCGATTTCGACTTGCGCTCCACTTTTGAAATCCGGTTTTCAACCGTCTGCAAGTCAGCCAAAATAAGCTCAAGGTTGATGATCTCGATGTCGCGAACCGGGTCGATCGTGTTTTCCACATGGGTAATGTTTGGATCGTCGAAGCAGCGAACGACGTGACAAATGGCGTCTGTCAGTCGAATGTTGCTCAAAAACTGATTTCCAAGCCCCTCTCCTTTGGACGCCCCTTTGACAAGGCCGGCGATATCGGTAAACTCGAAAGTCGTGTAAATCGTCTTTTTCGGGTGAAAAAGCTCCACGAGCCGGTCGATTCGATGATCCGGCACTTCCACGACGCCGACATTGGGCTGGATCGTCGCAAACGGATAGTTCGCCGCTTCGACTTGTGATTTTGTGATCGCGTTGAACAACGTCGATTTTCCGACGTTTGGCAACCCGACAATTCCTGCTGTTAATGGCATGTCAATTCCTTCCTTTTATTCCGCCGCTTTTTCCACGACTTTTTTTAATTTTTTCTCAAATTTCTGGCGTGGCATCAAAACGCTCGTTCCGCATCCCAGGCACTTGATGCGAATGTCCGCGCCCATCCGGATGATCTTCCACTGTTTGGAAAGATGACACGGATGCTCCTTTTTCATCTCCACGATGTCATTTAGACCGTACTCGATCTCCGTCATTTTCCTTTTCCCGCCTTTCATACGCTTCCAGCGTATTCGATAATAACATACATACGGTCATGGGACCAACCCCTTTTGGCACCGGCGAGATGTAGGACGCCTTGTCCTTGACGCTCTCGAAATCGACATCGCCAACGAGCTTTCCATCCACCCGGTTGATTCCAACGTCAATAACGACCGCGCCTTTTTTGATCCAACCCTTCGTGATGAAGTTCGGCACGCCGATCGCGACCACGACGATATCCGCCTCGTGACAAATCTTTTCCGGATCCACGGTTTGCGAATGCACCACGGTCACCGTGGCGTTTTTCGCCTGAAGAAGCAAAGCCAGCGGTTTGCCGACCAAAATCGAACGCCCCACCACAACGGCTCTCTTCTTGCTTAAATCCGTCAATCCAATCGAAGCGAGCATCGCCATGACGCCCTTCGGCGTGCAAGGCACAAGACCTTTTTGCCCGAGCAGCAGCTTGCCCGCGTTCACCGGCGTCAAACCGTCGACATCCTTGTTCGGGTCAATCGCGGCGATGACCTTGTTTTGATCAATGTGCGCGGGCAGTGGAAGCTGCACGAGAATGCCATCGACATCGGCGTCCTCGTTGCATGTTTTTACGGCGCGCAGCACGTCCTCGGTCGTCGCCGTCCGATCCATCTCGATCATCGCCGCTTCCATTCCCACGCTTTTGCACGCTTTTTCCTTGGAACGCACATAGGTGGCGCTGGCTGGATCGTCGCCGACCAAAATGACAGCCAGCATCGGGATCCGTTTTCCATCCTCCCGCAGCTGGTCGATTTTTCCTCTTATTTCCTGCTTGATTGTATCTGCTAACTGATTTCCATACAATACTGTCATGCAAACATCTCCTTACTATCCAAAACGATCGTGACAGGCCCATCGTTGATGAGCGCAATTTTCATATCGGCTCCAAAAACGCCGGTTTGCACGGGCACATAACGGCCAAGCGCGGCGTTGAAGTCGTCGTAAAGCGGTTGCGAAACGGCTGGCTTTGCCGCCTCGATAAAGCTGGGACGGTTTCCTTTTCTGGCGTTGGCGTACAACGTGAACTGGGAAATCGAGAGAATCTCGCCTTCCACATCCAGCAAGGAGCGATTCATCTTTCCGTCTTCATCCTCGAACACGCGCAGCTTGACGATTTTTTCCGCCATCCGCCGCACGGTTTCCCGGGTGTCGGTGTCGCAAAAACCGACCAAAATCATATATCCGGTTCCGATGCGTCCTGTCGTTTCGCCATCAATCGTACACGAGGCTTCCTTCACCCGCTGAAGCACAACTTTCATCGCCGTTCCTCCAGCAAGCAGACGCAAAGCGCCGTCATGCCTTCCTCGCGGCCAACGAATCCGAGCTTTTCGCCCCGAGTCGCTTTCACGGAAATTTTTTGGATCTCGCAATGCAGGGCGTTGGCGAGGTTTTCTCGCATCGTTGCGATGTGCGGCGCCATCTTGGGCCGTTCCGCCATAATCGTCGCGTCCACATTGCCGATTTCGTATCCGTTTTCTCTCATTAAAGTATACACGTGTTCCAGCAGTTTCAAGCTGGATATGCCACGGTATTTCGGATCGGTGTCCGGAAAATGCGCTCCCAAATCCCCAAGGGCGAGCGCGCCGAGCACGCTTTCCGCCACCGCGTGGACGAGAACATCCGCGTCCGAATGCCCGTCCAGTCCTTTTTCATGGTCGATTTTCACCCCGCCTAAAATCAAGTCCCGGCCTTCTTTCAGCGGGTGAATGTCGATCGCTTGTCCAATTCGCAACATTGCCACTCCTCCTTAAAAAAAGAAGCCCGACGATACCGTCAGGCTTTTATGGTTTTATCTTTGCACTTGAATGTACTGAGGCGCTCCAACACCGCCATCGTATACGGAAGCGATGACAGTCTGCCCGTTGTAATTGCCATGAACCGCCTGTCCATCTCCGATATAGATCGCGATATGGTCGACACCACGGCCGCCATTATCGTAATAAATCAAGTTTCCGGCCGTTGGCGTATCCGTGTAATATCCATACTGACCCGCGTATTGATCCGGCCATAACTGGTACGCGTCGCTCACGCCCGACATCGCAAGAGCCTGCTGAACGACCTGCGTGCACTGCAAGCCATCCGTCACGCCAACAAGCGTCTGCGCGTTGGCAGCGATCGAAGCGTTCAAATCCGCGTAGCTGTCCGTTGGCGTTTCCACTGGCGCTTCCGGCGCCGGTGCCTCGTACACTGGCTCGTCCACGACTGGTTCCTCGTAAACCGGTTCGTCGACAACCGGCTCTTCGACCACTGGTTCGTCTACAACTGGTTCTTCATAAACCGGCTCGTCTACGACCGGCGTTTCATCAACCACTGGTGCGTCTACGACTGGTGTTTCGTCAACCACCGGGGCTTCCGGTGCTGGTTCTTCCACGACATTTTGATCCGCTGGAATTTCTTCAACCGGCGCTTGCTCGACAACGGTATTGTCAACAACCGGGGTTTCAACATTCACGTTTTCCACAGGCACTTCCGGTGTCGTTTCATCCACAACCGGTGTCGTGATCGTTTCTTCGACAACCGGCGTTTCCTCAACGACCGGTGCGGCTTCTTCCGCGGCGGCTTCCTGCGCTGGGGTTTGTTCTACAGGAGCCGGTGCCGTTTCAACCGGCGCGGCAACTGCCACCTCCACTGGAGCGGCTTCGACAGGTGCCGGCGTTTCCTCGGCCTGTTTGTTGATTTCCTCTTCAACAGCAGCCTTGCTGACTTCTGTTACTGTTTCCTTCACATTTCCCATAATGTTGGAAGAAACACTAGCAGCGGTTGCTTTCTCTGTAGCATCCGCATCGACTGTTCCATCTTCTTCGGAAAAATAGTAGCTCTTTCCTTCGATTTCCTGCCATCCTTTTGCTACTGTTGAATCGTTGTTCACATATTTATCGCCATGCCAGCCTGGCTGCGTTTCCATCGCGTACACTGTCGCAACGACCGGAAAACACGAAGCGACGCAAAGCACGGCGGCAACTTTTTTACCATTGTTTTCAACAAAGTTCATTTCGGTTCTGACCTCCCCTACATACTACATACAATTCACTAATCAACCTAATCTTAATTCATACTTAGAATACCACGTTTGATAGGTAGAATCAAATTTTTTTCGGACGACGCCGTCCCCGATTCGCAAAACTCCATGGTGCCTATTATACACATTTCAGTCACGATAGTAAACCGATACGCTCTATGAATCCGCTTCCAAAATCCGGTGGATCCACTCGGCCACGCTACCCACCACCGCGCCGGCTTGCGCCTGGACTTCTTGCGGCGAACGATGAAACGTCGCCCCGTTTTCGTTGTAGACGATCATAGGCAAGTCGTTAAACGAGTCGCCAATCGTGTACACATCGGCAGCAGACACGCCCAAATGGCGGACAAGCACATCCAGACCGGTCGCCTTGGAACAGCCTTTCGGAATGCAGTCCAAAATCGTGTTGTTGATATAAACCGAAAGCCCTGTCTTTTCTTCCACCTCTTGTTTGTGGGCCCGCGCGCTTTGCTCGGTGTCGAAAAAAAACGAAAAGCTGTTGATCCACTCCCCGTCCAGCGCGCGGACGTCCTCGATATGGGTAATCATCGAATCCTTGTCCCCGGGCCGCTTTGGCAGCGTCGTGAAGTAGTTGTCTTTGGAGTGGATGAAGAAATGCTCGTCTTTGTATTCCCGGACAAGGTCTTTGACAAGACCGGTGTCGATTCGGTTTTGGAGCAAGTAATGCATTTCTTTGTCCAAAACGACCGATCCCGTGTTGACAATGTAAAAATCGGGTCGGAAGTCCCACTGGTCAAAAAACGGCGTGATGCCGTTAAGCGGACGACCCGTACAAAAGCCAAATAAGTTTCCCGCCTTTTGAAAGGCTTTGACCGCCTCCAAATCCGCCGGATCAAACGCGGAATCCACATAAAACGTTCCATCAAAATCACTCGCCAGTATTTTCATTGTCTTCCTCCATCAAGTATGCAATGCATTGCGCCAGCGATGAAACGACATGTTTCGCCTTTTTTTGGATCCCGGCCGGCGCGAAATCAAACGTGTAGCTGTCCGGCACGCCTTCGATCATCGGCAAGTCGTTGTAGTTGTCGCCAATGCAGGCGACCTGCCCGGCTTCCAGCCCGTAAAACGAGGCCGCGAAGTCGATTCCTCGCTTCTTCGAATATCCTTTCGGAACAAAATCAACCGATGGACCGTTTTGATAAAACGCCACTTCGTTTCTCAACGCCTCTAGCCGCGGCAGGACCGCCTCGATTTCTTCCAGCGTTTCGTACTCGATGGACACGTGGACGATGTCCTGGTCTTGCACCAAGTCGGGCGAAGCCAAATCGTCTGCCAGTTCGCACCAGCCCGTCAAAAACCCGATGTCCGCCAGCGAACCGTACATGCCCGTCTTTGTCGAAACAAACAAGTTGTGTCCGTCCATCAACGAATAGATCTTTTCAAATGTCGGGTAGGGAATGGTTTTCTCGTACACGATCTTCCCCTTGTCGGCGAAGGCCGCGCCGGAGGCCCCAATCACAAAATCGAACCGGATGTCTTTTGTTTCCAGTTCCAGCAGGTTTTTCATCGGACGTCCCGAGCACAACCCGAACTTGTTTCCCGCCGCCTGAAACCGGCGGATCGCTTCCAGATCTTCGGCATGGTAGCCGTCTTTAAAGTGCAATGTGCCATCGTAGTCGCTTGCCAGCATTTTCATACTCTTTCCTCCATCTTAACGAACTTTCTCTTTTTTTTCTTGCATTTTCCAATCAAAAAATAACACGATTTCGACAAAAAAAGAAGAAGCCGTCGCTTCTTCTTAAAAATAAATGGAATTATTTTGTTTTTTCGATGATTTCGATAAAGCTGTCCGGCTTCAAGCTTGCCCCGCCAATCAAAGCGCCGTCGATGTCTTCCTGAGCCATGTATTCGACGATGTTGCCAGGTTTTACGCTTCCGCCGTACTGGATGCGAACCTTGTCTGCCGCTTCGTCGCCAACCATGTCGCGCACAACGTCGCGAACGAGCTTGCAGCAGTCTTCCGCGATTTCAACCGAAGCCGATTTGCCGGTACCGATCGCCCAGATTGGCTCGTAGGCGATCACGATGTTTTCGTACGCTTCCGCCGGAATGTCTTTGAGCGAGCCGTTCAGCTGCGCCGTGATGACGTCTTTTGTCTTGCCGGCATCGTATTCCGCTTCGGTCTCGCCGATGCAAAGAATAGGCGTGATGCCCGCGTCGAGCAGCTTCTTCGCTTTTTTATTCACGGTTTCGTCCGTGTCGCCAAACATCTGGCGGCGTTCCGAGTGACCGATGATGCAGTATTTCACACCGAGCTCCTCGAGCATTGGAACCGATACTTCACCTGTGAACGCGCCGGAATCTTCGAAGTGGCAGTTTTCCGCCGCAACGATCAAGTTTTCCGCGTTGTCAAGCGCCGTGCGAAGATCCGTAAAAGGAACGCCGACACCATACAAGCCTTTATCCGTTTTCGCAACGCCGTCGACTTCTTCAAAGAACGCTTTCGTCTCCGCGTTGTTTTTGTTCATTTTCCAGTTTCCAACGATAATGATATCTCTCATGCTCTGTTCCTCTTTCTACTTTTCCGAAATGATCGCGATACCTGGCAGGGTTTTTCCTTCCATGTATTCCAGCGACGCACCGCCACCTGTCGAGATGTGGGAGAACTTGTCTTTGAATCCAAGCTGGATCGCTGCCGCTGCCGAGTCGCCGCCGCCGATCACCGTGATGGCATCCGGAAGTTCAGCGATCGCTTCGCATACCGCAAGCGTTCCTTTGGCGAAGTTTGGCATTTCGAATACGCCCATCGGGCCGTTCCATACGACCGTCTTCGCGCCGTCGAGCGTTTCCTTGAACAATTCGATTGATTTTGGTCCAATGTCAAGACCCATCCATCCATCCGGGATGTCGCCTTCCACGATTTCCGTGTTCGCGTCGTTCGAGAAGCTGTCCGCGATCACCGTGTCGACTGGCAGAACGATTTTGCCTTTGCCTTTTTCCAGCGTCGCTTTGGCAAGTTCCACTTTGTCGTCCTCGCACAGCGAGTTTCCGATCTTGTGTCCAAGCGCTTTTTCAAACGTGTACGCCATACCACCGCCAACGATGACCTTGTCGGCTTTTTCCAGCATGTTTTCGATCACGCCGATCTTGTCGGATACTTTCGCGCCGCCAATGATCGCCACGAACGGATGCGCCGGCTCGTCAACCGCTTTGCCAAGCATGTCGACTTCTTTTTCAACCAGGAATCCAAGCGCGTTTTCCGCGATGTTCGAAGGGATGCCTACCGTTGAAGCGTGGGCGCGGTGAACCGAACCGAACGCGTCTTCCACGAACACGTCGCCCAGGCTCGCCCAGTATTTTCCAAGTTCCGGATCGTTTTTGCTTTCGCCTTTTTCGTAACGCGTGTTTTGCACGAGCAGGATTTCCCCATCTTTCAAGTCCGCCACGTCTTTTTCAAGCTCTTCGCCGCGCGTAACCGGGCAGAATGTCACTTTTGTTCCAGGCAGAAGCTCGGCCAGACGAACCGCAACGCACTCCAGGTTGTTTTTCGCCTTGTCCTCTTCCGTTTTCACCTTGCCCAGGTGCGACATCAAAATTACTTTCGCGTTGTTCTCCAACAAGTATTTGATTGTTGGCAGCGCCTGAATGATTCGATTGTCGTTTGTGATCACGCCGTCTTTGCGAGGCACGTTAAAATCACAACGAACGATGACCTTTTTTCCAGCAACGTCAAGGTCTTTGACAGTCTTTTTAGCCATTAACAATTCCTCCTATGAATTTCAATCGGCTATATTATACCACTTGCGAAAAATCGTGACTACCTTATTTGTGCATTTTTTCACACAATGGAACAGCTTTCTTTTTCCCCAAAACAAAAAGATCCGCCCTTTCAGGCGGATACGCGTCGTTTACATTTCGGACGGGGTGTCCGTTTGCTCCACGAGCCGGGCGCCCACAAGAAAGCGCCGGCTGCTACCCACGCCTACGCACGTCGACAAAATCAGCACATCGGGATCGTCTTCTTCCACCGGGCGGACCCGCTCGCCGGCCGACTGTTGCATCTCGGCAATCAAATCCTTCAACTTGGCCGGATCGCTAAAATCCTCGCTGCCCAAAATGAGCCGGTCGTCAAACTCGGTCACCGCGAACACCTCGTAGCGAAGCCCTTTACCCGCCTCGGTGTACACGTAAAAGTTTGGATGCGCTTGAAAAAAATCGAGATCCTCCAGCTTGTGCAGCTCGGAGAACATCGGCTCGTAGCCTGGCGCGAACGCGGTATGGCCGTAAACGACCGTGACCGGATCGCTGAAATCGCGCGTGTTTTCCTTTTGCGTGTACAGCGAGCCCGCCTCGTCATACGTGCCATCCGGCTTGTGGAGCAAGTAGTAGTCCTCCTCCATGTCCGGCTTGCTTTGGTAAATCGGATAGTCCACATTCGTGTCCGGTACCGAGATCCAGGCGTACACGTCCTCGTTGGCGGCGTTGAGCGTCTCGAAATCCACGTTCCGGTTGACCTGGTCGTTGAGGTCGATCTTCTTTTTTTCCTCCACGACTGGCGGCTGCGGTTCCTTTTCGGCCACCTCCGTTTTCGAGCATCCCGTCGCCGCCAGCACAGCCAGCAGCAGGCAGCCGAATTTGACTTTCTGTTTTTTCTTCGTCATCCCTTTTCCCCTAACGCTGCTTCGCCTTGAGCAGCTCGTTTTCCAGTTCGCGCGCCCGCTTGACGCACGCGTGGTACTCGAGCGAGTTTTTCGTCAGGATGCGGTCGTTCACCTTCGCCTCAATCGTTTCGCCCGATCGCATCGTCAGCTTCAAAAGCACATTGACGATCTCGTTGCCGTGGGCCACGCTGGACGAAAGCATGTGGGTGATGGCGTCCACCGTGACTTTGGAGCCGCCTTTTCGGATCACTGGAACAACCACTTCGATTTTTTCAATATCGCGTAAGTCGACTTTGCGCTTCGGCCGGTCGATATACACGTCGTTTTTGCTAATGCGAATCATAATCTCCTCCCAATTCTCTTTTGTTATAGTAAAGAAATTATATCATTTCATGATAATAAAAATAAGACGTTTCCCTGTCCACTTGGTCTGGATTTTCAACCACTTGTTCCGCTTTCGAAAAAGAACCGCGAAAAAGCGGTTCATTTATGATAGTTTCGGTGGTTGTTGATCATGAACGCCCGATACACCTGCTCGAGCACAAGCACACGGGTCATTAAATGCGTAAACGTCAAATCCGACAGCTTCCAGCGCGCGTTGGCGCGGGAAAGAAGCGCTTTGGAAGGTCCCAGGCTGCCCGCGATCACGAACACTAAATTTCCTGAGCGCGTCTGCCACTGTTCGAGCTTGGCGGCAAAGCTCTCGCTCGACTCCATCGCGCCATGCAAATCCAGAAGAATCACAAAATCCTGGTCGCGGATCTTTTCCAGCACCTGCTTTCCTTCTTTGTCTTTGATGATCGTCATTTCCGCTTCGCGCTCGATGTGGTCGTTGGCTTCATCCTTCACCTCGATGACTTCCATTTTCGTAAACGCGCCCAGACGCTTGACGTATTCCTTTTCGAGCGCCAGTAGCGCTTTGTCCTTGTTGCGCCCGATGGCGATCAGCTTCAAATTTGCGCCTCCACCGGGAACCGGGCCGTTAGCGCCTGCACATCGTTGCGAACCGCCTGCGCATGTTCAGCCGTTCCGTTGGTCAGCACGTCGACGATCCAGTCGCCCACCTGCTCGAACTCGGCTTCCTTGAATCCGCGCGATGTCATGGCCGCCGTTCCCAGACGGATGCCGCTAGTCACGAACGGTTTTTGCGTTTCAAACGGAATCGTGTTTTTGTTGCACGTGATACCCGCCTCGTCCAGCAGCTTCTCGGCGTCCTTTCCCGTCATGCCAAGCGACGACATCGTGTCGAGCAAGATCAAATGGTTGTCACTGCCATCCGACACCACGCGCCATCCGGCGTCCTTGAATTTTTTCACAAGAACCTGCACGTTTTTGAGCACCTGCTCCATGTACGTTTTAAATTCCGGCTGGCTCGCCTCCCACAAGCAAACGCCCTTGGCGGCGATGACGTGCTCGAGCGGACCGCCCTGCATACCCGGGAACACGCGGGAATCGAGCTTCTTGCCAAATTCCGCCTTGCAGAACACCATGCCCCCGCGTGGACCGCGTAGCGTCTTGTGGGTCGTCGTCGTCACGAAATCCGCGTAGGGAATCGGCGACGGATGCAGCCCAGTCGCCACAAGACCGGCGATGTGCGCCATGTCGACCATCAAATAACAGCCCGCTTTGTCGGCGATCTCGCGCAACCGTGCGAAGTCGATGACGCGCGGATACGCGCTGGCGCCCGCCACGATGAGCTTTGGATGATGCTCGAGCGCGAGCCGCTCGATCTCGTCGTAGTCGATCGTTTCCGTTTCTCGGTCGACGCCATACGGAATAAACTCGTACGTCCGGCCCGAGAAGTTGAGCGGATGCCCGTGCGTCAAGTGGCCGCCGGCCGCCAGATCCATGCCCAGCACCTTGTCACCCGGTTCCAAAATCGTATTGTATACCGCCATATTCGCCTGTGATCCCGAATGCGGCTGGACGTTGACGTATTCGGCGCCGAACAGCTTTTTCGCCCGCTCGATCGTCAGCGTTTCCGCCTCGTCGACGTACACGCAGCCGCCATAGTAGCGTTTGCCCGGATAGCCTTCCGCGTATTTATTTGTTAAAACCGATCCTTGCGCCTCGCGCACTTCGTGCGACACGAAGTTTTCCGACGCGATCAGCTCGACATTTTTCGTTTGTCTTCCCGCTTCTTTTTCAATGATTGAAAACATTTCAAGATCTTTCATTTTCTTTCTCTCCTTTTCATTTGATTATAGCATTCACCTAGTTTTTTTGATACCTTTATAGGAAAGAAAAAGGAGACTGTATGATCATTTTCATCACCGGACCGACGCATACCGGAAAAACGAAACTCGCCCAGAAGCTCCTGGAACGCCTGCATATTCCGTATTTGTCCATCGACCATCTCAAAATGGGCCTCATCCGCACCCGGACGATTCCGTTTTCTGTCGAGGACGACGAGAATCTCACCGCATGCCTGTGGCCGATCGTGCGCGAAATCGCCAAAACCGCCCTGGAAAACGACCAGGATCTTATCATCGAAGGGTGTTACTTCCCGTGTACATGGAGAAACGACTTCACGCCCGACGAGCAAAAAACGATCCGCATGCTCGCCATCGCCCTCGATCCGGCGTACATCGACATGCATTTTGACGCCATCGTCCGCCACGCCAACGACATCGAGACGCGCCTGGACGATTCCGGCCTGACAAAAACCGCGTTGATGCGCGAAAACGCCGCATTCATCCAACGATTTCAAGAAGCCGGCGAAACGGTGCATGTGATCCGGGACGACTACGAAGCCCAAACGCGCGACCTTGTGAATCGTTTGAATCGAAAAGACGGAGCGTGAATCCAATCCATTCACGCTCCGTCCGGGGATCATCATTCAAACGGGTAGATCATTCCCCATTGTTTTCGAATTTCCGTCAACGTCGCCATCACGTCCCGGATATACCGCAGGTTTTCCTCTCCCCCGCGATTGCGAACGTATTCCTGCATGTCCCGCACTTCGTAGTCGAGCGCGTACGCGCTTTCTCCAAGCTCGATCGTTTCCACATGTCCATCGGCGGTATACGTGATCGTAGCCTTGTCGCCTCGCGGGTAGTTGCTCACCTCGATATAGCCAAGCTCGCCCGCGATCACGCCGCGTTTGGGCTGCTTGGCGCGCATCGTCAGCGCCATCACCGCCATCTGGCCTTCCGGATTGCGCAAAATGATTCCCGAGGTTTCGTCGACGCCCGTTTCAAAATAATTCGCCGTCGTCAACACGAGATTCGGCTTGCCCGACATGAAGTATCGGGCAAAGCTTGTCGCGTACACGCCAATATCGAGCAGCGCGCCTCCCGCCAGCTCCTTCGAAAAAAAGCGATTCGTCACGTCGTACTCCTTGCAGCTGCCAAAGTTGACCTGCACCATCTTCACGTCCCCGATGATTCCATCGTCCACGATTTGTTTCAGCTTTTTAAATAAAGGCATATGGAACAAAGTCGTTCCATCCATGATCACAAGATTTTTCGCTTTGGCGATCGCAACCGCCTCTTCCAGCTGCGCCTCGTTGACGGTGATCGCCTTTTCGCAAAACACGTGCTTTCCCGCCTTCAGCGCCTGGATCAAATACCGGTAATGTAAATTGTGCGGGGTGGCGATATACACGATATCCACACGATCATCCGCCAGCATTTGCTCCGCGGTTTCATATACGTTTTGCACGCCGTACCGTTTCGCGTATGCCTGCGCGGACTTCACGCGCCCGCTGCACACCGCGAAAATTTCCCCGTTGACCCGGTTCAACGCTTCCGCCATCTCCGTGGCGATCCATCCCGTACCGATAATTCCCCAGTTTAGCTTTTTCATTTTACCTCCTCTTGAATCCATCTCGTTCCATTTTCATCCACACACAAAACCAGATCCACTTTGCCGACAAACAGCGAAGTGTCCACGATTCCCGTTATCCCGCAAAGTTGACGATTTAGCCGCTTTGGATCTTCCACTCCGTCAAATTTCGCTTCCATGATCATATTGCCATGATCGCTCATCGTATACCCGTCCTTGGCGGCGCTCGTCCGCATGGAAACGTCGGCCCCAAGCTTTGCCAGCTCTTTCCTTACGTAACCAAGACTTTCCGGAACGATTTCGATCGTGACGCTGTGCGCAAACGGTAACCGCTCGAACACCTTGGACTCATCCACCAGCAGCACGTAACGCTTCGCCATGGACGCGATGATTTTTTCCTTCGTATGGATCGCGCCACCCGACTTAAGCGCGTTCAAATGCATGTCCACCTCGTCGCACCCGTCAAAGGCGATATCCACATTTTCCACCGACCAGGTCGGAACCACAGTCAAGCCACGCGCGACACAATGGCTTGCCGTTTGAAAGGAAGGCGACACCACTTGAATGTCCAGTCCCTTTTCCCCGATCAACTCCACCAGGCACTGCACGGTGCCTCCGCCGCCAAGACCAACGATCATTCCGTCCTCGATCAAGCCCAGCGCTTCTTTCGCGCACCTATTTTTCAATTTCCTTTGTCTTTCTAAGCCCATTGCTTTACCATTTCTTCGATCTTTTCCCGTTTGGCCAAATCCCGGCTAAACGCGGTCGCCCCGCCACACGCGGTCGCCAGCTTCAACGTATCCGCGTAAGATTTGCCGGATAAACACCCGGCCACAAAACCCGCGACCATGTAATCGCCCGCGCCAACCGAGTTGACGACCTCGCCCTGACATACACCGATGCGATTCGACTGGCCATCTTCATCAATCAGCAGCGAGCCGTCTTTCGCCATCGAGATCAACACGTTTTGCGCACCCATATCCTGCAGCTTTCTGGCATATCGCTCGACTTCCTCGATTGTGTGGATTTCCACCTCGAACAGATCCGCCAGTTCGTCCTTGTTTGGCTTGATCAAAAACGGTCTGTACGACAATGTCCTCAACAGCAGTTCTCCTGTCGCATCCACAACAACTTTGATTTCTTTCGATTGCAGTGGTTTCATGATGCCCGCATAAATCTTCGCATCCATTGTTTGCGGAACGCTGCCCGATAAAATCAGGACATCGCCATCGTTTAACGCCTCAAGCTGAGTCTGCAGTTTTTCAACATCTCCATCCCTGACGACAGGCCCCATGCCGTTGATTTCCGTTTCCTGATCGCCGCGCATTTTCACGTTGATTCGCGTCATCCCGTCCGCCACTTCGATAAACCTTGAACAAAGCCCCAGTTCCTCCTCGACTCCGCGCGCCAGCTCTTTCCCGGTAAAGCCGGCTACGAAGCCGAAGCATTGACTTTCCAGTCCAAGCTCCTTCAAAATTTTCGAAACGTTGATTCCCTTGCCGCCAAAATATACATGTTCCGTCTTCACCCGATTGACTTCGCCCGCCGCAAAGGATTCGACGGTGACGACGTAATCCAACGCCGGATTCATCGTTACTGTGTATATCATTTTCACGATATCTCCTTTCATGAAATTTATTTCCATACACAATATATCATGACATATATTTTTCGTCAATTATCTTTAAATGAAATTAATTTTCTTTTCAAAGCAAAAAAAAGCCGGAAAATCCGACTAGTTTTTATCGCCCGCGATCGCGTTTTCATGTCTGGCAATCGAAGCGTACGCGTCCGGCCGCATCGAAGTGAGGAAAAGATAGAGAATTTCCACCACCAGAGTCGCTGATACCCGCGAAAAGCAGTATCCGTCAAGAAAGACTTTTTCACGCGTCGCCGTCGTGATATGAAAATCGCAGCGTTTCGCGACCGACGACTGTTCGTTGTTCGTAATCGCGACCACCGTCGCTCCCTTTTCTTTCGCCGCCTCAATCGTCATGACGACTTCGCGCGATTCTCCCGAATTGGAAATGGCGATCACCACATCCTCTTTCCCTAAATTGTACGTAAAGCCGACCTGGGCTTCCCAAATTGTCTGCGCGACCGCCAGAATGCCGATTTGATTCAGCTTAAACGCGCCGTCGAGTGCGACCGGAATCGTGTTGCCGGCCGCGACAAACTGCACAATTCGCGCTTGATTGACGCGCGTAAGAACCGCATCCAGCACGGCTGGGTCCATCATCGAAACGGTTTGTTTGAGCTCTTCCGTTTTATTCGCCAAAATATTTTGCAGCGACTGCTCCATCTCGCGCGCCGAAATGCGATTCGACAAATTCGTATCGGTCAGATGGGCGTCCACCATTTCCTTCGCTATTGATATTTTCAAATGATGAAATCCCTTGGCGCCGATCTTCCTGCAAAACCGGGAAACCGACGCCTCGCTCGATCCGGACGCTTGCGCCAGCTCTCCCACCGTCATATCAACCACTTTATCATAGTGGTTGATCATATATTTCGCGATCTTCTTCTCCGATTCGAAAAAAGAATCATAGCTTGAACAAATCGTGTCCATTATCGTTTTTTCCATTGCCGCCTCCGTATCGAAATTTCATGTCCAGCAAGCCCATGAATATTGTTTTCACGTCCATCATAAAATATTTCAACAAAAAGCACAACAAAAGCCCGCCAAACGCGGGCTCCCGTTTTATTCGTTTTTCAGCAAAAACGACATATCCTTCTCGATTTTTTCCCCAATTCTTGGATCGACCCGTCGATCCTCGATGACTTGCACGACATCCAGTCCCGCGTTCCTTGCCGCCTGTACGCCAATGGACGAGTCCTCGAGCACGAGCGCCTTGTCCTTCGGGGTGCCGGTGAGCGCGAGCGCCTTTTCATAAATGTCGGGCGCCGGTTTGACATGCTCGACATCGTCGGCGTTGACCATGACATCGAACAAGTCAAAGACCCCGGTCTTTTTCAAAATATCGGTGGCACGTTTTTTACGGCAGCTGGACGCCAGCGCGATTTTCTTTCCATCTTTTTTCAGCTGTTCAAGCACTTCCTTGACGTACGGCAGCAAGTGCAAGTCGCCTTTGTCCAGCGATTCGTAAATAAAATCCTCCCGCACTTGAAACAATTTGCCATACAGCGTCGGATCGTGGAACTGGTCGACAATGAACTGCTCGCACGACATCGCGCTTTTCCCGTTCCACGAAGCGATAATGGCGTCGTCCACATGCAAACCATACGCCTCGAACGCCTTTTTCCAGCCAATCCGGTAAATATCCTCGCTATTGACAAGCAACCCGTCCATGTCGAAAATGAACGTGTCGTAGTCCTCTCTCCAGTTTTTTTCCATCAAGCAAACCTCCCCGCCTGAAGGATACCACATTTGTCACGCACGATAACCCGCAATGATCTCCACCAGTTTTTTCGCCTCGTTCGTCACCGCG
The DNA here is from genome assembly GCF_004793885.1 of Dubosiella muris. GTDB lineage: Bacteria > Bacillota_I > Bacilli_A > Erysipelotrichales > Erysipelotrichaceae > Dubosiella > Dubosiella muris. Next base: position 19,089 of record NZ_SRYG01000021.1, read on the forward strand.
TCGAAATCGCCTGTTTTCGCGCCCTTCGTCAGCGATCCGCCAAGGCCAACCGCCACGGCGCCCTGGTCGAGCCAGTCCTTCAAGTTGTCGGCGCTCACGCCTCCAGTCGGCATGAACTGCGCCTGCGGCAGCGGGCCGTGGAACGCCTTGATCGCCTTGGCGCCATACAGCTCGCCTGGAAACAGCTTGATGATGTCGGCCCCGTATTGGAGCGCGTCCGCGATTTCCTTGACCGTCACCGCGCCCGGGAAGCACGGTATTTGGTACAAGTTGCACAGCTTCATGATGTCCTTGTCAAAATGCGGGCACACCACAAAGTCGGCCCCGGCCAAAATGGCGAGCCGGGCGCTCACGATGTCCAGCACCGTGCCGGCGCCGACGACCATGTCCGGCTTGTCCTTGTTGGCCTCCTTGATTTTGGCGATGACCTGCTCGGCGTGCGGGATCGTGAACGTGATTTCCATCAGGTGGATCCCGCCCTTGTAAATGGCGTCCACCATCTTGTTTACTTCCTCAAAGCCGGCGCCGCGGATGACCGCGACAAGCTTTTCCTTTTTTAACGTTTGTATCGTTTCCAGTTTACCCATTGTCTTTCTCCTTAAAAATCCATATCTTCCTCGGCCAGATCCATCGGGGAGTGGTGCCAGACGTTGACGCCCTCCTTGCCCTGGTACGAAACGAGGTCGGGAATGTCGTGAAACGGCGTGCCGATGATTTGATGGTTGATCGTTTCCAGCACCATCGGCATGTTCAATCCGCTTAACACATACACGTTGTCTTTGCGCGTCTCCTCCATTTGATTCGTGATCAGCAGAGACTGGTTGTAAGGGCTCGCGTTCAGCAAATCCGTCATGACGATGACGCCGTCGCCCTGGTCGACTTTGTCGACCGCCGTGTTGATTTTGGCGCCCAGCGCCTCCACGTCGTCCCCTAAATTCAGGTTGACGCATTCCATATTGTCTGTGACCCCGAAAATGACCTGGGCCGCGCTTTTAAATCCTTCGCTCAAGTTTCCATGAGCGGCAAGTACGATTCCTAACATACGATTCCTTTCCTGTTCAAGCCAGCCACCGCGTGACTTGCTCGATATTGTTTTGGTTGATTGTTTTAGCGTGAAGCTGTTTTGAGCTCAACACGTAGCGGTCTGCCTGCTTGCTGGCGGCAAACACGCGCTCCACGCCCTCCTGACTGACTCGATGCAGCGGCGCGTCGGCTCCTACGCAATCCAGAAAAACGAGCCGGCATCCTTTTTTCGCGTTCAGGCTTTTTTTCAATTCTTTAAACGAGCCGTGCGCCCTCTCCACAAAGACGAACGCTGTCGATTTTGGCGCGCATTCCACCATGTTGAGCATCGCCAAAATCGAGGATGTGTTACGCACAAGCGAAGGCGAGACGGACGATCCGTCGCGGATCATCCGCGCCCATCCAAACAGAAGCAGAAAGCCGAGTCCGAAAACCACGACGCCAACGCCTTGGACTTTCATACGGAAGAACATCCCGGCAAGCGCGATCGTCGCGACAAGCCAGCACGCGATATCAAGTCCTAGTTTGCGCATCGTCTTTCGTTTCACGTCCTGTACGTCGAGCAAGTCCAAATCGCCAAGCACGGGTCTTGCGCCTTCGAAGTACGTCACGATGATTTGGTCCGCCTTTGCCGGATCATGCACGACGACACGGTATGCCGGCTCTTTTTTCGTGCCGGTGTTCTCGACGCGCACATCGGCGTCGAGCGCCTGCAAATCGGTCGCCAGCGCCCGGACGAATTTTCGCTTTTGACGTTTCGTGTACCGTTGCCGAAACAAGTACTGGTAGTGAAACAGCCAGTCGTTCCAGCGTTCGGATCGTTTTTCCGCTTCCATACGCGCTCCTTTCTACAAGTCGAACTTCTTCAAAATTTCCTTCAATTCCGTTCTTGGAAGAGACGGCGTGGCTTGGAAGTAAATGTCCTCCACCCCGTATTTCTCGTTCATTTCCTTCAGCAGCAGCGCGTCGTTCTTGTTCAAATACACCGCCTTGGTGACCGGCAAATCGGTGGCCGGATCCTTTTTCGCGATGCCGCCGATGTTTAGCTCCTTCATTGGCACGCCGTGCTTGACAAGCTCGTACATGACGCCAACCGTCTTGGCGATCAAAATACAGCTGTAATCTTTAAAGTTGAACTCGTCCCAGTAGTATTTCGCCTTGTCCGGCGTGATGACGATCGTCTTTTGTCCGGTCCGTCCGCCCGCGCTCTTGTACAAGCCGCGCATGAATTTGTCTTTCGCCACGACTTCGTCCACCACGAAGATGGAATTGACACCCGCTTTTTGCGACAACGTCGTCATAACCTGCCCGTGAATTAAACGCTCGTCCACCCGAGCCAAATTGATTTCTCCCATGATACACTCCTTTATTATGTTTTTTCTTCTTTACAAAATACCAATAGCGGCTAAAACGATCAGGATCAATGTCAGCCACAGCAAGCCGTGCGTGACTTTCAAGCCTTTCTTCTGATAGAAGAAGTAAACGCCCATGACGACGGCAAGCGGCAGGATGCCCGGAATGATGGAATCCAGCAGTTCCTGGAGCACGAATTCACGTCCGGACAAGTTGAACGCCAGCGACGACGTGACTTTGACGTAGTTTCCGGCCAGGATGCCCATCATGAACATACCAAGCACGGACAGCATTTCGATCGCCGACTGAATCGCCGAGCTTTGAAGCAAGCCAGTCGCGTTGCGTCCCATGTTGAACGACTGGTGCGCCAAAAACAAGCCAAGCGCCAGCTGGTACGTCGCGAAACAGATGAACGGGAAGATGGCGCCCATCGGGCTGCCTTGCTGCGCCCACGGAATGGCCATCGCGATAAAGATGTACTGCACGGTACCCGAGTCGATGGCGTCTCCAATGCCGGCCAAAGCGCCCATCAAGCCCGCCTTGGTGTTATAAAGCAAGTCGTCGGACATGAGAATGTCCTCGTGGTTGTACTGCTCGGCGGCGCGCTGCGCCTCCATGCTCGCCATCAGGCCGGTGATGACGCCGCCGCCCCACGACAGCTGGGTGTTGAAGAACAGCAGCTGGCGCTTGTACGCCTTTTTCAGCTCTTCCGGATCTTTATACAGCTTTTTCAAAATCGGCATCATCGCATACAACAGCGATGGCGCGACGTATTTTTCAAACGAGTGCGGGATCTCGTTGGCAAAGTGCCAGCGCACATACGTGCGGGTGATATCCTTTTTCGTCAATGTTTCAGGTTTTTGATCTATATTATTGTTTGTGTTCATACGTTTGCTCCTTAAAAACCATCGTCGTAGTCGTCGTCATCGTCTTCGATCACGCCTTCGACTACCATTTCCGTAGCCGCTTTGGCGGCCGGCTGGCGTTTCAGCTGCGAGTAGATCACCGCGATAATGACGCCAAGAACGGCGTAGGTTACCATCGTGATCTTGAGCGAGGCGAAAATAACCGACATAAAGTAGGCGAGGAAGAAGAACACCATCAAGTCCTTGCGGCCGATGACGTAAATCGTCGTCGCGATACCAATCGCGGCCAATCCGTTTCCTACCACCTGCAAAATGTGGATGAACGCCGTGCCTTCCAGCGCCGCGATCGCGTTGGCGATCAACGGAACGCCCAAGTACAAGGCGATAAAGATCAGCGGAACGTACAACACGAACGACACGATCGTCGGATACGTGATGATCGAGCGGGAAATGGCTTTCTCGTCCATCTTCTCCACGGCCCGGTCCGTCGCCTGGCCGACAAACGTGTTCAGGAAGAAGCGGAACTGGTACAAGTAGCCGCCAAGCAGTCCAACCGGCACGGCGATGGCCACGGCTTCGGTGGCGTCCAAATCGCCTAACAGCGCGACAGGCACCGCGATGGCCGCCGCGACGCAAGGCTCGCTTGGCATCGAGCCGCCTGGCGAGAACACGCCCATGTAAATGAGCTGCAAAGCGGCCGTGACGATCATGGCGTCTTTGACCTGATTCATGACGACGCCGCAAATCAGACCGGTCATCAACGGACTAAAACGAAGGGTAAGGGTGGCGCCTCCAAGCAGCCATCGGGACATGACCGCCGCGACCCAGAGGGCGATAATCAAGCTTTGAGTGATACTAAGTGTTTCCATATGTGTTTACCTATGATTTTGTTTTTTCTCTATTGTTCTTATTGATAGCGCGTCATGTAGTCTTCCAGCCGCAACAGCTTGTCTTTTAAAATGGCTGGATTGATTTCGATTGGAATCAGGTGGACTTTTTCCTTGCCATCCATGAACGCGACGATTTGGTCGACGACTTGCTCGTCTTGCGGATACAAGTTCATTTGATGCATCGAAAGCGGCAGCTTCAGCTCTTTGTACATCGGCATCAGCGCGTCGATTTCGTCCCATTTGTCTTCCAGGGCGAGCTGGTACAAAATGCCGTACGCCACTTTCTCGCCATGCAAGTACTCGTGGCTGGCCGGGATGTATTTGCCCATGCCATCATGCAAGGCGTGGGCCGCGGCGTTGCGCGCGTACTTGTCGCCCAGACCGCCAACCAGTCCGGCCACCGCGATGATGATTTCCGACAACCGGACGAATTCGTCGGAAACGACTTTGTGTTTCATGTCCTCGATCGCTTTGGAGCCATCGTTCAAAATGGCTTGCCGGCACACTTCGGTGGCGGCTTTGGCCATTTGCAGGAACGGCTCGTTTTCCAGCGACGACTGCTCGAGGATGGCGACCGACTCGTACCATTTCGCCAGCGTGTCCGCCAGTCCGGCGATAAAGTATTCAACCGGCGAGTCGATGACGAGATTCGGATCGGTAATCAGGAACGCCGCCTGCCGCTTGTAGTGTTCGGATTTGCCTTCGGCTTCCCCGTTTTCCTTGTACATGACGGACAACGGCGTCCATGGCGCGCAGTTGCTGGCCAGCGTCGGGATGACGCCATACGTCACGTTGGACAGATGGCCGGTGACGCCGACGAGGTCGCACAGCTTGCCGCCCCCGACTCCGATGACGAAGTCGATGTTGTTGTCTTGGATGATTTGGTCGAGGACGCCCGCTTCCTGGTAGCTGCATTCGCCGCTGTAGGTGTGATAGACGAAACGATAATTCGGATCGTTCAAAAAGGTGAGAAACGGCTTGGCGACTTGCCAGGAGCGCGTTCCGTGCACGATGAGCACGTTTTTGGCCTGATGTTCTTTCAGCAGACTTGGCACTTCGTTTTCGATCGCCTTGTCGCAATACATGTAGTATTCAGGGCCGCATTTGATTTTCATATTGTTCAGCATATTTTTTTCCTTCTTTGGTTCTTTATGATGGGTTTCTTCGATGAATATGCTATAGTGGGAGTACAGAAGAGCTTACAGGCTGGACCGCGCGGTCCGGGCATTCGCCCCTTACCGCTTTTTCGATGTCATCCACGCATTTCAGGCCCATGTTTTCCAGACACTCCATCGTATAGGCAGACGTGTGGGGCGTCACGATCACATTGTCGAAACGCAAATACGGATGGTCGGCATGTCCCGGTTCCACTTCGAGGACATCCGTCGCGAATCCCGCGATCTTTCCTGATTCCAACCCTTCTACGACGGCTTGTTCATCCACAAGCGCCCCCCTGGCACTGTTGGAGATGTACACGCCGTTTTTCATTTTTTCCACTTCTTCAAAAGAAAGCATATGATAGTTGTCTTCGTTCAAGCTGGCGCACAGGCAAATGACGTCGCTTGTTCGAAGCAATTCATCCAGTTCCACTTTTTTCACGCCGTAGGTGTCCATCGTCAGCTGGTCCACGTTGGGATCGTACGCGCACACCTCACACAAAAATCCGCCGCGCAAGATTTGCGCCACCAGACTGCCGGTGTTGCCGATTCCGATCAGGCCGGCTTTTTTATGGAGCAGCGAGTGGCCGACGTATTGGGCCCGCTCTTTCCAGCGGTCGTTTCGGGCGGCGGTGGCGGACTGCCACGTCTTGCGCATCAGCGCCAGCAAGTTGGCGACGTTGTTTTCCGCGACCGCGTCCCGCTCGACCAAGGCAGAAACAATCGAAACGAGCGTGTCGTGGGCTTTGGCCGCCTCCAAGTCGATGTTGTTGTAGCCAATGCCGTGACGGGAAATCAACAGCAGCTTGTCCTTGTTTTCGAAAAACGTCTTGTCGAAAAACGGGGTGACGCTGGAAATGATCAAGTCGTATCCGTCCAGCAGCCGCGCCAGTTCTTCGCCGGGAATGTTTTGATCAACGGTGAACCGCTTGACTTCGCCAATTTTTTCCAGCCGCTTCACATGTTCGGGAAAGATTCGTCCAAAGCTGCTCGAGTTGACGAGCGCGATTTTATGAGGCTTCGTCATGTCACTTTTCCTCTTTGACGATGGAATGCCCGCCAAATCCTTTGCGCATGGACGCGACGACTTTGCCGGTGAACGTGTCGTCTTCCAAACTGCGGTTGCGCATCATTTGCGCCATCGCGATGACAGGAACCGGCACTTTCAAATCCAGCGCCTCCTCGATCGTCCACTGGCCTTCGCCGCTGGAGAACATGACGCCTTTGACGCTTTCCAGATTCGGATCTTCCTGGAACGCTTCTTCCATGAGCTCGACGAGCCAGCTTCGGATGACCGAGCCGTGGTTCCACAGTTTCGCCACTTTGGCGTTGTCATAGTCGTATCGCGAGTGCTCGAGCACGTCGAAGCCTTCCGCGATGGCTTGCATCATGCCGTATTCGATGCCGTTGTGCACCATTTTCAAATAATGTCCGCTGCCCGGCTTGCCCGTGTACAAGTAGCCATCGGGCGCCGCGGTCTTTCGGAAAACGTCTTCCACCACTTCAAACGCTTCCGGATCGCCGCCGATCATGTAGTTGGCGCCATAGCGCGCCCCGCTCATGCCGCCCGAAGTCCCGGCGTCCAGGAAATAGATGCCGTGCTCCTTCAGCAAATCGTAATGTTTTAGCGAATCCTTGTAGTTGGAATTGCCGCCGTCGATGACGATATCGCCCGGCTTCAAAAGTTCGGCCAGCTTGCGCATCATGTCGTCGGTGATTTCACCGGCTGGCAGCATGGACCAGACGATGTTTCTTTCGCTGCCGTCCAGCAGCGCCTCGACACTTTCCGCCACGGCAATCCCGTCTTTTTTCGCTTCGTCGCGCGAATGGGCGTCGATATCGAATCCGACGACGTCGATGCCGTGTTCCAACATGTTCCGGCTGATGTTCAGCCCCATTTTTCCAAGACCGATCATTCGTACTTTCATGATTGATCTCCCTCCTTCATTCATTCAGTGGTACCGCTTACACTGTTTATTATAAAAAAAGTTTTTATGTTGTATACTCATATGACTAAAAATTTTTTTCAATTATTTTGATAGACGAAACGGGTTTTTCGGGTTAAAATTCTAATATAAAAATTATTTTCAGATATTCAACGTTTTGCGATGAAAAGACGAAAATATAATTCAATGGAATTAAAAAAAAGAAAAAAATTTTCAAAACGGAAAAGGAAGTCAAAATCATGAATAAAGAATTTTACAGCCGTCTCGATTCCATCTATCCAGACATGTCCCCGACCGAGCGGAAAATCGCGGACTATTTAAAAGACGCCGACGCCAACACGTGCTATTTAAGCATTCAGGAGCTCGCCAAAGCCATCGACGTTTCCCCTTCCGCCATCTCGCGTTTCACCAAGCGCGTCGGCTTCAACAGCTATCAGGAAATGCGGCTGATGCTCGCCGACACGCAGGAAAATACGAAAGAGGTGTTTTTTCCTGAAATCGACGAAACCGACTCGATCATGAACATCGCCAAGGCGTCGTTTCAAAACGGCATCAGCTCTTTGTCGTCGACGCTGGCCATTTTGAACGAGGACTCTTTGACGCGGGCGCTCGCCATCTTGACGAACGCGAGAAAATGCGGCATCTTCGGACTGGGCGCCTCCAAAATCATGGGCGAGGCGGCGTGCCAGCGTTTTTTGCGCACATCGCTCGATACCCGCTTTTTCGCCGACTACCACATGCAGCTGATGCTGTCGGGCACGTTGACGCCGCAAGACTGCGCGCTTGTCATTTCCCATACGGGGCGCAACAAGGATATTTTGCGGATCGCGGATATTTTGCGCGAAAACAAAGTGCCGACGATCGTCGTGACGAGCAGCGCCTCGGCGCCGCTCACCCGTAAATGCGACGTGTTCCTCTTTTGCGTCAGCGAGGAGACGAAATACCGGCCGGAAGCCATTTCGAGCAGCATTTCCCATCTCATGCTTATTGACACGCTGTTCACGTTGTACGCCATCAAAACCGATTCGAATCCGGAGTACTTTACCCGGATCCGCAAAATCGTCAATTCCACGCGCCAGTAATTTTAAAAACTGGCGCTTTTTTCAGTTCCGTTTAAGGTTTTTGGCTTACAGTACAGGTATGGAAACGATTTTTCAGCGCTATGAGCAAAAATACATTCTTTCTCCAAACGCCTTTCAGCAGCTCATGCACGCTTTGCGCGGCCGCCTGCAAGAAGACCGGTACGGACGCTATGTCGTCCGCAACGTGTATTACGATACGGATGACTTCGCGATGATCCGCCGTTCCTTATCCAAGCCTGGCTACAAGGAAAAGCTGCGAATGCGCCAATACGAGGGCTCGCCGTACGTATTCATCGAACTGAAAAAGAAAGTGGGAAAAACCGTGTACAAGCGGCGGATGCTTACGCACGCGCCCATCCGGCAAATCAAGCGCGAGATTGAGTGGTTTTTAAACACCACGCACGCGCTTCCAAAAGTCGCGATCAGCTACGACCGGCAGGCGTTCGTTTCAGCGGACGATCCCGATTTGCGCATCACGTTCGACGCTCGTGTCCGGTTTCAATGCGACACGTTTGATTTTCTTCCTCACGACACGGAACGGCTTTTGTTTGAACAGGAAGAAATCATTATGGAAATCAAAACAAAAAACGCCATTCCGGTGTGGCTTGGCCAAATTTTAAGCGCGCTGAAAATCTTTCCATGTTCATGCTCCAAATATGGCATGATTTATTCCCGTTATTTAGCAAAGGAGGGTGTATGTTCACCAGTTTCATTGATTCCAACGCGCTGACGGTCACACAGTTCGCAACGTGTCTGGCCGCGTCTTTGTTTTGCGGCTTCGTGATTGCCGGCGCGTATACGATTAAAAACACGTATTCAAAAAGTTTCATTTCGTCCATCGTCCTGCTGCCGGCCATCATCCAGACGATTATTCTGCTCGTCAATGGAAATCTTGGCACGGGTGTCGCGATCATGGGGGCGTTCTCGCTTGTCCGCTTTCGCAGCACCCCGGGCACGAGCAAGGAAATGTCGACGATCTTTTTAGCGATGGCGGTTGGCCTGGCGACCGGTATGGGGCAAATCGGCTTCGCCTTGTTTTTTACGGCCGCGATGAGCGCGCTGTCCGTTGTCCTCCACCTTTCCCGCTTTGGCGAAACGCCGGCAAGGCGCAAAACGCTGAAAATCACGATGCCGGAAACGATCGAGTCGGTGGACGTGTTCGATTCGGTGCTGCGCGAGTACACGACGTCGTTTTCCTTGCGGCGCCTGAAGACGAGCAACCTGGGCTCGTTGTTCGAGGCGGAATACGAAGTCGATTTAAAAAAGAACGTGGCGTCCAAGGCGCTGATCGACGACTTGCGCATATGCAACGGCAACCTGCCGATTTCCTTGTACACCGCCGTGGCGATGGAGGAATCGCTATGAAAAAGTTCGGGTTGATCGCGCTGCTCGCCCTGGCTGGATGCGCCGCGCCGGCAACCGGAAGCCAGACAACAACGGAACAAACCCCATCGAACGAAACCGCATCCGCGAACAGCCGCACCCTTTCCGGCACCGTGGAAGAACCGGTCGTTATCGACAGCGAGGGCGATGTGACGGTCACGCTGGAGGACGCGGATGTGGATTCGATTATGATCCAAAACGCGAAAAGCGCGACCATCGTTTTAAAGGGCGATTCGATCGTGCGTTCCGCGACGGGCGGATCCAGTTCAGAGGAGGACGCGAAGGCGGCCATCTATGCCGACTGCCCGCTTGTGTTGAAGGGAGAAGGATCGTTGACGATCGAGGGCGCGGCCGACCATGGCGTGTTTTCCAAAGACACGATCACGATTGAGTCGGGAACGTACGCCATTTCGTGCGCCAATGACGGCATCAAGGGAAAGGATGGCGTAACGATCCAGAATGGCGCGATCAACGTGGAATCGGGCGACCACGCCATCGCGTCCACGAAAAACAAGGATGGCGAGCTTGGCTCCATCTCGATCGAGGGCGGGACGCTGACGCTGAACGCGCAAGGTGACGGCTTGCACGCGACTGGCCCGGTCGTCGTAAATGGTGGCACGCTGACGATTGACAGCGCGCAGGAAGGCATCGAAGGCCAGACAGTGGCGATCCATGGCGGGAACACGACGATCACGGCCGCAGACGACGGCATCAACGCCAGCGATCCAGACGGAAAAGATACAGACGGCATGGATCCGTTTTCCCAGTCGTCTTCGGATTGTCTCATTGAGATCACGGGCGGGCAGACGAGCGTGACGGCCAATGGCGATGGGCTGGATTCAAATGGCTCGCTGCGGGTATCGGGTGGCACGACCTTCGTGTATGGCCCGGAAAGCGGCGGCGATTTCGCGCTCGACTTCGACCAGGAAGGCACGTTTACGGGCGGCACGCTGGTCGCGAGCGGATATGCGGGGATGGTGGAAACACTGGATAGCGAATTCCCTTCGCTGATGGCCGGCTTGCCGCAAAGCGCTGGTTCGAACGTGCAAATTGAGCAAAACGGAAAATCCCTGCTTTCGTTTACCCCGACGCACGCTTTCGAAGTGCTGCTCGTATACGATGGACAGTTCCAGACGGGCGACTCGCTTTCGGTGCTTGGCGAATCGGTGACGTTGTCGCAAGGCGTCAACACGATTGGAAACGTGCAGGAAGGACCGGGACCGCAAGGTGGTTTTGGAAATCCACAACCACCCCGGCGATAAGACCGTTAAAACGACGGTCTTTTTTGATGACGTAAAAAATCGCCCGCCAAGCGACGAGCGATTCGATACTCCATCCTATTTAACGCAAAGATTCCATTTCCTTCTTCAAAGCCTGGACCTTCTCGACTGAAAGCCCGGTTACTTTCGCAATGACCTCAACAGTAAATTGCTTTAGATCCAGCATCCGGCGAGCTGTGGCGAACACAGCTTTCTCATAGCCGGACTCATACACGCCCATGCTCAAATTGCACATATCTTTCCCCTTCTTATTGGATCACTTTGCTGTGATATTCCGATTGCTCCATTTCTTTCTTCAAAGCCTGCACATCTTCGATTGAAAGCCCGGTATCTTCCGCGATTTCTTCAATCGTCAACCGATTGCGCTTTAACATCCGGCGAGCCGTGGCGAACATAGCTTTCTCATATCCATCTTCATACCCATCCACATGTCCGGATTCATACACGCCCATGCTCAAATTGCACATATCCTCTACCTCCTTATTGAATTTCTCCGTCATTGGGATCTTGTACTCTTCCTCCAGGATCCTTTTCTTGTCGGCCGCTTCCATCGTGTTCGACAATAAAACATCCAGCATCTTGAAAATCCCTTCGTATCTTTCCTGTTTTTCATCGCCCAGCGTGATCAGGATCCCCGAAATCAAATCGTAGTTTTCCGGGTTTCTTTTCATGTTCCCCGCCACGCGTTCTTCCGTGATATGGTAATGGTTCATACTGTTCGCGCATTCCTGCGCCGGATCGTTGCAAATCCAAATCGAATAGCACTTTTTGATCTCTCCATAGCGCGAGTTTTTGAACTCCGTTCCATACTGGCGCGAAACCATCCGGCACATGTTGTACACCATCCGCGATTCCAGCGGATAGCCCGGATAAAACTTGTTTTGCGCTTCCAGATCGACAAAAACCTTGACTCTCTCTCGGCTTTTTGGAAGCAGCACATGAAACAAAATGTCGAAAGCGGTCGTTCCTTCCAAAACGCTCGCGTCTTCCGTGTTCATCCCAACGATCCGCGACGTGTCCCGATGCAAAGGGACGGCGCTCACATACGGCGTCCCTTCGATATAGAACGACTCGATGTCCTCGACGTCGATATCCTTAAATTCCGGAATACACGCTTTCACGATCCGGGCCAAAACCGATTTTTCCGACAACAGCCGCTTGCACGCCGCGTCGTACGCCGCCCGGTACTCGGTGCTATCCAAACTTTCGGAAAGCGAGTTTTTCTTCCATCCATACAATACCACATCCTCCCGGATAAAGGATGGTCTTGATGTTGCCGCAAACGGAAATGCCATCATTCATCCCGTCCTTTCCTCATCCTGTTCCGGCTTGGTTTGTGTTTGTTCATAAAGAATCCCCTCCTATCTCTTCCTTGTTGAAACAATCATACCATAAATACAGAATGATTGTTTTCTTTTTTGCTTTTATCCATAAATATTATAAGTATATATAATAAAAACACCCGCCGAAGCGGGTGCTTACAATTCATTTGGATTAAGAAAGGCTTTCTTCGACTTCCTTGTTCATTTCGTCGAGTTTCGCTTTGACTTCAGCCACTTTCTTTTTCGAAAGCGGGTACCAGAAGATCAAAATCAATGCGATCAAAGCGTATCCAACGGCTGGCACACCGGTTGTCACGGCGTAGATCGCGTCTGTGACTTCCTTGGTTTGCACGATAGCCTGTCCGCCCGTGCTGACCTGATAGCCGATGGCGCTGATTACAAATCCGCCCAGTCCGCCGGCAAGCGCCTGACCGATTTTACGCGAGAACGAGTATACACCGTAAATCGTACCGCCATCGCAAGAGCCGGTCTGTACCGTCTGGTAGTCGATGATGTCGGAGATGAACGCCCAAATCATCAGGTTGAACAAACCGGAGCCCAAGTTGGCCAGCAGCAGGAACGCGCAGTATACCCAGGCGTTCGTGATTTTCGAGAAAAACAAGATGGCGTAAATCGCGGCCGAGAACAGCAGTCCGGCTGCGGACGCTTCCTTCTTGCCAAATTTTACCGTGATCCAGCCGGAGAATGGGGCGAGCAGCAGCGTGCAAGCCGTTCCGAGCAAGCCGGCAACGGACATCGCGCCAATGTTTTTGAAGTAGTCCATGTACAAGTACATGTTCATCGACTGCGTCATGAGCATCGCGAGCAGCAACGCGATCGCCGCCACGATAATCGAAACGAGCGCGCGGTTTGTCGCAAGCGCCTTCACAAGCTCTTTCGCGGACAGCTGTTTTTGATCCGCGTTGTCCACGATGATCCGCTCAGTCGACCACTTGTAGCAAATCGTGTAGCAGATCAGCGCCAGGATGGCAAATACGCAAGCCACCATGAACACGCGGTCGCCTTGCAGGATCTGGTTGCCAGCCGCATCTGTCGTGTAAATAAAGAGCGGCGTCACCGAACCGACGATCATGCCGGCCAGCGCGGCTCCAATCGAGCGGAATGTCGAAAGCATTGTACGCTCTGCCGGCTTGTCGGTGATTGCCGAAGCCATCGAACCATACGGAATGTTGATGCCTGTATAGCAGAAGCTTCCCCAAAGAATGTATGTGATGAAGATGTACGCTACGCGCACGCCATATGGCAGTTCCGCCACCCAAGGCACGAACAGAAGCACGCCCGCCGCCACGACTGGCAGCATCATGCGCTTGATCCACGGACGGTAGCGTCCTTCCGCTGTCGGCTTGCTGCGGTCGACGATACGACCCATACCGATGTCGGTGAACGCGTCCACGCACCGGCTTACTAAAAACAGCGTTCCGACCAGCGCGCCCGGAATTCCCAATACGTTAGTGTAAAATACCATCAAAAAGCTGGACGCCATAATGAAGAAGAAATCGTTTCCGAAATCTCCACACATGTAGGCGATTTTGTCTTTCAATCCGAATGGCTTTTGAGCCGCCTCTTCTTCCTGCTGGAGCACGGCTTTTGTTTTCGCATCTGAAACATTCAGCATAATTTATATTCTCCTTTTCATTTTTAATTGAAGCAAATTCACAAAGGAACCCCTCTTTCTCTTTGTGAAAGCCCTAACATCGTTAACACATTTAGAATATCACTTGTGAAACTTTAAACATACTACGTTTCTTGCGATTCTGTTTGCATTTCTTGTTCATTAAGTAATTATTAAATATATATACTTATACTCTGAATCCTGCCTTTTCTTCGTGGTTTTTATATTTGTTTAACTTTTTACTTTAAGTGATCTAAAACAATTTTAACAATCTGTAAAAAAAGCGGACCCTTGTATGAGGATCCGCGGTATTTATAAATGACTTCCTTAAACTTCCTTATTCATCGCGTCAAGCTTAGTTTTGATTTCCGCCATTTTCTTTTTCGAAAGCGGGTACCAGAAGATCAAAATCAGCGCAATGATCACAAAGCCAATGGCCGGAACACCCGTCGTGACCGAGTAAATCGCGTTCGTTACCGAGGCGCTTTGCACGATGGCTTGTCCTGTGCTTACCTGATAGCCAATCGCGCTGATCACGAAACCGCCCAATCCGCCGGCAAGCGCCTGGCCGATCTTACGCGAGAACGAGTACACGCCATACACCGTTCCGCCATCGCAAGAACCTGTCTGCACCGTCTGGTAGTCGATGACGTCGGAAATGAACGCCCACAACATCAAGTTGAAAATTCCCGATCCCAAATTGGCGAACAGCAGAATTCCACAATATACCCACGCGTTTTGAATGCGGGCGATAAACAAGAAGGCGTAAATGGCAGCCGAGAACAGCAGTCCGACCGCGGACGCTTCCTTCTTGCCAAATTTCGCGGCGATCTTTCCGGAGAATGGCGCAAGCAAAAGCGTGCAAACCGTCATCATCATACCGGCAACGGACATCGCGCCGATGTTTTTAAAGTAATCCATGTACAAGTACATATTCATCGACTGCGCCAAAAGCATGGAAAGCAGCGAAACGATGGCAGCCGCGATCATGGAAAGCAGGGCGCGGTTGGTCGCGAGAGCCTTCACAAGGTCTTTTGCGGACAGCTGTTTCTGACTCGAATTGTCCACGACAATGCGCTCGGTCGACCATTTATAGCAAATCGTATAGCAGATGAGTGCCAGAAGGGCGAATACGCACGCCACGATGAAGACGCGGTTTCCTTGCAGCACCTGGTTGCCCGCCGCATCTGTCGTATACACGAACAACGGCGTCAGCGATCCGACAAACATACCCGCCAGGGACGCGCCAATCGAACGGAATGTCGAAAGCATCGCGCGCTCGCCCGGCTTGTCGGTAATGGCCGAAGCCATCGAGCCGTACGGAATGTTGATACCCGTATAGCAGAAACTTCCCCAAAGAATGTAAGTAATAAAGATGTAGGCGACACGCACGCCGTAAGGCAGGTTGGCCACCCAAGGCACGAACATCAAAACACCGGCCGTCACGACAGGAATCATCATCCGTTTGATCCATGGACGGTAACGCCCTGCGGCCGTTGGCTGGCTGCGGTCCACGATCCGTCCCATCCCGATGTCGGTGAAGGCGTCCACGCAGCGGCTCACCAAAAACAGCGTACCGACTAAAGCGCCCGGAATTCCAAGAACGTTTGTATAAAACACCATCAAGAAGCTGGATGCCAAAATGAAGAAGAAATCGTTTCCGAAATCCCCGCACATGTAGGCGATTTTATCTTTCCAGCCAAAAGGTCTATGCGCGGCGCGCTCTTCTTCCTGACGAAGCGCCGCTTTTGCTTTCGCATCTGAAACATTGATCATATTTTGAATCTCCTTTTCTATGTTTCCCGGCCCGCTTTGGTTAACGTCTTCAAAAGAAAGCCAGACTTCGCGTCTCTTTTGAAAGCGCTAACACGACGAGCACATGAGATACAATACTAGAATTCGTCCGAATTGAATACTGCGTTTTTTGTTATGCATATTGCAAAAATTGTGCACATGTTTTGCAATATAAGTACATACATAAACGCAATGTAAGCGGTTTAAAGCGGCTTTTGCCTATTTAGTTAAGCGATTATAAAACAATTTTTATAATGTGCAAAAATTGACGCAAAAAAAAAGAGATCCCCTCGTTGGAGCGAAATCTCTTGTGCGGCTCAGTTGAAGAGTCCCGCCATCAAAAACACAAGAAGAAACGGGATTTCCAAAACGGCCAGCATGCGCAAATGGCTGCGCCACGTCAGGGCCAAATACCCGACGAATTCGCGAAGCAAGGCGTTCAACGTAAAATACCACTTCGTCTTCGAACCGTATCCCACGCAGTCGACACCGGCTCTGCGGGCGAGGGCGAGGGCGCGGAACACATGGTAGCGGGTTGTCACAATCGCAATGTTCGCCTTCGGATCGTCGAGAAGGGCGTAGGAAAACGCCAGATTTTGTTCGGTGTTTCTGGAATTCGACTCCTGGCGCATCCGGTTGGGATCGACGCCTCGTTCCACGCAATATGCATACATCGCTTCGCTTTCGGAAATCGTTTCCCCCTCGCCCTGGCCGCCCGACAAAATCAAAACGGCATGGGGATTTTCGTAAAGCAGCTTGATGCCCAGGTCGATGCGGCTCGCTAACAGCGGCGTCACTTTTTCCTGCAAAATGCCCGCGCCAAGCACGATGATCGCATCCAGATCGTGCCGCTTTTTCCAATGGATGAGATTGAGCATCGCGGAAAAACAAAAAATCGTCAGCACGCTGAGCAAATACGTGACCGCCATGCCAACCGCCCCGTAAACCAGGACGCCAACCGGACTGCTCGCGCCGGAAAAAGCCAATGGAAACGCGACGACGTAAACAAGAAGTCCGAACGCGAACGCCAACGATAGAAAGTTGCTCCATCGAAACCCTTCTTTAAACAAAATACGGATGCCTTGGACAAAAAAGGTGAGAATGACCGCGAATGGAAAAAACAGCAGCCCGAGCACGACGACGCCAAGCAAAACGCTCAACGCCATAAACAGCGCCTGATGGCGTACGATCCAATCCGAATACTGGAATCCGATGGTCACCACGAGCAGCCCGCTAAAAACGAGCATCCAGAAAAAGGAAAAACCGCTCCACAATGTTCGGGGCTTGTATTTCATGACACCCCAAAACACCCCGATGGAGACGAGCCACAACAGGCCCATAATCGTTATGAAATGCATAGATCTCCTCCGTTTTTTCTCATTATAAGAAAAAAGACGCCTTTCGGCATCTTTCGCGCTAACACAAATTTGATTTACCAAAGACTTGGTGTTTTAAAATGTTCGTCGAGATCGCTCGAGAACCAGCGACCGTTCATAATCGTGGAAACGATTGTTTGTTTGTCGGCGTCATCCAGCTTGTCGCTCTCGATCGCCTCGATAATGGCTTCGTTTGTCGTCGACACGTCTTCCATCTTCACAACCGCTTTGTCGTCTTTGGCGTCCAGCACGAGCGTCATCGGATCTTTGGCGGTCCATGGCGTCCATTCCACGCCCGCGTCTGCGCTCACCGGCGTGCCGTCTTTGACGAAGCTTGCCAAATACTCGTTGAAGTCCTTGGCCATCGCCACATAGCCCGCTTCGGTGAAATCGTAGCTTTCCGCGTAGTTGTTTTGAGTTGGCGAAATGGCCGGCACGAAAATGCCGTGGAACGAGCCAAGCGCCTCGATCGGATGGTCGGAGTTGCGGTCGCCATAGTTGATCTGGCACAAGTAGATGTTCGACTTGTAGGTATCGCTCATCTTTTCAGCCGACAGCTGCGTGTTGAAAATCCGGTAGAAGTCGCCGCCATACTGCGCGATAAACGCACGCGCCGCATCCGGATCCTTCATCTTTTCAATGGATGGATCGAAGCCGCCAAACATCGTGAACTCCTCGGAACCGGTAACCATCATGACCGGCACGTCGTTGACGTAGTCGCTGTCGAAGCCTTCCTTCGGAATGACGACGCCGTCGTTGTACAAGTGCGGGAACTTCGCCATGCGGATGCCCGCGTTCGGGAACAGCTTCACGAGCCGTTCGGAATCAATCGAATACAAGTAGTCGCGGACTTTCTCGTCGTCGCTCATGAGCCACTTTGCGGCCTCTTCCTCGTTGTCCGCTTCCTTATCTTCGACAACGAGCGGCGCAATCGTTTCGGCGATTTTTTGGATGGACGCGTCTTCCTCGGCAATCGTCATGCCGCCCGAGAACGCGATGGCTTTGTCGAACAAACCTTCGAACGTTGGCGAGACGAGCATGGCCATGACGTCGCGGCCGCCCGCGCTAAATCCCGACACGGTGACGTTGTTTGGATCGCCGCCAAAGTTGGCGATGTTGTCCTTGACCCATGCCAGCGCTTTGGCCAAATCGAGCATCGTGAAGTTGCCGGTGTTGTTTTCGTCGTCCAGCAGCGCCGGCAAGTTGTTGAAGCCAAGCAATCCAAGCCGGTAGTTGACGGAAACATACACAAGATCGTCGGTTTCGACCATGTCGAAGCCCGGAATCTCAAACGAGCTGCCCGTCTGGTTGTTGCCGCCATGGATGTATACGAGTACTGGCTTGTCTTTGGCGTCTTCTGTAGTGTAGACATCCAAATTCAGGCAGTCGGTCGAGCCGGTCGCCTCCACAACGGTTTCTCCCTTTTCGTTGGTCGTGGAGGTCGACTGCATCGCCACCTCCTCTTTCTGCGTCGCGTCTTTCACATCGTCCCATTTGTCCGGATCCTGTGGCGCTTTCCATCGCAAGTCGCCGACTGGTTCCTTTCCATACGGGATGCCGTAATACGCTTCGACGCCGTTTTCCTCGACGCCTTTGACCTTGCCGTACTCGGTGGCGCGCACAAGCTCCTCGGCTTTTGGCGCTTCCTCTTTCGGCGTTTCGGTCGTGTTCGAACAAGCCGTCAAAGACAAGGCCAGCGCGGCGCTTGCCAGCAGCTTAAAAAATCGAGCATTCATAGTTTTATCCTCTTTCTCCCTTTTATGTGTTAGCGCTTTCACGCCTTCATTATAGAGGAAAAAAGCGGAAAATCAGCCATGTTTCATAAGTTGAAATTGAATATTATGCCAGAAATTTATACGTGTAAACGACTTGTTCGGCAAGTAGAGTCCAGACAATCGAGTCCGCCCACGACGTGGCGCACTTGCCAAGCCGGATGAGCGGCAGCCCCTGGGCGTTTCCGGTTTGCGAGATCACAAAGACCGCGTCGCTTTTTTCGACTAGCTCTTGTTTCTTTTGGGGCGGTTTGAGCCGGAAATAGTGGCCATGCATCGAGAAGAGCACGAGCGCGTTCGTTTCCCTTGGCGTCGTGATTTCCTTGGGTTCGCCAATCATCGTGGCGACCAGCCCGAAGGGCATGAGCTCGTTGGCGATGTGCTCCATGACCATCCGCATGCTGCGCAAGCCAAGAAAGTACACGTTTGGCTTCGCTTTCATCGTCTGACACAATGTTTCGATCATCCGGCACGTTTGGGTGGAAAACGCGTGTTCCAGCATGGCGGGAAGCGTTTGAAAAAACGCGGTGAGCTGTTCTCGCGAATAGGGAGGCGAAAACGGCCGGTTCTCGACAGGATGGCTGAAGCTGTAGACGTCGTTGCGGCCAAGTTCCTCTTCCACGTAGTCGCGAAATTCGGTGTAGTCCTCAAAGCCAATCTTTTGCACGAACCGCGATACGGACGATGGCGACACGTGGCTTTGTTTGGCAAGCTGAAAAATCGAGCACGTCGGAATTTCGGACAAATGCTTGAGCACATACATCGCGATGGCCTGGTTGGAGTCGGCGTTTCGCGTCAAACATGGAAGCAGGCGGTCGTATAAAGAATAAGGCATCACTCTCATCTCTGATTTCTCTCTTTCTATGGGTGAAACTTTCTTTCTTGCCTTTCAGTATAACATTATATTCACATTCTCGAAAAAGAAAAAAGATCCTGGCGGCAAACCAGGATCGAATCGGTAGATGATTTAGAATATTTTTTAGAAACCGGTATTCGGTGATTTCTTCACAGAAAGCTGTTGCTTTGTCGTGCTCATATTTTTCACAGCAGAGCTGGAGCCCGGCTTCAACGTTGTGCCCGTTTGTTCCACTTCCTCTTTGTCGAGTTTGACTACCGTGCCATCCGACATCACTTTGACAAACGCGATTGGCGAGAGGCTGTCCAAACGAATGGTAAAGGACAATTCGTCCGTTACCCCGTCCTGGTTTAGCTGCACCGTCGTCTCCACGACTTCCCACGTACCGTTTTTCAACTGGTGGAGCACGTAGATGGAGTCGCCGTCTTGCAGACCTTTCCAAAGTTCGTCATACTCCGGATACGCTCGAAATTCAATGTCCATTCCACCTTCCGGAATTTCGACTGGCTCTCCATACCCGTAATACGTGTTCCCGGAACAAAAGTATTCCTTCGCGGAATAATCACCCGCGCCCAGCAGGACGACATTCGCGTCTTTTGGCACGTCGAACCCGGCTTTCTCGATGATGTTTTTCATCGCGTCCGGTTTTGTGAGTTCCTCGTACGTCTTTTCGGAAATGGCGACGCTGTCCACAACCGTGACCGTTCCCTGCCCGTTTTCATCGACGACTTTGTTGCTTTCACCAAATGGCGCGTTTTGCGCCAAGTCTGTGATCGTTGGCGACTTATCCACATCCGAACTTGTCGAGCTGTCGTCGGTTTGCGCCCAGATCGGCGTGCCTCCAAGCAGCATCATGAGCGCCAGCGCAGTGCTGGTCAGTTTTTTCATGCTTCCCATATTCACTTTTCCTTTCTGATTGTATGCGCGATACAATTCTGTTTTCGATAAAAAAATTTTACCCCCCCCCCCCGTTGATTTTGTCAATACTTTTTTGACTTTTTATAGAAATAATAAACCGAACAACTACTGTGATATAAGTATCACTCATCCTATCAAAAAAGGCTTCAAATAAAAAATGGCGGAGCGTATCCACCATATTCGGATTCTATATTAGCGATACCCAGTTCAGGCGGTCGGTGTAGCGTTCGGCACACTCCCACAGCACGATGTCGGGATGTAGCTCGTCAATCATGTCCGGGGTGAACGACCAAATGTTCACGTACGTCGCGTCGCCATAATACTCGTCGAGCGTGTTGACAAGCCGTTCGCCAAACGAGTCCCCGATAATCAAAACGTTTTTCGTGGACTTGGCTTCGGGATTTTCACTGGACGGATCGAGCTCGTAAAACGTATCCTGGGCGAATTCGGACTGCATGTCGCAAAGCAGGGCGAGATCCCCGGCGTAGTTGTTGTAGAGCTCGTTGAACTTCACATTTTTGAGCGAGTCGGCGGGCTGCCCGAACAAGTTCAGGACGTCCATGGCGGTCACAAACTCGCCAATGGCGTTGAAATGCGTGTCGGTCGAGTAGTAGAGCTGATGGTTTTGTCGTTCATCCATCAGCGAGTTTTTGGCGTTGACGACGCGCAAGTCGGTGTTTTTCGCCAAATAGTCGAACAGCTCGTCGGTGCGCGAGACGTCGTTGTCGCGCGTGATCGTTGCCGGCATGAGTTCCGGGTACACATTGGCTTTGTTCGGAATGGACAGGATGCCGAACTGCACGCCTTTGGCTTCGATGACGTCGCGTTCGGCGCACAACTTGGCGGCGATGGCGGCCATATCGCTTTCGGCATACCGGTTGACGCCTTGAAAATCCGAAACCGGATCGCCGTCGTCGGTCGCTTTGTAAAAGAGCCAGCCATCCTTGCCAAGGAGTACGCGGGTCGATTCGATGAACGTGTTGCCGGAAAAGGCGTTCGTCAGCTTGGTCGTGAATTTGGCGCCCTCCTCCTTGCCGGGAATGTTTTCGGAAAAGCCGTTTAAAAACTTTTGCATGCCGTTGGCGCCTTCTCCCTTTTCTTCTTCCTGTTTGGCTTGTTCTATCTCATGGCCGGCGACGACCGCGCTCTTTTCCGCCGCAGGCGAGAAGATGGAAAGGCCCTGCCTGACGAGGGTGAACGCGCCAAGCGACACGATGGACACGCAAAAACAAAGGCTGACGATGCGCTCGCCCGGTGTGCTTCGTTTACGGAGTTTCTTTTTCTTCGTTGGATTCATTTTCTGTTTTCCCTTCTAAAAGTTAAAGTAAATAAACGGGTTGTACGCGTTGGAAAAGATGTACAGGACACTGGCTGCGAAAATGGCCAGCGTGGCCAGTCCGGCGACGAGCTGGTAGGCCGGCTTTTTGCGGAACATTCGTTCAATGACGGGAAAGACCGGACAGCAGCACACGATGCCGGCCACGTACCAAATGCCGTACTGGCGCAAATACTGCACGAACGCCTCCCCCATAAAGCCTTTCGCGCCGAGGCCGGCCATTCCGCCCAAATAATGGATGGCCTGGGTGATGGAGTCGCTTCGAAAAAGCACCCAGCCGAGCATGACGAACAAAAACGTGTACAGCCAGGAAAACTTGCCGAGTCGTTGCTGGATGCTCGTAAAGCGTTCCAGCAGCAAAAGCAGGAAGTACATGAGTCCCCAGCAAATGAAGGTCCAGTTGGCGCCATGCCAGATGCCGGTGAGCAGCCAGACGACAAACAAGTTGAACACGAGCTGGGAACGGGTCTTGACGCGCGAGCCGCCCAGCGGAATGTACACGTAGTCGCGAAACCACGTCTGAAGCGACATGTGCCAGCGGCGCCAGAACTCCGAAACCGAGCGGGACAAGTACGGATAGTTGAAATTTTCCTCAAAGTGGAATCCAAACATCCAGCCCAAACCGATGGCCATGTCCGAATACCCGGCGAAGTCGTAAAAGATTTGGAGAGTATAGGAAAACGCGCCTAGCCAAAACATTAAAACGGAATTGACGGCGTTGGTAGCGAACGCGGCGTCGGCGACGACGGCGAACTGGTTGGCGAGCAGCACCTTTTTCCCCAAACCGATGATGAAGCGGTTCACGCCGCGGGCGAAGTCGTCGAGGTTTTCATGGCGTTCGCGAATTTCTTCGGCGACCGTGTTGTAGCGCACGATCGGCCCGGCGATGAGCTGAGGAAAAAACGAGATGTACAGCGCCGTATCTTGAATGAGCGGCTTTTTCGGCTTTGGATCCCTTGCCATATCCACGACAAACGAAATGGCTTGGAACGTGAAAAAAGAGATTCCGACCGGAATGCGGTTGCCGATCAATTCCAAATTCCATCCAAGCATGTTGTTCAAATTGCTGATGAGAAAATCGGCGTATTTGAAGTAGCCTAAAATAAGCAGGTCGAGCACCACGGTCAAAAAGATGACAAGACGCGGTGAAAGATTCAACCGTCGGGCCCGGATCTTCCATACGAGCCATCCGGCCGTGTAATGAATCCCGATCATGACGAGCATCAACAGCACGAACACGGGTTCGCCGTACGCGTAAAACAACAAACTGGCCGCCAACAAAAGCCAGTTCTTTCCTTGCGGCTTGTTTCGCAACGGTCCAAAGTACAGGACGAGAACAAGCGGCAGAAAAAGAAACAAAAAAATCTCACTTGGAAACAACATCGTTCTCTTCCCTTTCTTTCTTTACACAACAAGCAACCAAAAAGACCTTGACGACAACCAAGGTCTTAACGGTAGATGATTTCGAACATTGATTTTAGAAACCGGTATTTGGCGATTTCTTCACAGAAACAAGTTTTTTGGCACTCGTAGGTTTCGTGGAACCGGCCAACGAATCCGCTGGTTTTTCCACTTCCTCTTTGTCTAGTTTCACAACGGTGCCATCGGACATGACTTTGACGAACGCGATTGGGGACAGGCTGTCTAAATGAAGTTTGAACTTCAAGCCTTTTTGCGTACCAATGGCCGCTTCTCCTTCAGTTTCTTCCAGCGTGGCTTCCATCACTTCCCAGGCGCCGTTTTTCAACTGGTGCATGACATAAATGGTGTCACCGGCCTTCAAGCCTTTCCAAAGTTCCTGGTATTGCGGCCATACGTTAAACTCGAAGTCCATGCCGCCTTCCGGAAGATCCACTTTTTCGGCACTGGTCGATCCAACGCCGACAGGACGATTTGCAGGAAGTTTCTGAACATAACTCTCATAGTCTCCGGCGCCAAGCAAAACGACATTCGCGTCTTTCGGGACATCAAATCCCGCCTTTTCGATAATGTCTCTTACCGCGTTTGGCTTTTGTAACTCCTCATACATCTTTTCAGAAACATCTTTTTTGAATAAAAGAGTCGTTGTTTCCATTCCATCGGCATCCACTACTGTAGTTCCGGTTCCGTATGGCGTGTTCTGCTTCAAATCGGTAATGGTCGGGGATTTGTCCACATCCGTACTTGTCGAGCTGTCATCGGTCTGCGCCCAGATCGGCGTGCCTCCCAACAACATCGTCAGCGCCAGGGCCGCGCCGGTCAGTTTTTTCATGTTTCCCATACTCAATTTTCCTTTCTGATTGTAGGTTTCCTACAATTCATTTAATTTTATACCGTAATTTTAACTGTCTTTGTTTTATTTTGTCAATTCTTTTTTAACTTTTTATATATGTCATAAATTTGCAACGATTATTGCATCAGTATATAACTGTGGCTAATTAACAAAAAAAGGTGGATTGTCTATCCACCATTTCTTTGCTTATTTTGTTGTATTGTATCGACTACAGCGTCAAACCGAAACCGTACTCGTAGTAGTTTCCGGCCGCGTCCTTGTAGGCGTAGCCTTTGCCGTTTTCGTCTTTCAAGGCATCCGGAAGGTACTTGTCCTTCTCGTAGCCTGGCAAGTCGTTTGGCGTGATGCATACGCCTTTTTCATTGACCGCGATGACTTCGTCGTTTTTCGGCAGCGTCATCGGCAGCTTGCCAACCGGCGCGAACCGGCCGAACAGCACGTCGTAGTACGCTTTCGTGTACGTGTCGAAACCAGCCATCAGCACATCGCAATACGGCTCGAGGTTTTGTACGATCCAAGGCATCGTGATGTTGATCGTTCCCACGACTTTTCCGCCGCGCGCGTGGATGTTCTCGCTGATTTCCTTCACGCGTCCGATGCCGGCCGCCGTCGTTTCCTCGTGCGTCGTTTCCAGAGGCAAACCTTCCTCGCTAAAGTCGGCTACGACTTTGTTTTCGCAAAGGTCGATTTCCAGCAAGCCTTTCGTCGCCGTAAAGTAGTTTCCGGACTGTGGCGAAACCATAAGGATCGCCACGTCCGCTTTCGTATAGTCGTCTGTCAGCGTCACGTTTTCCTTGGCCAGCTCTTCGCGCAGAGCCTTCGTCCACGCCTCGCTCGCTTTTTCCGTCTGGTCGAAGCCTTCGACATAGACGCTCTTGCCTTCCGTTTCCAGCGGCAGGACGCCGTTGTTTTTCAGAAGGACAACCGACTGGCGGTGTACTTCCATCGCCTTTTCCCAGTCCTCGCTTTCCGAAATGGCCGCCTTCGACTCTTTCGGATCGCGGTACGAATCTTCGAACATGCCCAACGCGAACTTCTCCGTCAGCGTGCGCTTTGCCGCTCTGGAAATAGCCGCGTCATCCAGCGTGATTTGCTTGAGCGTGTAGCCTTCCGGAATGGCGTGCGTGTCGTAGTAGCCGTTTGTGCGGCGGGCGTATGCCTCTTTTGCCAGTTCAACACCATATGATTCCGAAATCAAGTCGACGCCGTTGTTGATGGCCAGCGCCACCCGCTCCGGCCGGTCGAGCGCTTCCACGCCCCAGCTCATGTTGTCAATGATACCCGAATCCGAGTTGATGTAGCCTTTGAAACCAAACTGATCGCGCAAAAGCTCCTGGATCATATAGTGGTTGAACGCGAATCCAACCGGAGTCCATGTGATCTCCTCGCCGTTCAATCCATGCTGCGCCGCCGATTTCTCCTTGCACGGCTTCGCGTAGTATGGCATGATCGACGCCACGTTGTGCGCGATGGCCGGAATGAACCCTTTCGTGTGGTAGTTTGTCAGCGAGTCTTCCGTCGCGTACACGTTCCACTGCCCTTCTTTGTAGTGCGGGTCGAAGCCGTTTTCACGCGCGCCGCCACCCGGCCAGTGTTTTACCGTCAGCGCCACGCCATCCGTCGTCACGCCGTTCTCGCCGCCCTGCACCGCTGGTACAAGGGCTTCGAAAATCTTCGCGATCAGTTCCGGATTTTCGCCAAATGTACCGTAAATTCGCTGCCATCTTGGGTCCGTCACAACATCGGCCATGTACATGTAGCCTTTACGCAAACCGGCCGCGTTCCATTCGTGGCGGATTGCCTCGCCAAATTCCTTGACGATGCCCGTGTCGTTGGCGCCAAGCACCGCCGCCGCGATACCAAGCGTGCCAGGCCATGCCGGGAACACGCCAACCGCGTCGTTCATACCGAACACGACTTTTCCGTTTTCGTTACGGGAGTTGGTCGTTACCATAACCGGGATGAAATGCCCGTTGTTTTCGGCTGTTTTTTGCAGCTCGTTCAACCAGTCCGTCAAGTGGTCCGGCTGCGGGTTGTCACGCAAAATGTAGTTGCGCATCTTGTCTTCCCGGATCGACTGCGTCGTGCCCGGAATCGTGTATCCGGCGAAAATCGACGCGTTTTCCAGCGTGTTCTCATCAAGCAGACCTGTTTCATCGGATACCTTCACGATGCTTTCCGGATCAACGCCTTTTTCTTTGGCCATTCTTTTTTCCAGCTGGCCGATTTCCTTTGTGAACGGGTTGCGGCTCGTCACGAACAACTGGCCGATCTTTTCCTCTACGGACATGTCGTCAACGAGCGCCTGCGCTCTTTCTTCCGGGCTTTTGCGCCAGTCGGAAAAGACTTTTAACTCGCCGCTGCCGTCCAGGTCTTTAAAAAACAACCCGTCGGCTTCAAGAACCGGCTGGTCGACCGTCGTGATCGTCGGCCCGTTCTCGTTGTGGTATATTTTGATTTCTTCACTTGCTTTTTTCACTTTTTTACCTCATGTGTGCACCTTAATGATATTCATCCCGTCTTTTTGATAAGATAGGGTTATGAAAGAAAAACTTCGAACTGAATTTAACCAGCGGCAAAATATGATCGAGCCGGATTTTGAATTGTATTACTATACGGACAACAATCTTCACCGGGTTAGCACGCATAAACATGATTATTACGAGATTCTTTTTTTTCTGGAAGGGAGCGTAACGACCGTTGTCGGCGATTCGACGTATCGACTCGAGCCGGGGGATTTGGTCATCGTCCCTCCCGGAATTTTCCATTATTCCCACATCGACACGAGCAAAACCCCGTATCGTCGCTTCACGCTTTGGATTTCCGAGCCGTTTTTTAAACGCATGGTCGGCTTGGATCAAAGCTTTGGCTATTTGGAAAAACCGGTCGTTCACGAGAAACGCTACCATTACCACCTCGACCGAATCACTTCGTACAACATCCAGTCCAAGATCTTGCGCCTTTTGGAAAGCATGCATTACGACGAGTTCGGCAAACATGTGCAGGAGCGTCTTTGCTGCTGCGACGTGCTGCTCACCATCAATCAAATGCTGTACGAACAAGACCATCCTTATGAATTAAAAGAAGGACAAAGTTTGGCGGAAAGCTTGTTCAACTACATTAAAATGCACATCGACGAAGACATCTCGCTCGAGTCGCTGGCGCAAACCTTTTATATTTCAAAATACTACATCTCGCATTTATTCAAGTCCCACGTGGGGATGTCGGTTCATCAGTATATCATTAAGAAACGATTGGATTTAGTGTGTGGCGCCATTCTTTCCGACACCGACATCACTAAAGCATGCGAACAGGCCGGTTTTAAAAACTACTCCAACTTTTACCGGGCCTTTGTGAAAGAATATGGAATGTCCCCGAAAGAGTTCCGGGAAAAACATAGAATAGAACCAGCTCGTTAGAGCTGGTATTTTTGTTTTTTTTCGGTTTTCTTATCGCTGAACGCGTCCCGAACCATCGCCCTGGGCGAGCTTTTCGACCTCGTCCACCGACACCAGGTTGTAGTCGCCTTCCACCGAGTGCTTCAGCGCGCTGGCCGCCACCGCAAACTCGATTGCGTCCTGGCTGTTTTTGCCTTCCATCAAGGCGTGGATCAATCCGCCGCCAAACGAGTCCCCGCCGCCTACGCGGTCCACGATGTTCAAATCGTATTTCTTCGAGAAGCAGTACTCGTTGCCGTCATACAGCATCGCGCTCCACAAGTTGCGGTTGGCGCTAATGCTTTCCCGCAGCGTGATCGCCACTTTCTGGAAGCCGAACGTGTCCATCAGTTGTTTCGCCACGTCTTTGTAGCCTTCGTGGTTGATTTGGCCGCCATGGATGTCTGTGTTCGCCGCTTCGATGCCAAACACGTCTTTAGCGTCCTCTTCGTTGGCGATGCACACGTCGATGTACTTCGCCAGCTCGCTCATCACTTTGTTGGCTTTTTCCTTGCTCCACAGCTTGTTGCGGTAGTTCAAGTCGCACGATACCGGAATGCCTTTTTCATGGCATTTCTTCATCGCTTCCAACGTGATGTCCGCCACCTCGTCGTTGAGCGCCGGCGTGATCCCTGTCGTATGGAACCATTCAGCCCCGTCCAAAATTTGATCCCAGTCGAAGTCTTCCGGGCTTGCTTTCGCGATCGCGCTGTCCTTGCGGTCGTAGATGACCTTGCTTGGACGCTGGCTAGCGCCTTTTTCCAAGTAGTAAATGCCGACACGCTCGCCGCCGCGCACGATGTCGCTTGTATTCACGCCGTATTTGCGCAGCGAGTTCAGCGCCGCCTGCCCGATTTCATGGGCTGGCAGTTTGCTGACGAAATGCGCGTCGTGGCCGTAGTTGGCCAGCGATACCGCGACGTTGGCTTCGCCGCCGCCGTAGGTCGCGCCAAAGCTGTCGGCCTGCACGAACCGCGTGTAGCCTGCCGGCGCGAGCCGGAGCATCAATTCTCCGAATGTAATGACTTTTTTCATTTTATCCTCTTACCTCATTCAATTTTTTGACTGCCTGCCGCGTCATTTCCTCGATCTGGTCGAACGCTTTCGCCTCGATCAAGTCTTTCTTTACCATCCAGCTGCCGCCGATGCAAAGAATGATGTCCTCTTTCAAATAGGCATCCATGTTCTTTTCGGAAATGCCGCCGGTCGGCATGAATTTCATCATGTTGTAAGGCGCCGCGATCGCTTTGATCATCGCCAGACCGCCTGCCGGCTCGGCCGGGAAGAACTTCACGACATCGAGTCCAAGGCGGTACGCTCTTTGGACATCGGTTGGCGTGCACGTTCCCGGTGTGACCGGAATGTCTTTTTCGATGCAGTATTTGACAACTTCCTCATCGAATCCGGGGGAAACGATGAACTGCGCGCCCGCGTTGATGGCTTCGTCGACTTGTTTTGTCGTCAAAACCGTACCTGCGCCGACGAGCATGTCGGGACGGGCGGCTTTCATCGCCTCGATGCAGGCGGCGGCTTCACGGGTGCGGAATGTCACTTCCGCGGCGGGAAGACCGCCTTCGCACAGGGCGTTGGCTAGTGGCGCGGCGTCTTCCTTATGGTCGAGAACGACGACCGGGATGATCCCGATTTCGTTGAATCGCTGTAAAGTTTTATTCATTATTTGCTCACCTTTTCCACCACTTCGTGGAGCGTCGAACGAATCGCGCCTTCTTTTGCGTTCATTTGATTGAACAGTGCAACGACTTTGTCGGCCATGCCGTATTCGATCAAGTCGATGCCAAACACTTTGGCGTTCGTCAAAATCGGCTTGAGATCTTCGACGGTGACCACATCGCCAAGCTGGATGCCGGATACGAGTGGATACAGCTCGTCAAGCAGCGGATCCACGCTGGCTTCGAACCGGTTTCCGTTGTCGTTGATTTGCATCAGGTAGCGCAGCCAGCCCGCAAACACCAGTGGAATGGCTTCCAGGTTCGCTGGATCGAGCGTTTCGTCCTGCGCGTACGATTTGATTGTTTCACCAAAGCGAACGCTTAATTTCTGCGACGTGTCGGTTGCGATTCGCTGTGGAGCGTCCGGCATGAACGGGTTCGGGAACCGCACGTTGATGACTGTGTCGATAAATTCTTTTGGATCCAGGATGCCCGGGTTGATGACAACCGGCAGTCCTTCTTTGTAGCCGATGGCTTTGATCAAGCCAACCAGATCGGCGTCCTGCATTTCCGCGCTGATGAGCGTGTAGTCGAGCAGGCATCCAAACACGGCCAGAGCCGTATGCAGCGGATTCAAGCATGTCGTGACTTTCATCGTTTCCACTTTGTTGACGGTTTCGCGATCCGTGAAAATCAGCCCGCCTTTTTCGAGCGCCGGACGACCGTTCGGGAACTGGTCTTCGATGACGAGGTATTCGGTTTCTTCCGCGTTGACAAACGGCGCGACAAATGATCCGCGCGATGTCTTGACTGGATCCATGTCCTCGACTCCGTCTTTTTTGAAGATTTCGCTCACTTTGTCATCCGGTCTAGGCGTGATTTTGTCAATCATCGACCATGGGAAGCTTACCTGGTTCTCGTCGTCGACATATTGTACGAATTCATCGGAGACAAAGCCGTTTTCGTTCCATGCTTTGACGTAAGCCATGATCGCGTTTTTCAGTTTCTCGCCATTGTGCGAGCAGTTGTCCATGCTGACCATCGCGATTGGCAGCTTGCCGTTGTTGTAGCGTTCCAGAAGCAGAGCGCACACTTTTCCCAGGTAGGAAACCGGCATGGCTGGTCCTTGCTCGAAATCGGTTTTGACTGGTTCGAGCGTTTCGCCTGCCGCGTTGGTGAGGGCGTAGCCTTTTTCCGTAATCGTGAACGACGCCATCTGCAAGCTTGGAGCGCGGAAGATTTCCTTCATCCGGGCGAATTCCGCCTCGTTTTTCGGATCGAGGAAAACGGACTCGGCAATCGAGCCGATGACCGTCTTTTGCACGTTTCCATCGGATTTGAGCGTGGCGAGCAGCGCGAGCGTGTCGTGGTCGCGGAAGTTTTGCAGAATCGCTTCGTCAAATCCTTCCACCGCGATCAGTCCGCGGTCCAAAACGCCTTCGTTCAAAAGGGTTTCCACTACGTTGGCCTGGTAGGCTTTAAACAAGTTTCCGGCGCCAAAATGAATCCAGGTTGGCTCCGCTTTTGTTTTGGCGATCATCGCTTCGCGGTCGTAAGTCGGAAGATCGTATCCGGCTTCGATCCAAGGCTGACGGTCTTTTAATCCTGTATTTGATAATTTCATCGTATTTTGCCTTCTTTCTTACTCAATGCTTTTGATCAATTATTTCTGGTTTTTTTCAATGGCTTCCCACAATCCGAGAATGTACGTCGCGCCCAGCGCCCGGTCGTACAATCCGTATCCTGGCATGCCGACTTCGCCCCAGATCATGCGTCCATGGTCTGGACGGATCGGACCGTCAAAGTTGATGTCATGCAGCGCTTTGACGATTTCATACATGTCGAACGTTCCGCATTGGCTTGGGTGCGGTGCTTCTTCGAAATCAAGCGGCGAGAAGCTGTTGAATTTCAAGTTGCGCACGTGTGCGAAGTGAATACGGCCAGGGAGCGCGCGAATCATTTCCGGCAAATCGTTTTTGATGTTCGTTCCGTACGAGCCCGCGCAGAATGTCACACCGTTGTGCTTGTTGTCGACCGCCTTCATCACGCGAAGAATTTTTTCCTTGCTCGTGATGATGCGTGGCAGTCCGAATACCGGCCAAGCTGGATCATCCGGGTGGATCGCCATGTTGATGTCGTATTTGTCGCAAACCGGCATGATGCGTTCAAGGAAGTAAACGAGATTTTCAAACAGTTTTTCCTCGTCGATGTCTTTGTACATTTCAAAGAGTTCCTTGATTTTCTCCATCCGTTCCGGTTCCCATCCTGGCATAACCGTTCCATTCATATCCCCGGCAATCGAGTCAAACATGTTGGCTGGATCCATGTTGTCAACCGTCGTCTGGTTATAGGCCAGCGCCGTCGAACCGTCCGGCAACACCCGGGCAAGCTCGGTACGCGTCCAGTCGAAAACAGGCATAAAGTTGTAGCAAACCAAATGAATGTCTTCTTTTCCTAAGTTTTCCAACGTTTCAATGTAGGCGTCGATGTATTTATCGCGGTCCGGTGCGCCGGTTTTGATTGAATCATGCACGTTGACCGATTCAATTCCTGACAAATTCAGTCCATGCTCTTCTACATAACGTTTCAAGTCGTGAATTTCTTCTTGCGTCCACAGTTCACCTGGCATTTTATCATACAGCGTTGTGATAACGCCCGTTACGCCTGGAATCTGTCGAATTTGCTCCAGCGAAATCGTGTCGTGTCCAGGTCCATACCATCTTAATGTCATTTCCATAATATTCTTTTTAAACCTCCTGTTGGTTGCGCTTTCATTACACTGTTAGTATAGGTCGCAAGCCAATTTCTTAAAATTGTTTAATTTGTGGAGAACATTGCGTTTTTTGCGAAAGTCGCTTTGATAAAAACGCGATTCCCCATTCCTCTTTATTATAAGCTAAAGCAAGATTTAGAAAGAATCAAAACTGTGTGAAAAGATGTTATTTTTCTATCTGAATAGCAATTTCAACAATCTCTATCTCAATTTTCGCAATGTCGAATCCTCTCCGCTTCCTCTACAATGGTTTTTAGATTAATTAAGGAGTTCTTAAGAGTATGAAAAATAACCGTCTTGAAGTTTCATCTGTTTTGCAAGGGGATCACGCGGTTTTATCCATTGAAACAGGGTGGACAGCCAACACGTCAAACCACATGATCGAAGTCCGCTTGTTTGACGATGAAAACCGCATTGTGTCAAGCGTGTGCAGCGCGTCGCCAAAGCTGTCGCTGACTCTCGAGCGTCCAAATTTATGGAACGGGATCGCCGACCCTTATTTATATATCGTGGAAGCGAGACTGGTGGAAGGCGGCAACGTGATCGCCGCCAAAGAAGCGACGATTGGAATCAAGGATCTATCGTTCCATCCGGATCTCGGAGTGTTTTTGAATGGTCAGCCAACGGCTTTAAAAGGCTTAAAACTGCCGGCGGATGGAAAAACAGCGGACAAGGAGGCAAATTTCGAGGATTTGGCTCAAGTCGTGGATCAGCTTCACGCTTCGGGCGTGCAAGCGGTTCTAGTCAACTTCAACCAGCATTCGCAAGATTTTTTTGATTTGTGCGAGGAAACCGGATTGATTGTCTGGCCCGATACGAAAGAAAGTCTTGAGCAATGGTCAAAACACGTGCTGGAAATCTCTATGAGCTGATGGGTTCCCATCGGCTTTTTTATTTCCGCTCTTTCATGCAAAAAAGGTGAAGCAAAATAACGCTTCACCTTTTTGTTTGCCAAATAAAAAAAAGAGCCGAGCAGCGCAATGTCATTTAGTTAAGAAATGGCAGTCTTAGAGGATACATTTTAAAGTGTACC
>NZ_SRYG01000022.1 GCF_004793885.1 Dubosiella muris
CCGAGGACTTGATCAGAGCCCATGACTTGCCAAGACCAAGGGGTTGTGGAAAGAGGGAGAAGGCGTGTTTCTGGTTTTGAGAGATCGAACAAGAGAAGAGAACGAGTGGCAAGAGCGGAGAGGAAATACCTGTCAAGCATGCCGAACACAGAAGTCAAGCTCTCGAGCGCCGAAGATAGTTGGCAAGACGCCTGCGAAAATAGGACGTTGCTCGGCTCTTTTTTTTTATTTGGCAAACAAAAAAGTGAAGCAAAGTGGTGCTTCACCTTTTTATCTCTGCATCATTGGGATAAAAAAGGAATAGAGCAATACTCTATTCCGGAAGGAGGTCAAAATCTTTAGCAACATCTTTTGGATAATGCGCATCGCTTGCAGAAACGATGGCCACACCTTCTTTTTGTAAAATGGAACGAAACGTTTCATTCAAGCCAACATCGGCATGGTGATAGCGATAATGGGCTCCGGTGTTGTCTTCCATTTTTACATGGTGTTCTTTGGCCGTTTTCGCAAGATGTTGGTAAGTCGGGACGAGATCGTAGCCCGGATCGTAATTGTACATTTTGATCACGTCCGGATGACCGATTTGTGTAAACAAATCCGATTCAATCGCCGCTTGCAGTCGCTCGAAGTAACGACGGTAAATCGTGGACGGATCCTGTTTTTCCCAAAGAAGTTCTTTGGAGAACGCATCCATATCATATAAGAGACCGTCAATGGAATGCACGCTTCCAACGAGAAAATCGTACGGATAGGAGGATAAGGCACGACGAAGAAACTCTTCATTTTCCGGGCTGTAGCATACTTCCAAACCAAATTTGACCGTAATCGGAAAGTCTTCCTTTTTCATTTCCTCAATCAAGGCTTGATACTCTCGAATGGAGTTAACTTGTTTTTTTTCGAACCATTGCTTTTGGACGTCGGCACTTTGGCAGACGCCTCGATACATGTCGCGAAATTCGAAAAAGCGATGGGTATGATCTAAAATATGTAATGTTGTGATTCCCTGTTTTTGCGCACTTCGAACAAATTCCCAAACATATTCTTTTGTGAGCGGACCGTTTTCTAAATGAACATGGCCGTCTATATTATTTTTCATACACTTCCACACGATGGACGCCACTGATTTTTTTCATTTTCTCAATCGACTCTTTCGAGGCTTTGTGATCGAGATCCAAAATCGTATAGGCGATTTCTTTTTTTGACTTATTCAGCAAATTCTCAATGTTCGCATCCTCCTGCGCCAGGCAGTCTGTAATTTGCGAAATCATTTTCGGCTTGTTGTCGTGCATCACGCAAATCCGGTAGCTGCCGCTAAAAGGTGCCGACGCGTTTGGCATGTTGACCGAGTTGATAATGTTGCCGTTCATGAGATATTCCATTACTTCATCCGCCGCTTTGATCGCGCAGTTTTCTTCCGATTCGTCGGTGCTGGCACCAAGATGCGGAATCGGGACTACGTTTGGATGGCTGGCCAAAAGCGGCGAAGGGAAGTCGGTCACGTAGACAGCGACCTTTCCGCTATTGAGCGCTTCCAGCATATCTTCATCATTGGCAAGACCGCCTCTGGCAAAGTTCAAAATCTTCACGCCATCTTTCATGAGAGCCAACGTGTCTTTGTTTATGGTGTTCTTCGTCGAATCCATCAAAGGCAGATGAAGCGTGATGTAATCGGCCGTGGAGAACAATTCTTTTTCATCCTTCACATGGTTGACCCATCGCGACATGCTCCACGCGTTGTCGACAGAAATATATGGATCGTATCCTTCGACTTGCATCCCGAAACGAAGAGCCAGATTGGCGACTTGAATACCAATCGCGCCAAGGCCCACAACGCCGAGCGTTTTTCCGGTAATCTCGTTGCCGGCATATTTTTTCTTTTGTTTTTCCACATCTTTCGCCAAATTGTCGTTGTCGGCTTGCGTCTTGCACCATTCAATGCCGTGGTAAATATCGCGGCTAGCCAGAAGCAAGCCGGCAAAAACGAGCTCTTTTACGGCGTTGGAGTTGGCTCCGGGCGTGTTGAATACGACGATTCCTCGTTGGGTGCACGCATCCAAGTCGATGTTGTTCACACCCGCACCGGCTCGTGCGATCGCTTTTAGCGTATCTTTATAGTCCAAGTCGTGCAGGTTGGCGGAACGGACGATAATCGCGTCTTCCGCCTCGACATCCGTTCCGACTTCAAACTGGTCGTTAAAACGATCCAGTCCTTTTTGAGCGATATTGTTGTAAAGTTTAATTTTATACATAGCTTTTTATCCCTTCGTATTTTCGCTTTCGAATTTTTTCATAAAATCAACGAGCGCTTCCACGCCTTCGACAGGCATCGCGTTGTAAATGCTGGCGCGCATACCGCCGACGCTGCGGTGACCTTTGATATTGACAAAACCCGCTTCTTTGGCTTCTTTCACAAATTTCGCATCCAGATCCTTATCGCCGGTGACAAACGGGACGTTCATATACGAGCGGTCTTCTTTGGCGACAGGATTGGAGTACAACGTGGACTGGTCGATGTAATCGTAAAGCAAAGCCGCTTTTTGATGGTTGATTTTTTCCATCGCCTCCAAACCGCCGATTTGCTCTTCCAGCCATTCAAAGACAAGCCCGCACACGTAAATGCCGTAAGTTGGCGGCGTATTGTACATGGAGTTGTTGTCCGCGTAGGTTTTATAGTTGAGCATGCTTGGCAGCGCTTCGTTTTCCGTCAGCAAGTCTTTTCGAATGATGACCAAAGTCACGCCAGCCGGCCCGATGTTTTTTTGCGCGCCGGCAAAAATCAAATCGTACTGGCTGACATCGACAGGCTCGCTCAAAATGCAGCTCGACATATCCGCCACCAAAAGCTTTCCGTCATGCGGAGGCAGCGTTTTATATTTTGTGCCGTAGATCGTGTTGTTTTCGCAAATGTAAACGTAATCGCTGTCCGGACTCAAATCCTCTTGCTTGATTTTTGGGATGTACGTAAAATTATCTTCCGCGCTGGAGGCGACAACATGGGTATCGCCGAGCTTTTTATGTTCGGCAATCGCTTTTTTTGTCCATTGGCCTGTATTGATAATGTCCGCGCTGTGCTTCAATAAATTCATAGGAACCATTGAAAACTGCAAAGAAGCCCCGCCTTGCAAAAACAAGATTTCGTAATCTTCAGGAATGTCCATTAAACGACGCAGCCTATCTTTCGCCGTATTCAAAATGTTTTCGAATTCACTGGATCGGTGGGACATCTCCATTACGCTCATCCCGCTTGAGTGAGCATCCAGCATTTCCTGGCTGGCCTTGTTTAAGACCCACTCAGGTAAACAGGCCGGGCCTGCACTGAAATTGTAAACACGTGTCATATTTTTTCACCTTGGTGAACTGTATCCACCTTTCCTTTCATAATATTAATCATTATACGATTCTTTCGAGAGATTGCAAGGGGATTCGTTCAAAAAATATAGGCAAATGTTTCTTGTCAATAAACAATCGTGGGAGAAAATGGTGAAAATTTAAGAAAATGGAATATTTTTGTTTCAATTCATTTCAAAGGATTTTCAGGGTTGCATCGCGTTTGCTTCCTCTTTCTGTTTCCCATATGATGGGATTAGAAGAATATAAGAGTCAGCAGACTCGCATACAAGGAGGACAATCAAATGGCAGATTTTTTTAAAAAAGCAGCGGAAGACATTAAAGAAGGCTGGGAAGATTTGAAAGACGATGTAGAAAAGGAAGCGGCGAAAGTCAAAGCGGAACACGACGCCAAAGAAGCGGAACGCAATTTGAAAGACAGCGCTGAGAAAGCGAAAAAAGATTTGAAAAATGGCGTAGAAGACGCGAAAAATCAGGCGGCCGCTACACTCAATGTCGCAAAAGACAAAGCGGGCGACGCGATTCAAGCCGTCAAGGACAAAGTCAGCGAAGCAACGAAAAAATAAAGTGAAATAAAACAGAAAAAGCCGCAATGGCCGGATGTGAAACCGGACGCATCGCGGCTTTTTCGTTTCCAATGAAAAAAAGCCTTGTTTCCAAGGCTTGAATATCGAAAATCCTTTCATCAAGGACGTTATTTACTTTGGTGGAGGTGAGGAGAATCGAACTCCTGTCTAAGCAAGGCTCCACGATCCAACGTTTACAGCTTAGTCCATCTATATATCCTATGCGATCGGTGGACAGAACCAGCATAGGTTTTGATCTGCGTTTTTAGGAATAAGGAACAGATCCACACTTATTCCGATCTTCTTTGTTTGACACGTGATCCGCTATAAGAAAGCAAACTCGCGGATCCGGGCTGCAAGACAAACTTAGTCTAAATTAGGCAGCAAAAGCCATGCTTTGGTTTGCACCAAATACATTAGCAATTCTAGTTTTAGCGTTTAAAATTAAGTGGTTTTAACGTGTTCCTTCACGGCTGTGGTTGGATCCAAACACTTACTTATCGAATGCCAAAAACACCCCCGTTCCGGATATTATACAGAATTCGCTCCGGAGTGTCAATATTTATATTTCATCGCTTTTTCGATTTCCCGTTTGGCGTCTTTCGCTTTTTGAGATTCCCGCTTGTCGTGAAGGTTTTTTCCTTTTGCCAGCGCGATCTCCATCTTCGCTAAGCCATGGGCGATATACATCTTCACCGGCACGATGGTATAGCCTTTGATCTTGACCGCCTGAGCCAGTTTTAAAATCTCGTTTTTGTGCAGCAGAAGCCGGCGCTCTCTTGTTTCGTCGTGATTGAAGCGATTGCCAAACTCATACGGTGAGATGTGCATTTCCTTGATATACGCCTGCTGGTTGTGAAAGGAAATATAGCTGTCTTTCATTTGCACTTTGCCTTTGCGGATGCTTTTGATCTCGGTTCCTTTTAATTCGATGCCCGCCTCGTACCGGTCAAATAATTCATAGTCGTGCCGGGCTTTTTTGTTCTCGGCAATAGTCTTATAGGTACTCATATTCGCCTCCTGATGTTGTATGGGATAATTTTAACACATTTGGGCTTGATTTTTTTTTGATTTACGTTAAAATAATAACAGATGTGGGGTGTTAGCTCAGCTGGGAGAGCACCTGTTTTGCACGCAGGGGGTCAGGAGTTCGATCCTCCTACGCTCCACCATTTGAAAACAGATCGAACACATTCGGATGAAAGAGTGTGTTCGTTTTTTTTTGTTTAAAAATCCATTTTTTCGACTTGTTTTTCCATCTGCGCGGATCTTTTCGCGATTCGTGCTAAAATGAAAATGTAAAAAGTGGTTAACACATAGAACGATCTATGTGGGTCGAACGACAATTCAGAAGTGTTCCCCGTCAACGAAAGACGATAAAATGGGCAAGACGGATCAAAAATACGCGAGCGAAACGGTGTATGAAATCAAGGTAGAACGAACGCGGAATGACAAGTAAATGGCATGACGACCGGTAAAGCGTCAATCCAAAAGGACAGCAAAGAGATCCGATGCAGAAGGAACAAAGAGCGATGAAAATATGGTTTTGAAAAGTCGTTTGACAATAACAAAGAGGGCTTTCCGTGGTGAAAGCTCTTTCTTTTTAGACAAAAGATGGTAATATAGAGGAAATAAAGGAGAATATTCTATGTTGGAAATAGGAAGCCCGGCACCGGATTTTACTTTGAAAGATCAGGACGGAAACGAAATCAAACTATCGAATTTGCGAGGGAAAAAGGTCATTTTGTATTTTTATCCAAAAGACAATACAAGTGGCTGCACGAAGCAGGCGTGCGCGTACATGGATTTGTATCCGCAGTTTACCCAAAAAGACGCAATCGTGCTCGGCGTTTCAAAAGACAGCGTGAGCTCGCATAAAAAATTTCAGGAAAAATACGGTTTTCCGTTCCCGCTGCTGTCGGATCCGGATCACGAAGTGATCGAAGCCTATGACGTATGGAAGGAAAAGTCCATGTACGGAAAAAAGTATATGGGCGTCGTTCGCAGCACGTATTTGATTGATGAAAATGGAATCATCGAAAAAGCGTTTGAGAAAGTGAAACCGGGCGAAGATCCGCAGCGCATGTTGAAAAGCATAGAATAAAAGGGAGTATGAATAAAATTATTACAATTTCCAGAGAATTTGGAAGCGGAGGCCGTGAAATTGGAAAGCGGCTGGCCGACGAACTCGGATTCGCTTATTACGATCAGGAAATTATCAAAGAAATCTGCAAGGAAACGGGAATGCACGAAGGGTATGTCGAAGGGGTGGCGGAAAAAGCCATTTCGCTCATTTCCACGCAATTTGGACATACGTTTTACAATCAGCAGCAAATCGACGTTTTAGTGTCCCAGCAAAAGATCATTCAAGAGCTGGCATCCAAAGGAAACTGTGTCGTTGTCGGCCATGGCTGCGCGGAAATCCTGGCGGAACGCAATCCGTTCAGCATCTTCGTCTACGCCGATATGGAAGCGAAAATCAAACGTTGCCGGGCCAAAGGGCCGGAAGAGGAAAAACTCACGGAGAAAGAACTTGTCCGGAAAATCAAAGATGTGGATAAGAACCGGAAAAAAATTCATGAAATGATCGCGCCGACCCGCTGGGGCGAGAAGGAAAACTACGATTTATGCGTCAACACGACAAACGTTGAAATCAAAAAAGTGATTCCTGGTCTGGCGATGTACGCGATGGAATATTTTGGAAACGAGTAAAAAGAACGAAGAGGATGGCATTGCGCGCCATCTTCTTTTTTATCGGAGGAAAAGAGAAGGGAATCCGGAAGCGGGCGCCTGCACAAAAAAAGCAGGAAAGCCTGCTTTTAGAAGTTAATAGTTCGAGGACAAGTTTCCAATGTAGCGGGAACTTCCAAAACCAAGGATCAACGTGAATAAGAACGGGAAGAAATACAAGCCCAGAGCGAACCAGATCCCGTGTCCGAACGCTAGCGACACTTTGAACGCCAGATTACATAAAATCAAGAGCTGGATAAAACCGATGATCCAGGCGGCGTAATACATGAAACCGTTGACGCTGTTGGCGTTTGAACCCATGAAAAAGGAAATGACAGTCAATCCAAGCCAAACCCAGAAATACATGGTCTGCCACGAGAACTTGAATACGATATAAAGATTGTACACCGGAATCAAAGCTTTCCATCCGCTTTCGCCGGCTTTTTGAAACATTTTCCAGCTGCCGATCACGACAAAAACGTACCAGACGAGACCGATGATGGAATATGTGGTTGAAAAAAACATAATACTACCTCCTTTCTTCAATATACGTGGATGTGGTTTGGCCCGTCCAATTATTTGCATAAAAGTAAGGAAGGAAAACGAGAAAACTACACTTCTTTACAGCTGAATTTCCAAGCCCATTATGGTATAGTAAAACTAATGAAATCTATAGCCTGATGGAGGTTGAAGTATGGTAAAAAGAATAGGCATTTTAACTTCTGGCGGCGATTCGCCAGGGATGAATGCGGCGATCCGCGCAGTGACGCGCGTTGGATTGAACGCAGGTCTTGAAGTGTTTGGAATCTACAACGGGTACAAGGGGATGGTCGAGGGATATATCGAACCGTTGACCCGCGAGGATGTCAGCGAGATCGTCAATCGGGGAGGGACGATTCTCGGGTCTGCAAGACTTCCGGAGTTCAAAGATCTCGAAGTTCGTCAAAAAGCGATTCGGCAGCTTGAAAAAAGAGGAATCGAAGCGGTTGTCGTCATCGGCGGGGATGGTTCCTATCGCGGGGCGCTTTCTTTGACGGAAATGGGAATCAACTGCATCGGTTTGCCGGGTACGATCGACAACGACATCAACTGCACCGATTTTACGATTGGATTCCAGACCGCGCTGGAAACGGTGGTCGACGCGGTCGATAAACTGCGGGACACATCCAACTCCCACCATCGCTGCTCGATCGTGGAAGTCATGGGAAACCGCTGCGGGGATCTGGCGTTGTGGGCCGGCATCGCCTGCGGAGCGGAAATCGTCGTAACGAGCGAAACCGGATTTGACGAAAACGAGATTTTGGATCGTTTGCGGGATCTGGACTTGATCCGAAAGAAGAAACACGCGATTATCGTCATCAGTGAAAAAATCACCGATGTGCATCAACTTGCCAAGAAAATCAGTCTAAATACTGGTTTTTCCGGACGCGCCACGGTGTTGGGCCATATTCAACGTGGCGGTTCGCCTTGTCCGTTTGATCGTATGCTCGCCTCCCAAATGGGAGAAAAAGCCGTTGATTTGCTTATGCAGGGTATCGGTGGACAGTGCGTCGCGATCCACGACAACAAAATCGTATCCTACCCAATCGAAAAAGCGTTGTGTATGCCGGCAGAGTCAAGAAAACCATTGACAAATCTGTTTGAACGATTAGGATAGAATAGGCTTAAGTTTTTTAAGGAAGGAACTATTTGAGGAAAGGAACAGTATGGAAAAAAAGACAAAAATTGTTTGTACGATCGGGCCGGTTAGTGAAAATAAGGAAACACTCACGAAACTGGTCAAAGAAGGCATGAATATCGCCCGATTGAACTTCTCGCATGGAAGCTACGAAGAGCACGGGGAACGAATCAATCTGATTCGCGAAGTATCGCAGGAAACGAAAAAGCCAATCGGTATTTTATTGGATACCAAAGGGCCGGAAATTCGTCTGGGCGACTTTGAGAACGGCGGCGTCGATTTCGCGGAAGGCGACGAGGTGACAATCGTCAAAGAGGAAGTACTCGGAAACCACGACCGGTTCACTTTGCGTTGTCCGGAAGTGTTCAACGATGTGAAAAAAGGCGACTACATCTTGATGGATGACGGAAAGATGCGCGTCGATATCACGGATGTGGAACCGGGAAGCGTTATTAAAGGCGTTGTTGCGAACCCTCACTTTTTGAAGAGCCGCAAAGGATGCAACCTGCCGGGAATCATTTTGAGTATGCCATTCGTATCCGCGAAAGACGAGGCGGATATCCGGTTCGGCGCGAAAAACGATGTCGACTACATCGCCGCAAGTTTCGTGCGCCGTCGTGAAGACGTGCTGGCGATCCGGAAAATTTTGATCGACGAAAACAAAGACAATATCCAGATCATTCCGAAGATTGAAAACCAGGAAGGTTTCGATAATTTGCGAGACATCCTTGAAGTCAGCGATGGCGTTATGGTCGCCCGTGGCGATCTTGGCGTCAACGTTTCGCTCGAATATGTTCCAATCTATCAAAAACAAATGATCAAGATTGCCAACGAAATGGGGAAACCGGTAATTACCGCGACCCACATGTTGGAAAGTATGCAGGAAAACCCGCGCCCGACCCGCGCGGAAGCTAGCGACGTGGCCAACGCGATCATGGACGGAACGGACGCGATCATGTGTTCGGGAGAAACAGCCGCCGGCCACTATCCGGTGGAAGCCGTTCATACCATGACGAAGATCGCCAACGCGGTTGAGCCGATGATTCCTTACAAGGAACGCCTGAAACAAGGCATCAAGTCGAGCCGCCGCACGATGAACGACGCGATCGCGATTTCGGTAGCGGATACTTCGCTGGCCATCGACGTGAAATGCATCGTGGCCTTCACGCAAAGCGGAAACACCGCAAAGCGCCTGGCGAAATTCCGTCCGGAAGCGCCAATCGTTGCCGTATGCTTCGACGCAGTAACGGAGCGTTCTCTGCTTCCTGTATTTGGTGTATTCCCTTACGTTTCCGCGATCCAGAACTCGCAGGAAAACGATGTGCAGCTCGCGCGCAACATCGCCCAGGAATATGGATTCAACAAAGGGGACAACATCATCGTGGTCGCAGGTTATCCAGTAGGATCCGGCAGCACGAACATGATGAAAATCGTTCAAATCTAACGTTTTATTGGAAACAAAATTGGCCTCTCGCCTGAGGGGTCTTTTTTTGATACAATGAACAAAATGAGGTGAAGAAGAAATGAAGAAATATGTTGGGATTGATTTAGGCGGAACCAATGTCCGGGCCGCGCTCATCAACGCCGAAGGCGAAGTGCTGGCGCTCAACAAAAGCGCGTCCAATCCGGAAAAAGGAGCGGAACATGTCGTGAAGGTCATTGTCGATCTTGTCCGTTCGCTGCCAAACCAGGAGGAGGCAGAAGCAATCGGGATCGCGGTGCCCGGGTTGATCGACGTTGAGCAAGGAACGATCAAGGCCGCGAACAA
The DNA here is from genome assembly GCF_004793885.1 of Dubosiella muris. Lineage (GTDB taxonomy): Bacteria > Bacillota_I > Bacilli_A > Erysipelotrichales > Erysipelotrichaceae > Dubosiella > Dubosiella muris. The sequence goes on from NZ_SRYG01000022.1 coordinate 10,091, forward strand.
TTTGTCGAAGCTAGTCGATTATCCGCTGACGGAAAAGCTTTCCGGCGAACTGGACGGAAGACGAGTCGTGCTGGCCAATGATGGAAAGGCGGCCGCCATCGGAGAGGCGCTGGCCGGCGCAGGAAAAGGGAACGAAAGCGTGTATTACGTCACGATTTCCACAGGCATTGGCGGAGCTGCCGTCATACAGGGAAAAGTGCTGATGGGGCGTCACGGATTCGCCGGCGAAGTGGGCAATATGATTGTCAACGAGCGCGATTCCCAATACGGAATCATGAACAAGGGCGCGGTAGAGAGCGGCGCGAGCGGAACGGCAGTGACACGCAAGGGAAAAGAGCGTATCGACGCTTCGATCCAGCACGCGGGCGAGGTGTTCGAACGAGCCGCCCAGCACCATGAGGAAGCGCTTAAAATCGTCGACGAGATGACGGACGACTTATCCAATTTGCTGTCGGCGATTTCACTTGTCATAGACCCGGACGTGATCGTTTTAGGCGGCGGCGTCATGAAGGGCGCCGATGTATTCATGCCGGCTCTTCGGGAAAAATGGCGCAGCAAACTGTTCGAAGCGATGCGCGATGTGGAACTCGTTCCGGCGAAACTGGACGAGCCGGGCATCGTGGGCGCGGCCATGTACGCCATGACGTGGGAAGAAAAGTAAAATTCAAGTAGACCAATTTGGCATAATTGGTCTTTTTTTGGTCTATACCGTTTTTTCTTTGAAAGCGGTACCATTCAGAGTGGCGTTTCTTTTCAGAATATGTTTTAATACGATTGAACGATATATTCCCTTAATTCTGCGTCATTTAAAATCTATTTTCGAAAAAATGTCAAAACTCGTTGACAAAGAGTGATGTAAGCGTTTTAATATTGGTATAGACCAAGTGAAAAGCTTGGAGAAAGGAAATACAATTCTATGAATGGTTTTTTGAACTGGATGGAAGAACACTTCATGCCGGCGGCCGCCAAGATCGGTAACCAAAAGCATCTTGTTGCGATCCGTGACGCCTTCATCGCGATCATGCCGATCACGATGGTAGGAAGTATCGCCGTACTCTTGAACGTATTCTTCCGAGATCTGCCGAACTCCTGGTGGGGTGAGGGAAATTCTTTTGTGGCAACGATGACACCGCTGATCAACGTAAACGGAAACGTGTACTTTGGTTCGATCGTTATTTTATCGCTCGCCTTCGCGTTTGCGCTCGGTTATCAAATCGCGAAAACATATAATGTCAATCCAATCGCCGGCGGCGTTATCGCCTTCTCCGCGGTTGTCGTATGTATGAATCAAAGCGCAGTCTTCGATTTCACTTTGCCAGGTGTCGACGCAGCCAGCGTGGCCGCGCTCAACGATCTTGGTGTGGAAGCGGTCGCAAGCGGCGACGCAGTCAACATCAGCGTCAGCGGCTGGGGCTACATGGGTAGCGCCTATACCGGCGCGACCGGTTTGTTCACCGCGTTGATCGTCGGTCTGGCTTCTTCGATGATTTACGTGCAGCTCATGATCCACAAGATCACGATCAAAATGCCGGAAAACGTACCGCCAGCTGTTGGTAACGCGTTCGCGGCCATCATTCCAGGATGCGTAGCGATTTACGTATTCGGTATCATCACGCAGATCTGTGTGGCGACAGCGGGCATGTATCCAAACGAGCTCATCCAGCAATGGATCCAGGCGCCGTTGATGGGTCTTTCGCAAAACATGTTCAGTGCGATCCTCGTATCGTTCCTCGTTCAGCTGCTGTGGTTCTTCGGTCTGCACGGTTCCAACGTTATGGCACCGTTCATCGAAGGTGTGTATACACCAGCGTTGCTGGAAAACCTCGCTTATTTCGAACAGCACCACACGACGGAAGGCATGCCTTACATTTGGACGCGTGGTTCGCTGGATGCTTACGCCCAGATGGGTGGTTCGGGTGTCACGCTTGGTTTGCTGATCGCGATCCTGTTCTTCTCGAAGCGTCAGGATGTGCGTGAGGTCGCAAAACTCGCCGCGCCAATGGGCGTGTTCAACATCAACGAGCCGGTTATCTTCGGTTTGCCAATCGTGTTGAACCCAATCTACTTCATTCCTTGGTTGCTTGTTCCGCCAGTATGTACGCTGATCGCTTACTTGTTCACAGCGGGTGGAATCATTCCTCCAGTGTACGTGCAAGTGCCTTGGGTTATGCCAGTTGGTATTTACGCCTTCCTGGCAACCGGCGGAAGTCTGATGGCAGGTTTAGTCGCGCTGATCAACCTGGGCGTGTCGTTCCTGATCTGGACACCGTTTGTATTGCTTGCCAACCGTCAACAGGAAGTTGAATAAAAAAGATAGACCAGCAAGAAAAGGAAGGTTGAACCTTCCTTTTTTCGCCTTTTAAAAGGAGGTTTAATGAAAAATAAACAGGAAAAGCAAGCCCCGAACAAATGGGGATCGTGGGAATTGTTCGTCATCGCGATCGGAACGCTCGTCATCGTGACCGCGCCCATGTACGACAAGCCGATCATCGTCGTGATCGAAGGCTTATCCATCGTGCTGATTGGCGTGTTGTGGATGCGTCTAAGCCGCAAAAAGCATGAGCTCGGTCAACGTCGCAAGCAGACGCCGCGCCAGTATAAAAAGACAAAATAAACAAAGAGGAAAAGAAGAGGAGAATTCATCATGAGAAGACTAGGGATTTCAATTTATCCGGAACACGCCACACTGGAGGAAAACAAGAAGTACATCGAACAGGCCGCCCGCTACGGCTTCAAGCGGATCTTTACGTGTCTGTTGTCGGTTGACAAGCCCAAAGAGGAAGTGAAAGCTGAATTCAAGGAACTGATCGACTACGCGCATGAAAAAGGCATGGAAGTCATTTTGGATGTGGCGCCGTACGTGTTCGAACGTCTGGGCATCACGTACGACGACTTGTCGTTCTTTGCCGATATCCACGCCGACGGTATCCGGCTTGACGAAGGCTTCGACGGCCACAAGGAAGCGCAAATGACGTACAACCCGGATCATTTGAAAATCGAGTTCAACGCCTCCGTCGACAACAAGTACATCGAAAACGTGCTCAGCTACAAGCCGAACACCGACTACGTGCTCACCTGCCACAATTTCTATCCGCAGCGGTATTCGGGACTGGGCTACAAGATGTTCGAGGAAACATCCAAGCGCATTCGTCAGCACAATTTGCCGATTGCCGCGTTCGTTTCCAGCCAGCAGCCCGATACATTCGGTCCATGGAACGTGTACGAAGGACTTTGCACGCTGGAAATGCACCGCGATCTGCCAATCGACTTGCAGGCCCGCCACTTGTTCGCGACCGGACTGGTGGACGATGTGATCATCGCCAACTGTTTCGCCTCCGAAGAGGAAATGAAGGCCCTTTCGGAAATCGAACCAGGCAAGCTGATATTCCGCATCGAGCTGGAAGGCGAGCCAAACGAGGCTGAAGAAAAGATTTTGTTCGAGCATCCGCATTTTGCTCGTGGCGATATGAACGACTACGCGGCCCGGAGCACGATGCCGCGCATCACGTACAAAGACGCGTCCATTCCTGCGCGCAACACCCGGGATTTAAAGCGGGGGGATATCGTGATCGTCAATGAAAACTACGACCGGTATAAAGGGGAGCTTCATGTCGTCTTGAAAGATATGCCAAATGATGGTAAAAAGAATGTTGTGGCCCATTTACCGGAAGAGGAACTCATTCTTCTTGACTACTTGGATGCCTGGAAGACATTCGCGTTCAAGAAATAAGGAAAATGGGCAAGAAAGGAACTGCTTATGAGCCGACCGTTGTATCAACAAGTCAAATCGAAAATACTCCATAAGATCGCTTCTCTTTCTGCCAATTCTTCGATTCCCTCCGAGCGGGCTTTATCGCTGGAGTTTGAAGTGTCGCGGATGACTGTTCGAAAAGCCATTGACGAACTCGTCGACGAAGGCATCTTGTATCGGGACAAGACACGCGGAACGTTTGTGTCGGACAAAGAGCTCGTGCGTAAAAACACGATCGACGACGAGAAGGAAAATGAAACTTGTCATTTGCTGTATATGACCCACCGGACGTTTGAGGAAATCGCGCCGATTTTAAATGTGCCGATTTACGAAGATATCATGCGAATCGTGGGAAGCAGGCAGCGCGCCGGCGAAATTGCGAACATCGACGAGATTTATATGACTTCCGCGTATTATCGCCGGGAAGTGGAAGACATAGAGGAAGTTTTTGAGCTAATCGAACGTAAAAAGGATTTCCGCATCACCAAAACGTTTATTCCGATGCTGATTCCGGTCCAGTTTGTCAATATCATGAACATTCCGATGGATGTGCCCATCATTATGGTGAAATCCATTTACCGCTCTTTTAACGGGGAAACGATTTTGATGCGCAAGACCTATTACAATCCCTTCGTGGAAACGATCGAGATTTCCAATTAAACGATCTTGTGCTAAAATAAATGCAATTACGAAAAAAGAAATGGGAGGAAAATCCAAATGATCGAAGTGGATTTGGAACTGGAAGTCACACCGGAAGAACTGTTTGACGTCATCGTGCCATCGGTGCTGTACGACATCAAGGAAAGCACCGGGAAAAATGTTAAAGTCAACCAGCTTCATGACAACTATACATACAAGAAAAAGTTAAAATCAAAGCTGGGAAAGGAAGCGGGCGTAAAGGTGACGATCGCGAAGTTTGAATATCCGGTCGTGTACGAGGCCCGATTCGAATCGGCTTCCGGCAGCAACATGATGCGCTACGAAGTGGAGCGGCTCGAAAACGGAAACAGCGGCCTCGCTTACGTGGAGGATTTTGAGGGCGCCGGAAAAATGGCCTCGATGAATGGCTGGCTTGTCGGTTTGATTTACAACCACAAAGCGAAAAAGGATATCAAGAAACGGCTGCGCGCCATGGAGCGCTCGATTATTGAAAACCGGGCGATGGACGACGACACCTTTTTGGAAGCAGATGAAAACAATGAAAACGCGGAATGAAAATTCGGCGTTTTTTTTGGGCATCCAGCACACAATTTTCCCAAAATTCGACTATGATGAAAACAAAGAAAAGAAGATGAAAAAGAAAATGAGTAAAACGAAAAGCCGATTGATCCACAACTTGTTTTTGATGCTGTCGCCATTTGGCAGCTCGATCTTGTTTGTGCTCATCAACAACCCGCAGACCGTCGTTGGAAACGGCCTGTCCATGCCGTTAAATGGAGAAAGCGCACCGCTGGTTTATTTGTTTTTTGGGGTATGTCTGATTTTCTGGGTAAAAGTGTATGAAAACCATCCACACCGAACAATCGGATGGGTTCTTGTCGTCAGTTTGACTGTTTTTTTTATCTTAGGGTGCGCGCATGTGTTTCCTGTCGAAAACACGCTGCCGCCAATTCTCATTTGGATTGGCAGCATTATTCCAACGATCTTGTTGTCCTAGGCGGAACCGCTCCGCCTTTTTTTGCGCCAAACAAAAAAAGAAGGCCGCGATCCGACCTTCTTCCAAATTATTCCACCGCTTTTAGCGATTCCACCATTTTGATTTTCCGCAGCTTGAATTTCATGACAAAGTTGACCAGCAAAGCGAAAAAGATCGTCAGGAAAAACGCGATGGCGAACGATTGCGGCAAAATCGTACGTCCAAACATAATATCGTCCATTTCCGCCAAATTCATAATGAGATGGTGCAGGCCGATGCCGATCCCAAGACCGGCCAAAGAGCCGATGACCGCCAAAATCAGGCTTTCCCGATTGACATAGGCGTTGACTTCCTTCTCGGTAAAGCCAAGCACCTTGATCGTCGCGATTTCCCGCATCCGCTCGGAAATGTTGACATTGCTCAAATTGTACAGCACGACAAACGCCAGCGCGGCCGCCGAGAGGACAAGGACGACAACGATCATTTGAATCGAGCCAATCATATCGAGGAAGTTTTTTTCCAGCGCGGAGTAGAAGGTGACACTCTTGACATCTTTCATTTCCATCAGCTCGTTTCCAAGCGTGGTTTGCGCCTGGTCGCTCGTGTCTTTCAGCTTCAGCAAATACGTCTGCGTCGGCTTCTCCGTCGTTTTCCATTGCTCGAATTCCGTTTGCGTGACGTACATTTGATGACCGATATAGTTTTCGAACACCCCCAGCACCTTGGCGTGCAGCGTTTGGCCATCCAAGTCCTTGAACGTCAGCGTATCCCCGGATGCCAGATCCATTTTTTGCGCCATTTTTTCGGAAATGTAAATTCCGCCGTTTTGCAAGGTGATTTTTTCTTTTCCGCGCATCGTGCGCAAAGTGACAAATTCGTTAAAGCGCTTCAACTCGTCGTTCGGGATGATATGGACCGTGCCGCTCATGTCTTTGTCTTCGATATGAAGCGTTACGTTGATGGACTCTTCCGCGAAGCCATCCTCCACATCCGGATTGGCGAGAATTTCTTTCAACGTGTCCGGCGAAGCGCCGTCGAGCGTCACCGAGGCGTCCATATGGTCGATTTCCTCGTACTGCAAATGGACAATGTCGGAAATCGAGTCGTTGATCCCGAATCCCGCCACAAGCAGCGCCGAACAGCCCGCGATTCCAATCACAGTCATGAAGAACCGCTTTTTATACCGGAAGATGTTGCGAATCGTGACTTTGTGCAAAAAGGAAACTTTGCTCCAAAGCTTTGGAAACCGCTCCAGCAAAATTTTCTTCCCGGCTTTTCCGGCTTTTGGCCGCATGAGCTGGCTTGGCGCCTCCATCAACTCCTTGTAAATAGAAAGGAACGTCGCCAGCAAGGTGATGCCCGTCACGGACGCGCCGGCCAAAATCATCAAGCCCGGCTGCCACGCGTACTGGATCTTTTCCAACAGATACATCGTGTTCCAGGCGTAAAAGATAATGTACGGGAAGACGAACAAGCCAATCGCGCAGCCAATGATCGAGCCAAGGACGCTGGCCAGCAAGGCGTACATCAAGTATTTCATCGCGATTTGGCCTTTGGAGTAGCCCAGCGCCTTCAACGTGCCGATTTCGTTGCGCTGCTCGTCCACCATCCGCGTCATCGTCGTCATGCACACCAGCGCGGCGACAAGAAAGAAGAACACCGGGAAGACGGACGCGATGCCATCCATCCGGTCCGCGCACGCGCCATAGTCCCGATACGAATACAGGGAATCCCGGTCGAGCACGATCCATTCGCCTTCCAGCTCGTCGATTTTCTTTTGCCCGTCGTCAATTTCCTGCCGGGCTTTTTTTGTTTCATCGTTTAGTTTTTTCTGATTGGTTTCCACTTCGTTTTGCGCGTCCATCAACGCGCGGCGGGCGCTCTCGATTTGCGACAAACCATCGTTGTATTGCGCCTGGGAGCGGCTCAGCGTGGCGTAGGCTTCGTTGAGCTGCGGATAGGAGGCAGCGATTTGATCGCGCTGGGCAATCAGCTGCTGCTTCGTGGCGCTCGCCTGCGCCAGCTGGTCAAGACCGCTTTGAATCTGGGCGATGCCGTCGTCGATTTGCGTCAGACCCTTTGCCAGCTCGTCGCGCTGGCTTTGGTACGTGGAAAGGGCGGCTTCTTGTGTTTCAAGCTGCGCCAAACCATCGTTTACCGCTTGGAGCGCGGTTTCCAGCTCGGCTTTCTTTTGCGTAAGCGACTCGATCGCTTCCGAAGGAAGGGACGGGTCCGCCAGCTGCGCTTCGATTTGGGCGATCGCTTCCGGCAGCGCGGCCTGCTGCGCGAGAAGTTCCGGCTTTTTCTCCAGCGCGGATTCGATTTGAGTGATGCCATCATCCAGCTGCGCCTTTTGGGCCAGAAGGGTGGCTTTCTTCGCTTCTAGCTCTTCTTTTTGGTTTTGCAAGCCGGGAATTTGCTGCTCCTGCTGCTGGATGCTGGCGATGGCGTCGTCCAGCTTAGGCAGGTTGGCGTCGATGGCGGCGCGGTTTTGGGCGTATTCGGCCCAGCCCGCGTCCAGCTGCGCTTTGGCGCTGGCGAGGTTTTGCTCCTGGGCGGCCAGTTCGCGCTGTCCTTGCTCGATTTGCGCTTTGGCGTCGTTCAGCTTCGCCTGTCCGCTGTCGATTTCTTTGAGCAGTTCTTTTTTCGCGTCGTCGATTTTTGCCTGCTGCTGGTCGATTTCGGCTTGGATCTGCCCGTTGGCGATCGCTTCGATTTTTTTGACGACCGGATCGACTTGGTCAAAATAGGCGTCCGAATACGTGTTCAGCGCTTTCGCCCCCTGGACGGTGACGTCGATTTCGGTGTAGTAATCCGCTTTGATGTCGGCATCCGGGACGAAGATGAAAGAATCGACTTCACCGGAACCAATCGACGACGTGCCTTTTTCGTAGGACAGGTACCTTGGCCAGTAGCACGTGCCGACGATTTTGTATTCGTCGAATTTCAAATCGTCGGTGATGGGTGTATCGGTCCCGGAGTACAGCTTGATGGTGTCGCCGATTTTGTACCCGGCGAACAACTCGTTTTTGACATTGGGTGCTTCCAGCAGACATTCTTTGTCGTTTTCAGGCATTCGTCCTTCGACAAGGCGGACCTGGTTGATCGCGGAATCGTCTGGCAGGGAAAACACTTTGTAGACGAGTTCGCTGGCGCCCACCCTTGTCAGGGCGTCCATGGAAAACAGTGGCTGGACGTGTTCGACACCGGGAATTTTCTCGATGGCTTCCACGTCTTTTTTCCGCAGTCCAAGGGTCGAGAACACCTGGATATCCTGCGTGTTGTATTGATCGAAATAGACATCCGCGCTGTATTTCATATCGGGCGCGCTGGCTTTGATTCCGGCAAAGAACGCCACCCCAAGCGCTACGATGCACAAAATCGAGAAAAAGCGGCCCAGCGAATGCCGGATTTCGATCAAAAGATCTTTCCAGAGAATTTTCGGCATTAGTATTCGATCCGATCTACGTCCATAGGGTGAGGGTTGATTTCGACGCTTTCAATTTGACCCGAGCGCACTTTGATGACTTTATCGCCCATGGGCGTCAACGCCAGGTTGTGCGTGATGACGATCACGGTTTTGTGCTCTTTGCGGCAAGTGTCCTGAAGCACTTTGAGAACTTGCTTGCCGGTCACGTAATCCAGGGCGCCGGTCGGCTCGTCGCAAAGCAGCAGCTTCGGGTTTTTGGCCAGCGCTCTGGCGATCGCGACGCGCTGCTGTTCGCCGCCGGAAAGCTGGGCCGGAAAGTTGCTGATGCGCTCGCTCAATCCGACGGCCGCGATCGTCTTGTCGATATCGAGTGGATTTTTCGAGATTTGCGTAGCCAGCTCGACGTTTTCCTTGAGCGTGAGATTTTGAACCAGATTGTAAAACTGGAAGACGAATCCAACATCGTAGCGCCGGTACAGCGTCATCTGTTTTTCGTTGAAATCCGAAATGACGCTGCCGTCGACCTCGATTGTGCCGGCGGAAACCGTGTCCATGCCGCCAAGCAAGTTGAGAATCGTGCTTTTGCCTGCGCCGCTAGCGCCGGCGATGATGACGAACTCCCCCTGGTCGATATCGAAGGAAACGCCGTTGAGGGCGTGGATCTCGACTTCGCCCATTTTGTATGTTTTCCGGACATCTTTAAAAGAAATAAAATGTTCCATATCCAACCTCTTTTCTAACAAAAGACTATGTAAAAGACGACTATTTCTATTATAAAGGGATTTTTTTATTTGTTCTACGGGGAGCGTTTGTTTTTCGTGAAAAGAACGAGTAGAATGGAGATTTACCGGAATTTCCGGAAATGAAGTAGATGTTTGGGAAAAAACATGATACCATTCCCATGATCTAAAGATCAGAGGAGTAGCAAAATGACAATAAAAGTAGTAACAGATAGCGGTTCCGGTCTTTCTCAAAAGAAGGCGAACGCGTTAGGAATAGATTTTTTGCCGCTGCAAGTCATCGTGGACGATCACACGTATTTGGACGGGGTGGATTTGGACATCGACGATTTGTATGACCATATCGCGCAGGGAGCCAGCGTCCAGACGTCGCTGCCGCCCCTTGGCATTATGGAAGATTTGCTGGAGTCGTATGAGGAGCAAGGCGTGGATCAGGTGATTTTGATTACGCTTTCCAACGGGTTGTCGAGCACGAACAGCACGTTTCTGGCGGCGGCAAACCGGCACGGCATCCAGGTGCATACGCTGGATTTGTTCACGACGCTGGGCGTGGAGCATTATTGCGCGCTGGCGGCAGCCAGTCTGAACGACAAAAACGTGGCGCCTGAACAAATCGTTTCGACGCTGAAGGAAGCCATCGACCGTTCGGCTGGGTACTTGATCGCGGAGGATCTTGACCATTTAGCCAAAGGAGGCCGTCTGACGCCGATGGCCGCCAAGCTGGGCGGCATGCTGAAAATCAAGCCGATTTTGGAAGTTTCGAAAAACACCGGGGGAAAAGTCGATGTATGGAGCAAGGTGCGAACGATGAGCAAGGCCATCAAGACGGGCGCCGATCAAATTGGACAAAGCGTCGACGATCCATCCCAGTATGTGTTTTACGTGCTGGACGCGCGCAACGAGGAAGGGGCCCAAACCGCGATCGAGGAATTGAAAAGCGTTTTAGGGGACCAGGCGGATATCCGCCGCGAGCCGATGTACGCCGTGATCGCCTGCCATACAGGTCTTGGCGCGGTCGGCATGCAGTATGTAAAGAAAGTAAAAGGGGAATAACGTATGAAAATCGCATTTGTGACCGATTCGGGCACCGGTCGTTCCAAAGCTTATTGGGCGGAAAAGGGCATTTATTCCTTGCCGCTGCAAATCGAAGTGAATGGACACAGCTTCGATGAGGAGGAAACGATCGCGATACCGGATGTGCTCGACAATTTGCACGCGAAGCTGCCGATGAAGACGTCGCTGCCAAAGCTGGGCGAAATCGAGGATTTGTTCGAACAGTTGAAAAAAGAAGGATATGACACGATTTTCGCGGTCCCGATTTGTACCGGTTTGTCTTCGACGATGAACGCGATGGAAATGGCGGCCCGGATGCTGGAAATAGAATTTATCGGCGTGGACTGCTATTCGACGGCGGTCGTGCAAGCCGACATGATCCTGACAGCCAAAAAAATGTGGGATGAAGGAAAAACGATGGAGGAAATCATTCGCGAACTCAATCGAATCGCGGCGTCGTGCGACACGATTTTGCTCGTCGACGATTTGAACCATTTGAAAAAAGGAGGTCGTCTGACGCCAATGGCGGCCGCGCTGGGCGGACTGTTGAAAATCAAGCCGATTTTGCATCTCAACATGGAAACCGAGGGGCGCATCGACGTCCTCGACAAAGTCCGGACGATGAACCGGGCGCAGGACTATGTGATTTCCCGCCTGAAAAATCTGGGCGTCGACCAGGATTACACGGTGATCGTCGCGCATGTCGACGCGGCGGAAGCGGCGCAAAAATACGGGGAGAAAATCAAGAACGCCATCGAAGGCGTGAAGATCCGCTATATTGACTTGGTGAGCGCGGTCAGCGTGCACACCGGACTGGGCTGCCTGGCTGTACAGGCGTTCCGTCCGCGCTTTTCCTAGCGCGTGGCACCATCCATTGGGTGGTGCTTTTTTGTTGCCAAAAGCAAAAAAAGAAGAGGCGAACCTCTTCTCGTTAGTCGTTGTCCAGCTTGGCCGCTTTCGAGAACAGCACGTAGCCGATGATGAACATGAATGTCAGGGCGGCGACACCGATGTTTTGATGACCGGTATACTGGGTGACCAGACCGACGACGAGCAAACCCAAAAAGCTGGCGCCCTTGCCGCAAATATCGAACAAGCCAAAATACTCGCCGCTCGCGTTTTCCGGAATGATCTTGGCGTAATAGGAACGGGAAAGCGCCTGAATGCCTCCCTGGAAGCATCCAACCGCGCCGGCCAAAAGCCAGAACTCCCACAGCTTGTCAAGCTGGATCGCGAACAAGGCGATCAGGAAGTAGGCGGCAATACAAATCTTGATGAGCCTGGCGGTATCGTATCGTTTCGACAGGCTGGCAAAGGTCAGACTGGCTGGAAACGCCACGATTTGCGTAAACAGCAACGCGAGCAGCAAACCGGTCGTATCCAGACCCAGGCTCGTTCCATACGCGGTCGCCAAGTCGATGATCGTGTACACCCCGTCGATGAAAAAGAAGAACGACAGCAAAAACAAGAACACTTTCCGTTCCTTTCGAATCGAGGAGAGCGTTTTCTTCAACCGCGAAAACGTATCCACGACAACGTGGCGCTGCGGTTCAATGTAGTGCTTTTGACGATAGGCTTTGGCAAGCGGCAGCGTGAAGGCGATCCACCAGCCGGCGTTGATCAAAAACGCGATCATCATCGCGGTGTGCATCGTGATGCCCAGCTTGTCGTAAAGCAGGACGAACACGAGCGAGATGACAAACGGGATGCAGCTGCCGATATAGCCGTAGGCGTAGCCCTGGCTGGAAACCGAGTCCATGTTTTGCTCGGTCGTGATGTCGACCAGCATCGAATCGTAAAAGACAAGCGAAAGCGAGTAGCAGATCTTGGCCGCGATATACAACACCAAAAACGAAAACCAGTACGACGGGATCCAGAAGCACGCCAGCGCCAGGGCGCCAAGCAGGGCGCTCGTCAAAAAGACGCGTTTCTTGCGGCCTTTGTAGTCGGCAATCGTGCCCAGGATCGGACCAAGCAAGGCGACGATGATCGTCGAGATGCTTGTGGCGTAGGACCAGTAACTGAGATAGTCGCTTTCCGCGACGCCTGCCGCCGATGAAAGCGAGTTGAAATAGATTGGCAGGATCGTGGAAACGAGCAAAATAAACGCCGAGTTTCCAATATCGTAACAAATCCACTTGAGTTCAAGCTTTGTGAGTTTCTTCATGAATGTTTTCCTCATTTCTTTTAATACAAAACTATGATACACGAATTTTTAAATTTTCAAACACATTTTCGAGTTGGTTGGAAAACTTTACCTGAAAAGCGTGCGTGAAAGCGTTTGAAAGGAAGTATGGTAAAATAAAAAACAAACACAAAGAAAGCAGAGGAGAACTATTTATGACGTATTGGCTCGATGCCTACTTTTATTTTATCGTATACAGCGTGGCGGGCTGGCTGTGCGAAGACGTGTATGTCGGAATCGGAAAGAAGAAGCTTGTCAACCGCGGATTTCTTTACGGACCGTATTGTCCGATTTACGGATTTGGCGCGCTCATCGTCCTTTATCCTCTCATGATGCTGGGCGACCATCCCGTGCTTGTGTTTTTCGGGGGCATGGTGCTGACGAGCGTGCTCGAGTACTTTACGAGCTGGATCATGGAAAAGCTGTTTCACGAGCGCTGGTGGGACTACAGCACGTACCGGTTCAATATCAACGGCCGGGTGTGCTTGCTGAATTCGGTCTTGTTCGGCTTGATGTCGCTGGTCGTCGTCTTTTTGATCCAGCCGCACGTCGAGGCGTGGGCGCACTCGATTCCGCTGCCGGCGATGGAAACGTTTTTGACGATTTTTACGATTGGCTTTTTCGCGGATCTTATCGTGACGTGCGTGCATTTGGTGAAGCGGCGCAACGTTTTGCAAAAGCTGCACAAGCAAATCGAGGCTTTGCAGACGCAGTTCGAGGAGGAAACCTCGATTCGTATCCGTTCGATGCACGACCAGCTTACCGAAGTGTCGACACGGATTGGCGAATGGGTCGAAAACCGTCCCGAGCTGGCCGACCGGCTGGACGAGCTGAACAAAACGATGGAAAAGATCCAGAAAATCCGGACGCAGCGGTTGTCCAAGGCGTTTCCTTCCCGTTTCATTACCGGACCGATGCAGGATTCGCACGTGATCGCCAAATATTTGCATCAGCGCGGACAAGAACAAAAAGAGGAAAATCAGGAACATTGACGGATGTTCCTTTTCTTTTTGAGGTATAATGGAAGCGATGAAAAATCCGAATCGAATCCGTTACACAAAATACATTCTTTTGCAGCGTATGGGCTGGATCTTCGCCGCGCTGACCGTTGTCGTGTCCATCGAGTACCGAACGTGGTTTGGCGTCTTGTGGATCGCGCTTTTCCTGTTTTTCTCATGGCGCTGCCGGATCCGGGCGAAAATGGCGCGGTGCGGCCTGGCGGGTGAGGAACAGACACAAAGCCTGCTGGAAGGACTGCCGAAAGGCTACACCGTCTTAAACAACGTCGAGCTGGAAGTGGGAGGCCGTCGTAGCGAAATTGATTTGCTCGTGGTCAGCGAATCCGGCTTGTTCGTGGTCGAGGTCAAAAACCACAGCGGCAGGATCTTCGGGCGCAAAGGACAAAACACGTGGCGCCAGGACAAGCGGCAGGAAACAAAATATATGAAAAATCCGCTGCACCAGCTGGAGCGGGAAATGAGGCTTCTGCGGCAGACGCTGGCTTCTTTTGGCGTGGCGGCACCGATTCGCGGGTGCGTGTTTTTCTCGAACGCCCGGGCCATCGACGTGGACTCGGGCGCGGTGCTGACCAACGGCAAAGCGCTGCTGGCAAGGATCCAGTCGTTTTCCGAACCGGTTTTGCGCAAGAGCGAGATCCGGAAAATTGTGCGAATTTTACGTTGATTTTCCCAAAGGGATTGTGCTAAGATATTGGAGCAAGTTTGCGCTTGCTCTCTGTTTCATTTTTTGAAACCAAATCAGTCCAAAGGGAGGTGTACGCATGAAAAAATATGAAATCATGATTATCGTGAACGCGTCTTTAGACGATGCTCAATTCGAAGCACTGGAAAAAAGACTTTTCGCTCCGATCCTGGAAAACGGAGGTTCGATCGACAATGTCGACAACTGGGGCGTTCGTGAGTTCGCGTATGAAATCGACCACATGAAAAAAGGTCATTACGTCGTTGTCAATGCGACGGCCGACAATGCGGGAATCGAGGAATTCCAGCGTCTGTGCCGTATCAACAACTCGGTGATCCGCATCATGGTCGTGAAAACTGAAAGCGAAAAATAATAGAGGAAAAACAATATGATCAATCGAGTGGTATTAGTAGGACGTCTTACAAAAGATCCTGAGCTTCGCAAGACGCAAAGCGGAACGAGCGTCGTATCGTATACGATCGCCGTCAATCGCCGCTCCCAGACGCCCGGCCAGCCGGACGCGGATTTCATCAGCTGCGTGGCATGGAACAAAACGGCCGAACTGATGGCGCAGTACCTTCACAAGGGCTCGCTGATCGGTGTCGAAGGCCGCATCCAGACCCGCAATTATGAAAACCAGCAGGGACAGCGCGTGTACGTGACGGAAGTCGTGACCGACAACGTTCAGTTCCTCGAGCCAAAAAACGCGCAGCCGCAGCAAAACGCGTACAATTCGTACGGCAACTCCAATTCGTACAATTCGTATTCGCAGCCGCAGCCCGCGCCGGTGAATCCTTACGCCCAGCCGGTGGATGACGGATTCAGCTCTGCTTTCGATGCGAATGACACGCTGGATATCGCCAGCGATGATTTACCATTCTAGAAAGGAACAAGAGATGGCTTTTAAAAAACAACGTATGGGTCGTAAAAAGGTTTGCTATTTTACGAAAAATAAA
Source organism: Dubosiella muris (assembly GCF_004793885.1). Lineage (GTDB taxonomy): Bacteria > Bacillota_I > Bacilli_A > Erysipelotrichales > Erysipelotrichaceae > Dubosiella > Dubosiella muris. Next base: position 25,543 of record NZ_SRYG01000022.1, read on the forward strand.
ATCAAGGAAATCGACTACAAAGATGTAGAACTTTTGAAACGTTTCATCAACGCGAACGGAAAAATCATTCCTAGACGCGTAACCGGAACCCGCGCGAAATACCAGAGAATGCTGGCAACCGCAATTAAGCGCGCGCGTCAAATGGCTCTGCTTCCTTACGTAGTAGACTAATCAAGCAAAAGCGACAGGCGAAAGCCTGTCTTTTTAGTTTGGGCGGGATAGGAAAAAACGCGGTTGTGTATTATAATCTCTATTATGAATTCAACAATCAAAACCCGGCAGATCACCCGTGGGGCGATGGTTTGCGCCATCTACGGCGTGATGTTGCTGGTCAATCAACAATTTGCGTTAGCGCTTGAAGAAAGCATGTCCTGGCTGTTCGCCTTTCCGATTCTCATTTACGCGGCCCAAAATCCGGTCGCGATCGTGGGGGTGTGCGCGCTCGCCATGGCTCTCGAGTCGTTTTTGTTTGGCGGCTTTACGACGTGGTTTTACAGCTGGACGTCGATTTTGATCGGCTTGTGCTATGGAATCGGCGTGTACAAACGATGGAGCAACGGACTGAAGCTTGGCGTCACGTTCGTCCTGTCCTGCGTTTCCTATGGCTTGATTTTCGCTGTTTGGGCCGGGATCTTCGGCCTGGATCTGCAAGAGGATTTTGCATGGATCCAGCGCTGGCTTCCTTTCGTCGACTGGCGGGTTTTTGTGGGCGCGGTGGTGTTTTTGCTGTCGCTGCTGCAAACCGTCTGCATCCATTTGCTGGCGGTCATGGTGTGTATCCGGATGAAAATCTGGATTCCGCCCATTCGAAAAGTGGCGCAGATCCGGCCAAGACGCTGGATTGGATTTGTCACGATTGTCTTGCTGGCTCTGTTTTCTATGAGTCAAAGTATGGTAAAATATTCCTCAGAGATTCAGGATATCGTGATGATGGCCACGTTTATTGATTTATGCGTGCTGGATTATTACGGTATCGTCTATATGATGGATCGCTGCATTCGCTACAACAAGCGCTCGCTGACGTTTTTTGCGATCCTGGGCGGGTTTGTCCCGGGGCTGAATTTGATCTGGATCGTGCTCGGCGAGCTGGATTGTTTGATTGGCTTGAGGAAAGATAGAGGAAAATGATGAAAAAATACACGAAATGGCGCAATCTCATGATTGTCTTGATGGTGATCGTCGTCGGGCTGCTGGCCTATATGATTTGGGCCCACGACTGGGTGTCCGTCGTTCTGCTTGTTTTAATCAGCGGGCTGTTTTCAGCCGTCTTTATCGGTTTTTGGCACAATTTGAAAAAAAGAGGCTTGCAGACGGAATTCGATATTTCGCGAATCCTTGGCCGGGATGCCAAAGACGCCCTTCAGGTGGGGGATGTCGGGATCTTGACGTACAACGACGAATTCGTCGTCACGTGGGCGAGCGATTTTTTTCGCGAGCATGGCATTGATATCGTCAATAAAAAGGTGACGTCGTGGATCGAGAACATCCGCGAGCTTTTCGACGAGGACGTCGATTCCGTCATTGGAAAGTACGAGCACCACGTTTACGAAGTCATTAAAAAAGAAGACGCGCAAGTGCTGTACGCGCGCGACATCACCGAGCTGTACAAACTGCGCAAGCACCAAAAACAAAACGAAGTCGTGGCCGCCTTGATGCAGCTGGACAACTACGTGGAATACCAGTCGTATGAAAACGAGGACGTAATCGCGAAAATAAACACCCACTTGCGCACGCCGCTGGTTACCTGGGCAAAAGACCACCGCATGCTCGTGCGCCGCATTCGCTCGGATCGGATCTTCGTGCTGTTCAACCGGGAGATTCTCGACCAGATCCGGCACGAGAACTTCACGATCTTGCAGATCATCAAGGACGAGGCGGCGAAAATCGACGTGTCCATTACGCTGAGCGTCGCCATCGCGTATGGAACCGACGATTTCGAGGAATTGAACACGATGCTCAACGAGCTGATGGAGCTGGCGCAAAGCCGGGGCGGCGACCAGGCCGCCATTCAATGCGCGGGGCATCGCGTCCACTACATTGGCGGAAACTCGGAAACGAGTTCCCAGCGCTCCAAGGTCCGGGTGCGGATCATGGCCCAGTCCATCCAGGAGGCGATCAAGGAAAGCGGCCGGGTTTTCATTGTCGGCCACGTCAATTCGGATTACGACTGCATGGGCGCGGCTTTGTCCATGTCCAACTGGTGCCGGGCGCTGCATCGCAACGCGTTCATCGTTTTGCAGGATGTGCCACGCGACCATCAGCTTCAGGATACGATGGACCACTATAAACAGGCGATTGGGGAGCGCCACCGGTTTGTGACGGTGCAGGAAGCGATGGAAATGATCGACCCGAAAAACGATTTGGTCATTATGGTGGATCATGGCGTCCCGATGATTTCGTCGTCGAAGCCTTTTATCGACCGGATGGAACGAATCGTCGTGATCGACCATCATCGCCGCAACGAGCACTTTGTCGTCCACCCGCTCATTACGTATGTGGAAAGCCAGGCCTCGTCGACGTGCGAGCTGATCGTCGAGCTGATTCAGTCGATCCCAAACCACATCCCGATCTTCGAGGCGGAAGCGACGATTATGTATTTGGGATTGCTTGTGGATACGAACCGCTTTAAAATGCATACGTCGGCGCGTACATTCGAAACGGCGGCGACGTTGCGGATCTGGGGCGCCAACGCGAATTTCGCCGAAAAGGCGCTGTGCGAAAACATCGGCGATTTCCGGCTGCGAACCGAGCTCGTTTCGCAAGGGGAAATGTTTTTCGATCATTTTATCATCGCGGCGATCGAGGACAAGGAGCTCGATCGGACGATGATGTCGCAAGTTTCGGACTCGCTGCTGAAAATTAAAGGATGCCAGGCGTCTTTCACGATTGCGCGAACGAAAGCCGATCCGAACTGCGTGGCGGTCAGCGCCCGCAGCGACGGCACGTTCAACGTGCAGAAAATCATGGAGAAGATGCATGGCGGCGGTCATTTCGCGGCGGCCGCGCTGGAGCGCAAAGACACGACTGTGGGCGCCATCAAGGACGAGCTTCTTAAATGTTTGAAGGAGGATTTACAAAAATCATGAAAGTTATATTGCTGAAAGATGTGAAAAACGTCGGAAAAAAAGACGAAGTCAAGGAAGTGAACGACGGCTACGCCTCCAATTTCCTGTTTAAAAACAAAATGGCCGTTCCTTATACGAAGGGAAGCCAGAAGGTGCTGGCCGCGCAACTTAGTCAAAGAGCGGCCAACGAGGCGCAGCTGGAAAAGGAAGCCAACGAGTTGAAGGAACGGTTGAAGACGATGACGTTCGAATTCAAGCTGAAAGTCGGAAAAAACGGCAACGTGTTCGGCACGGTTTCGAACAAGCAAATCGTTCAGGCACTCGACGAGGCCGGGATTCAAATCGACAAGAAGCGCCTTCACAAAGAGGAGCCCATCAACTCGCTGGGAACGACAATCATCAAAGTGGATTTATATCGCAACAAGGTGATTGGGGAAATTAAAGTGCACGTCAGCGAAAAGGAGTGATCCATGGCGAAGGAACTTCCGAATTCGCAAAAGATCGAGCAGGCTTTGCTCGGTTCTTTAATGGTGTACTCCAGCGTGATGGCGACATGCACGGAACTGGATTTGACACCCGAGGAGTTTTACTTGCCCGCGCACGCCCGGATTTATCAGTGCATGCAGGAGCTAAGCGATTCGGGCCATCCGCTCGACCTCAACAATTTGATTACCCGGTTGCAGGACAAGGAGGAGCTTGAACGCGCCGGCGGGGCGGACTACATTATCAAGCTGATGGATTCGGCCATTTCGCCAGCGAACACGCACTCGTATATCGAAACGATCAAAAACAAGGCGCAGATGCGTGAACTCATCATGGCGGCCGACCAGATCGCGCAAAACACGTACGATTCGACGGACGATATCGACACGCTGCTCGACGAGGCGGAACGGGGCATCATGAACGTGACCCGGCACCGGCGGGGAACGGAATTTGAAAGCAGCCGCCAAATCGTGGAACGCGTCATCGAGGAGCTGAACCGCTTAAAGACGATGGACGGGGTGACCGGCATTAAAACCGGCTATTCGGATCTGGACCGCTACACGAATGGATTCCAGCGGGGCGACTTGATCATTTTGGCGGCGCGTCCCGCGATGGGAAAGTCGGCGCTGGCGCTCAATTTCGCCTCCGAAGTCGCCAAGCACAACAAAGACGAGGCGGTGGCGATTTTCTCGCTGGAAATGCCAACCGACTCGCTTATGAAGCGTTTGCTTAGCGCGGAAAGCGACGTGCAAGCCACGAAGCTGCGGGACGGGTCTTTATCCAACGAGGACTGGTCGAAGCTGTACGAAGGCGGCAACCGGCTGAGCGAGCGGAAAATTTTCATCGACGACACGTCGAGCATCAAGGTTTCCCAAATCTTTTCCAAGTGCCGCAAGCTAAAAAGCGAGTACGGCGCCTTGTCTTTGATCGTGATCGACTATTTGCAGCTCATTACCGGAACGCGCGCCGACTCCAGACAACAGGAAGTGTCGGACATTTCCCGAAACCTGAAGATCCTGGCCAAGGAGCTGGATTGCCCGGTTATCGCGCTGTCGCAGCTAAGCCGTGAAGTCGAGAAGCGAACCGACCACCGGCCGCAGCTGGCGGATCTTCGGGAATCGGGGTCGATTGAGCAGGACGCCGACATCGTCATGTTTTTGTATCGTGAAAAGTACTATGAACGTGAGGAAGAGGAAGCGGATAAAAAAGACACCGAGCTTGTCGACTTGACCTTGGCCAAGCACCGAAACGGCGGCCTTGGCGACATCAAGCTCGTGTTTCAAAAGTCGATTTCCAAATTTTCCACGTGGGATCAGACAAATCGGGGAGATGATATGTATGCGAATTGATTTATTGTGCAGCGGCTCCAAAGGAAACTGCTGCCTTGTGCGCGCCAAAGACACGCAAATCGTGATCGACTGCGGCTCGACAAAGCGGTATTTGACGCAGTCACTGCAAGCGGTGGGCGCGCAAATCGGACAGACGGACGCGATCTTGCTGACGCACAGCCATTCCGACCACGTGTCGCAACGCAAGCTGTTTGCCCAGATCCCGATGTATTCGTATTGCGAGGTGGAAGGCTTCGAGCGGCACACTCATGTCGAGCCGCTGGAGCAGTTCCGGATCCGGGAATTGTCGATTCGCCTCATTCCTTTGTCGCATGACGCGCCGAAAACGGCGGGATATGTCATTTCGGACGGGGAGCAGACGCTCGTGTATATTACCGATACGGGCTATATCGCCAATTCGAACAAGCCGTATTTGAAAAACGCCGACTACTATATTTTCGAAAGCAACCACGACGTGCCGATGCTGATGGGGACGAGCCGGCCGCTGTATTTGAAGCAGCGGATCTTGTCGCCAAGCGGACACTTGAATAACGAGGATAGCGCGAAAAACCTGACGGAGCTTGTCGGCGAGAACACGACCGACATCGTGCTGGCGCATTTGTCGCAGGAGGCCAACACGCCGGAGCTGGCGCTAAAGGCGCTGCACGCTTGTTTTGCGCGCAAGCAAATTCCAACCGACGGCATGCAGATCCGGGCGGCGGAGCAATTTCAAATCGAGACGATTGAACGCGGCTCGTGTGCCTGAAAAGGACGCGAACCGTTTTTTTTTGGCGTATTTTCGCGTTTTCACATATTTCCTATATTTTGGTCCAAAGTGAAATTTGGACGGTTGAGTGGATTTTATTTTTTGAAAAGCTGCTATAAATATCTTGCAACTTTTTGGCTCCCGGATAGCTAGATGGTTTTTTTTGATATGCAGGTTTGCTATAATGGGGACGATAAAAAGGTGGTGAAACAGATGCTTAAGGTAATTGATCATCCACTGATCCGTCACAAACTGACTGTGATGAGAGATAAAGACACGGGAACCAAAGATTTTCGCGACAATCTCGATGAGATCGGGGGATTGATGGTATATGAAGTGACGCGTGACCTTCCGCTCAAGGATCTTGAGATCGAGACGCCGATTTGTCCATACGTGGCCAAGACGCTGGCGACACCGATCGTTGTGGCGCCGATTTTGCGGGCCGGTCTGGGAATGGTGAGTGGAATTCTTTCGCTCATTCCAACGGCGAAAGTTGCGCATATCGGATTGTATCGGGACGAGGAGACGCTGGAGCCCCATACGTATTTTGAGAAGTATCCAAAACACATGGACGAGTCGACGGTGATCATCGTGGATCCTATGCTGGCGACCGGCGGTTCAAGCGCGGCTGCGATCGACATGGTGAAACGCCAGGGAGCGACGAACATCAAGCTCGTATGCCTCGTTGGCGCGCCGGAAGGCGTGGAGCTGATCGAGAAGCTGCATCCGGATGTGGACATTTATTTGGCGGCGCTTGACGAACGCCTGAATGAGAATGGCTACATCGTTCCCGGACTTGGCGATGCGGGGGACCGTATTTTCGGGACGAAGTAATGAAACCGGCGCAGTTTCCCGGCTTTCTGCTTGTCAATTTGCTGGTGTGCCTTTTGATTGGCTACCTGTTGGATGACTGGCTTCACACGACGCCGGTGTTTCTGGTCGTTTTTGTTTTGTACGCATTGATTGGAAGCTTTGCGCTGCTGCTGTATAAAGGGAAAAAGAAACATGGATGATTTAAAGAGACTGTTTGTCGAAACGACGAAAGATTCGCTGTTGCTCGCTCTTCCATGTGCATGTGCCGCTTTTTTTTGCTTTGGATGGCTTAGCGGGCTTGGCGTGGTTGTCGGCGTCGTCACCGGACAGGTGGGACTGTGGATGATCATCCGGTTCGCGAAGTCGATCACGACGCATAAAAAGGCGGATCGGGCGGGACTTACCCAGTATGTTCTGCGCTATTGTATGTACGGGATCGTCATGGTCGCGTTCGCTTGCGTGCATGTGCCGGTCCTGGCGATGCTGGCTGGCTTCATGTGCAGCAAAGGCGCGCTTTTGATGTATTCCCGAAAACTGAGAAAGGAGGCAGACGATGCCTGAAGTTAGTGAGGTCGTGATCCGCCTGGGCGGTTTCACGATCGAAATCCAGCAATCCATCTTCGTCTGGCTTTGTATTTGTGTATTGGCGATGTTCTTCTTCTACTTTGCCGGGAAGAAGATCGAAAAAGCGGATCCTTCCAAGCCCACCCAAGGGCTTGTGTACGTCTGCGAGGAAATGTACAACTTGATCCTGTACGTCGTGCAGGGCAATTTGAAGGAGACGACGACACATTACATTCCAATGTTTGGAACGCTGATCCTGCTGATGGTGGTAGCCAATCTGACAGGACTGATCGGGCTTCAGAACCCGACTTCGAACGTGAGTTTCAACGCGACGCTGGCTTTGACGCTGTGGCTGATGATCCAGGGCAACGCGATCAAAAAAGCGGGACTCAAAGCCCGTTTAAAGGAACTGACGGAGCCGATGTGGCTGCTGACGCCGCTGAACATCATCGGCGAGCTCGCATTGCCGATTTCATTGACGATGCGTTTATTTGGTAATATTTTGGCGGGAAGTATCATTACGCTGCTTGTGTACACGCTGATCAAAAACATCGCGCCTTGGGGTTATCTCGGCTTGACGCTGACCCCGTTCCTGCATATGTATTTTGATATCTTCTCGGGTGTGATTCAGACTTACATCTTCTTCACGCTGGGCTCGTTCTTCCTAGGACAGCAAGTCAGCAAGCAGGAAGATTAAGATAAATTTTAACAGGAGGAAACAACATGGGATTTAACGAATTTTTCGTACAAGGTATGGCATTGTTAGGTGCCGGCATCGCGATGGTTGCCGGACTTGGTCAAGGTATCGGGCAAGGTTTTGCCGCTGGTAAAGGTGCTGAAAGCGTTGGACGCAATCCGGAAGCAGCCGGAAAGATCCAGTCCATCATGGTCCTTGGTATCGCGCTTGCCGAAACGACCGGTATCTACTCGCTTGTCATCGCGATCTTATTGATCTTCATCAAAGGTTAAGATTGCAGGGTGATCGGTGATGATAGATTTTAACATTGATAACTATCTGCGAATTTCACTGACCGATGTAATATTAGTATGTATTTCCACCGCGCTGATCGTTTTGTTCGCCAAGCATTTTTTCTGGAATAAGATCATTGCTCTCGTGAAAAAAAGACAAGATCTCATTCAGGAAAACATCAATGCGTCCATCGAACTGAAAGAGGAGGCGCTTGAAACGAAAGCCGCGTACGACGAGAAGATGAAGGGCATCGGAAAAGAGGCGCACGCCATCATCGAGTCCGCCAAGCAACAGGCGAACCAGGAGAAGGCGCAAATCCTTTCCGAAGCGAACGCCCAAGCCACTCGAATCAAAGACGCGGCCCATGAAGACATAGAACGGGATAAACGCAAGGCGGAAGCGGCCATGAAGAGCGCCATTAGCGATGTGGCGATCGAAGTGGCCAAAAACATCGTTCAAAAAGAAATGGATGAAAAAACACAGCAAGCCTACGTCGATGCGTTTATCGAACAGGCAGGGAATAACGAATGGTAGCCAGTTACAAACCGTACGCCAGTGCGCTTTTTGAAATCGCGCAGGAACAAGGGAAGGAACAAGCGTATCTGGACGAGTTGAGAAACCTCGAGCAGATCTGGAAGTCCAACGCGGACTTCGCCCTCGCCCTCTCGCATCCAAAAATCGCGAAAGCGGAAAAAAGAGAATGGCTCCGACAGGTCTTCGCCTCGGGCGTCGATCCGGTCGTGCTCAATTTCCTGTATGTGCTAAACGAGCATGGAATCGCGGCGCATGTGCCCGAGATCGCGGACGAGTACGCGGATTTGTATCGCAAGAGCGAGCAGATCGAGGAAGTGCATGTGCAAAGCGCGACGGCGTTGAGCGAAGCGCAGATAGAAGCTCTTTCCAAAATGCTGAAAGAGAAACTGAATAAAAACGTTGAACTGACGGTCGACGTCGATCCCGACTTGATCGCCGGTCTGAAAGTCAAAGCGAAAGACATCGTGCTGGACAACACGGTGAAGACGCGCCTTGACAATCTAAAAGAGAAATTGAATGAAAAGTAGGTGAAACAATGAGTTTAAATCCGGTAGAAATCAGTAAACTGATCAAAGCCCAGATTCAAAACATCGACCAGGACCTCGAAATGAGCGAAACAGGTACGGTGCTTTCCGTCGGGGATGGAATCGCAACGGTTTACGGATTAAAAGACGCCATGATGTCTGAACTTCTTTTGTTTCCGCATGATGTATATGGTATGGTCATGAACCTGGAGGAAGACTCCGTCGGAGTCGTTTTGATGGGGGAAAACTATGACATCAAAGAAGGAGACCTCGTAAAGAGAACAGGCCATATCGTGGAGGTTCCGGTCGGAGACGCCATGGTCGGACGCGTTGTCAACGCGCTCGGACAGCCGATTGACGGCGACGGACCGATCGAAACGACGAAAATGCGTCCTGTGGAGCGGGTCGCTCCGGGCGTTATGACGCGGAAAAGCGTATCCGTCCCTTTACAGACAGGGTTGAAAATCATCGACTCCATGATCCCGATCGGACGTGGACAGCGTGAGTTGATCATCGGAGACAGACAAACAGGAAAAACGGCAATCGCCATCGACACGATCTTGAACCAAAAAGGAAAAGACGTTCTTTGTATTTACGTGGCGATTGGTCAAAAAGCGAGTACAGTCGCGCAAATCGTGGAAAAGCTGAAACAGCACGACGCGATGAAATACACGACGATCGTCGTGGCGACGGCTTCCGAGCCGGCGCCTCTCCAGTACATCGCGCCATACGCGGGATGCGCCATTGGCGAGGAATGGATGGAAAACGGCAAAGACGTGCTCATCGTCTATGACGATTTAAGCAAGCACGCGGTGGCGTATCGAACGATGTCGCTGCTGCTGCGTCGTCCACCTGGACGCGAGGCGTATCCGGGCGACGTCTTCTATTTGCATTCCAGATTGCTGGAACGGGCGGCCCGTCTGAACGAGAACTATGGAAATGGTTCTTTGACCGCGCTGCCAATCATTGAAACGCAGGCCGGCGATATTTCGGCGTACATTCCAACCAACGTCATTTCCATCACGGACGGGCAAATCTTCTTGAAGACCGACATGTTCAACGCCGGTATCCGTCCGGCGGTCGACTCCGGTTTGAGCGTGTCCCGTGTTGGATCGGCGGCGCAAATCAAGGCGATGAAGCAAGTGTCCAATTCGCTAAAGCTGGAACTGGCGCAATACCACGAAATGGAAAGCTTCGCGAAATTCGGATCCGATTTGGACGCGTCGACGACCGAGGTGCTCAACCATGGCGAACGGCTGACGCAGCTGCTCATTCAAAAGCAGTACGACCCGATGCCGGTGGCGCAGGAAGTGCTTTCCTTGTTCGCGGCGAAATACAAGTATCTTAAATCGGTTCCGGTCGACAAGGTTTTGAAATACGAGCACGATATGCTGGCGTTCATCGAACGCGAATACCCGTATATCCTTGATCAAATCAACAGCGAAAAAGCGCTGTCGGACGATTTGATCGCCCAAATCCGCAAGGCGCTTGACGAGTTTGCGAAGGAGTTCGCCATAACAGAAGGAACTGGCGATGGCACAAAGTAGACAGGATATTCAATCGCGGATCGCGTCGGTCGACTCGACGAAAAAGATCACGAAAGCCATGCAGCTGGTCGCCAGCAGCAAGCTGTCGAAACAGCGCGAGGCGATGGAGCGCAACCGCGAGTACGCGCACGCGTTGCAAAACCTGCTGACGCTGATCGTCAACGCCGCCGGAAAGAACGATCCGTACTTGAAGGAAAACGAAGGCAAGCCGGCGTTCGTGTTCGTCATCACATCCGACATGGGGCTGTGTGGCGGCTACAACGCCAACATTTACCGGACGGTTTTGCAGGATCTTTCCCAAAACGACCGGATCGTGATGGTCGGCAGCCGCGGGGCGCAGTGGGCGCAAGCCAAGGATCTTCATTGCGATGCCACATTGATTGATTTAAACGAAGACACGGCGTATATGGATCTGGCCAACCAGATGCAGCTGGCGCTCGATTTGTTCAATGAAAAGAAAATTTCAAAAATCGAAGTGCTGTATACGCATTATAAAAATACTTTGACATTTATTCCGGTTCTCGAGACGATCATTCCGGTCCGTATCGAAAAAGAGCAGGAAAAGCACAATCCGGTGCAGACGATTTTCGAGCCGAACAAGGCGGCGATGCTTTCGAGCATCGTGCCGATGGCGGCAAAATCCGTCCTCTATTCTTTGTATCTTGAATCCAAGACGAGCGAACAAGCTTCGCGAAGAATGGCGATGGAGTCGGCAACGGACAACGCGACCGAGCTCCAGGAACAGCTTGAACTCGCTTATAACCGGATCCGTCAGGGCGCGATCACGCAGGAAATCACCGAGATCGTCGGTGGAGCGAACGCGCTCGCATCCTAAGGAGGTAGTGGATGGAAAACGTAGGAACTGTCGCCCAAGTCATCGGGCCGGTTGTCGATGTCAAATTTGACGAAGACCACCTGCCTGACTTGCTGACGGCAATTAAAATAAAAAAACCAGACGGGGACGACCTCGTCGTGGAAGTGGCCCAGGGCATCGGCGCCGATATGGTGCGCTGCATCGCGATGGGCAGCACGGACGGTTTGGTTCGCGGCATGAAGGCGATCGACACGGGAAAACCGATTCAGGCCCCGGTCGGCCACGGCGTGCTCGGCCGGATGTTCAACGTGCTTGGACAGCCAATCGACGGGCTGGGCGCGGTCAAAACCGATACGGAAATGTCGATTCACCGCAAAGCGCCGGCTTTTGACGAGCAGGCGACTTCGAGCGCCATTTTGGAAACGGGAATCAAGGTCATCGACTTGTTGTGTCCGTACGCCAAAGGTGGAAAAATCGGCTTGTTCGGCGGCGCCGGTGTCGGAAAAACCGTATTGATCCAGGAGCTGATCCACAACATCGCCAAGGAGCATGGCGGCAAATCCGTCGTCGTTGGCGTTGGCGAGCGGACACGTGAAGGAAACGACATGTACTGGGAAATGAAAGAGTCCGGCGTATTGGATAAGACCGTCCTCGTTTACGGACAGATGAACGAGTCGCCAGGCGCCCGGATGCGGGTTGGCTTGACGGGCTTGACGATGGCGGAGTACTTCCGCGATGTCGAGCACCAGGACGTGTTGTTGTTTATCGACAACATTTTCCGATTCACCCAGGCCGGTTCGGAAGTCAGCGCCTTGCTGGGTCGGGTGCCGAGCGCCGTAGGCTACCAGCCGACGTTGGCGACCGAGATGGGACAGCTGCAAGAGCGGATCACGTCGACGAAAGACGGTTCGATCACAAGTATTCAGGCGGTTTATGTGCCGGCCGACGACTTGACGGACCCGGCGCCGGCGACCACGTTTACGCATTTGGACGCGAAAACCGTCCTTTCCCGTGATATCGCCGCCCTTGGTATTTATCCGGCGGTGGATCCGCTGGATTCCTCGTCGCGAATGCTCGATCCGCTTGTGGTCGGCGAGAAGCACTACAAGGTGGCGCGCGGAGTGCAAAGCATTTTGCAGCGCTATAAAGAGCTTCAGGATATCATCGCGATTCTTGGTATGGATGAATTGTCCGAAGAGGATAAGAAAATCGTAAACCGCGCCCGCCGTGTCCGGAACTTCCTTTCCCAGCCATTCAGCGTGGCGGAAGTGTTCTCGGGCATTCCAGGCCAATACGTGCCGGTTGACAAGACGGTCGATGATTTTGAAAAGCTTTTGAACGGCGACTACGACGATTTGCCGGAGCAGGCGTTCCTGTTGGTCGGAACGATCGAGGACGCCATCAACAAGGCGAAGAAGATCGAGGCTGAGTCATGATCAAAATCAGGGTCGTGACACCATTAGGCGAATATCTCGACCTTGACGTCAAAAGCATCCACGTGAAAAGCGTGGAAGGGGAAATGACGATTCTTCCAAAACATATGCCGATCGTGGCGGCGCTCGTTCCTTGCCGGCTGAAATTGAAAGACGGAAACGACAAGGATCTCGACTACGCGATCGCGGGAGGATTTTTGCATTTCGGAAATGATGAAGCGCTTTTGCTGACGGATGCAATCGAAGGCAAAGACGAGATTGACTTGGAACGGGCGAAAAAAGCGTACGAGCGTGCGCGCGCCCGCATCGACAAAAAAGACACCACCACGAATATGAAACGGGCGGAGCTCTCTTTGCAAAGAGCGCTCAACCGAATCAGCGTTCACGGATAGAAACGAAGAGCCATGAAAATGTGGCTCTTTTTTTGTTGAGTATCCATTTTCTTCTGAATAAGCCATTTCATCATGCGCGATGATTCCAGGCATGGTTATCCCTTGGCAAAGAAGAAAGAATGACGTGTCTGTTTTTGTGAAAATATGGGATGTGCTTGAAAACAGTCTTAAGTTATATTAAACTAACTAATTGTTAAAGGAGACTAACTCATGATTGATAAACGATTGCTTCAAGCATTCCCGGACAGCATGCCGGGCATTCGAAAAAACATATTTTGCCAATGGATCGGCTTGCTTGCCAACACCGCGTTGAGCGGCTGCATCGCGTGGCTTATCGCCCGGACGATGGCGGGCGCGCCGGTGAACGTGGGCGCCACGCTGCTGATCATGGCAGGATGCATCGTCGTGCGGTTGATCATGAACCAGCAGGCGACGATGGCGAGCTTTTCCTCAAGTACGGTTGTGAAGGAACAAATGCGCGACAAGCTCTTTTCCAAGCTCGTCCAAATCGGACCCGGCTATTTAAACCGGTGGTCGACCGCGGAAATCGTCCAGCTGTTTGGTGAAGGTGTCGACCAGCTCGAAACGTATTTTGGCAGCTACATTCCGCAGTTTTTCTACGCGCTGCTCGCGCCGCTCACGCTCTTTGTCGTGACGTTGTTTTTAGACTGGAAAGCCGCGCTCGTCCTGCTCGTGTGCGTGCCGCTCATCCCGGCTTCGATTATCGCGGTGCAAAAGTTCGCCAAAAAACTGCTTGGCAAATACTGGGGCCAGTACACGCAGCTTGGCGACAGCTTTCTGGAAAACCTGCAAGGGCTGACGACATTGAAGATTTACGAGGCGGATGGCCTTCGCCATCAGGAAATGAACGAGGAAGCGGAAAAATTCCGCAAAATCACGATGCGCGTCTTGACAATGCAGCTCAATTCGATTTCCGTCATGGACCTTGTCGCCTATGGCGGGGCGGCCGCCGGCATCCTCGTCGCCCTGGGCGCGTATCAGAGCGGGACGATCACGTTGTTTCAAACGATTTTGATCGTTTTGCTGTCGGCAGAGTTCTTCCTGCCCATGCGAACGCTGGGCTCGTACTTCCACATCGCGATGAACGGCATGGCCGCCAGCGCGAAGATGTTCGCGATTTTGGACGCGCCTGTTTCGACGCGTCGTCAAAGCGATCTTTCCGGTCTGGACACGCTGGCTTTGCGTGACGTCGACTTCGCGTATGAGGAAGATTTGACGCTGCAAAACATCGACCTCGTCATTGAAAAAGGAAAGAAAACCGCGATCGTCGGCGAGTCGGGTTCGGGAAAAAGCACGATCGCCAAGCTGCTGCTGGGCCAGATCCAGGCCAAAAAAGGAACGATCGAGTGGAACGGCACGGATTTGAATGACATCCAGCTCGCCTCCTTGTATGCGCACGTTTCGTATTTAGGACACGAATCGACGCTATTCAAAGGCACGGTGCGGGATAACTTGCGCATGGCCGACCCGACGCATTTGGACGAGGCGCTCTGGAGAGCGCTCCAGCTGGCCGGCATTGCCAAAGACTTGGAAGAGGCGCAAGGACTTGACACCCTGGTTGAGGAAGGCGGCGCCAACTTCTCCGGCGGACAAAGGCAACGCATCGCCCTGGCCAGACTGCTGCTGAAGTCTGGCGATCTGATGATTTTGGACGAGGCGACAAGCAACGTGGACGTCGAAACGGAAGACCGGATCATGCAAGTTGTGCGCTCTTTGCGCGACAAGACGATTTTGTGCATTTCGCACCGCCTCAAAAACATCGTGGACGCCGACGTCATTTACGTGCTGCAAGACGGCCGGCTCGTTCAAAAAGGAACGCACGACGAGTTAGTGCAAACAGAGGGGCGCTACGCCACGTTATGGAACACGCAGCAAGCGCTGGAACGATACAGCCAGGGAGGACAATATGCATAAATCGAATCGACAAATTTTATCGAAACTCATTGTGTTCGTGAAGCCGATGCTGCCTGTCATGGTCATCGCCATCGCGATGGGGACGATCGGCTTTCTGGCCGCGATCCTCATTCCGGTGCTGGGCGCCCAAGGCGTTGTCCACATCATGGAAGGGCGGACATTGCGGACGATCGTGATCGCGATGGCGGCCTGCGCCGTGCTGCGAGGGGTTTTGCGCTATGCCGAGCAGGCGTGCAACCACTATATCGCGTTTCGGCTGCTTGCCCACATCCGCGATCTTGTGTTTGGTAAACTGCGCGCCTTGTCGTGCGCCAAGCTGGAAGGACGCGACAAAGGCAACTTTATTTCCTTGATCACAAGCGACGTGGAACTGCTGGAAGTGTTTTACGCGCATACGATTTCCCCGGTTTGTATCGCCTTGCTCGTATCAGCGATTTGCGTGGCGTGGCAGGCTTCGATGCATGGGGTTTTGGCTTTCATTGCTTTGGCGGGCTACGCTACGGTTGGTATCGGCATTCCGTTTTGGTTGTCGAAAACGAGCGCCAAAGCGGGCAAGGCGTTTCGCGAGCAGGCGGGCGCGCAAAACGCGATGGTGCTTGAAAGCGTGCGCGGGATGAAGGAACTGTTGTGGTTTCAGGCGGCAAATCGTCGGAAGGAACAAATCCTGCAAAGCACGAAAGAGCTTGCAAGCAAGGAAAAAAAGATCAAGCAAGGCATGGCGAAGGGCGTGTCGGCGACCAACGTGTGCGTCATCGCGTTTACAGTGCTGACGCTGCTGGCTTCCATGGCGCTCGCGCGGCAGGGAATGGTCGTTTCCGATGTCGTGCTAATGGCGCCGATGCTTATGATTTCCTCGTTTGGACCGGTGATCGCGTTGTCGAATTTAGGAACGGGTCTGGCGCAAACGCTGGGGGCCGGGGAACGGCTGCTCGACTTGCTGGAAGAGGAAGCCGCGATGGAAGAGGTGGAAGACGGGGCGGATGCCGCTTTTGGCTCGATCGCGGTTGAAAACGTAGATTTCGCGTATGGCAAGGAGCGGGTGCTTCAAAATTTCTCGACGCAAATTCCAAAAAACCGCATTTTAGGCATTCAGGGAAAAAGCGGCTGCGGCAAGTCGACGCTGTTGAAGCTGCTCATGCGGATGTGGGATGTCGACGAAGGTCGAATCTTGATTGACGAAAAATCCATTCAAGGGATCAACACCCGCTCGCTTCGCCGGCATGAAAGCTATGTCGCGCAGGAAACGGTGCTGTTTCACGACTCGATCGCGCGCAATTTGCGGATCGCGAAGGCGGACGCAAGCGACGAGGAGCTGGTGGCGGCTTGCAAAAAGGCGAGCATTCACGACTTTATCATGTCGTTGCCGCAAGGCTACGACACCCCGGTCGCGGAGCTTGGAAGCAGCGTGTCGGGTGGCGAGCGGCAGCGGCTTGGTTTGGCGCGCGCGTTTTTGCACGATGGCGACGTGCTGCTGCTCGACGAGCCGACAAGCAATTTGGATAGTTTGAACGAGGGCGCCATTTTGAAGGCGGTCGATGAAAACAAAGCAGGAAAAACGATTGTGCTCGTTTCGCATCGCACGTCTTCGTTGCAGTTCGCGGACACGATTTTGAAAATGGAGAAAACATGAAAAAAGACAAAGACCAAAAAAGAAAAGACGAGATTCGGCTGGTGGGCGAAATGATTCGTCTGTACTATAAACATCATGAAGGCGACGGGCAGGCGCTGATCGACTACGCTACGTTGCGCATCAACAAATGCCCGTTTATGGAAACGAAAACGTTTTGTTCGGCTTGCAAAGTGCATTGCTATCGAAAGGAAGAGCGGGAGCAAATCCGGGCGGTGATGCGTTACGCGGGACCGCGGATGCTGTTACGCCATCCGGTTTTGGTCATCCGCCACTTACTGGTGGAATGGAAAGAGAAAAGAGAGGGAAGGTTGAAGGCGGTATGAAAATCGTATACTTGATCATTGGGTTTTTGGGGCTTGGTCTGGGCGTGCTGGGAGCGATCCTGCCGCTGCTGCCGGCGTTTCCGTTTTTATTGCTGGCCGCCTTCGGATTTGGCAAGGGGAGCGATCGGCTTCATCGCTGGTTTCTTTCCACCAATTTGTACAAGGATAACCTGGAAAGCTGGGTGAAGGAGCGGGGAATGTGCCGGCGGGCGAAGATCCGGGTCATGGCGATCATCACGTTGACGATGGCGTTTGGATTTGTCATGATGGATCAGGTGCCTGTCGGACGAATCGTTCTTGTCCTGGTGTGGATCGGTCATGTGGCTTACTTTCGGTTTGGGATGAAAACGTTGGAGAATTAACAAAAAAAAGAATTTTCCTCTTTACAAATGCTCGATTTTTCGTTATTATAATTGAGCACATGGCGGTTGTGGTGAAGTGGTTAACACAACGGATTGTGGCTCCGTCATTCGCGCGTTCGATCCGCGTCAGCCGCCCCATTTGAAAATACACTCTGAAGAGAATCTTCAGAGTTTTTTTATAAACAGGAAGAGGTAGACGATGAAAAAGAGATGGAAAAGAGATGGAAAAGAGCGTGTGTGGCTGGCTGGATGGGTTTGATGCTGGCGGGCTGCCAGCCGGCACAAGCCCCGCAAGGCGCTTGCGATAGCGACAAGGCGTGCGCGGTCGACGCGCCGCAAGCCGAAAGCGGTCTTTCGGATCCGCAGCCCTTTGAGAGGGCGCTGACTTTTTTCGAGAATGGAGAAAGCGGCGTCTTGTATTTCGGATTTGCGGATTGTCCGTGGTGCCAGGAGGCGGTGCCGGTTTTAAAGGAAGAGACCGAAAAAGCGAGACGTTCCGTCGTTTTTATTCAAACGCGGGATGAAAACCGCGAACTGGAATATACGGACGAGCAAAAAGCGCGGATCACGCCGTATATCGAAGAGTACATGTCGGAAAACGACGAAGGGGAACTGACTTTGTTTGTGCCTTGCGTGCTCGTCGTGGAAAACGGGACGGTCGTATCCGGCCATGTCGGCACGGTGGATGGACATGACGCTCATGAGCGGACTATGACGGATGCGGAAAAGGAGCAGCTGCATCAAACGTACGCGGCGATGCTACGCTAGCTATTTTTCATGGAGAAAGAGATAGCGCAGGGCGTACCATGCCAAAAGCGTAAAGGAAGGAAGAAAAAGACAGCGTTCAAACGCGATCCAGTCCCGGGCGCAAACGCTTGTCAAAACATTGGTGGCGACCGGCTGCCACTGCGGGTCGAGCGCGGTAAACGCGATGGAGCCAAACAACGAGCAGCCGGTCAGCAAGCTGGTAATCCAAAGCATGTGCCGGGTGGTGGCGGCATCGCTGAAAATCAACTTAAACATGAAAAAACCTCCAACGGATGATTATACGGGATGGAAAGGCGGCTTTCGATTCAAATGCTCGTCATTTGAAAAAAAGATAAAAAGTGGTTGCATTGGCTTTTTGTTCATGCTAATATAAGTGAGCGCTAATGATTGGCGTCGACAATTATTCTTGGAGATGTACTCAAGTGGCTGAAGAGGTGCCCCTGCTAAGGGTATAGGTCGGGAAACTGGCGCGAGAGTTCAAATCTCTCCATCTCCGCCATCTTTTTTTTGAATGTTTTGGTCCAGTGGTGTAGTGGTTAACATGCCTCCCTGTCACGGAGGAGATCGTGGG
>NZ_SRYG01000023.1 GCF_004793885.1 Dubosiella muris
GTTTCTGGTTTTGAGAGATCGAACGACCACCTTGCCGCTGGCGAGGTTTTTTTTATTGGCATATGGAATGAAAGCTGTTTTTCTTTTTGTTTAAATAGAATCAGGAGATGATGTGCAATGAACAATTCGTCGAAGGAGGAAAACAAAAAGGTCCTGCTGGATCCCCAGCCGGCTTTACAATTTATTTTCGCGATGTTCGCCCTCTTTACGTGGCTGGGCGTTCTCGTGAAAGTGCCAAACGATTCCGCCATCACGATGGGAATTTTGGAAATTTCACTGGGCGCGGCCGCGTTTGCCGGCAGCATTTTAAATTTGATTCGTGGTGACCAGCAAGGAAACATCAACTTGATTTTGTCCGTTATTCTTGGCTTTTCGGGCGGTATCACCCAAATCGTTTCCGTGGTCGCCCATCAAAACCATTTGGTGTTCCATCCCTGGATTAGCAGCGTCGTGCTTTTGGTCGGCGCGATTTACATGGCGTGCTTTTTGCCGCTTTTGACAAAAAAGCCGCTTTATCAGCTTGTTTCCCATTTGAGCGTTGTGCTCGGCTTTTTATTTTCGTCGTTATCCATGCTGCTGGCCCAGCCTTCCTGGCGGGTGATCGGCGCGTGGTGCTTGTTTGTGTTTGCCTTGACGGCTCTGTATGCCGGCATCAGCAACATGTACAACGAAATGGGAATCCGCATTTGGCAGGGAAAAAGCCTGGCGGATTATTTAAAAAAGTAGAAAAAGAAAACGAAAGAGCTTTGGACGGATCCACGTCCTGTGTTCTTTCGTTTTTTCTTTTATTTTTGTGTTCGATGTTCCGGAACGACGATCGCAAGTCCGCCAAGGGCGCTTTCCTTCAACTCGATTGGAAGCTTTTTTCCAGTTAAATTCATTGTTTGCACAACCATGTCGAAGCTGACCCGGTTTTTTTTGACATTCCGTAAATATTTCGCCAGTCTGGCCGCGTCGATCGAACGTTGCGCCGCCACCGCGTTGCGCTCAATGCAAGGAATCATCACATAGCCTCCGACCGGATCGCAAGTGAGGCCAAGATGGTGTTCCAGGCCGATTTCCGCGGCGCATTCGATTTGGGAGTTGGTTTGTCCTTGCAAAAAGGCGATCATGGCCGCTCCCATGGAACAGGCGGCGCCAACTTCAGCCTGGCAGCCGGCTTTGGCTCCCGAAATTGTCGCGTTGTACTGGATCAAATTGCCAATCAGCCCGGCGACTTTCAAGCCCTTGATGATTTTCCCTTTTGGATACTCCAAGTCGTAGTAGTAGTGGTAGACAAGGGCGGGGAGCACTCCGCAGCTGCCCATCGTCGGCGCTGTGACCACGGTTCCACCGCTGGCGTTTTGCTCGCTGGCCGCGTAGGCGTAGCTTGCTAGAAGAAGGGCGTTTTGCTCCGTGATGTCGTCGCAGCTTTTCGCGGACTGGTTCAAGGCGCTGGCGACACGGTCAAGCTGAAGGGAGCCAGGCAGCACGCCGGTTTTTGACAGTCCTTTTTTTACGCTTTTGATCATGGCGCTGAAAATCGCCTTCATGTACGTGTCAAAGTCTTTTCCTTCGGTTTGATCGACGTACTCGTCAAAGCCGAGATGGTGTTTTTTGCAGTAGGCGTGAATCTCGTCCATCGTCGTCTGCGGATAGATGTTGTCGCCATCCAGCGCTTTTTCGCCATCACGTTCAATTTTGCCGCCGCCAATGGACACGAAGGTGTGGCTGGCGCAAGCCTTGCCGTTTTCGAAGACGTCGAAGCGCATCGTATTTGGATGCTGCACAGGACTTTTGATGTCGAACACGATAGAAACCGGAAGCGGTTTCAGCGTTTTTTTGATAATCATATCCGTTAAATGGCCGCGTCCTGTCAAGGCGAGCGATCCGTAGAGCGTCACCCGGACCTCGGTCGCATTGGGATAGGTTTGTTTGATGTATTCGCTGGCGCGCATCGGGCCAAACGTGTGAGAGGAGCTTGGTCCGGGGCCGATTTTGAAAATTTCTTTAATACTTTGCATAGTTTTGATTTCTCCACTTCCACCATTATACTTTGTCCTAAGCGATTTGTAAGGTTGAAAACGGTTTTCATGGATGGATGAAAAAGAATGAAAATTTTCTTGATTTTATGTGAAGGTTTGGGTATCATTATGACATATTATGGGAGGAGACATACAATTATGAAAGGTAACATGTGGAAAGTACTGGCCTCTGGTGCCATGGCCGCATCCATGCTGGCCGGATGTTCCGCCGGTTCCGGGAATGCCGGCGGTGCCGAAGGAAAAACACTGAATGAAGGGGATACCGTCAAAATTGGCTTGAACTTCGAGTTGAGCGGGGATGTGTCCAGCTACGGGCAGGCGGAGCGCAACGCGGCGCAGCTTGCGATTGAACAATACAACGCGCGGACGGATACGAAATTCAAAGCGGAAGGCGTGGAAGTCGACGACAAAGGCGACGCGGCCGAAAGTACGACGCAGGCCGTGAAGCTTTGCACGGAAGATGGCGTAGCGGCTATCGTCGGACCGGCGACTTCGGGCGCTTCGATCGCGACATACGCCGTGGCGGATGAAAACAGCGTGCCGGTTATTTCGCCGAGCGCGACGCAGGTGAACGCGATGATGAACGGGGACAACGCCTACGAATACGCTTGGCGCGTTTGCTTCGAAGATTCGTATCAGGGCGCCGCGATGGCGATTTACGCGGCCGACACCCTCAACTGTAAAAAGGCGGCTATTATCAACGAAACATCGGATTATGGTCAGGGACTGGCCAACCAGTTTGAAGAAACGTTTAAAGAGCATGGCGGAGAAGTCGTTGCCCATGAACAATACAACGCGGGCGACACCGATTTCGCTTCGATGCTGACATCCATGAAAAGCAAGGATTTCGACGTCCTCTACATCGCGGGGTACTATTCCGAGGCGGGTCTGATCATCAAACAGGCGCGTACCGATGGAATCGACTGCCCGATTGTGGGCGCGGACGGCTTTGAGTCGGAAGTGCTTTCCGAGCTGGCCGGCAAGGAAAATCTGAATCAAGTATGGTATACGACGGCGTACACGACCGTGGACGCCTCCGACGAATTGAACGCGTTCATCGAAGCGTACAAAGCGAAATACGATGAAACGCCGAATATGTTCTCCGCGCTGGCTTACGACGCGACCAACCTCGTTCTCGACGAGCTGGAAGCGACAGGAAAGACGGGCGCGGAACTGAACGAAGCCATCAAAAAGGCGGAATTCTCCGGCATTACCGGATCTTTCACATTTGACGAGGCGACCCATACGCCGGTCAAGAGCGTCATGGTCGTGAACCAGGTCGATGGCGTGCAGACGGAAGCAACGGAAGTCACAGTCGACTAATCAACCTTTGCGAGTTGAAAGGGGAAAGCGATTTCCCCTTTTTTCCAATTTAGAAAGAGAGTGATAAAATGAGCCAATTTCTTCAACAAGTCGTCAATGGATTGTCGCTTGGCAGCATTTACGCGCTGGTGGCGCTAGGATACACCATGGTGTACGGCATCATCAAACTCATCAACTTCGCCCATGGCGACGTGTACATGATCGGCGCGTATGTCGCCTTCATCGTGACGACGTATTTCGGGTTCGGCTTTTTTCCAGCCCTGATTACTTGTATGGTCGTCTGCGGTGTGCTGGGCGTTTTGATCGAGCGAATCGCGTACCGGCCGCTGCGGCACGCCCCGCGGATTACCGCCCTGATCACGGCGATCGGTGTTTCGTACGTGATCGAGTACACGACCGCCTATTTCATGGGCACGGAAAAGCGGACGTATCCGCAGCTGTTGTCCAACGCTTCGTTTAATTTGGGGCCAATCAAAATCACGACCCAGCAAATTTATATTTTTGTGATTACCATCGTTTTGATGATTATTTTGCAGTTTATTATTCAAAAGACGAAAATCGGCCGGGCGATGCGCGCGGTCAGCACGGACGAGAACGCGGCGCAGCTGATGGGAATCAGCGTCGACACCACGATTTCGTTCACATTCCTGATTGGATCGGCTCTGGCCGGCGCGGGCGGCATCCTGGTTGGAATTTACTACAATTCCATCAACCCGCTTATGGGAATGGTTCCTGGACTGAAGGCGTTCGTCGCGGCTGTTTTCGGTGGTATCGGAAGCATTCCCGGCGCCTTGATCGGCGGTTTGTTTATCGGAATGGCGGAAACGATGGTCGTCGCGTATGGCAGTTCGTTGTACCGCGACGCGATCGTCTACGCGATCTTGATTGTCGTGCTGATTGTAAAACCGGCCGGACTGCTCGGAAAAAATCAAAGAGAGAAGGTGTAGGCCATGTCGAAAGGTATTTTTAACAAAGTCAATTTGATGTGGATCGTTTCGATCGTCGTTTTATATCTTGTGCTGTCTTTGATGATGTCGGTTGGCATTATCAACTCCTACTATAAAATCACGTTGTTCAACATTTGTATCAACATCATGCTGGCGGTTTCGCTCAATCTTGTGATCGGGATTTGCGGCCAGTTCTCGCTTGGACACGCCGGATTTATGTGCATTGGCGCTTACAGCGCGGGTGTCATTACGAAAATGATGCCCAATTACTTTGGTCTGCTGCTTGGTTTGATTGTCGGATTCGTCATTTCCGCGATCGCGGCTTTGATCGTTTCCGTGCCGACATTGCGGCTGAAAGGCGACTATTTGGCGATTGCGACGCTGGGGTTTGCCGAAATCATCCGGATCCTTGTGCAAAACATGAAAATCACCAATGGCGCGGCCGGCTTGAGCGGCATCCCGCCGTTGACGACGTGGCCATTGCTTATGCTTGGTGTGGTGGCCACGATCGTGATTTGCTGCAACTTCACAAGGTCGGCGCCGGGTCGGGCGTGCATCGCGGTGCGCGAAGATGAAATCGCGGCCGAGGCGATGGGAATCAACACGACGAAATACAAGGTCATCGCGTTTGTGATCGGGGCGCTGCTGGCCAGCGCGGCTGGCGCGCTGTTCGCGTGCAACTTCTATGTGATCAAACCGACGCAGTTCACCTTCAACAAGTCGATTGACATCTTGGTAATGGTCGTGTTTGGCGGCATGGGCAGCATGACCAGCTCTGTTCTGGCGGCCATCGCGATTGGCTTGCTCAATATGGTGCTGCAAAACTTCACCGATGCCCGGATGATTATTTACGGCGCGATTTTGGTGATCATGATGATTTTTAAACCGGATGGCTTGATTGGAAACAAAGAGCTTTCGATGTCCAAAATCGCGAAGAAGTTCAAATCGAAGAAGGAGGTACGCTGATGGAACCCGTTCTTGAAGTGAAAAACCTGACAAAAAACTTTGGCGGCCTTTGCGCGGTTTCCAACGTTTCGATGGAAATCATGCCTGGCGAGCTCATCGGGCTGATTGGACCCAACGGCGCGGGCAAGACGACGCTGTTCAACTTGCTGACGGGCGTGTACGAGCCAAGCGAAGGGTTGATCGAAATGGATGTGGATGGCAAGAAACGGCAAATTGGCGGGTTGAAGCCATACAAGATCACGGACTATGGCGTCGCCCGCACATTCCAAAACATACGACTGTTCAAGTCGATGACAGTGCTGGAAAACGTGCAGGTGGCGATGCAGCGAAACATTCGTTACGGAACGATGACCGCAATTTTGCGACTGCCGAAATTTTACTCGGAGGAGCGCTGGGTGCGTGAGAAAGCCGAGGAGTATTTAAAAGAAGTTGGTTTGTATGGCAAGCGGCACGAGCTGGCGACCAACTTGCCGTATGGCGAGCAGCGCCGTTTGGAAATCGCGCGGGCGCTGGCGATTCAGCCCAAGATCTTGTATTTGGACGAACCGGCCGCCGGCATGAACCCGCAGGAAACGGCGGACTTGACGAATCTGATTCATAAAATCCGGGAGAAATATCATTTGACGGTTATTTTGATCGAGCACGACATGTCGCTGGTCATGAATATTTGCGAACGGATCTACGTGCTGGATTATGGCAAGATGATCGCCAACGGCACGCCGGAGGAAATCAAAAACAACGAGTTCGTCATCAAGGCGTATTTAGGGGAGGAGATCTAGTATGGCTATGCTTGAAGTCAAGGATCTGCATGTCCACTATGGCATGATCGAGGCGCTCAAGGGCGTTTCGCTAACGGTGGAAGAAGGACAGATCGTCTCTTTGATTGGCGCCAACGGCGCGGGGAAGACGACGCTGCTTCAGTCGATTAGCGGGATCGTGAAAAAAAGCGGCGGCGAGGTAATGTTTCTTGGCAACGACATATACAAAGCCTCTCCGCAAAAAATCGTGGCCCAGGGATTGACGCAGGTGCCGGAAGGACGGCGGATCTTTACCGGTCTTTCCGTGTACGAGAATTTGATGATGGGCGCCTATTTGCGGAAAGACAAAAAAGGAATCGAGGAGGATCTGCAAAAAATCTACAAACAGTTTCCGATTTTGGAGCAGAGAAAAGGGCAGGACGCCTCCACGTTGTCGGGTGGCGAGCAGCAAATGCTGGCGATGGGACGCGCCTTGATGGCCAGGCCGAAGCTTTTGCTGCTCGATGAGCCAAGCATGGGACTGGCGCCGATTCTGGTCAAGGAAATTTTTTCGATCATTCAGGAAATCAACCAGACCGGCACGACCGTTTTGCTTGTGGAACAAAACGCGAAAATGGCGTTGTCGATCGCGGATTACGCGTACGTTCTGGAAACCGGAAACGTCGTGCTGAGCGGTTCCGGGCAGGACCTGATCGAATCGCCGGAAATCCAAAAAGCGTATTTAGGAGGATAATATGTTTAAAGTAAAAGATTTTATGACCAAGGACGTCATCACGTGCGAACCGGATGAGAAGATCACAAAGGTCATCGACTTGATGAATACGAAGCATATTCATCGTCTGCCTGTCGTGGACGCCAACGGGAAACTGACGGGCATGATTACGGAAGGGATGATTGCCGGAGCCAACAATTCGGCAACATCGCTGTCGATTTTCGAATTGAACTACCTGCTTTCGAAAACCGACGTCAAAACCGTCATGATCAAAAACGTCATCTCGATTCGCGAAAACGAATTGATGGAAGAGGCGGCGCAGAAAATGCTTCAAAACGATATCGGCTGTCTTCCCGTCACGGACCGGGATGGAAAAGTTGTCGGGATCCTGACGCAAAACGATATTTTCAAGAGCTTCCTGAACGTGCTGGGCTGGGAAAATACCGGATCGCGCATCACGCTGGAAGTGAAAGACGAAGTCGGTGCGCTGGAAAAGATTTCCAAGATCTTCGCGGATCAGGCCGTCAGCATTTCGAACATTGGCGTGTACGCTTCGCAAGACGGCGTGGCGAGCATGGTCATTCGCAGCGATACGACGCAAATCGACCCGATCACAAAAGCGCTGGAGGAAGGCGGATACACCGTCCAGGAAGCGCTGGTGATTGAATAAAGAAAACGACGGCGAAAACCGTCGTTTTATTCGTCAATCTTGTATGTATCCAAATCGTCCGGAAACGGAATGGAGGAAAGCTTGTCGTAGTCGGACACACGAATCGTAATGGCGATGGACGTATCCAGCGCGTGCTCGTCGATCTTTTGAGCAAGGTCGGCGTCAATGCGCAAATCGGTTACGACGCCATCATTGATTTTCGCTTCCAATGTGGCGTGGTCGACATCGACGGAGCCATAGGCGTCAAGCAGTTTGGCCAGTTCGCCTTTGTTGATGTCGAACGAATACGTGTCGCCCTCTTTTTTCCCGGAGGTGAACACTTGTTTCAGTTCTTCGTCCGTCATGTCGAGAAAGGGATCCAGATTGGTTAGCTTGGAATCGGTCTTCAGCCCGATTTTTTCGATGACGCTTTGCGTTTTCACCCCCATGGAGTTTAAATAGGTCTTTCCGTCCTTGATGTAAAAGTCAAGGAAGTTGTCCTGGGTCCGGCCGCCCGCTTTTAGGCTGGACGTCGCGGCGAGCGCGAGTTGGTTTTTTTGATCGAAATAAAGGTTCGCTAGAATTTCACTGGGGTCGTCCTCGTTCATGACGATATTGAACTCGACATGGGCGGAGTCGGCTTGAAACGTATGGTGAAGCGCGTTGAAAAATTCAAGAGAGAGATCGGCTGGCGCGTTCTTTGAGCATGCAGTTAGTCCGAATCCGAAAATTAATGTTAGTATGAAGATGGTTATCTTTTTCATATGGCCTCCGTTTTCGCCATTTTAAAATGAAACCTTCTGATTTGTCAAAGAAAGGACACAATGTTATGGTGCTGATATATTATGGAAAACAATACGCGCTACGCGACCAAGTTGCCGAAGTGCTGGAACAAATGCACGTTCCGTATGTCGAACTCGGGGACGAAGACCTCGACCGGACGCTGAAAGAGCTGATCCAAAAAGAGGAATCCACAGCCTGTCTGGAAGGCGAACGCGACATCTTTATGTATTTTAGCGATGTGCCTGTCGACACGATTGAGAAAATCGACGACGCGCTGAAAGCCAAAGGCATCCACATCGTGCACAAGGCGGTCAAAACCGACACGAACCTTGGATGGAAACTATCGGATTTGCTGGATCACATCCACGCGGAAGCTTCCTATTTTCAAAAACGCGAAAAGTTGCGTACGCTTGTTTCCCATCCGGATCCGGTTCTTTTAAGCACGAATCCCAAATACCGCGATTTAATGGTGATGGGCTTCGAGCTGCTGGAAGAAACCGATGTGCCTGAAAAGATGTATGACACAGCGATTCATTTGATCGAAACCTTTCCCGAACACGCATGATACACGAAGGCCCCGTCGCTTGATGGGGCTTTGTTCATAAAAGACAATCTAGTTTTGAAAAGACGAATGTGCTATTTTTAATTCGTTCAACATTCGTTCGAATCAGAAGGCCAGGAGGTGGATGGAATTGAAGAAAAAAATCACAATCGGCATTTTAGCCCATGTCGACGCCGGGAAGACGACATGCATCGAAAGCATGTTGTACAAGAGCCACACGATCAAAAAAGCCGGGCGGGTCGACCACCGGGATTCGGCGCTGGACTACGACGGACAGGAACGGGAACGGAAAATTACGATTTACGCTAAACAAACACGGTTTGCCTGGAAGGAAAACGAGATCTTCGTCATCGACACGCCAGGACACATTGACTTCTCCACGGAAATGGAACGCAGTTTGCAAGTGCTGGACGCGGCTATCTTGCTGATCAACGCCCAGGACGGGGTGCAGTCCCACACGGAAACGATTTGGAACTGTTTGCAGCGCTACAAGATCCCGACATGGGTTTTCGTCAATAAAATGGACATCAGCTTTCAAAGCCGGCAGGATTTGATGGCGGATCTGGAACGCCGCTTGTCCGCCAACTGCATCGACATGGAAGAGGAAGGCCGCGAAGAGAAACTCGCGATGGTCAACGACGAGCTGCTGACACACTACACCGAAGACGGAACGCTTCCGCTTTCGCTTTTGCAGGAAGCGCTTTGCCGCCGGGAATGGTTTCCCGTTTATTTTGGCAGCGCCCTCAAGCACGAAGGAATCGAGGCGCTGCTGGACTCGATCACCACATACACCCTTGAAACGTCGTATCCAAAAGAGTTTGGCGCCCGCGTCTTCAAAATCAACGAGGAAGGCATCGCCTTCATCAAGATGACTGGCGGGACGCTAAGTCCCAAGGAAGTCGTCGAAGGCGAGAAGATCGACCAGATTCGCGCGTATCAAGGCGAAAAGTACACGCTGGTCCAGCAAGCGTCGGCAGGTGACATCGTCGGTTTAAAAGGAGCGCCGTCTTTGCGAATCGGCCAGGGGCTCGGCTTTGAAAACGATCAAAAAGAATCGCTGCTCAACGCCTGTCTGGAATACGAACTGCTGCTGCCCGAAGGCGTCGACGCCGTGACGATATGGCCGTTTTGCGAAAAACTAGCCAAATCCGATCCCGGTCTGGAGCTGGCCTACCACGAGCGCAGCAAGACGATCTCGCTTTCGCTCATGGGCGAAGTCCAAAAAGAAGTGCTGCAGCGACGCATCGAGGAAGGCACCGGCATCCGCGTCGGCTTCACGCAAGGAAAAGTGCTTTTCAAAGAAACCATCGCCTCTCAAAGCTATGGCGTCGGCCATTTCGAACCGCTGCGCCACTATGCCGAAGTCCACGTCGTATTGGATCCTTTGCCGGCGGGCAGCGGGATCCAAATCGTCAACGAAAACAAAATCGAGAATTTGTCGTTGGGCTGGCAGCAGCAAATTTTGAACGCATTGCGCTACGCCCACAAAGGCGTGCTGACCGGAGCGCCTGTGACTGACATCAAAATCCGCTTCATCGCCGCCAAAGGCAACCTGAAGCACACCTCGGCCCAGGACTTCGCGCAGGCGGCCCGGCGGGCGGTTCGCCACGCTTTGCGGAAAACGAAATCCGTTCTTTTGGAGCCGTATGCCGATTTTGAAATCCGCACGCCAACGACGTCTTTGTCGCGGGTGCTTTACGAGCTGGATCAAAACAAGGCGGAATTTGCGATTGGCGACAGCGACGAGGAAATGAGCGTCATCACCGGGAAAGGCGCAGTGCGGCTGTTCATGAACTTTCAGAGCAGCTTGTACGCCATATCCAAAGGGCGGGGCCGGTTTACGATGCGCTCCATCGCCTACGCTCCATCCCCGGAGCAGGAATCGCTCGTCGAACAAGCGGGATACGATCCGGACGCCGATTTGCGTCATCCGACAGGCTCGGTGTTTTGCGCGCAAGGATCGGGCTATTTCGTGCCGTGGGACGAAGTGGAAGAGCACATGCATTTGCATCCGCTCGAAACGCACAACGAGACGACGTACCGTAGCGTGCGCTTCAAGGTAGGCGACGAGGAGGCCCGGCGCGTGTTCGAAATGCAAAGCGGGCGCAATCAAAAGGAAAAACAAGTCCAGCCGAAAAAGAAAGTCAAGGCGGACTTGTCGTTCGAGGAAGTGAAAATCGAGCCGCGCAAGCCGACTTGTTTAATTGTGGACGGATACAATATGATTTACAGCTGGGCCTCGCTCAAGGAGCTGGCGCGGGTGGATTACGATTCGGCCCGGGAGCGGCTGCTTGACGCCATTTCCAACTACCAGGGATACAAGGATATCGAGGCGTATGTGGTATTCGATGCCTACCGGCGCAAGGAAAGCGTCGGACGCAACGCGCATCGTGGCAAGATGAATATAGTCTTTACCAAATACGGGCAGACGGCGGACGCCTACATTGAAAAGCTCGTGCACGATTTAAAAAAGAAGTACACGCTTATCGTGGCGACGTCCGACGGGCTCATTCAAAACTCGATTCTCGCCCAGGGTGCCACGCGGCTTTCGGCCCGGGAGCTGGAAAGCCGCGTCATGCGCACGAACCAGATCGCGTTCGAGCATTTGAAATAAGGGCGGAAACGAAGGCTTGGGGGGCAAGCCAGGCGGAAGGGAGAAATAGCAATCCTTTCCGCTTTTTTTGAAGGCGCCGGGAGTGAAAAATGCGCTCTTTTGATGGAAAAAGGCGAAAAAAAAAGCGGGAATCCATCCGCCAACGTAAAAAAATCCTTTATAGTATATAGAAATTTCACAAAAAATTCAACGTTTCATTTGACAAAAGTAACAAGGGTTGCTAATATAATAAATTGCATAATAGTCTGAAAAATCGGCTGTTTTAAGCAGACAGACAACGAAAGGATGGCGTACATGGATAGCAACAAAGCGTATCGCATTGTCTCTTGTGGAAATAAATCCTCCCGTCGAGACTACTCTAAAGTAAGCGGAAATTTAGAGCTGCCAAATCTGGTGGAAATCCAAACCGATTCATTCGAATGGTTTACCCGACATGGAATACAGGAGGTTTTCGAAGAGATTTATCCCATTGAAAACTACGGAAAAAATATTAAGCTGAATTTTCTTCGTTATCATTTTGACGAGCCAAAATATAACGCGGAAGAATCAATGTATAGAGAATGCAACTATGCCGCACCGTTATATGCGGACATGGAACTGGAAATCACGGACCCGGAAACCGGGGAAGTGCGCACAAAGCAGGAAGAGGTTTATTTAGGCGACTTCCCGCTGATGACGGAAACGGGAACTTTCATCATCAATGGTGCGGAGCGGGTCATCGTCAGCCAGATCGTCCGCTCGCCAGGCGCGTATTTTTCGGAAGTATACGACGAAAAGACCGGTAAACAAAACTACAACTGCGAGTTGATCCCGAGCCGCGGTACCTGGCTTGAATTCATGACCGAGCAGAAAAAGACGATGGCCGGACGCACAATCAACGTGTCGATCGACCGCCGCCGCAAGATCCTGTTCTCGATTTTCTTCAAAGCGCTGGGCATGTCCTTTGGCATCGAGAAAAACGAGGACGCGTTCGACACGAAAGATCTTTCCAAGTTTTTGGCTTCCATCGGACGCCATGTGGAAGATCCGGCCGTGGATGAGGAAGACCGCGAATACATGAACATGTATTTGATGCTTTATAACGGATTCTTCGGCAAATACGAGGAAATCGAAAACACGTTGCTCAACGACAAGGTGAAAACGACCGAAGAGGCGCTGCTTTCTTTTTATGAAAACCAGCGCAGCGACGAGATCCCGACGCTGGACGGCTCCATCTCGCTCATGCAGGCCAAGTTTTTCGATCACCGCCGCTACGACCTGACGAAGGCGGGCCGCTATAAACTCCGTAAAAAGCTGAACGCGTACGCCCGGATGATGAACAACACGCTGGCGTACGACATCGTGGACGTCGATGGCAACGTGGTCATGGAAAAGGGAACCCATGTCCACCGCGACGAGCGTAACAAACTGCGCGATGTTCTGGCCAAAGGCGGATACATGAATCCATATCCATTCCGTTCCGAGTTCCACGAGGAGGACATCGTCACGATTCCGACCTCGTACAACGCCGGGCTTGTCGGCCGGGTGCTGGCACGCGACGTGGAAGTCGACGGCGTGCTTTACGAGCAGGGAACGGTACTGACACAAAACGATGTGGACGCGATCCGCGCCAAAAAAGAGGACGTGAAGATTTATGCCGGCATCGTCGCGAAAAAAGTGACGCTTACGCCGGAAAACTTCCAGGCGGTCATGAATTACGGACAGCGCCTGTTCGCACTGGGCCGGCTGACCAACGCCCATGGCGCCGATTTGATGGACGACGAGTTCGAGCTTGTCGTACCTCGCTACACGGTTGGCGTGTCGCCGGATCGGCTGGACGACGCCGCGATGCTCGCGCTTCAGCAGCGTGTCGGCCAGGAGGAAGTCAACGCCTGGCTGATTGGCGCCGCTTTGCAGGAAGTCGAAGTCGTCGACAAAGACGAGCAAATCGTCAAGATCATCGGAAACGACCCGTTTGCTGAGCGCCACACGATCACGATGGCCGACATCTACGCCTTCTTCGGCTATGATTTGAATGTCATGGACGGCATTGGCGAAACCGACGATATCGACATGCTTGGAAACCGCCGCATCCGCGCGGTTGGCGAATTGATCCAGAACCAGTTCCGGATTGGTTTGTCCCGCATGGAACGCGTCGTGAAAGAAAGAATGTCGATTCAGGAGCTCGACAGCCTGACGCCAAGAAAGCTGACGAACATTCGTCCGCTGACCGCCGCGATCAAGGAGTTCTTCTCGAGTTCCCAGCTGTCGCAGTTCATGGACCAGCAAAACCCGCTGGCCGAGCTGACCAACAAGCGTCGTATCTCGGCTTTGGGACCTGGCGGTCTGACACGGGACCGTGCCGGATTCGAAGTGCGTGACGTCCACTCGTCGCACTACGGCCGGATTTGTCCAATCGAGACGCCGGAAGGTCCGAACATCGGTTTGATCTCGAACTTGACGACCTACGCGAAAATCAACGAATATGGCTTCATCCAGACGCCATATCGAATTGTGAATAAAGATGGAACGGTACAAGAAAAAGCCATTTACCTGTCCGCCGACGAAGAAGCCGACTATGTCATCGCCCAGGCCAACGAGGTGCGCGACGGCCGGCTCATCAACGACCGTGTCGTCGCCCGGAAAAACGGCGACACGATCATCGTTGCCCGCGACGAAGTCGAACTGGCCGACGTCTCGCCAAAACAGATCGTTTCGGTAGCGACCGCCTGCGTGCCGTTCCTGGAAAACGACGACGCATCCCGCGCCTTGATGGGTGCCAACATGCAACGTCAGGCCGTGCCTCTGCTCGTTCCGCATTCGCCATTTGTCGGAACGGGAATCGAATACAAGATCGCGAAAGATTCCGGTGTCGGCATCGTCGCGAAGCAGGACGGCGTCATTACGTATGTGGATTCGCTGCGGATCGTCGTGACCGACGGCAACGGCGACGCCCACACGTACCAGCTGCGTAAGTTCGCCCGCAGCAACGCCTCCACGTCCATCAACCAGCGTCCAATCGTGAAGCTGGGCGAGGAAGTGAAAAAAGGCGACATTTTGGCGGATGGACCAAGTATGGAAAACGGCGAGCTCGCCCTCGGTCAAAACGTGACGATCGCGTACATGACGTGGTATGGCTACAACTATGAGGACGCCATCATCATGTCGGAGCGCATGGTCAGCGACGATGTGTACACGTCGATCCATATCGAAGAGTATGACATCGACTGCCGCGACACGAAGCTTGGACCGGAGGAAATTACCCGCGACATTCCAAACGTCGGGGAAAACGCGGTGCGCAAGCTCGACAAGGACGGTATCATCATGGTCGGCGCGGAAGTGAAGGAAGGCGACATTCTCGTCGGAAAAGTCACGCCGAAGGGACAATCCGAAGTTTCGCCGGAAGAGAAGCTGCTGCTCGCCATCTTTGGTGAGAAATCCCGCGAAGTGCGCGACAACTCGCTGAAAGTGCCACATGGCGGCGCCGGCATCGTGCATTCTGTGCGCATCTTCAAACGGGGCGACGGATCGGATCTGCCGCCAGGAGTCAACGAGCGCGTCAAAGTGTACATCGTGCAAAAGCGTAAGATTTCCGAAGGCGACAAAATGTCCGGACGTCACGGAAACAAAGGTGTCATTTCCAAGATTTTGCCAATCGAGGACATGCCGTTTACCCAGGATGGAACGCCAATCGACATCATCCTGAATCCGTTCGGCGTGCCAAGCCGTATGAATATCGGGCAAATTCTCGAGATCCACTTGGGATATGCCGCCAAAAAACTGAATCAGAAATTCGCCACGCCGGTATTTGACGGCGTGTCCAACGAGGAACTCGCTTCCATCATGCAGGAAGCGCAAATGACCAAGGATGGAAAACAAGTATTGCGCGACGGCCAGACCGGTCTGCCGTTCGACGAGCGGATCTCGGTCGGCGTCATGTACATGATCAAGCTGGCCCACATGGTTGACGACAAGCTGCACGCCCGCGCCACGGGTCCTTACTCGCTTGTCACGCAGCAGCCATTGGGTGGTAAAGCGCAAAACGGTGGTCAACGGTTCGGAGAGATGGAGGTTTGGGCTCTGGAAGCCTATGGCGCCAGCCATACCCTTCAGGAGATTCTGACGATCAAGTCCGATGACATCCAGGGCCGTATCAAAACATACGAAGCCATTATCAAAGGCAAGGATATCCCGGAACCAGGCATTCCTGAATCGTTCCGCGTCCTGATGCACGAGCTGCAAGGTCTTGCGATCGACGTGCGTCTTTTGGACAAGGAAGGAAACGAAGTGGATATCACCAACGATGACGACGAGCACGTCGTCGTTCACGAAACGGAAGTGTTCGAGCATCCGGAAAACGAGAAGCTCGAAAACGATATCGAACCGAAAGAAGACATCATTGATGTGGATGTCGACGATGTCGATCTCAACAGCGTGGCATCGGAAGATGTCAACGAAGCCGATCAAATCGACGAAAAAGAAATCGAAGATGTGGAAGACAACATAGAAGAGGAGGCGTAAGTCCAGAATGAGTATCAACAATTTTGCCTCGATCCAGGTCCAGCTCGCCAGTCCGGAAACGATTTTGAAATGGTCCCACGGCGAAGTCACAAAGCCGGAGACGATCAACTATCGTTCCCAGAAGGCGGAAAAGGACGGTTTGTTCTGCGAACGCATTTTTGGCCCGACAAAGGACTGGGAATGCGCGTGCGGAAAATATAAAAAAGTACGTTTCAAAGGCGTGGTCTGCGACCGATGCGGAGTGGAGATCACGAAATCAAGCGTTCGCCGGGAGCGGATGGGGCACATCGCCCTGGCCGCGCCGGTAGCGCATATCTGGTATTTGCGCGGTATTCCAAGCCGGATGGCTCTGCTTTTGGACGTCACGCCAAAACAGCTTGAGGAAGTCGTGTACTTCGTCAGCTACATCGTGACGGATCCAAAGGATTCGGGTCTGGCTTACAAGCAAATCCTGTCGGAACGCGAATACCGGGAAAACATGGCGATTTACGGCGCGTCGGGCTTTACCGCCCAGACCGGCGCCGAAGCCGTGCTTCGTCTGCTCAAGGACGTCGATCTGGAAAAGGAATACGACGACGTGCAGACCGCGCTGGAGAAAGCGCAAGGCGAAAAGCGTAAAAAGCTGATTAAGCGTCTGGACACGATCAACGCGTTCCGTCATTCCGACAACAAGCCGGAGTGGATGATCCTGACGAACATTCCGGTCATCCCGCCTGATTTGCGCCCAATGCTCCAGCTGGATGGCGGCCGGTTCGCGACAAGCGACCTGAACGACTTGTATCGCCGGGTCATTACGCGAAACAACCGTCTGCGCAAGCTGCTCGAGCTGGGCACGCCAAACATCATCGTGCAAAACGAGAAGCGTATGCTGCAGGAGGCGGTGGACGCCCTCATCGACAACGGTCGTCGTTCCAAGCCAATCACGGGAGCGGGCGGACGCGCTTTGAAGTCGCTTTCCCACTCCTTGAAAGGAAAGCAGGGACGTTTCCGTCAAAACCTGCTCGGTAAACGTGTCGATTTCTCCGGTCGTTCCGTTATCGCGGTCGGACCGGATTTGAAAATGTACCAATGTGGTATTCCGCGTGAAATGGCGATCAACTTGTTCAATCCGTTCATCATCAACGAGATCGTGAACGAAGGACTGGCCGCCAACCCGAAAAACGCCGAAAAACTCATCGAGCGCCGCGATCCGCGCATCTGGGACGTGGTGGAAAAAGTCATCGACGGCTACCCGGTTTTGATGAACCGCGCGCCGACTTTGCACCGTCTGGGAATCCAGGCCTTCCTGCCAAAGCTGGTTGAAGGTCGCGCGATGCGTCTGCATCCGCTCGTTTGTACAGCGTTCAACGCCGACTTTGACGGCGACCAGATGGCCATCCACGTGCCACTGGGCGAAGAGGCGCGCGCCGAAGCGCTCATTATGATGCTGGGTTCGCACAACATCCTCGGGCCAAAAGACGGCAAGCCAATCGTTACGCCAGGCCAGGACATGGTCATGGGAAACTTCTATTTGACGATGGAGGAAACGAAGCAGGAGCTTTTGGACGAGGCGAAACGCTACGAGGAAACGAACTGTCCTTTGGAAGCGGCCAACTGGAAACGGTTCGCCGAAAACGAGGGCACGGTGTACGCCAACGAAGAGGAAGTGCGGCTCGCCTACCAGATCGGTCAAGTGCATTTGCACTCGCGCATCGCGATGCCGGTACGCGGCATGAAAAAGACGTCTTTCGACGCTTCGCACGCCGGCGACTATTTGGCGACGACGGTCGGAAAAGTCATTTTCAACGGCATGTTCCCGGCCGACTTCCCGTATTTGAACGAAGTCAGCGCGGAAAACTTCAAAGCGACGCCGGATAAATATTTCATTCATCCGGGGGAAAACATCAAGGAGTTTGTCGCGAACCTGCCGATTACGCCGGCGTTCAAGAAAAAAGATTTAGGAAGCATCATCGCGGAAGTGTTCAAACGCTATTCGGTCGATGAAACCGCTGAAATTCTGGACCAGATCAAGTCGCTGGGATTCAAGTATTCCACAACGGCTGGAATCACGGTCGCGCTCTCCGATATCGAAGTCGCGCCAAACAAGGAAATGCACGTCGAGGAAGGACGTCAAAAAGCCGACGCGCTGAAGAAGATGCAGCAAAAAGGCTTGCTGACGCTGCCAGAATGGGAATCCCGTCTGAACAAGATGTGGGATAACGTCAAAGACGGCATCGCCGACGAGCTGATGGCAAACATGCCTCGGAAAAACCCAATCTTCATGATGAGCGAGTCCGGCGCCCGTGGTAACAAGCAGAACTTTACCCAGCTGGCCGGTATGCGTGGATTGATGGCCCGTCCGGGTCATGGTAAATCCCGCCATGGCGAGTTCGTCCCTTCCATTATCGAGGTCCCGATTTATTCGTGCTTCCGTGAAGGTCTGAACGTGTCCGAGTTCTTCTTAAGTACGCACGGTGTGCGGAAAGGGTTGACGGATACCGCTTTGAAAACCGCCGAGTCGGGTTACTTGACGCGTCGTCTGGTCGACGTCGCGCAAGATGTCATCATCAAGGAAGACGACTGCGGCACCGACAAGGGATACTGGGTCGAAACACTGATCGACCGCAAGACGAACACGGTCATCGAGGAGCTGAAAGACCGTCTGGTCGGACGCTACTCGAAGCAGGATGTCGTGCATCCGGAAACCGGGGAAATGATCATCGAGAGCGATGAATACATTACCGACGCGATCGCGCAAAAAATCGTCGACGCGGGCGTGACGGGCATGTACATTCGTTCGCCGTTCACGTGCAAGTCCACGATGGGTATTTGCCGCAAGTGCTATGGAAAGAACATGGCGACGGGTAAAGACGTCGAGGTCGGTGAAGCGGTTGGTATCATGGCAGCGCAATCCATTGGCGAGCCAGGTACCCAGCTGACCATGCGTACGTTCCATACCGGCGGCGTGGCCGGTTCCGGTACCGGTGACATCACGCAAGGTCTTCCTCGTGTCGAGGAGCTGTTCGAGGCACGTCATCCAAAAGGCGTGGCGGTCATCGCGCAAATTTCAGGCGAGATCACATCCATCGAGCGTGTCGATGGCACGATGCGCCAGGAAGTCGTCATTACCAACGAGCACGAAAGCGTCGTTCACAAGCTGAACGCCAACCAGTCGCTCCGTCCATGGGTGACGATTGGCGCTACGATCGAAGCCGGTCAGGCCATTACGGAAGGACCGCTCGATCCAAAAGAGCTGTTGAGCGTAGCGGGTGTGCGCGAAGTGCAGGACTATATTTTGAAAGAAGTCAAGAAAGTGTACCAGAGCCAAGGTATCGAGATTTCCGACAAGCACTTGGAAGTCATGATCAAGCAGATGATGAAAAAAGTTATCGTCATCGACAGCGGCGACACGGATTTGAACGTGGGCGTGCAGCTTTCTTTGAACAATATTACGAAGATCAACCGCGACGCGTTGCTGAGCGGCAAGACGCCGGCGACTTTCAAGCCGGTTCTGCTCGGTATCTCGAAGGCGTCGGTGGAAACCGATTCGTTCCTGTCGGCCGCCTCGTTCCAGGAAACGACCAAGGTGCTGACGGACGCGACGATCAAAGGAAAAGTCGACCATTTGATCGGCTTGAAGGAAAACGTCATCATTGGCAAGCTCATTCCGGCCGGAACGGGCGCCAAGGGCGATCGTCCGCAAAACGAGATCATCGCGGCGAAAGCGAAAGAGCTGCGCGACAAGCGTCTGGCGCGTACGCGTGAAACGCACGACGAGCAGTTTGAAGAAATCGCAAGACAAAACAGCCAGGAGAAAAACCAGGCGGTTCCGGTTCTCGAAGACAACTTGACGTTGCTGGACGATTCGGCCGCGGACGACTTGTTCAATCAGTCGCTGGATATGGCCGTGGAAGAATAAAAGAAACGAAAGAGGATGTCCGCTATAGGGCATCCTTTTTTACGTCGCGAAACGAAGTTCGTATAATGAATGGGAAACGAGAGGTAATCGAATGAAACAAAAACAAACTTTGGTCCTGGTGGCCGCGATCGTACTCGTGCTCATCATCGCGATGGGAGTTCAGTTCAACCGAAATAAAAAAGGGGCGCAAGCCGGCCAGGAAGAAACGACGGATGTGTACGTGGAAGCCGGAAACCGGGCGGACGAAGCGCTCGACGACGTCAAGGAAGGCATGCGCGCCACCGGCGAGGCGGAAGACGAGGACGCCATCATGATGGAAAACCGGCTGGTGCAGGAACAATACGGATTGTATCCGGGCGAATACGAAGTGAAGAAACCGGTGACGATCGTCAAGGCGCTGGACACGAAAGAAAAGATCGGGACGTTGGAAACGGGACAAGTAGCCAATATCGTGAATTTAAGCGAGTCGGATGGCGACGAAGTGTTTGGCCAGCTTGACGACGAAAACGGCGGCTGGGTGCTGATCCAGACGCAGGACACGAAGAATTTACAGGCAAAATAGGAAACGATGGGGGAAAACGCGGTCCTGGAAAGCGGTTTCCCTTTTCTTTTCGGGAAAGTCCATTTATAATGCTTGTTATATAACGAGCGTTATAGGCTAGGAGGCAGGGAAAATGGCACCCAAACCAAAAATCACAAAAGAGCGAATTGTCGAGGCCGCTTTCCACATCGCGCGCGAGTCGGGCGCAGAACAGCTCAACGCAAGAAGGATCGCGCAGGCGCTACATTGCTCCACGCAGCCTGTGCTGTACCATTTCGGGACAATGGCGGAATTAAAACAAGCCGTTTACAACAAAGCGGACCGGTTTCATACCGAATATTTGATGAGCGGGCCGTCCTCTTCGAAAGACGTGTTGCGGGGAATCGGCCTTCGTTACATCCGGTTCGCCAAGGAGGAGGCCCATTTGTTTCGGTTTTTGTTCCAATCCGGTTTCGTGGCGGAAAAGAGTTTTCCCGACATGGTCGATTCCGGGGAGCTGGCGCCCGTTCTTTTGGCGATGAACGGCGCGATGAAAACAAGCATGGCGCAAACGAAACAAATCTTTATGACGATTTCCTTGTTCGCGCATGGTTACGCGAGCCTTTTGGCTAACAACGAGCTGGACTACGACGAAGCGCAAATCCAGTCGCATTTGGAACGCGCCTATCGAGGAGCCATGCTCGCGGCGCAGGAGGAAGAAAATGAAAGAATTGGGGAATAGGAAAGGAAGCGCGGCGATCGTGCGAATCGGCATCGCGCTCATGCTCGCGCTGACGGCGACCAAGATCGTTCCAGCATCCAACATCGCCGGGTATTCGGTTTTTGTAGGGATCGCGTTTTTCTTTGTGACGGAAGCGGTGTCCAGAACACCGGATCCGGAATCGGGATTGCGGTTTCGCGGCGTTGGCAAGGAATTGAAAAAGCCGGATGTGCTGCTTTGGATGGCGCTGCCAAGCGTCAGAGGGATCCTTACGCTGATCGTTGGAAACTGGCTTTTTGGCGGCGCGTTCGCGACCCATGTGGTCGGAAGAACGAGCGCGTTTTTGTCGTTTGATCAAGGCTTGTGGCTGGTTGTCCAGCTGGCGCTTGGCGCGTTTGGGGAGGAAATCGCCTACCGGGGCTTTTTCCTTGGCAAAGGGATGAAGCTTTTTCCGTTTTGGCTGTGCATGCTCGTTTCCTCTCTCGCGTTCGCCTTTGGCCATTTGGCGTCGGGAAATCTTTGGCTTGTGGCCTACGATGTGGCAGGCGTCTTTGTCGACAGCTTGATTTACTCGATGATTTACTACAAAACGAGCAACTGTGTCATGAGCACGCTCGCCCATCTTCTGGCGAACGCGATTTCGATTGCCGCTCTTTTTCTTTTCGTCTTGTAAAGACGCAAATACGGGTTGATTCTAGGTGGGGAACACGGCATAATTGAAGTATGATCAAGAATATAGTATTGGACATTGGAAATGTGTTGTGCACGTTCGATCCGGAAACGATGCTGAACGAGCTATTCGAGGATTCCGTCGTGGAAGAACAGCTGATGGGAATTTACTTTTCTTCCTTGTGGGATCAGTACGACCAAAATCTGCTCACAAAAGAGAAGATGATCGAGATTGGCCGGCTGCAGGCGCCAGAGCTTGAAGGAGAAATTAGAAAGTTGATGCGGGAATGGGTGCGCCATGTCGACTTGATCGAGGAAAATATGGATTTCATGCAGCATTTGCATGATCTGGGATTCGGGGTGTACATCTTGTCCAACATTCCGGAAGACTGTTATTTGTATTTGAAGGAAAACGGTTTGTTCCGCGACATCGACGGCGGGATCTTCTCGTATCAGGAACGGAAAATCAAGCCGGATTTCGCCATCTACAAAGCGCTTCTTCAAAAATACGAGCTGGACGCGTCGGAATGCCTGTTTATCGACGACAAGGCGGAAAACATCGAGGCGGCAAGAACGCTGGGATTTTACACGTTGAAGTGCGAGGATCCGTACTTGCTGGCGAAAGACACGCGGGAGCTGCTGGAAGAAACCGATTAGGACAAAAAAATGCGGGAACAGGACAAGTTCTGTGGCTCGCTTTTTTTTGTGGTCAAGCTTTGATAAAATAAATATAGAAAAGGAAACCGGAGGGAAAGCTAATGTCGAAAAAGAAAATCTTTGTGCTGGCGTGTCTTGGCGCGATGGCCGGCAGCGCGGTTTGCCAGCTGGTGCTCGAACGCTTTGGCTGGACGGGATGGATCATAGGCACAATCGCGATCGCCCTGTTGGCGATTTGGGCTTTTCGGCAAGACAGAAAGAAAAGGACTTGAAGACGAGTCCTTTTTCTTTCGTACGATTTAAGGTACGGAAAACAAATCCATGAATTTTTGCTCAGGCGTGGAAAACAGCCGGTATTTGTTCCAGGTGATGCAGACACCGGATTCGAGCCGGGGAAACAACGGAACGAAAACGAGATCGTCCGGCAAATCGCCGGGTTCCAGAGCGAGCAACAGGATACAATCGCTTCGAACGAGCGGGTACAAGCTTTCCAGCGTAGTGTACGTCATCCCGATCGGCAGGGCGCGCTGGTTGTCGTGGATCCAGCCCGACAGCTTGTTTTTGAAGAGCGGGCTGTCCGGGACGGCCAGGCGCATCGAGCGCAAATCCTCCACGCGAAACCGATCCTTGACAAGTGGGGAGTTTCGGCGAATCAAGACGCCCCACGGCTTTTTTTCGGGCAGTGTGAAATAGTCGTACGACTCCAAATCGCATGGTTCGACGAAGGCGGCGAACGACAGCTTGTCAGCACGCATTCGCGCATGGATGCCGGCGTATGGCAACGTCAGCAATTCGATTTGGACTTTTGGATAGCGGCTCATAAAGTTTTGCAAGGGGGGTTCGAAAAAAGAAAGCGCCTGCTCAGTCAGACCGAGGCGCAGCACGCCGTGGAGTTCCTCGTCGTAGTGCTGAAATTCCTCCAGGACATTTTCGGTCATGGCGTTGATCTTTTTCGCCCACACCAAAAAAGCCTTTCCCCGATCGGTCAGGACGACGGATCGCGGCTTGCGCTCGAAAAGTTCGCAGCCAAGCTCCTCTTCCAGCAGACGGATTTGCTTGCTGAGGGCCGGCTGGGAAATGTGCAGGCTTTGCGCGGCTTTCGTGAACGATTTTTTTTGCGCGACTTCCAGAAAATAGGCAACGGTTCGAAATTCCATAAGAGCCTCCTTTTGGCTTTATTGTATAACTTTATGTTATGGAGGGCTATGAAAAAATCGGGAGAACCGATTCCCTCTTTCTTTAAAGGGCGTCAAGCCATTTTTTCAGCGTGGAAAGCCCGTCGATGCCAAAAAGGAAAAAACCAAGCAGCGCGTATCCGATAAAACGGATGTCTTTCGTCTTGTAAAAGCGGTATAGATGAATCACGACCCAGACCATCATGCCCGGCACCCAAAGAACCCAGTAGGCGAGGGTTTCCATGCCGGTTATCTCGAGCAGGATTCCAAGCACCATCAAAAAAGCCACGAGGATGTAAAACTGATTTTTTGCTTTTGTGTCCGCCTGCGCCTTTTTAAGATCGTCTTCGCCTTCCAGGCGCGCCTGCCGTAAAATGTCGTCTTTATTCGTTGTGTTCATACGAATTCTCCTGAAACGATCCACGGAATCACAAAGCCAAGCGCTAAAAGCGCCAGCAAGCGAAACGCCTTGCGGTTCATGGATCTTCGATACGTATAAAGCCACCATCCGGTTCCGCCTGCCAAATAGATGCCGATGGAAAGAAGAAGGCCGAAAACGATGTGGCCGTATTGCTTGCAGAGCGCGACGCCGACCCAGTTGACCATCCAGAACAGGAAGCCGGACGCAAGACGGTAAAAACCGGCGTCGACCGCTTGCTCGTATTCCAAATTGGCTTTGGCTTGCGCTTTATATAGAACGCGTTCTTTTTCCATGTCGTTACCTTCCTTTCATGAATGTGGATAAAAGCGGGATGCCCCAGGCCGCCAGACCAAAGACGACCAAAAGAAGGTTTTCCTTGTTTCTTGTGCGGATGAACTGGCAGAGCGGCCAGCCGCACCAAACGACGGTTAAAACGCCTTGACCAAACAAGGTGGCTTCCCAATCCATTCCGTGATCGCGCAAAAAGAGAAGAACGCATTGCAGTCCAATCAAAACGACGACGGACAGGAAAACCGAGTAGCGGCCTCGTTCCTCTTTCTCATATTCCTTGTTTCCTTCTTTTCTCGCTTTTTTCAGCACTTCCTCTTTGTTCATAATGGATCCCCCTTTTGTACTTTCAGCATAGGCTTGACAAGAAAACTTGTCAATTCATTTTCGGGTAAAGGTGGAAAACGATACAAAAAAGCCGAAAAAAGATCCAAGTCGCAAAAAAGAACGCCTAAGAGGCGTCTTTACGGCGTTCAAAATATTTTGGAAAAGAGGTAAAATGGAAATAAAGAAGGAGAAGGAAAATATGACAATCACAATGAAAGCGAAAGACGATGTGTTTTATCTGGACGGCCAGCCTTACTCCATCGCGGATGTCAGGAAAGTCGACGTGTTGTTCGAAGACGCGAAGTGGAAAGGGAAAAGCGCTCCGTTTGTTCATCAAATCGCTGGCGGGGGAACGAGCACGACCGCCTATGCCTTGTTCGAACCGAAAGGCTATGTGGGACTGCGCATCCAGTGGAACGATCAAATTCTGGCGGACTACGTGTCGGAAAATCCGGTCTACCACAACACCGACGCGTATCGAAAAGACTGCGAGAAAGCGCGGGACATCCAGCGCAAGCTGTTGAAAAACCAGCGGCTGCACAATCAGAAACGGGAAGAATGAAAACCCGCCGGCAAAAGTCGGCGGGTTGTGTCGTTTATTGCGTCGCGCTGGCGAGCCGGGCGCGCCGTTCTTCCAAAATCCGCAAGTCGGCGCGGTAC
This sequence comes from Dubosiella muris, assembly GCF_004793885.1. Classification (GTDB taxonomy): domain Bacteria; phylum Bacillota_I; class Bacilli_A; order Erysipelotrichales; family Erysipelotrichaceae; genus Dubosiella; species Dubosiella muris. Next base: position 25,175 of record NZ_SRYG01000023.1, read on the forward strand.
GCTTTTTCATCGTACGTGTAAAATTTGAGAATCGCGAGGCGAATCAAGCCGCCGGCGATTGGCAAAAGCGAAATGACAAGAAACAATCCGTTGAGCGTCGTTTCGGATTGAACCGGGGCTTCCGGCACATAGCCGATCGCGATCAAAATCAAACCGGTCAGCGAGCCGGCGATAGCGGCCGATAGTTTTCCCATAAACGTCTGGCCCGAAAACGTGATGGCTTCGCAACGCTTTCCGGTTTTCACTTCGGAATACTCGATCGTCTCCGCAATCATGCTGGACATGACCGGACCGAGCGAAGCGTGGAACAGCTGCGTGAGCATGAGCATAACGAGCAGGACGCCAACGTTTTCATAACCCATCACGAAGAAGGCGACGCGCACGACGATGTCGGCCAGAATGATTCCGGTCAGGATCTTCTTTTTCTGGAACCGCTTCGTCAAAGCCGGGATGAGGAAGAAGCCAAGCGCAGCCGCGGTCCCCATCAGCCCGTAAACACTCATCAAGCCTTCGTTTTTCATGTTGTAGATGAAAAAGTACAAAATTATGCCGTTGACGATGTTCATAAACAAGTTCAAAAAGAAGATGGCGAGCATTTTGAACAAATGCTTGTTCACAAGCAGATTTTTAAACACGTCCTTCATCGCGATTTTCTCACCCTGGGACGGTTCGACGCGTTCCTTGATCGTAGAGTGGCCAAACATCATGAAGCCGTAGCCGATGAGCATGATGACGACAACGGCCATAAAGTAGCCATTGGCCAAATCGCCTTTTCCAAACAAGCCGACAAGCAGCGGCACGAGCGAACCGACGATGCCGATGCCGGCGAAAACACCCAGGTTGGCGGCTGTGACGAGGTTGGTGCGGTTTTGCGGATCGTCCGAGATCACGGCGGAAATCGACCAGAACGGAATGTCCGATACCGTGTACACCGTTCCCCATAAAATATAGGTGATGGCGGCGTAGAGCACTTTCCACTGCATTGCCAGATCCGGCTTGAAGAAGCACAGGATCGTGCTGATAACGACGAACAGCGGCGCGAATTTCAAATAGCCTTTGAACTTTCCGGTCTTGGTCCGGCGGGTGTCCATGAATCCGGCGACCATCGGGTCGTTGACGGCGTCCCAGACACGCGCGATCAAAAAGATCGTGGACGCGGCCAGCGCCGAAATGCCAAGAATGTCGGTGTAGAAAAACAAGATGAAAGAGCCAAGCAGGCCGTACGAGAAGCATTGTCCAAAGCCATACGAGAAGTAGCCGAAATATTCGCGGCGGCTCACGCCTGGCATGGAAACAGTCGATGGATTGTTCATATTTTTATTTTCCTTTCTTTTTACTTACACAAAGAGAAACCCGGTATGGCTTCCTCCGTTGAAGATCTCGCGAAGCATGGCGGGATCGAATTTGTGCTCGTGGTTGTGGTCGAGCAGGCCGTTGACTTCCTGTTCGACGTCGGTAAGCTGGGTGTAGCAGTAACCGCACATGCCCGGCAGCTCCATGACGACGCGGGTCAAATCGCGAATCTTGTGCAGGACGGCTTCCTGTCCTTCGAGGCGTTTTCCATAGCCCCAGCTTTCCTTGCCGGCGTACGTTCCGGTGTCGAAGGCGACGCCGCCAAACTCGCTGATCATGAATGGCTGGCCGGCATAGGCGTATCCTTTGGCGAATGTGTGGCGCAGCGAAGTGCGCGAAGGGCAGCCATTGACAGCCTGTTCCATGTTCGCGTAGCTTTCTTTAAGCGTTTTTGGATCGGCGTTGTAGTCGTGGACCGTGAGCAGATCGGTCGTGGTTTGCTCCCAGCCGTCGTTGCCCACGACAAGCCGGGAGGGATCGAGCGCTTTTGTCATCCAGTACGCGCCGTTCACAAACGCCTGCTGGGCCGGATGCTTGTAAATCTCGTTGACGCCCCACGACTCGTTCATCAACGTGTAGACGATGACAGAAGGATGGTTGTAGTGCTTGGCGATCAGGGCGGGCAGCTCGCGGGTGAAGTTTTCCACCGCGGCCGGCGAGTACTCGAAGAACGAAGGCATTTCGGCCCACATGACCAGGCCGAGCACATCGCAAAGGTACATATAGCGGGCGTCTTCGACTTTCTGGTGCTTGCGGGTGCCGTTGAAGCCCATTTCCCTGACTTTGAGCAAATCGTCGCGAAGCTGCTCGGGGGTGGCGCTCAGGCCGCCGTCGGCAAAATAGCCCTGATCCAAAACGAGCCGCTGCACAAACTCCTGGTTGTTGAGGAAAACGCGATGGCCTTCCTGGCGGATGTCGCGCATGCCAAAATAGCTGTCCGCTTCGTCGATGGCTCCCGTTTCGCTGACGAGCGTGAAGCGCACGTCGTATAAGTTAGGCTCGGCGCAGCTCCAGAAATGAAGCCGGAAGTTGGCGTCCTCGCTGCTGACGTCCGCGATGATGCGCGCCCGGTTGTTTTTGACGGCGACGCGAAACGAGGTGACGGGGCGGCCCTGGTAGGTGATGTCTCCTTCGACGCGGGCGGGTATCTCGCTTCCGGCGACGAAGAAGTCGAACTCCATCGTGGCGTTGTCGATGTCGGGCGTCATGCGCACTTCGGCGATGTACGTGTCGGCCACTTCCTCGAGCCATACCTGCTGCCATATGCCGGTCGTCCGGGTGTACCAGCATAAAAAGTTGGCGTCTTTCCACGATTGCTTGCCGATTGGCTGGCTGCAGCGGTTGTGGTCCTCGGCGCGTACGACGATGGACACGTCTTCCGTTTGAAGATAAGGCGTGATGTCGATTTGAAACGGCACGTGGCCGCCCTGGTGGGTGAAGACGTGGTTTCCGTCGATCCAGACGTCGGCCTGATAGTCCACTGCGTCAAAATGTAGCAGGAAGCGGCGTCCTTCTTTTTTGGATACCGCGATCGTTTTCCGGTACCAGACGATGGGATGGTTTTCCAACGTGTGGACGCGTGAGTTTTTCGTTTGATAGCTGTATGGAACGACGATTTCGCGGTCAAAAAAACCAGGCTTCAAAAAGTTGTGGTTCTGAATGCCGAGATTGGCGTCGTCGAAGGCAAAATCCCATACGCCGTTGAGGGATCGCCAGTGTTTTCGCGCCATTTGCGGGCGCGGATGATGCAGTCGTTCGAACATAATTGTATTCCTTTCTACTTGTTTAGTTAATATATTCATTAATTGGTTAATGCATAATGAATTATAATGAGCGGACAGGAAATGTCAATAAAAACTGGAAGCGCTTTCTGTTTTCGCATCAAAATCAAAAAGTATGGGAGAAAACAGGACAAGGTAGGATGGAAGAAGGTGTGCTATACTGGAACCAGTAGAAACCGGAGGGATGAGAATGGCGGTATTTTCGCCGGAAGTCGTGTATTTGAACGTGGAGGAATCGTCGCTGCCTTTTTTTCAGGCGCTTGCGAGCAAGGCGAGGATGGATATTATTTCGCTTTTAAAGGTGAAGGAAATGTCGATCAAGGAGATGGGGGAAACGTTGCAGCTGTCGTCCGCTATCGTGACGAAGCACATTCAGATTTTAGAGGAAGCAGGAATCGTGGAAGCGCATTTGGTGAGTGGAAAAAGGGGGTTGAAAAAGATGTGCCGGTTGAAAATCAACGAGGCGCAAATCATTTTCGACAACAATTACGGAATGAAAAACCGCTCGTTTTACCAGGTGGATATTCCGATCAGCGCGTACGATCAATGCGAGGTGACGGCGCCTTGCGGCATGGCCGAGGCGGAACGGATCTTTGGCCACATTGACGACGCGCGCTATTTTCACGCGCCCAACCGGAACCGGGTGTGTTTGCTGTGGCTTTCCTCCGGCTATTTGGAATATCCGATTCCTGTCTTTGACGTGGACCTGGAAGACGTGGGCGAGGTGGAGATCACATTGGAAATATGCAGCGAATTTCCGGGCTACAATGCCGTTCATCCGTCGGATATTGATTTTTTCTTTAATGGAAAGGCCATCGGAACGTGGACGAGTCCGGGTGATTTTGGCGACCGGAAAGGTAAATACACGCCGTCATGGTGGACGCTGGGCAGCGAATACGGACTGAAGAAAACGCTGCGGCTGACGGAAACCGGGGTATATATGGAACAGGAACGAATCGCGGATATCCGCCTGTCCGATTTACTGAAAGCAAGAGAAGAGAAGGACGTGCTGCGGTTTCGGATCGAGAGCCGGGCGGACGCCAAGCATCCGGGTGGACTGAATTTGTTTGGCCGGCAGTTTGGCGACTACGATCAGGACATCCAGGTTCGTTTTTTGCGGAAAGAGTAAGCGTTATGGACAAAACCAAAAGTTCGACGATTCATTTGACTGTGATTCGAAACGACGACTTCCTTTCGCCGTACTGGGCGGATCGACCGGTCATTTCCGGGGAGGCGGCCTCGATTTTGGACAACCTGATTCAAACCGTTCCGCAAAACAATTTGAAACACCTGCAAATCGACATCGCGAGCGACGGAATCGACGCGAAGGAAAAAGGTATTTACCGGGAAGCCATTCACTACTATTATGAAAACGAGCTGAAAAATATCCAGCGCAAACGAAGAAAAAACGTGGAATCGGGATTAACGATGCTGGCAATCGGCGCCGGCATCCTGACGCTCCACGCGCTTGGCGATTACTTAGGCTTGCGGCCGGTCACATCGGAAATTCTCGATATCGCCGGCTGGGTGTTCATCTGGCAGGCGGTCACGCAGTTCGGAATCGAACGGCATAAAATGAATCTCGACCGGGTACGGATCCGGGCCCTCGCCAACGCGAAGATCGTCTATTCAAAGCTGGACTCCCAGGCAAGAAAAGTCATGCGCGAGGAAAATAAAAAAAGGGAACAATAAAAAGAGCCGGACGATCCGGCTAGTCGATTTCGGTGCGCCGTTCGTAGATCGTGCGCACCTCTTATTTTATAAGAACAACGTGTTTGTCAGCAGACTAAGCGCTGTAAATCCAAAAAACACAAGCACTTCCATCGAACCGTTTTTGATCTTTTTTCCGGATAATCCAAGAACGACGATCAACAGGAGCGCGTTCGCCAGGCCCGGTTTCCAGTACGATAAACCGGAAAAGGCGACGACGAGTGCTTCATAGAGCAACGCGCCGAATACGATGTTTCCTGTCAAAAGTGTTTGGGCTTTGCGCTTACCGACACGAATTTGGATGTTTCGCTGGTTTTGGCGGTAAAAATCGGAATAGAGCACGGTCGCGCAAAAGACGACGATTTGGATCCACAAAAACGAGAGGGCGACTAGAAGCGACGTGGACAGGCGCGAAACGGTCAGAAACGCGATGTCGCCAAACGGGAAAAGGCGCACGACCGCTTTGACGAGCGTAAGGGCCGCGACTTCAACGAGCGAGATCGTTGTCAGGCGTTTCCAGTTCACAAAGCTTGCCATCGTCCAGCTCCAGCCAGCGGTTGAATCCAATGTCTTCATAGTCGTGGGAAGCCACCACAATGGTTTTCCCTTGTGCAATTTGTTCACGCATCACGTCCAAATACGTTTGGATCGACTTTTTATCGAGGCCGCGTGTCGGCTCGTCCAGCAGGATCACGTTTTGATCTTCCATCAGCGCCTGAATGATGCCGGCCTTTTGTTTCATGCCAACCGAATAGGAGCGGATGGGTTTTTTATTTTCAAAGTTCAGATCAAACCGTTCGCACAACGCTCTTGCCAGTGTATCGGGCGTTTTGTGACGCAGCCCTAGTAAAAATTGCAGATTTTTCTTGAGCGAAGCCGATTCGACAAACGACGGATTTTCAATGAGCGCGCCAATATACACTTCGTTCGCTTTTTCAATCGTGCCTGAATCGGCCGTCATCAATCCGCAGATGATTTTCAACAAGGTCGATTTTCCCGAGCCGTTGGCTCCTTTGATGTAGACGACATCGCCCTGTTTTAACGTAAGGTCGACACTGTTTAAAACAAGATTTTGTTTGAAGGATTTGTTCAAATCCCGAATCGTTAAGGCAGTTTCCATAGTTCCTCCTTAGCCCAGTACCCTCGTAAACAAAGCGGGTCCCAGGACGTATGTGTACACCACAAGCAGCAAAAACGCGATCCATAATCCGTACAGCTCTTTTCCCGCGTCGGGAAGAAACCACATTTCCGCGAAATAGCCAATTTCCCAAACGAGAAGCAGGGGAACAAGGCCGACGAGATACGTGGTTTTGTTTTCAATGCCGTTTAAGATGGGCAGCACAACGAATACAGTAAGCAAAAAGAGCTGGAGCAGCAGCGCTTCGATCTTCATGATTTGCCGGTACCAGTTGTCTTTGCCCGTTCGAATGATGCCGAAGTTTTCAATTTGTGTATACATCTTGATGCGCAAAAACAAAAGAAAATCGTATAAACAGCCGAAGACGAGAAATTTCGCGAACCCGAACAAGTAAAATCCTTCGGCTCCATAGCCCCAGTTGTTCCAGACGTAATATCCCATGATGGCGATCGCGAAGAGCGAGGCGAGCACATACGTTTTTTGCGTCATCAAATGGGTGACAAACGACTTAACCATAGCGGTACCGCAATTTCACCACGAGCCGGTACAGACCGGCAATGAGCAAGCCAAAGACGAGAAACGTGAGGGCGACTGTGATGTAGCGCCACCGGCGCGATTCGAAAGTCAGCAGGGACATGACGCCGGGAGCGAGCAAATTGAACGGGCTAAGACAGGAAACGATCTCGTAGTTGTGAATCGGCAAACCCGATAAAAACGCGACAAGAAAGGTCATGAGCAATGTGAAAATCAACAAGAGAAACGGGTACAAATACTTGTTGGGAACGAGTTGGGAAAACAGCATGCAAAGCAAATTCAGCATCGTCCAGCCCGCCACTTCCACCATCGTGTACGCGATCCAGTCGGCGATTTCCTGGTGGAAATAGAAACCGTGATACACCATGTGCGGATCGTCCAAAAGCAATGGGTTGACCGGGTTGATAAAAATCACCATCAGAACTACCAGAAACAAATTGATGAGAACCAGATTTCCTGAAAAGAGCGCCAGACAAGCTGCTTGAAGTAAACGCGCTTTCCAATCCGCAAACTGACCGTGTTGTCAAATCCGCTCCGTCGCCATCGCAGCGTTTGAAAATGCGACACAAACGGAATCAGCAGCAAATAGCCAATCAAAGGCAGGATCGTATCCATTCCTTCGTAAAAGGAAAAAAGCATCGGAAAGGAAGACATGGGACCTCGAGGCCCCAGCGTCGCGTAGATGGAATTGGGAAGCATTTCAAAAAATCCGATGGCCGTGACGCCAAGAAAGGCGAACAGGAGTATAAGTTGTGATTTTTTCTTTGTCATGCGTTTTCTCTCCTTTTTTATCCAACCAGACATCAATATATCATTATATTTTTAGATTTAATGTTTAATAATAATGTATTTCCGTCTTGATGGCTTTTACAATTTATATGCAATAAAAAACCTATGATACCGGATATTGATTTGAAATGCGCTCTCTATCTTTTCCTTTCGAACGAAAACTGATATCATATTTTTTAAGACAGGGGGAAAATGGATGAAAAAGCTAAGAAAAGCGCAAATCGTCATGATGTGGCTGTGGGTCATTGTGTGCGTCATCATGACTTGGGCTGCCAACGCGCCGGTGTTTCCATACATGTATTTGATCAATGTTGTTTTGATTTACATTATCGGCTGCCTCATGAAGAAGCGGTACTGCCGGAACAAAAAGATTCGCTACTTCAACAAATTCGCACTGGCGTTGGACGATGCCGACAACTACGAGCTGGTGAAGTTCGACATGCTCGTGGCGGGCGCCGAGGCGCTGCTTTCGTTTTTGATGATGTACTCCAACGCGGAATACTTCCAGTGGATCATGATTTTCTCGTTTGACATTATCATTATTTATATCGCGATCAACTACGCGGATAAAAAATGGTTTAGCAAGCAGAAGGAAGTGCAGCAGCAAGCTCGCAACACGAATGTGGAAAAGAAAGTGTCGACCGCGACGAAATCGAAAAAGAAATACCAGACGGGAAAGAAAAAGAAGTGATTTTTTAAAGATGTCGAAAACGGCATCTTTTTTTTCGAAAACTATCCGGATACAAGCTAGGCGAATCGAAAGACGAACGCCACGCAAAGGTTTCGTTTTTGTTGTTTTTTGGTACAATGGAAAGGAAACAGGAAAGAAGGATTTTCTATGACTTACGCAAAACTACAAAATGGAAGCGATATCCGCGGCATCGCGCTCGAAGGCGTCGATGGAGAAGCGGTCAATTTAACCGACGAGGCGGTGTATGACCTGGCACGCGCCTTCGCGACATGGCTTTCGAAAAAAACAGGAAAGAAGCAGCTGCGCATCGCGGTAGGCCGCGATTCCCGGTTGAGCGGGCAAAAGCTCCAGCACGCCATCACGGACGGGCTGCTTTTTGACGGAGCGCAAATTTTCGACTGCGACATGGCGACGACGCCGGCCATGTTCATGGCTTGTGTCTTTCCGCAAACGGACTGCGACGGATCCATTATGATTACGGCGAGCCACCTGCCTTGGAACCGGAACGGAATGAAGTTTTTCGACAAAGAGGGAGGACTGGAGTCGCATCAAATTAAAGAGCTGATAGAAATCGCCGATACCGGCCGATTCGAGCGGGCGGCAGAAGGCTCGATGCAAAAATGCGATTTGATGGCGTTGTACGCCACCCACTTGAAAAACATAATCAAGGAAGCCATTCAAGCGGCGGACTACGCGCATCCGTTAAAAGATTTGCACATCGTTGTCGACGCCGGCAACGGGGCGGGCGGCTTTTTCGCGACCGACGTGCTCGGACCGCTTGGCGCCGATATTTCCGGCAGCCAGTTTCTTGAACCGGACGGCTCGTTTCCAAACCATATTCCAAATCCGGAAAACAAGGAGGCGATGGCCAGCGTGTGTCGGGCGGTGCTCGAAAACAAAGCCAATCTGGGCTTGATTTTCGACACCGACGTCGACCGTTCTTCGGCGGTTGACGAGTTTGGCAATCCAATCAGCCGCAACGCCATCATCGCCCTGGCCGCTTTGATCGCTAAAAACGACCATCCCGCGACGACTATCGTGACCGATTCCGTGACGAGCGACGAGCTTCACGCGTTTTTAGAATCGCATGGCATGAAGCATGTCCGCTTTAAACGAGGCTATAAAAACGTCATCAACGAGGCGAAAAGACTGAATGAAAACGGCATCGACTGCCAGCTCGCCATTGAAACAAGCGGGCACGCGGCCTACAAAAACAACTATTTTCTGGACGATGGCGCGTATTTGGCGACCCGGATCGTGATCGAAGCCGTCAAAGACAGGCTGTCGACACGACTGGCGGATTTGAAACATCCGCTTGAGGAAGGGGAGTTCCGCCTGCCAATCGACGGGGACGATTTTATCGAATACGGCAACGCGGTCATTGAGCGGCTGACGCGAAAAGCCGCGGATACACCATTTATTCAAGCCGCCGATTCGAATTTTGAAGGCATCCGCCTCAATTTCGATTCCGGTCATGGCAATGGCTGGCTGCTCGTGCGCATGAGCTTGCACGATCCGATTTTGCCATGCAATATTGAGTCCAATACGCCAGGCGGCGTAAAACAAATCAAACAATGGCTGAACCAGGCCTTGCGCGACGAAACGCGTCTGGATCGGGCTATTTTGGAGTGAGCGTTGCTCATTCCTTTTTTTGTTGCCAAGCTGGTAAAAGTTTGATATTCTTTCAATAGAACAAAAGAAATCGTTTTCACACAGAAAGTTTACACTATCGAACGATTTTGTGAGATTTAGGATGAAAGTGCTTACAGCGTGTGCTATACTGAAGTAAACAAGGGATCTCACAGAAGGAATGAAAAAAATATGAACTACTTAAATTGGATTTTATTGGTTGTGAACATTTGTTGTGGGATCGTCGCACTCGTACTGCATCTGAATCACGCGTCGTTTGCGACGACATTGTCGATCGTGCTTTGTCTTGGCATGTCCTTTAAGATTGGGGAGCTTCTTGGTCTGCCGATTAAGTTTGACCGGTTCGAGTCCTAGTCCGAAAGGACTTTTTTTTTATTCATCCGGTTTGCTTGTGGCTGCCGCCTCTTCTACAATACGGGTATGCAGGAAAAAAAGAAGGACGGTATCGACGTCACATTCGAAGCGAGAGGATGCCGCAAAATGCTTCAAAAAAACCCTTCGCTCCAATCGAAAATCGTGGAAACTTTGCGTCGGCAGGCGGAAAATGATTTTTTCAAGTCGAAATACGCGACGAGAAAACGCTGGCATGACTTGCCGGTTTTCGAGTGCCGCGTCAACGATCCTTCCGTGGGAGCGGTGCGGATCGCGTTCGCGCGCCAAGGCGAGCGGCTCTTTGTGCTCTACGGCTCGACGACTTTGCTGAAAAAGTCGTTCACCCAGGAGCTGGAGTCCTTTTTGAAAGAAGGTTGATCCCGGTGAAACTCGTTCCGTTGCGGCAGGCGCAAATGAAATGGCTCAACGTCCTAAAACAAAAAAACCTTTCTTCCATGAGTTTGTGGACGTATAAAAAAGACCGGTTTGTCCGTTTTGAAAAAGAAGGCGACCAATGCTTTCTTGTCGAGTCGGGCTATGTGAACCAGCGTGTCCAGCTTGACGCCAAAACGGGAAAGAAGACGCTCAAAGAAGCGTTTGGGCGGGAGTTTCCACGCAGCACCCGGCTGTATATTCAGGAAGACTGATTTGGAACGCGCACAGTTTTTGACTGGGCGTTTTTTCATTTCTTTCCCGGCCTCGCGAAAGACAGGACGAGGACGTTGTTCGAAACCATATCAGAACGTTCGTTCAGACGGGGAATTCATGGTAGAATCAAAAAAAGGAAGGTGATTTCATGATTTATATTTTAGAGGACGACGAGTCGATTCGAACCATGCTTTCGTACGCGCTTTTAAAAGAGGATGAAAGCCAGGGATTCGAGCGTCCCGGCGCGTTTTGGCAGGCGATGGAGGAAGAAATTCCGCAAATGATCGTGCTCGATCTCATGCTGCCCGAGGAGGATGGCCTTTCCATCTTGAAAAAGCTGAAAGCCAGCGAGGCATGGGAAGACATTCCCGTGCTCATTTTGTCCGCCAAAGACAGCGAAGTCGACAAGGCGATCGGACTGGATCTGGGCGCGGATGATTATTTAGCCAAGCCGTTTGGCATTATCGAGCTGACCTCGCGAGTCAAGGCCATCAAGCGCCGCTATGAAAAAACAAAAAAGAAAGACCGGATTTTAAAGCGCGGAACGATCGAACTCAACGAATCCAAACATGAAGTGACCAAGGATGGCGCCAGCGTCGAGCTGTCCTATAAAGAATACAATTTGCTGAAAGTGCTTCTGGAAGCCGATGGATGCGTCGTCAAGCGCGAAGAGTTGCTCGAAAAAGTATGGGGACCTTTTTACGAGGAATCGCGCACGCTCGACGTCCACATCCGCAAGCTGCGCCAAAAGCTTGATTTATCCAAAGACGAGATCCGGACGATTAAAAACGTCGGGTATTGCTTAGCGGAATAAGAAGAAACAAAGACGGTCGTGGCGGCCGTTTTTACACATTACGGTCATTCAAGGGGCGCCGGCAGGACGGCTGCGTTATGATGAAAGAGTCAGGACAAGGAGGTATGTCATATGACCCAAGCATGGAAGGCGGGCGAAGTGTTCGCTCTGCACGATCAAATTTCGTACGAAAAAGGAAAAGCCGTGAAAAAAGTCGTCGAGGAAGGAACCGCGATGAAACTCATTTTGGTGGCGATCGAGGAAAGCGAGCTGCCGACGCACGCCGCGCCGATGAACGCGCTCGTCACGGTATTGGAAGGAAAAGGAACCTTGACGTATTTGGGAAAACAATACACCCTTCATAAAGGCGACAGCTTTATCTTTAACAAAGGCGACCAGCACGCGGTAAAGGCAGACAAAAAAATCAAATTCAGCCTGCTGCTGTGGGAACCGGCCCAGTAGGCAAAAAAAATCGAGGAACGCCTCAATGTCATTTAGTTAAGAAATGGCAGTCTTAGAGGATACATTTTAAAGTGTACC
>NZ_SRYG01000024.1 GCF_004793885.1 Dubosiella muris
CCTTTTTTTATTTCGGGAGCCGGATATTTTTTTACTTACCCGTTACAGCCCCTTCTTCGCGTCCCGAAGCGAATGCAGGCTCGCTGTGGGGCGGGACGCCGAGAATAAGTATAACATATATTTGGCGCTTGTCTATTTTTCAAACGGCGGATTGATCGCTTCGGGAACGCTACGCAAGCTGAGAGCCGCCATTTCCTTGAGCGTGTGGACGAGAAAATGTTTCGTGTCCGGGCTGAGCTCCTTGGTGGCCTGCAAGATGGCCGGCAGGTTTTGGGGCAGGCTTTTGCGCCATTGCGCCGAGGTTTTGGCGTGGTCGCTGGCGAGCAAGGCATACAACGTGGTAAAGAAGCGTTCGCGCTCCTGCCGGGAAATGTGCGTCAGCCAGGCGTTGATGGCCGTGTTCATGTAGAGGGCGCCAGGGGTTTGATGCGACAAGGTGACAAACCTCTCCCCTTCGACCAGCCACGAGTACGGGTCGTGCTGCCAGATGCTGAACCGGTTGCTTTTGACGATCGTGTACGCTTCCTGCGCTTCCAAAATCATGCCGATGATGGAGGACTGGGGAACCGTCTTTTTGATTTTTGGCAGCAGCGCTTGGAACGGCTGGCTGGAAAAGGCGGTTTGCGGAAAGCCGGGCCCGTCGTGGGAGTACACGGCTTGAATGCGCGAGATGCCGGTTTGGCGCGTGGCGGCGAACACGGCGAGGTTGCCCCCTTTGGAGTGGCCGCCAACGAGCACCGTTCCTTGCAGTGCGGGCAGGGCGTCGGTTAAATAGCGGGCGGCTTCCAGCTGGCTTGGGACCGGAAAAGAGAAAGCCATGTTGAAGTCTTCCTTCCAGCCGACCAGCGTGGCGTCGGTGCCGCGAAAGGCAACATAGGCCAAATCGTCGTCGAGCTGGAAGCAGACGGCGCTAAACTGCTTCTCCTGAACTTCGCTGGAATCCTGGATGTAGCGGCTGACCTGGATGTCGCGATAGCGCGGGCTGGCGCATAGGGCGGTGAAGAGCGCCTGGCTGCGGGGCGCCGAGTAGACGTTGTGAAACATGGCGTCGAAGTTTTCGGCTTTATACAAGTCTTTGAGGGCGACCCGGTCTTCGAAAGCGAGCGGCAGGCGCAAATAGGCAAGGCAGGAAAGAATCAGGCTGTCGACTTCGTTAAAGGGAAGCTCTTTCCAGGTTTGCAGGCGGGTTTGGGCGTATTCGACGATTGTGGTTTCTGGCATGCGGCACCTCCATTGGCCTTATTATTTCAAATTCGAAAAAAAAGAAGAAGCCAAACACTTCTTCTAGAGCGTCAAAATCGGGGTGTCGCCGCAGGCGGAAACGGCTTGCGAATAGCTGTCGATCGAAATGTTTTGCTCGACGGCGTGCTGGAGGCAAAACATCAGCAGGCGCGTGTCGAAGCCTTGCAGGCCGGCATGGGCGTGGATGGCCGGGTAACGCGTCAAGGCGTCGAGGACGGCGTCTTTGGATTCGAGCCGGATCGGCTCGGCCAGGCCGACGACGAGCACGTTTTCCTCGCTGACGGCTTTGAGCCCGTTGATGAGCGCCGCGTACGGATGGTCGGCCATGCGGACGAGCATCGTTTTTGGCTTTGGATCCAGCGAGAGGCGCAGCTGCCAGTCGCGCAGGCAGCTCACGACGATTTGGGCGCAGGCCGGATCGCCGGCGAAGACGTCGATGTCGTGGCACAAGGTTTCGAAGGAATCGGTTTCCTCCTGACAAAAATCGAAAATCAATGCGGAATAGTGAAGCAGCTCTTCCATAAATCCTCCTTGCTCAATACGCTTTTTTAATCGTGGATCAAATCGCTTGGCAGCGTGATCTTGATATTTTCCTCGTCGCCGTAAACGACCCGGACGGGAATCTTTCCATACCATTCGACAAGCTGGGCGTCGTCGGTCGCGAGCTTGCCGGCATTTTTCGCTTTTTCGTGGCACTTTTGGATCAGGCTCGTTTTAAAGCATTGCGGGGTTTGGGCCCGGTACACCTGGTCGCGGCAAAGCGTTTGGGCAACGTAGCCCCCTTCGACGAGTTTGACCGTGTCGACGCTGGGTACCATCAGCAAACACGCGTCTTCGATTTCGAGGGTCTTTTTCAATTCGTAAATCGAGTACGGCTTCAGGAAAGGTCTGGCGGCGTCGTGGATGAAAACGTAGTCCTCCTTTACGGCATCCAGGCCGTTGCAGACGGATTGCTGCCGGGTGTCGCCGCCGGCGACAAAGCAGATGCGTGGATCTTTGCTGTAGTTGGATTGGACGTAATCGAGCTCGTACGGGGCGCAGACCAGAACGATCTGCCGGCACTCCTCGTCGTCGAGGAACAGCGCCAGACTGGCGTCCAGCACGGTCCGGTCGGTGTCCAGATGATAAAAGACCTTGTTGTAGTCAAGGTTGGTGCGGCTTCCTCTGCCAGCCGCGAGCAGGATCGTACTGTAGTTCATGCAAAAATTATAGCACGCCCCCATGGCGGATGAAATGTGAAATCCGGGTTTTGGGCGAATTTTCAAGACTGGACAAGACGCGCTCTCCCTTTTATAATGCGAAGTATGCAAAGCGTAGGATATCGAAAGATGGAGGACCGGGAAGTTCCCTATATAAAAGAGTTGTATGAGGCGTCGTTTCCAAAAAGCGAAAAGAAGCCGTTCGAGGTGATGGTAAAAGGAAACGAGCGAATGTACGCCGTGGTGGAGGAGGACCGGGCTTGCGGGCTTCTGTTTACGCTCGAGGACGCCAACCACATTTTGATCGACTATTTCGCGGTGGATCCGCAAGCGCGAAAACGCCAAATCGGTTCCAGAGTCCTGAAGCAGTTTTTCGCCGCGCACGACAAGCCAATCGTTTTGGAGATCGAGGATCCGTGGTCGACGGAGGTGCCGGCGGAGCGCGCGCTACGTCAGCGGCGGAAGGCGTTTTATTTGCGCAACGGCATGCGGGAGCAAGCGTACAATGTCGATTTGTTTGGCGTGCGGATGGAAATGCTCGCGACGGTCGAAACGTTTTCGTTCGAGGCGTATTTGTCGTTGCTCAAGACGTGCCTTTTTGATGGCGTGGAGCGCTACGTGGCCTTGGCCGAGAAGACAACGCGGGAAAGCTAGGCGAGAAGGTCTTGTACAAGACTTTTTCGCGCCTGGAATGCGCGGTTGAAAAAAATTTAAAAAAATTGAATTTAAGTGTTGCATTCACCAGGGAGTAATGGTAATATAAGTGAGCACTTGATAAAGACAAGCACATGCGCCCATAGCTCAATTGGACAGAGCGTTTGACTACGGATCAAAAGGTTGCGGGTTCGACTCCTACTGGGCGCGCCATTTATTTTATTGCAAGTGATTGAATTGATATTTCAAAATTTATATTTTATGTCGGGACGTAGCACAGCTTGGTAGTGCACTTGATTTGGGATCAAGGGGTCGCAGGTTCAAATCCTGTCGTCCCGACCATTCTCTTCGGCTGGGTAGCTTAGTTGGCTAGAGCATCCGGTTCATACCCGGAAGGTCGTGAGTTCGAGTCTCACTCCAGCCACCAACTGTTTTTGGACCCTTAGCTCAGTTGGTCAGAGCATCCGGCTCATAACCGGCGGGTCGTAGGTTCGAGTCCTACAGGGTCCACCAATCTATATCGTACCTTATGGTAGTAACAACACTCACATGTTATGGAGAAATACCCAAGTGGCTGAAGGGTCCGGTCTTGAAAACCGGTAGGTCGTGTGAGCGGCGCCTGGGTTCGAATCCCAGTTTCTCCGCCATTTTATTACAACTAAATATTTTTATTCACATCGCGGGGTAGAGCAGTCTGGTAGCTCGTCGGGCTCATAACCCGGAGGCCGTTGGTTCAAATCCTTCCCCCGCAACCATTGTGGTCTCATAGCTCAGTTGGTAGAGCAAAGGACTGAAAATCCTTGTGTCGTTGGTTCGATTCCGACTGAGACCACCACTTGAAAAGCCACGGATTCCGAAAGGGATCCGTTTTTTTTGTGGATTGGAATCTTCCTCTTTTGTCGGTAAAATAAAGAAAAAGAGAGGAGAACCGCCATGGCAACATACCCGGTCGTCGTCACAAAAGAAGGAAGGATGTTTGTCGTTTTGTTTCCGGATTTCAACGGGATGAGCGCGTTTGGAGAAACGTTCGAGAAAGCGCTGGACAAAGGCGCGGACGCGCTGAAAGCGACATTGCGCCTCCTGAAAAGGGATGGCGAAAAATTTCCGCGAGCCAGCGACGCCAAACGTTTGGATCTGGTAAAAATTTTAAGAGAGAGGAGCCTGAATCCGGCGCAGGAAACGCGAATCACCGCGATTTCCGTGGATGTCGATTCGTAAAAAACGCGGCCCGTTTTGGACCGCGTTTGACTACGTGTTTCGATTTAGCCAGCCGGTGACGATTTTCGGGCTGATAACCATGATCGCAAAATAAAGAACCATGCTGATGGCGGCCAAAATCATAAACACCTCTTTGATTTTGGTGTCGGACACAGTGTTCATGACGACAAGAAGGATCGCGACAGGCAGCAGGGCGGCGACGATCATCGCGATCGGGCCGGCCTCTTTTTTATAAAACGAGAGGAGCAGGCCGGGCGCGACGCCAAAGCCGAAAAAGACAAGCAGGATCGCGAGGTTGATTTCCAGCGAAACCCGGTCGATCGTCACGTGGGTGATGGCGGACACGCCCCAGTAGATGAGCAAGGCGAGGCAAGTGCCAAACGCCAGCACGATCAGGGCCAAAATAAACTTCTCGTAAACAATGCCTTTTCGGGAAACCGGCAAAGTCAGCTCCCACGGAAACCAGCCCGACGTCTGGTCGTTCATGATTGTGGCGACCGTTTGAAACACGAGCAGCAGCGTCACGAAGCAAATTTCCATCGTTGGCTGCTGGATATAAATGGAAATGCCGGTTCCGCAAACCAGGATCATGAGCAAAATCGGCCAGCTCGCCCAAATGAGCTGTAAATCCTTTCTTAACAATCCTTTCATCGTTTTTCTCCTTTCGTGTACATCCGCATCCAGTCTTCCAGTGTCGGGGCGTCGTACGTATAGCGCGCGTCCGCTTTTTTGACGAGCACGTCCACCTGGTACGGCTGCTCTATAGAACGAATGATCGCGTCGGGTGGAAGTTGTTCAAACTCTTTTTTCGAGCAATGCATGAGCGCGAAGGATTCCGTCAGCTCGTCCTTGGCGTCCATGAACATCTTTTTTCCTTCGTGAAGGTACAAAATGTAGTCGGCCACTTTTTCCAGGTCGCTTGTGATGTGGGTGCTAAAAAGCACGGTGTGGTTCTCGTCCTGGATAAATTCCAGCAATAAGTCGAGAATTTCGTCGCGCACGACCGGATCGAGGCCGGACGTCGCCTCGTCCAAAACGAGCAGACGGGCGTGGTGGCTAAAGGCCACGCAAAACGCGAGCTTCACTTTCATTCCCTTGGAGAACGTTTTGATTTTTTGCGCTTTGGGCAACCCGAAGTCGGAAGCCATGTCCCAAAACTTTTTGGCGTCCCATTGGGCGTAAATGTTCGTGAAATCCTTTTCGAGCTGTTCGATCGTCAAGATCTCGGGAAAGGTGCATGAATCGGGGATAAAGCTGATTTGATTGAAATTCGTCAATGGTGGCGTGATCGAGCCTTGATCGGGTTTTGTCATGCCTAAAAGGCAGCGCAGCAGGGTGCTTTTGCCCGCGCCGTTTTCACCAATGAGGCCGACGATGGTGCCTTGCGGAAGATCAAAAGACAAATCCTGCAACGCGAAGGCCGGATAGCGTTTCGTTAAGCCTCGCACACATAATGCTGTTGTCATAAGTCATTCTCCTTCATAGAGGACATCAATCAATTCTTTGAGCGTATCGGGGCCGATGCCAGCCGTCTTGGCGCTCTGGCAGGCTTGCGCCAGCAAATTCTCGATCTCCCGCTGTTTTTCCTCGCGGAGCAGTTCGGTGTTCAAAGCCGCCACAAACGAGCCTTTGCCCACGATCGTTTCAATCAAGCCGTCCCGGCTCAGGTTTTCATACGCCTTCTTCACCGTAATTAAAGAAATGTGCAAGTCTTTGGCAAGCGCGCGCATGCTGGGAATCGAATCGCCCGCTTTCAGCTTTCCGCTGACGATCATTTCCCGAAACTGGGATTCGATTTGCTCGTAGATCGGTTTGTCCGATCGCATAGTGATGATGATATCCATAATTCGACGTCTCCTGTTTTAGTGTGTATATACAATATATACATTAAACACAGTTGGGTGGTTTGTCAATCCTGTTTAACAAAATAAAAAAATTTAATTTTATGTGATTTTTCTTGAAATTTTTTCGGTTCATGAAATAATCTTCAAAAGGAGAATTGACTATGCCGTTTCAAATCAAACAACAAAGCGCGCTTGTGGATCAGGGGATCCCGAAAGAAAGGATCGCGGGCGCTTATTATCGCCTGCATCGAAGGGGCCAGAAGCGCTCTTTAATTGCCCTGGCAAAAGAATTGCGAATGAATAAAGGCTTTTTAAGTGATTTGGAAAACGGAAAGAGGCATTTTCCAGAAGGAACGGTTTCACAAATCAACGAAATATTAAACGTTTCTTTTGATGAAGATCAAAATTTATGGCGTCAGGCAAGAGAAGATCTATTTCAGTTGTTTGAATATTTCTTTTTCGAGCAAACGGAACGGATTTGCTCCAAGTATGAGGAAATTCAAAAAAGCGAGGAAGAGCGTCTTCATTCTTATGGCTTTTTCGTATCGCTAATGATTAAACTTTTTTACTTTTTGCGTATCGTCCAGGATGATGAGAAGGTAAGACAAATAAAGATGGTGATCGACCAAAACTTGAACTGCCTGCAAAATGACGAATTGGCGGTTTATTATTGTCTTTTAGGAATTTTTTATAAAAGGAATACAATGGATAATCCAATCGCGCTGGATTGTTTTTTGAAATCAGGCGAATTGTGCAATCCAAATTCCCATGTCCATGCGATGAATACGTTTCAGCTAATCAGTGTTTATGCCGAGTTGAATCAGCCGGTTATTGCCTATAAAAAATGTTTGGAGGCTCGAGAAGTACTGAAGCTCTGTAACAATTATAGCCGCCTGATTACAGTGGATATGTTTGAATGCGTGGTGCTGACCGATTTAAGACTTTTTTTGGAAGCGAAAGAAAAGTTGCTTCATTTACTCGTTTCCTCTAACAATGAATACTTAAATTATCCCACCGGTCAAATTTATCACAATTTGGCCTGGAACGCTTTGTTGAGTGAGAATTATGAAGAATGCATTCAATATGCGAAGCGGGCGAAATTAGAAAAAGATTCATCTCCCGATTTATGCTATTATGTTCCTTTTTCTCTTTTTAAGCTTAATAGGGTGGAAGAGGCTTTCAAGGCGTGTGAAAAAGCGGAGGAGGAGGAGTGTGACACTTCTTACCGGCTGTTTTTGCGGGCGATCAAGGATAGAATAAATGGACAGGATGAACAGTTTGAGCATAGTATTCTCGCGTATTATCAGTCATTATTGGAAAATAAAAGATATGAGGATATTTCGTTTATTCAAGATTTCATGCTCGACTATTTTGAAGAAAAAGAAAACACAATAAAGATTGTGCAAGTGGTGAGAGATATACGGCTTTATATGAATCATCAACTGGATCGCTTCACGACATGTTTGGGTGATTTTTCATAAGGGATACTCGCTCCGGATTTTAGATTCGGAGTTTTTTGATGGAGAAAAAGCTATACAAAAACAGTTAGTAAACATAGCCTGATTTACAAAATTTCATATTTCATGAATAATTTATAGCGAACAAGAAAAAAACAAATATTTTTGATTCATAATTCCAAAGTGTATTTTCATTGATTTAGACAGAAGCGGAATTATATTATTATTTGCGTTTGGATTCTTTAGTAAATAGAGTCGTTAAAAACAAAAAGTTTAATAAAGCGCTATGCGCTTTGAAGGAGGAACCATGAAAAAGAACACCGAATTTCGACTGATCGAATACAAAGGAAGGCACGTGGTCTACATCGCGTTCATCGTGCTCAATGTTTTGCTGTCGATCTTGATCAGCTACACGTTCAGCGAAGTCATCGACCAGATCACGGGAAAAAGCTCGTTTGCCCAAATCATCCGGCTGCTCGCGTTTTTGCTCGGCTTCGTGCTGCTGAACAGCTTCGTCTCCGTCTACTTCGTCAACTACAAGCCGCTGGAAGTGGATGTGGAAGAGTCGCTGAACAACTCGCGCAAGGTGTTGCGCCTCATGCTCAAAAGTCCGCTGCGCGAATACGAGAAACATGAAAAAGGCTACTTTATCAACCTGGCCACCTCCTCCGGCTTCACATTCGCCGACATTTACATCCAGCTCAACATCGAACTGATCGCGTACATTTTATGCGTGCTCATCATTATCGCTACCGTGACGGTCGTGAATCCGATTTACGGCCTGCTGTTCTTTTTGTACATTCCGGTTTTTTACTTTGTCGTGCGCCAGCCCAGCAAATCCATCTCGTCGCTGCAAAAGGAAGGCCTTCCTAAACAGGACGCGTTTTTTAGCGAAATCAAAAAAGTCGTCGAAGACAAACGGGCCATCAACATCAACCGCGCCGACACCTTCTTTTTGAACCGGTACGCCGGCGTCGTTGCCAATTATTTGAAATTTATAAAAAAGTTCAAACTGTTCGAGACGATCACCAACAACCTGCCTAGCGTCATGTCGAACATCGCACAAGTGCTCGTCCTCATGCTATCCACCTATTTGTACTTTCAAGACAAGCTCACACTCGGCAGCATCCTGTTCATTTACCAGGTCACGAGCCTGTACCAGATCCCGCTCAACAAATGTTTCGAGATCGCCATCCACTATCAGGTCAACACGAGCCACATCGAGCGTTTGGAACAGTTCGAGAAAGACGCCAACAAACCAAGCGGCTTCGAGGAAAAGTACGGAACGTTCGCCCATCTGGCCGCCATTTTGCAAGGCCGGTTTTATCCGACCGCGCAAAAGGAGACGAAGCTCTTTGAAACCGACAAGCTCGTCATTCCCAAAACGGGCGTCACGCTCATCAAAGGACAAAACGGGACCGGAAAATCGGTCTTGCTCAACTATTTGAGCGGCTATTTCGACGTCGACAGCTTCGAAGGAAACATTGAGCTCGACAACGCGCTGACGGACGTCGCGTATTTGACATACCCGACGCTGCTCGTCAGTCGGTCATTTTTTGCGGACAGTTCAATACATGCCCTTCGGTTCCTCTCCCTACTCCTGCGTTTGCTCTCGTTTGATTTCTCCCTCTGTATCCTCTTAGCACAAGCGGGACAATACTTTGATATTCCAGAGCTGGGGACGTATTCAACACCGCACACCGTACAATTTTTAGGCTTTAACGCCGTCCACCGCTTTGTGGGTGTGATATGTAATTCACCGACAAAGCCGATGAATTTATAGTAAATCTTGATTTCCTGCCTTACTGTCCCGTCCGCAAGTTTCTCACGTTCCGAAACAAGTATCTTGTCTATGAGTGCGTTTATGATGGTTGCGTCCAACTCTTTCAGCCCCTGATAGTTGCGGATTAGGGATAGAAAGTCCCTCACGCCCTGCGATTTCTCATAGCTGTCATTGAGCGTTTCCGTTACCTCTTTCAGCCGTGCTTCAATTTCAAGCTGCTCTTTCTGGTATTTCCCCGACATCATCTCAAAATTCCGCTCCGTGATACGCTCCATTACCTTGTCCTCATAGAGAGAGGAAAACAGCCTGTCAAGCTCCGCAAGGCGTTTGTTCAGCTTCTTCTTTTCTTTCTCTAATGATTTCGCCCTGCTCTGGTCTGTTTCCGTGAGCCGCCTTTCTATGGCTCTGACCGCCTTTTCATCATTGACCGCCATATCCGCAAAGCGGTTGATGTCGGCAAGGACGGCATTGAATAAGTCCCTCGCTTCAATGCTGTGTGCGGTACACATAACATTGCCATATCTGCCATAATTATTGCAGGTGTATTGTACGCAGTCGATGATGTCGGGGCGTTTCCTCCTGTTGGCACTCGCCGCCCGCATCGCATAGCCGCAGTCCGCACACTTGATAACGCCCGAAAAGATATTCTCAAATCCCCCTGCGTTCTGCTCCCGCCTGCGGCTCGTCATAAGCTGCTGTACGGTGTCAAATTCCTCCTGCGTGACTATCCCCTCATGGGTGTCTGGTATCACTTCCCATTCTTCGGGCAGCTTAGAGGGGCGTTTCTTGCTTTTCATGTTGGCTGCAATCCGCTTGTAGCCTGCAAGGTTGCCCGCATATATCGGGCTTCTTAAAATGCCCCTCACGCTGTTCTCGCTCCAAATATAACGGTTTTCCTCGTTATCCTCAAAGTACCGCTCATAGCCTGTTGCCCCTTGCTCCACCGCATAAGCGGCAGGGCGTAGGATATGCTGTTTGTTGATGTGCTTGCGGATTTTGGCGATGCCGTTGCCCGCTAACGCAAGGTCGAATATCTCCCTTACCACATGGGCAACTTTGTCATCTATCAGCAGATGGTTGTGGTCGGCAGGGTCTTTGACATAGCCATAAGGGGCTGTTGTTCCCATGAATTTCCCCTGCTGAAACCTCGCACGGTACGCCGATTTTATCTTGACTGACACATCGGCAGAATACATTTCGTTTAGGATGTTGCGGAAAGGCGTGATGTCCATAGCGGATTTGTTTAAGGTGTCCACGCCGTCATTGACCGCTATATACCTCACGTTATGCTCTGGGAAAAAGACTTCCAGATATAACCCACAATCAAGATAGTTCCTCCCCAGACGGGATAAATCTTTTGTAATCACGCAGTTTATCAGCCCGTTTTCAATGTCCTTAATCATATTCTGGAAACTTGGTCTTTGGAAATTTGTTCCAGAGTAGCCATCGTCAACATACGTTTTTGCTAAATGCCATCCCTGCCTTTTCACATAATCCGTGAGGATGGATTTTTGTGTCGCAATGCTCGCACTCTCGTTATCCGTGCCATCGTCCTTTGATAAGCGGCAGTAAATGCCGACTTCATAAATCTTGTTCTCCGTTCTTATTCCTGCCATACTGTAAAACCTCCATATCTGTCCTAACGTTTTCATGTTCCATTGCGTACATTCTAAGCGGACAGCCCCTCATTGTCGAAGGTGTCGCCCTCGGCAATCTTCTTCCGAATATCCTCGGAGATAATCGGGACAAACGCTTCTGCAACGGTCTGTGTGCCGATATATTCTCGACTGATAATCATTTGTACTTGCCCTTTTGGCACAATACGCTTTCTTCTTCCAGTTGTTTTCCTATCCTCGCCCATACTTAAATCTTCCTTTCCAGACAGGGCAGGAGAACGTCTGGAAACGCCCCGCCCTGTCAATCAGATACCATCAATCCCCGCTGTTTACTTCTTTCTGTAATGCTTCAAGGAGTGCCGCTGCTTCATCAGCGTTGAACGTGATACCCTTTCCGCACTTCTCACGGTTCGGGGAAAAGCTGCGGATGTCATATTTCGGCTCTCTCCCGTTCCATGAAATAAGATTGATTTCCTTTGTGTAGCCGCTGTCACTCGCAGACAATACGGCGATTTCCTTTACAATCTCATACTGGATTTCTTTCATTCCTTACCTCATTCTCCTTAAAATTCTGTCTTTCTTCTGTTCCAAATTCCTGCATTTACTTCCCGAAAAAAGAAGGTTAGCGGCTGTCCCTGCTCCGTTTTCTCTGCAACTCACGTTCCAGAAGTCGGATGATGGTTTCCTCCATCTGCTTCGGCGTTGTGTCCTTCGGAAAGTATTTTTTCAGTTTGCTTGTGTTGATTTTCAAGGTTTCTTTCTGGTTTCCCTTTTCCTCCGTCATAATGGAAAATATCATATCCATGTCAAGCTGCCCGCTCTGGCTCATGCTTTTCATCCGCTGTGCCTGTGAGAGTGAGGGCGTTGCTTCTTCGCTCTCCATCGTGGCAAAGAGATTTTCCTGCTCGTCTTTCTTCAAAAAGGACAGTTCCACCGCAGGTGTGAGGGCGATTTTCCCCTCGTCCACCATCTGCAAAATCGGCGGTATCAGTTCCGTCAGGCGGATAAAACGCTGGACGGTCATCCTGCCCACGCCGAAGCCCTGTGCCACTTTGTCGTCCGTCCGCAACTTCGTCACAACTTGTGACGAGGTTAAGTCTGTGCGGAAACCCTGCCGCTTCATGGCTTCGGATTTCATCCTGTAGGCAAACGCCCGCTCCGATGGCAGGATATTTTCACGCTGTAAATTACTGTCTACAAGGGTGATGATGGCTCGGTCACGGTCTAAGGGCAGGACAAATGCAGGCACGGTATTTATACCTGCAAGTTCGGACGCACGGACACGCCGCTGCCCCGCAATCACTTCATAACCGTTCCCGTCCTCTTTCGGGCGTGTGATTATCGGCGTGACAATGCCAAATTCCTTGATGCTTTCCGCTAACTCTGACAGCGTTTCATCCTCCACAACATGAAACGGATTGTCGGGAAACGGGTATAAATCTTTGGTCTTTAACACCTTAAAATCCTGTTTCTTCATTCACTTTTTACCTTTCTCTTGATTTGTTTCTGCCTGTTCTCTGTAATTCTTCCAACACTTCTGGCGGTATCTTTGAGAGCAGCCGCCCCATCTGCTCGTTGGTTCTCTGCAATTCAAATATCCTCTGGTTGGCTTTCTGCACCTTTAATTCCTGCTCGTACTTTTCATCACGCATACGCCCTGCATAGTCGGCTTCCTGCCCGATTTGCTCCTTTAAGCTGTCGATATACGCCTGCTGTCTGCCGATTTCCTTAGAGAATTTCTCCACTTCGGGCAGCCATGCGGCAACCAGTTCCAGAGCCTTGTCACGCTTTTTCCCTGCGTTAAAGGCGTTGATGTCGGACAGGGCAGACACGATTTCCCCATACTGCTTATCAAGCCTGCCGCCCAACTTATAGAGCCATGTGGGGACGTGTTTCCGCTTGGTTTCCATCGAAGATTGACCTCTCTCAAGCTGATTCCAACGTGAGGACATCCGCTCATGGTAGGCGGTCTGCCACTCCGACAGGCTCTTTTGATTGCCTAAAATTGTTTTGGCGGACAGCTTATTGTCTGGTGTAATCGGCACAAAGCAGAGGTGCATATGGGGCGTTCTCTCGTCCATGTGGACGACTGCGGAGAGGATATTCTGCTCCCCGACACGCTCCGAAATGAAATCCAGAGCCATCGTAAAATACGCTTTCTGTTCTTCGGGCGGTAACTGGTTCATAAATTCTGGTGAAGCCGTGATGAGCGTTTCCACCATCATCACGCTGTCTTTCCTTGTCCTGCACCCTGCTTCGGCTACCTTTCGGTTAATCTCTTTCTTATAGGTGTACTTTGGCGGTGCGACAAGATGATAGTTATTTTTAGAGCGTTCCATGTCGATATCTGGGTTGCTTTTGTAGGCTTCTTTCTTCCGCTCGTTGTGGCGTTCGCAAGCCGCAACGCCGCCCGCTTTGCGTTTCTGGAAACGCAGGATTGCATAGGGCATAATCCATCATCTTCCTTTCTTCGGCGGGTAACTGCCCTTTGGGTGACAGCGGTGACGGTGGTGACGGCAGTTTTGGGATGCCCCCTGCCGATTGCCGTAACTGTCACCCTTATCCCCTGCATGACGGTCATGACGATGGTGACGGTGTTTTTGGGATACTCCCTCGCAAGAGCTGTAACCGTCATGCCGCCGTTCTTTTATCCGAAGCCGCAAGGCGTAGGATAGCAGGGCGTAAGACCTGCCATAAGGGAGTCCAGAGGGAACGTCTGGCACACGGCTCTTTGCAGGGCAAAGTGTAGTGTGTTACACCCTGTAAACGCAGTCGGAAAAATCGGAGAGATTTTTCTGACCGCAGGGGTGATTTTACACGCCCGAAAAGGGCGGGTGAATCCCACGCCTGCATTTTGCGTTTGCGGGGTGTTCTCCCGTAGGGATGACAGCGGCAGGGTATCCTAAAATCACTGTCACTGCCGTCACCGCTGTCACCCGCAGGGCAGAGCCGCCAACTTTACATGGCTTTAAGCGTCAATGACAGTAACAGGGGGTATCCCAATATCGCTGTCACCGCCGTCACCGCTGTCACCCGCCCTCCTTGCAAGGGCAATCTGCCTGCCGTCTTTCCTGCGGCTGTACTGGTAGCAGATACGGTTCTCGCTTAAAAATGTGGTGTGATATTCATTCAGCCATTTCGTAATCACCGTGGGTATGGTTTCCGTTTCCCCCATAGCGGCTAACAGCTCCGTTGCCGTGCCTGCCCATTCTTCCTTATCCCTCATAAAATCCACCAACCGAAAAAGGACATCTGGTATCGTTTCTTTCGCAAGCTGCTCCTGCGTTTTCCTCTCCACAAGTTCCCAACTGCAATCACGGAAACGGAGCGTGTATTCCTGATAGGGCGTGTCCCTGCCCGTTACATACAGCTTGGCGGTGTCAGATGCCCGTTTCTCCTTTTCCAGAACAAAGGTAGCGTCCGCACTCCCCGTTAAGCCTGTCGTCCCAGACACCTTGTTGAACACATCGCTGTCATTCTGCTTTCGGATGTGGTGTACGACAATGACCGCCAGAGAGTGCCTGTCGGCAAAATCTTTGATTAGGGAGATGTCCCCATAGTCGCTTGCATAGGCGTTGTCTTTTGAAGCTGTACGGACTTTCTGCAAGGTATCAATGACAATGAGCCTGCTGTCTGGATAGTCTTTCAGATAATCCTCAAGCTGCACGATAAGACCGTCTGACAGCTTGCAGCTTGCCACGGCAAAATGAAGCCGCCCGCTCGCTTCGTCCGTCAAACGGAACAGCCTGTCCTGTATGCGGCAGAACGTGTCCTCAAGGCAGAGGTAAAGCACATCGCCCTCCATTGTCGTCATGTCCCATAAGGGGATTCCCTGCGACACGCATAAGCACAGCTTCAGCATGAGCCAGCTCTTGCCTATCTTCTGTGAGCCGCAGAACAGCGACAAGCCTGTGGGGATAAGGCTGTCCACCACAAAGGACGGCTTCTCAAGCGGCTCATAAAGGAGCGTTTCGGCGTTGACTGTCTGTAACTTCTGCATGGGTTTCCTCCTTTCGGGCAGTTATCTTGTTTTTGTTGCACATAGGCGTTGACCTCCTTAAAAATAGATTTACTCCCACGAAAAAAGTGAGAGTATGTAATACCGCCAATCCCACACAAATAAAAAACAGATTTCTTTTTCGGGAGGTGTCGGTCATGGTTGGAGATATTTCCTCATTTCCGCTTTTACTTTCTTCTTTGCAACAGCAACGGATTTCTGTATTGCAGAAGCGGTGCAATGCTCCATAGCGGCGATTTGGTAAAAATTGAACTCATACTCGTAGTAGAGCAGGAAACGTCGCCTTTGTATCTCTGGCAGTCTGTCAACCGCCTTACAGAGCAGTTCCGCCCGTTCTGCTTCAATCATTTGTTCCTCAATGCTCTTAGGCAGCTTTAACGCCCGCCTGTTCAGCGTTTCGTCCCATACTTCCGAAAACTCCCTGTGCCGCTCGTCCCATTGGAGAAGATTCCTGTTCCTGCGTTCCATCTGCCGAAATTCAAAGAATAACTGCTCGGATACTTCCAGTTCGTGGTGTTCCCCCTGCCCGTCCTTAAAACTGATAAAATACCTTATACCGCTTTCCGTGGATTCCTCCCGAAGCGTGTACGCCTTAGCTTTATATGCCATCCCGTTTTCCTCCTGCCAAAAATAAGCGGGGAGATTCCACTCCCCACCCAGTAGCCCGCAGAATAATGGGATGTATTAGACGCTTACAAAATTTTCCGAAGCTTCTTCCGCAGATGGTCTAACCTCGCATAGATGGCACCAGTCGTCAAATGCACAAGTGGGGCAATCTCCTTTGTGGAATACCCCTGCATTTTCAGCAGGACGATTTTCAAGGTACGCCCGTCCACCGTGACTAATACTTGATAGAGATTTTCGCTCTCAATCTCGTCCAGTAACTCCGCAACTGTATTCACCTCCGCTTGCCGCTCCCTGTCTGCCATGTCCTCAAGGTATTCCGCAACGTCATTCGTCCATCGGTAAAACCGCCTGTTGGAATTGAAGTCTGCCCTGTCCGCTATGCGTATCTGCTCAATGGTCACTTCATCAACGCCGCACTCACGCAGCAGCTTTTCCTCCGCTTCTTTCCAGATACGCCATTTCCTGTCCTCCCGTCCGTGGTTGTATGCCATTCTTTCTTCCTCCAATCAGAATTGATTGAGAGGGCAGAGAAAAGCCCCCTCATTTTCCCAAAGGAAAAAACAAGGGGGCTGAACGCCTTAAATTTTAATTTTCTATTATCTTTCTTAGTTTTCTTAGGATTCTGGCTTTGCGTTTGTTCACAACGCTCTGGGTTATGCCTAACCTCGCCCCGACTTCACGCTCGGAAAGTCCGTCAAAAAAGATTGCCTGTATCAACTCCTGCTCACTATCCGACAACAAAGGCAGGGCGGCTTTCAGCCTGTCCACCATAACAGCATTGACAACGGTTTCCGCAATGTCCGCCGCTTCATCAGCGATAAAGTCCAGAGGATTCCCCTCGCTGTCCGTAAATCCGTCCAGAGATAGCAGGCTGTTCCTCGCATCTAATTTTTGCAGGTAACGCCACCGCTCCCTGTCACGGTAGAAGTCCGCATATTGCTCCCTTACGACTTCAAGCAGACAACCTTGGACGGGGATAAACAGCTTGTCCATATATCCCTTGTCGGCTTGCCTGCGGCGGCAGAAATCCGTATAGGACAGTTCCACATAGCCGCCGCTTTCTTTGATATATACTTTTCTTGGTGCGTATTTCACCGCTAATACCTCCAATCTGAATTTTTGAAATGTAAAAATCCAGATGGAGAGGCGGGGAGCGGCAACGCACACCAGAAACAGCCCTGCGGCACTTTCCAATAAAAAACGACAAAAGAAAAACCGCAAAGGCTCTGTGACCTTCACGGTTATGGGAAATACAAATTCTGTTGTATGGAGATTGTACTTCCACTTTCAAGGTGAGAAGTACCGCTGCACTGGCAGAAATTTTTTTAACTGGTTTCCTGCCATTCTCTGATATGCTATGTATTGATAAATTTTACTTCGTATGAGCAGATGAATAACCGCCCGAAAAAAGAACATAAAAAAATCCCTCCAAATTTAAAAACAAATTCAGAGGGTAATTTAGGGTATAACAAAATAACCCACCCGAATATCGTTTTTTTTATTTGGTGAGTTTGTTCTTTCAAATACGAAACAAAAAGAGCCGATGATTCGTGAATTGTTCCACAATTTCATCGGCTCTGCGTCTTAAGCGTCTGGCTCTTTGATGACAGTTATCTTCAAGTTGTCAACTTTAATCAAGCTTTCTTGTCTGCATTTTGGACAATAAAGGGGATAATTCTCCAAAACAGTGTCCTTCCTAATTTTATTACGGGTTTTGCTCCCACAAACAGGACACAATATCCATTCGCATTTCATCATAATTAGTCTCTAATCCTTTCAAATCTCATTTTATATGACTTTTGCAAGCTGTTAAGCTAACTTGTGGAACATATGCCGAACCTTATCTATACGGCTATTCGGGCGGCGGGGTTGGCAAATAAATTTACCAATAGCTGGCTGGTATCCTTTTAACTCTGTCAAGCAGACTCCCTGCCCATTTGTGAAATAAGTTAAATCGTTCCTGTATTCTTGAATACATCTGGCAGGGATTTCTCCTTTCAGAATGACCTCGTCATTCTTTACCTGAGTACTTACAATATCTGCACAATACCTTGGGGCATCATGATACGCCCGTGAGAGATATTCCTGCGGTGCATAAATTTCAAAGTGGAGATATGGCTCTAATAGTTCTGTCCCTGCTTTTTTTAAAGCCTGCTCCAATACGATAGGGGAAAGCAGCCGAAAGTCTGCGGGGGTACTTACAGGACTATAATACAATCCATATTCAAAACAGATTTTACAGTCTGTCACTTTCCATCCATACAGCCCCTGCTCGCAGCCATAAAGAACCCCCTCCATAACCGCATTTTGGAACGATTGGTTTAAATATCCAAGTGAAACTCTGCTTTCATACTGCACTCCGCTTCCAATAGGGAGCGGCTCTATGGACAACCCGACAGAAGCCCAGAAAGGATTTGGCGGGACTTCTATGTGGATGGTATATTCTGCTTTTCTAAGCGGTCTTTCCATATATATAACAGTAGGCTCTTTTATTTCTGCCTCCACATGGTATTTTTCCTCAAGGATGGCACAAATGACTTCCATCTGCACATTCCCCAAAAAAGAAAGTATAATCTCATGCGTTGTAGTATCCACATAATATTTTAAAAGAGGGTCGCCATCTGAAATTTCTGTAAGTGCCCCAAGCAATATTTCCCGCTGTTCAGATTTCTTTACTGCAATCGTTGTTTGGAGCATAGGGAGAGGATTTTCAATAAATTTTCTCTGCGGCAACAGCATTTCGTTCCCCAAAATACTGTTTAGCTGCAAAACATCATTTGGTAAAATTACAATATCACCAGAGCAGGCTGTATCGGATGAATATAATTCACCGTTTGTCGGAACACACATCTCTGTGATTTTTATTTTCTCTTTTTCAGATATTTTAATAACATCCCTCAAATGCAATGTTCCGCTATATATACGCACATAAACAAAACGCCGCCTTTTCTCTGAATATTCAATCTTAAAAACCTGCCCGCATAGTTCAGATTGACCTTCAGGCGTTGATGAATAAAACTTACTGGCAATCACTTCTATAAGCTGCCGAATCCCCAGATTGTTTTTAGCACTTCCGTGATAAACGGGAAATAACGTTCCGTTTTGGAATCTCCTGTTTTCTTCCTGTTCCAGTTCTGACATTTTAAACGGTTTCCCTGACATATATTTCTCTAATAGTTCATCGTTTCCCATAATTACCGCATCCCACTGTTCCATATCGTCATTGTCCGTTACATTTATATGGGGATGCTGCCCAACCTTTTGCTTCACTATAATTTCCGAAGAAAGCTTTGCTTTCATTTCTTGATATACCATTGGCAAATCAATCCCCTCTTGGTCAATTTTATTGATGAAAAAAATTGTCGGAATCTTCATTGTCTGTAGTGCATGAAACAGTATACGGGTCTGTGCCTGTATGCCATCCTTTGCAGAAACTAATAATACTGCTCCGTCTAATACGGATAAAGAACGGTATACTTCCGCCAAAAAATCCATATGGCCTGGCGTATCTATAATGTTGACTTTTACATCCTCCCACTGAAAAGATGTCACTGCTGTCTGGATAGTGATTCCCCTTTGACGCTCCAAATTCATTGTATCTGTCCTTGTTGTGCCTTTATCTACGCTCCCTGGTTCTGCAATTGCACCACTGGTATACAATAAACTCTCCGTTAATGTTGTCTTTCCTGCGTCAACGTGAGCCAGAATGCCTAAGTTAATTATTTTCATGTGATTTTCCTCCTATCAACACCCAAAAAAGGGCATAAAAATACCCAGTGATAAATACTCCTATCACTGGGTAAATAACTCCAATAGCCCCAAAACACTTATATGTTTTCGGGCATATAAAATTACATGATAAAAGTATTCTTAAACTGGGTACAAAAAACTAAGCCCCATATTAAAAGTGAAACGGGACTGCTACTTTTTGTTCCCACTATCAAATTGACAGTTTATTTAAGAATACCTTGCCGCATATTTATTAACTCCTTGTATAATACTGAATCTAATTATATTCCTTAACCCTTTATTTGTCAAGCTGACAAACTAAAGCAGAAAAAGCGGCAGGATTTCCCCCTGCCACTAATCATCTGTTTATGCAAAAATAATTTCCTTTTCCACAATCTCCCTCGCACAAGCCCTTATGTTATTGAGGCATCCTGTCCATTCTAAGGCGTTTTCTGCCTTTAGCTGTTCCGTTATGCCCTGTGCCTGTTTCATACCCTCTATGAGCCTTTCAAAGCGTTCCTGTGCCTGTCTGTCAATGTCGGCAAGGTAAGCGTTAAGTCTGCCGCTTGTAAGAAGATTGGTGTATGTAACTTTGCAGTGATGCTTCAGATAATCCAAATGCCGCTGTCCCCAGATGCCTATCGGCTGTTCTTCTTCGGCGGGTACAGTTAAGCACGGTATTAAATAATCGCCTTGCCTTTCGTATTTGCCGCCCATTTCCTCAAAAATTGTCTTTGCCATTGTCTGTTACCTCCACATTCTTTTTTATTTTGAATGTCCGCAAAATCCGTCCTACATCAATGGAACGGTGAAGGACAATTTGTTTGGTGAAGCCATCGACCCCGAAGTGTTCGACATGCTGCACATTGATTTCGCGCAAAAGAAAATCAACGAGAACGTGCGTAACTTAAGCTTTGGCGAACAGCAAAAAGTCAACCTTCTCCGCGTGCTCTCGCTCCATAAAAATCCCGTCCTTTTGGACGAGCCGTTCACCAACCTCGACCAGGAAACGATCCACAGTCTGGTCGACTACATCGCCCGCCACAAGGACGACACGGCGTTTTTGATCATTTGCCATTCCGACGAGCTCGATCCCATCGCCGCGCGCATTTACCGTATCGAGGACAATCAAATCAAAACGATCAAAAGCTGAGGGAATGTAATGAGGAAGTGAAGGGAATTTTGGTATAATGGGCGCATGAACAACACGGATCCCAAGCAGGGCTTGACAACCGAGGAAGCCCGCAAGAGAGAAAAAAACAAAATCAAAGACGAGTCGAGCCGCTCGTACAAGGCGATCTTTTTACAAAACACGTTCACGTTTTTCAACATCGTGAACTTCGCGCTCGCCGCGCTCGTGTTCATGACCGGATCGTATCGCAACATGCTTTTTTTAGGCGTCGTCCTCTCCAACATGGTCATCGGCATCGTGCAGGAAGTACGCTCCAAGCAGGTGCTCGACAAGCTCGCCCTCATCCACCAGGAGCTGGCGTGCGTCATTCGCGACGGCAGGGAGCAAAAGATCGCGATGGAGGACATCGCCAAAGGCGACATTCTCGTGCTGCGCGCCGGCGACCAGATCCCGTGCGACGGCACGATCGTGCAAGGCATGGTCGAATGCTCCGAGGCGATGCTAACCGGCGAGAGCGACTCGATCGAAAAGCAGGAAGGGGCGACGGTTTTGTCCGGCAGCTTCGTCATCGCCGGGCAAGCCCGCATGGAAGTGCACAAAGTCGGGGACCAGACGTACATTTCCACCATACTGAAGGAAGCCAAACGCGACAAGCGTTATCCAAGCCAGCTGCGCGAGTCGCTCCAGAAAATCATTAAGTTTTGCACGTACTCGATCATTCCGCTTGGCTTGTGCCTGTTCGCCAAACAATACTTTTTCAACCACGATCCGTGGAACGAGTCGATCCTTTCGACGGTCGCCGCGCTCATCGGCATGATTCCCGAAGGACTCGTCATTTTAACGAGTATCGCGCTGGCGGTCGCCTCGATCAAGCTGGCCCGCCGCCAGGTGCTCGTGCAGGAGTTGTACTGCATCGAGACGCTCGCCCGCGTCGACGTGCTTTGCTGCGACAAAACCGGCACCTTGACGCAAGGGGCGATGAAAGTCGTCGACGTCGAATCGTTTTCCAATCAGAAAATCGAGCCGGTTTTGGCGAAGATGTACGCCTCGCTGCCCGACGACAACGCGACCGCCAAAGCCATCCGTGCCTACACCCAAAATGAATGGGTCCATGAAAAAGCCGATTCGGTCGTTCCGTTTCAGAGCGCCACGAAGCGCTGCGAGGCGACCTTTGGCGACACGACATACCTTTGCGGGGCGTACTCGTTTATTTTCGACGTCCCGGATCCGGCCATTGTCGCCCAAATCGCCGCGGCCGCCAGAAAAGGACGCCGGGTTCTCGCGCTGGCCGAACAAAAAAAAGACATGGAAAAACCGCGGCTTTTGGGTCTTATCCTCATCCAGGACGTGTTGCGTCCGGACGCCCGGGAAATTCTTTCGTACTTCCAGACGCAGGACGTGAACATCAAGATCATTTCCGGCGACGATCCGGTCACGGTCGCCGCGATCGCCAAGGAAGCGGGCGTGGAAGGGGCGTTTATCGACATGATGAGCGTGTCGAACGCCGACATTCCCGACCTGATGGAACGTTACGCGATTTTTGGCAGGGTCGATCCGCAGCAAAAAAAGGAAATGGTGCTTGCCCTCAAAAACAAAGGCCACACCGTCGCGATGACGGGGGATGGCGTCAACGATGTCATGGCGCTCAAGGAGGCGGATTGCTCGATCGCGATGGGAAGCGGGGCGCAGGCCGCCCGCAACATCGCCAGTTTGGTGCTGCTCGAAGACCAGTTCGAGGCGATGCCCGCCATTTTGCGGCAGGGGCGTTGCGTCATCAACAACATCCAGCGGACGGCGTCGCTGTTTCTCGTCAAGACGATGTTCTCGTTCGCGCTCAGTTTTCTGACGCTGTTTTTCTGGACCGAGTATCCGTTCCAGCCGATTCAGCTCACGCTTATCTCGTCGCTTGCCATCGGGTTTCCAAGCTTTGTGCTCACGCTTGAGCCCGACGCCAAACGCGTCAAGGGCAACTTTTTGCGTACCGTGCTTTCCAAAGCGTTTCCGGGCGCGTTATGTGTGACGTTGTGCGTCGTGCTCACCGCCGTCCTGCGCCGGTTTTTCGCGATGAGCGACGAGCAGTTTTCCACGATTTGTACGATTCTGGCCGGCATTTGCGCCTTGTGCGTGCTGTACAAGACGTGCTGGCCGTTTACGACATTGCGCAAAGTGCTCTGGGTGGCGATGTGCGTCGTGTTCGGCTGCTGCGTCGTGTTCCTGAAGCCCGTGTTCTTTCTCACGCTGCTGCCATTCGACTTGCTTCTCGTGTGTCTGGCGGAAAGCGTGTTGATTCCGTTTATCCTTTTCGCGGCGTACAAACAAATCGAGCGAAGATACAAATAAAAAGACAGGAAAGTTGGATATGTTCCATCGGATTCCTGTCTTTGTTTTATTTTTCCTTTTTCCAAAGCGCCATGGTCGTCGCCTTGGCGTCCTGCATGCCCGCTTTGACGACGGGCGAAACGAACATGCTCACAAAATAGCGGTAGGCAAGCACGACCGGCAGCCAGCCGGGCGTGTTGATCATGAACACTTTGCGGATGTGCCAAAACAGCATCCACGTCTGCCACGGGGTGCCCATTCGTTTTCGAATCAGCGAAAAGGAGCGGGCGTGCGACCACGAGTGCAGAATGTGCGGTTTGACATAGTGGATGATCCCTTTCATCAAAACGGTCCTTTCTTATTGTTCTAAATAAAAGAATACAATGCATCGCTGGATTTCGTCAATGAAAAGAAAAAAATGAATGTAACTATTGAAATTACAATAAACCTGTGGTATTTTCGATGTGTAAACGATGGTTACATTCAGGAGGAAGAGAAATGGAAAACTATAAAAAAGCGAGTGTGGGAAACGAGGCGCGCGTCGAGCTGCACGATGCGCTCGGTTTGACGGGTGCGGAAGTGAGCGTCAACAGCCTGCCGGCTGGCGCGAGCGTCCCATTCGTGCATGCCCACAAAGCCAACGAGGAAATTTACGCGGTGCTCGAAGGAAAGGGCAAAGCCGTCATTGACGGACAGGAAATTCCGTTGGAGGCGGGGGACTGGCTCCGCGTCGCCCCGGCGGGAAAACGGCAGTTTTTCGCGGCCGCCGATGAGGGCATCCGGTTCCTTTGCGTTCAGGTGAAGGAAAACTCGCTGGAAGGCTACACGGCTGACGACGCGATTGTTGAAGGATAATTTTACAGGCATCCGTTTTGAATGCTTTTTTGTTTGATATATGTGGTTTTTGCGCCAAATAAAGCGAGAACGAGAAACGAACCATCTTTGATGGGCGGCCGTTTTCCAAAAAGGGATGTTTTCGTCGAAGTCATCGCGCAAATTCTCGAAGCGGGGCGTCTGATTCACACGGCCAAAACAGCCAGACCGTTTTGTTTTTTGTGCTCAAGCCACTAGCCAAAGGATTCAGGTTGTTGGTCGGAAACAACATTGGCGAAAAATATGACCGGCAAGCGACAGTTCTTGCGGGGAGTGTATAACAGGTGAAAGGAAATTCGAATCTTCCGCTTTTCTTGTTGACGCTTATATTTTTTTCATGCTATAGTTTGTCCACATCCGCCTTCCGGCGGATCCTGATTCCAACCATCGAAAGATTCCGTTCTTTTTCCCAGGTTCTTTCCTCTCTTATCTTTTTTATGGCTTCCTTTGATTTTTTCCTCTTCACTTTTTTAGATCAAAGCACCGCATGAAAACAGAAATGGATCTTTTGCGATCTTGGTTTCATTGAAATAATTTTTTAGAGGTGCTTATTTGAACAATCATCAATACTACTTTATGATTCAGCAATTCACGTTGTTTAGCGACTTTTTCATGTACGCCGTCTTTTCTCGCAGCAAGCCGGCCATCACGTTGCTGGCGCGCATCCTGACCGGCAAGCCCGACCTCGTCGTCAAGCGATGGGGGATGGAAGTAAAGAAGGGAATGCCGTTTTTTCGGCATGTCCGTTACGATTTGTTTGTCGAGGATATGGAAGGCAACTTGTACAACTTTGAGATTGAAAACGGCAGGAGGGCTCTTGGACAGCGGGCGTTGTTCAATTTGAGCGTGCTCGTTTCCCATATGTTGAAACCGAACGAACCGTTTCGCGCGTTAAACGAATCGTGGGTCGTCTTTCTGGCGAGAAAAGACTTTCTCAAACAAAACGAACCATTTTACACGTATGAATGGTTCGATCGGAAATGGAAGCGGATCCTGCATACGAAAGCGCATATCCGTTTTGTGAATGGAGAATACCGGGGCGATGACGCGATTGGAAAGCTGATGCATGATTTCCACTGTACAAACCCGGACGACATGTTTTATGATGAGCTTAAAGAAGCCGTATCGTATTTTAAAAAGGAACCGGAAGGAGTGAATACCATGTGTGAGATCATGAGAGAATTTGAAAGAAAGTCCAAGAACGAAGGACGTAGAGAAGGACGCGCCGAGGGACGTGCGGAAGGTAGAGCCGAAGGACGGGCTCAGGAACGTCAGAAGGCAAAGAAGCGCACGGAAGCCATTATGCGCAATTTGCGTGAAGAAGGCATGTCCTACGAAAGGATCGCGCGAATCACCAATCAATCTTTATCAAAAGTAAAATCGTTTTTTAAGACGCAACAAATCGCGTAACAAGCAGGCATCATGGCACCCGTCATGATGCTTTTTGATGAAAATCTTCTGGTACAAACCCGGACGACATGTTTTATGATGAGCTTAGAGAAGCCGTATCGTATTTTAAAAAGGAACCGGAAGGAGTGAATGCCATGTGTGAGATCATGAGAGAATTTGAAAGAAAGTCCCGGAACAAGGGACGCGCAGAAGGACGAGCGGAAGGCTTTGCCCAGGGACGTCGGGAAGGACGCGCCCAGGGACGGGCAAAAGGACGCACGCAAGAGCGTGAAGCCATCATGCGCAAATTGTATGCCAAAGGCATGGATTTGAAAACCATCGCTGAAGTAACGGGGCAAACCATTGCCAAAGTCGAAACGTTTTTCCAAAAACAAGCATTGAATAAAGGATAAAACCGTTTTTCACCTTCAATACATTCCCTGGATCGAAGGTTTTATTTTTGCGTCGTTTACTGTGCGACGGAACGAAGTTGTTGTTGGAACGCATCAAAAAAAGGAAGAATTCTGATTTTCTTCCTTTCAATAGATCTATCACAAACTTTTGGCAACAATCGCAAGCCGCGTTTCGTGTTTTAGTCGTGATCCTCGACCCGGATGGATTCGATGACTTGCGGTGTTTTTGGCGCGTCGTTCCAGCTTGTCGGGGTGCCCGCGATGCGGTCCAGCTCGTCCAGACCTTCGGTAATCAAGCCAAAGCCGGCGTACTGGCCATCGAGGTGCGGCGCGTCGGCATGCATGATGAAAAACTGGCTGCCCGCCGAGTTTGGATCCATCGCCCGCGCCATCGAAAGGATGCCGCGCGTGTGCTTCAAATCGTTTTTAAAGCCGTTGGCGTTGAACTCGCCCTTGATCGAGTATCCCGGACCGCCGGTTCCGTTGCCTTTGGGATCGCCTCCCTGAATCATGAACCCGGGAATGATGCGGTGGAACGTCAATCCATCGTAAAAGCCTTCGTTGGCGAGCTTTTCAAAGTTCGCCACCGTTTCCGGCGCGATATCCGGATACAGTTCGCCGGCCATCGTGTGGCCGTCTTTCATTGTGATGGTTACTTTTTTCTTTTTCATATCAACATCTCCTTCTCTTCACCTTACCATAAAACGCGCCGCGCCCCTAGAACGATGCCACGGTTTCCTTGTCCAGCGACTCGATGATCGCTTTGGCCAGTTCGACCGCTCCCTCGTAGTCTTTGATTGAGCAAAAGCCCACGCTCGAATGGGCGAACCGCGTCGGGATGCCAATGACGATCGTCGGCATGTCGTATGTGTGGTAAATCCCGCCATTCGTGCCGCCGCCCTTGCGCACCGCCACCTGGTACGGAATGCCGTGTTCCTCGGCGCACCGCAACGCGAACCGCTGAAAGCGCGGATGCGTAATCATGGAGCGGTCGAACGCGCGCAGCATAACGCCTTTGTTCATCGCCGACTGAATCAAATCCGGCGACTCGAACGAGTCGTCCGCCGGGCACCCCTCAAAACAAATGACGACATCGGCCTGGATCTTTTTCGCCGCCAGCGTACTGCCCCGGTCGCCTACTTCCTCCTGGGCGCTCAAGACGCCAATGACATGGTTAGGGCTTGTCTGCGTCTGGCGCAGCGTGTCCAGCAACGCGGCGCATCCAATCCGGCAGTCGAACGCCTTGCCCATGAACACACCGCGGTTTTCGTCAAACGCGCACGAAACGGCCGGCACGACAAAATCTCCCGGACGAACGCCCAGCGCGCGCGTTTGCGCTTTGTCGCTCGTTCCCACGTCGATTACCAGCGAATCGAAGTCGATGGGGCGTCGCTTTTCCTCCTCGCTCATAAAATGCACCGGTTTGGCCGCGACAATGCCGGTCACAAAGCCGTTTCGCGTCTGGATCTTCACCGGCGCGCCCACGATATTGACCGGGTTCCAGCCGCCCAGCGGCAAAAAGCGAAGCGTTCCGTTTTCCAGCAGCGCCTGCACCATAAAGCCGACTTCGTCGCTATGCGCGTCCAGCGCGATCGTGCAGCCGCCCGGCTTCGACGCGTTCGAGCGAGGACGCAAATACAAGTTGCGCAGCGTGTCCTCGGCCGCGTCGCAAAAATCGGCCGTGTCTGCTTTGGCGAGCGCGACCACCTCGTCTTCCATTCCGCTTGGGCCAAACGCGTTGGAAAGCGCGAGAACGCGCTCAATGCAATCATGATTCATAATTCTTTCCTTCTTTCCTGATATAATCAAATAAAATATACCTCGGAGGAAAACCATGCTCAATATAAAAATAGGAATTTTAAATCTTTCCAATCCGCTGACGCGTCCACTGGACGACTTGATTGACTGGCTGCAGGCGGAAGGGTTCCAAATCGCCGTTTCGCCGTATTTGTACGACCAACAGGCGTCGCCCGCCCAAAAAGCGGCCGTATTCAACGCGTGGATGCGTGAAAACGTTTTTGATTTTGTGTTCGACGTGTCCGGCGGCGACCTGGCCAACACGACGATTCCGTACTTGGATGTCGAAGCGTACCGCCAAGCGAAAACAGTGTTCGCCGGCTACAGCGATTTGACGTGCGTGCTCAATGTCTTATGCGTGCAAAAACCGGCCGTCCTGTACCAGCTGCGCAACCATGGCCGGCAAAGAGAGCTTCTCGACTGGCTTCGAAAGGAAAACGAGGACCTCCTCGTTCAAAAAGGCGTGTATGGCGGCAATATCCGTTGTTTGTTGAAGCTGGCCGGGACCGGCCGGTTTCCGGATCTGACGCAAAAGACGCTTCTTCTTGAAAGCTTTTCCGGTTCTTCCCAGCGTATCGAAAGCGATTTCGCGCAGCTGGCGATGATGGGCGTCTTCACGAAAATCCGCGCGCTTGTCCTGGGCCGGTTCACCGAGTTGTTTCAATCGCGGGACGGCCGGGTGGAGCTGGAACGCATCGCGCGACAGTATTATCTCGGACCGATCCGGTTCGATGATCGAATCGGGCATCAATACGACGCGTTCGCGGCGGTGTTGGGCGAATCGTGATTTTCGGGTATAATAAAGAAATACATCATTGAAAGGAGATCTCACGATGAAGAAGCTTCAAGCGTTCTTTTCCCATTTTCAGTTTCGCAGTCTGCTCAAGGCGCTGGTTGCGACGCTTATTTTGTCGTTTTTATACAATATCCCTTATTTAATGGCGGGTTCAGCCGCCATCGACCCGCGTTTGTTTTACGGCATCCAAGTCGTTCTCTCGCTGCTGTCTTCGATTGGCTTTTACAAAATCTGCACGCTGGCATGGACGCCCGACAAGGAAAAGCTGACGGCAGGTGCGATCGGGCGCGTGCTCATGCTGCAAGGCGTTTTGATCTTGCTCGTATCGGCCGTCCTCATGCCGCTTTCGACGGTTTTCGCCAGCAATATGCCCCTGTCGATTGTCGTGCAGCTCGTAAGCACGTTCGTTTTGATTGTCGTCATTCCGTTTCAGCTCGTGTACTATTACGCGCTGTTTTTAGGCAAGAGAAGCTGGAAGGACATTTGGGGCTTTGTGCGCGCCGTCTTCGCCCGCCACTACCGCTCGCTTTTGAACGTGTACTGCGCCTTGATTTTGGCCGTCATGGCCATCGACACGGTGACGGGCGGGCCGTTCTCACTGGCGCAAGGCTTTTACGTGCCCCACATCGTTTACAACTTGCTGTATGTGGGCAACCCGATGTTCAGCTGGATGTACATGCTGTTTTTAACCGTCGGATTCGGCGTGCCGCTCTCGAGCATGTTCGCGATCATTTTCCTTTTGTTCGTGGTCGGCTGCCTGTACGCCTACCTCGAGTTGAATTTTGTGGCGTTCGTCCAAAAGGAGTGTGTGGACCGTGGAACTGCGCGAACTCAAACTCACCGCTAGGCGCTATGGCCTGCTGCAAAAAATGAAGATCGACACGGTGGAACAGCTGCTTAAAACGTATCCGTTCCGCTATGAAACGATCGAGGCGGTGCCCTTCGACCAGTGGGAAAAAGGCGACAACGTGGCGCTGGAAGGACTGATCGCCTCCAGACCCTCGCTCATCCGGCTCGGGAAGAACCGCACGATGACGCGGTTTTCCATTATCGCGTGGAACGAGGAAATCGAAGTCACGCTCTTCAACCGGCCGTGGATCGGGCAGTTTCGCTTTGGTGAAACGATCACGCTGTTTGGCGTCTACCAGGGAAACGGCAAGATCGTGGCCTCCAACTACAACTTGAAGCCCCTCAGCGCCCAGACCGGGCTACGTCCGGTGTACTCGCTGACCAAAGGCATGAAGCCCGCCGACATGCAGGCGGCCATCAAGGCGGCGCTCAAGCACGTGCGCGACCTTCCCGATTTGATTCCTTCGCGCTACCGCCAAAAATACCGGCTGCTCGACAACGCCACCGCCTACGAGTGGATCCACGAGCCCCGCTCGATGCGCGAGCTTCACCAGGCGATCCGGACTTTAAAATACGAGGAGTTTCTTTGCTTTCAATGCTGCGTGCAGGCGCAGCAGGTGCAAACGATCACAAAGGAAGCCAAAGTGTTCGATCAAAAGCGGATCGAGGAAAAAATCGCGCAGTTCAAGTTCCCGCTGACGCCCGACCAGCAAAGCGCCATCGACGACGTCTTGCGCGACATGCGCTCGGACACGATCATGTACCGGATGATCCAGGGCGATGTGGGATGCGGCAAGACGATCGTCGCGATGATGAGCTTGTTCGCGTGCGAGCTGGCCGGATACCAGTGCGCGTTTTTGGCCCCGACTGAGATCCTCGCCCGCCAGCACTATGAAAATTTAAAAGCGCTCGGCCTGCCGGCCAGCCTGCTGGTCGCCTCGCTGCCCGCCAAGGAAAAGCGGGACGTGCTGGCCGGCTTGGAGGAAGGGGAAATTCGAATCGTGGTCGGCACCCACGCGCTGTTTCAGGAAAAAGTCAATTTTGAAAAGCTCGGCCTCGTCGTGGCGGACGAGCAGCAGCGCTTTGGCGTCAACCAGCGCCGGGCGTTGCTGGAAAAAGGAAAAAACGTCGACTTTCTCATGATGTCGGCGACGCCGATCCCGCGCACCTACGCGCACTTTCTCTATGGCGATATTCGGTTGAGCAGTATTCGGACGATGCCGCCCGGCCGCAAGCCGGTGCTCACCCGGTACGTGCCGGGCACCTCGATGAAAAGCATTTTGAGCGATGTGCTCGCCGGCATCGACGAAGGGCGCCAGTGCTACGTGGTGTGTCCGATGATCGACGAGAATCTGGAAACGAACTTGCGGGCCGTCACGACGATTTACGAAGGCATGGTCAAGACGCTGGGCGACAAATACCGGGTCGGCTTGCTGCATGGCAAAATGCGCGCGCAGGAAAAAGACGAGATCATGGAGCAGTTCGCCAACAAGGCGTACGACATTCTCGTGTCGACGACCGTCATCGAGGTTGGCATCGACGTGCCGGACGCCACGATGATGGTCATTTACGACGCGCATCGCTTTGGCTTGTCGACGCTTCACCAGTTGCGGGGACGCGCCGCCAGAGGCAAACGGCAGGGCGAGTGCTGGATGCTTTCCAACTCCAAAGATCCGGAAGCGATCGAGCGGCTCAAAAAGCTCGAAACGATGACGGACGGGTTCGCGATTTCCGCGTACGACTTGTCCAAACGCGGTCCGGGCGACTTGCTGGGAACCCGGCAAAGCGGATTGCCGACTTTTATTCTTGGCGACTTTGAAAAAGATCCGGCTATCATGGAAGTATGCGTGCACGACGCCCGGGAAATTCTCGATCTGGGCGAGGACAAGGCGATGCTCGACTACGTGAAGCAGGCGATGGAAAACGCGCGGTATTTCGACTAAGCCGCGCGATTGGAGGGACATAGGGATACACAAGAGAAGGGAGAAAAGGAGTTTCCTCGCGCAGACATTGCGGTATCCACTTCTGGAAGATGATGAATAAGGAAGCAATTCAAAACAAACTCGTTTATTTTGGCGCCTTACTCGGGTTGTGCGCCCTGCTGATCCTTGTGGCGTATTTCTTCTTTTTGCGGACGGTCAAAGTGGATGTCATGAGCAGCATGCGCTTGATTTACGAAGGGGAAAACCACGACGCCAGCGTGGAGGCGATCAATACGATGGAGGACATCAACCAGCGCATTCAGGAATTTTACAATACGATTCACTACACGGTGGAGCCGGATACGGGCTTGTCGAACGGGGACACGATCACGGTCAAAGCCCAATACGACGAGGCGCTGGCGCAGCAGTACCATTTCGAACCGGAAAACACCGTCAAGGAAATCGTGGTGGAAGGCCTGCCAAACCGCTTTGACTCGGTAACGCAAATCGACACGGCGTGGATCGGGCAAATCGAGCGGGAAATGGAGCGCTATATCGAAGAGCACAAAGGACAGGAAATTGAAACGGAATTCACGCAAATCGACCCGCGCGAGGCGACGCTGGAGTCGACGACGCTCGAATACGCCGGATTTTTAAAATCCATGGAAGCGCAGCACGGGGACCGGTTTATCGGATTGTACCGGCTGTCGTACGCCATCGAGCAAAAGCCGGTGGACATGTACTATATCGTCATCGTGCCCAATATCAACGACTCGCTCCAAATCGACACGCAAAATATTTATGGCGAGCGGGCGTACTTGAGCGAGGAGGAAATCGCGCAAGGCAAATATACGGACTACATCGCCCGGATCTTTGGCTCCCAGTACGTCATCGAGCCGGTGGCGCTTGAAAATGAAAAAGAAGAAGCGGATCAGCAGGTTCTTACAAGAAGTTTGTTACGGAATCCATTGAACGGAAGGAAAATTTATGATCCTTCCGTTTTTTTGTGCA
>NZ_SRYG01000025.1 GCF_004793885.1 Dubosiella muris
AAGAGCTGCAACGCTCTAGTGATTTCTAAAAATCACTGATTCGTTACAGCCCCTTCTTATTCAATGAACCGGAAATTCATGAGAGGCTCCTTGTTCCCATTCCTTCAGTTCCATTCCCCGATCTTTCTCCCACAGCGCGACGACATCCAAAATCGTCTTTTGAAGCGCCGGACCCAGCGCAAGCGCCTCGTCCTCATGCGCCCTTTGGGACAAATACGTTGTCACTTCGCCCAAAATGACCAGATCGTCCAGCGCTCTTTGCATTTGATTCGAATCTTTCGCCTCCAGCGCGGCCGCCAAATGGTCAACGAGCAAGTGCATTTCCTCGATCAGCCTTCGTTCCCATGATTCCATCTTTTTGATACTCCTGTTGAACTCTGATTTCACCTTACCACAAACCCTTTCCCAAACCAAGAAATAGTTTTGATTTTTACCAGACAATTTTTTTCGCGCGAAAGCGATTACATCCCCGAGCCTGGTTGTGTTTCCTTTTTTGTATTGTTATACTTTGGATGAGATGTTTTAAAAAGAAAGAAAGAGGAAGACTATTTTATGGAATCATTGCATTGGGGATCGCATTCCCTGTTGGATCATATTCGCCATATCCTTCAAATCGTCACTAGCGATTTGGCCCGCAGCGAAAATGAAACGCTGCAAGCCGAGCAGCGTTCGCAAGAACTATACGACGCGCTGCTGGAAAGCGGCGAGGCGATGAAGGAAAAAGGCGTCGCGCTGCGAAAAGCGCGCGCGGCACGGCAAGGATACATCGAAACGTATCAAATGACCGGCAAGGCGTACATTCACGCCGCCCAGATTTTGGCCGCGCTGCAAACCAAAGATAAAATCCAAGTCGAAATCGCGATGGACTACATCGCCGTCAACTTCGAGGCCGCCCGCCGCCACGCATACAGCCAGCCGATGTTTGAATACTATCAGGGCATTTACGAGCGCGCCCTGGCCATCACCCCCGAAGATGTCGCGCGCGCCAAAAACAACTGGGACCAGGCCCGCGACGCCTTGTACGAGCACGTCTTTACGACGGTACCCGCCTGTCAA
Source organism: Dubosiella muris (assembly GCF_004793885.1). GTDB lineage: Bacteria > Bacillota_I > Bacilli_A > Erysipelotrichales > Erysipelotrichaceae > Dubosiella > Dubosiella muris. The sequence continues at coordinate 1,057 of NZ_SRYG01000025.1, forward strand.
AGCGCCTTTCAAGCCGCCCAGGCCCGCCACAAAGCCATTATGAAACAATACGACATCGTCAGTACCGAATGCGCCAAAGCCAGCGCCCACACGAGCGCTCTTGACAAACGGCGCGCCCTCCTGACGCAAATCCGGAACGACTTGACGCATTTGTTCGGCCCCTTTGGATCAGAAATTGAAAGCTGATCCTTTTTTATTTAACTTTACCTTAAACAATATGCTAAAATGAACCGTACGAAGAAAGGAGACTTCGCTCATGGAACGTGAACGACTTGGCTCCCGCCTCGGTTTTATCCTGCTGTCGGCGGGATGCGCGATCGGCATCGGCAACGTGTGGAAATTTCCATACGTCGCCGGGCAAAACGGCGGCGCCATCTTTATCGGAATTTACCTGCTTTTTTTAGTCCTGCTCGGAATCCCCGTGCTTTGCATGGAGTTCTCGCTCGGGCGCGCCTCGCAAAAATCGTGCGCCCGGCTTTACGAAACGCTCACCCCGCAAAAAAAAGGCTGGCGCTGGCACGGCAAAGTCGCCCTCGCCGGCAACTATTTGCTCATGATGTTTTACACGACCGTCGCCGGATGGATGCTCAAATACTTTTTCGACACCGCAAGCGGCGCGTTTGAAGGCGCCGGTCCCGAAGCGATCGCCGCCCACTTTGAAACGATGAACGCCAGCCCCTGGACGCTCGTCTTTTTTATGGGCGGCATCGTCGGCATCGGCTTTCTCGTCTGCGCGGCCGGCCTGCAAAACGGTTTGGAACGCGTCACCAAAGTCATGATGATCTTGCTGCTGGCCATTATGCTCGTCCTGGCCGTCCACTCGGTGTTTCTGCCCGGCGCCCGGGAAGGCCTCGCCTTTTACTTGCTGCCGGACATCGAGCGCGTCCGCGCCATTGGCTGGGGACAAGTCGTCGTCGCCGCCATGAACCAGGCTTTTTTCACCCTCTCGCTCGGTATGGGCGGCATGGCCATCTTTGGCTCCTACATCGACCGCGAGCACAGCCTGCTCAAAGAAAGCGTCCATGTGGCGGCGCTCGACACGTTTGTCGCCATCGTCGCGGGCATGATCGTCATCCCGGCCTGCTTCGCCTACAACGTCGAAGTCAGCGCCGGCCCGTCCCTGATCTTTTTAACGCTCCCCAACATTTTCAGCGCCATGCCCCTTGGCCGGTTGTGGGGCGCGCTGTTTTTCGCCTTCATGACGTTCGCCGCCCTCTCCACGGTGCTGGGCGTCTTTGAAAACATCTTGTCCGCCACGATGGATTTGACCGGATGGAGCCGGAAAAAGACGTGTCTTGTCAACGGCGCCGCGCTCTTTGTTTTGTCCCTGCCTTGCGCGCTCGGCTTCAATGTGCTCGAACACATCGAGCCGCTCGGGGCGGGAACGACGATTTTGGACTTGGAGGACTTCCTCGTTTCCAGCCTGATTTTGCCGCTTGGATCGCTGCTCTTCGTGTTGTATTGCACGACCAGCCTGGGATGGGGATGGAACGCCTTCAAAAAAGAGGCCAACACCGGCCGCGGAGCCCGCGTCCAGGAATGGATGCGTCCCTACATGCAATACGTGCTGCCAGCCGGCATCGCGCTTCTTTTCGTCACCGGACTTTTGCTTTAATCAAAAAAAGCAGCCTCAAAGCGTTGTTTCTTTGATAGCTGCTTTTTCTTTGTCTTTTACACAATCGTTTTCGCGAACGCGCCGCCCGCCTGCCTCTTTTCCACGACGATTTGCGCGTCGATGCGCTCTTTGAGCGCCGCCACATGGGAAATGATACCAACCGACTTGTGCGCCGCCAGCTGCGCGAGCATGTCGATCGCGTGGCCCAGCGTCTGGTCGTCCAGCGTGCCAAAGCCCTCGTCAATAAACATCGTTTCGCAAAACACCCCGCCATTCATCGCGCCAATCGTGTCCGCCAAACCCAGCGCGAGCGCCAGGCTGGCCTCGAACGACTCGCCACCCGACAACGTGCGGACGCTGCGCTTCGTTCCGTTGTAGTGGTCGATCACACCTAGATCCAAGCCGGTTTGCGACTGCCGGTTGCCCGCCTGGTAGCGAATCAGCTCGTAATGTCCCTCGCTCATTTGCATGAGCCGGACGTTGGCCCGGGCGAGCACCTCGTCAAAATACGCCATTTGCACGTACGTTTCCAGCCCGATCTTGTACTGGCCGCCCAGCTTTCCATTCAACGTGTCCGCCAGATTTTTCAGCTCCGAAAGCGCCATGCGCTGCGCTTCCGTTTCTTTTTGCTCCCGTTCGATTTGCAAGCCGACCTTTTGGTCGTGCTCCAAAGCGTACAACCGGTCCGCCTGCTCTTTTTTTTCGACATCCAGCCGGGTTTGCTCCATCTGGATGAAATCGCGCAGCGCCTCGATTTGCCGGTCCAAATCGGCCGGGGCGTTCAACGATTCCTGCGCCAGCGCCTGGTATTCGGCCCGCCGCGTCTGCTGCGCGAGCCATTCCTCGTCCACGCGTTTGCGATGCTGCTCGAACGTCTCGATTTGCGCTTCCAGCGTTTCCTGCCGCGCTTTCAGCGCCGCCTCGTCGTCCGTCGCCGAACCCAAAGCCTGCCACGTCGTCCGCCATTCGATTTCCTGTTCCCGGCAAGTCCGCCATTCGTCTTCCTTTGCCGCAAGCCGTCCGACGGCTTCCTGCAACGTTTGACGCGCCGCCTCCAGACGACGCGTTCGTTCCACCAGCGTCTTTTGACGCGTGCGCAGCCGCGCCAGCTGCTCTTCGATGCTCGCCCGGGGCGGCGTCTTCTTTTCCAGCCCGTCCAGTTCCGTTTGGGCGTGGGCGCCCGCTTCCTCCAGACGCAAACAGGCGTTCGCTTCCGTTTCCAGCGCCTTGCGTATGCGCTGCGCCGCCTGACGCGCTTGCTCCACGTCTTCTTTGGTGGCCGCCTGGGCGCATAGCGCGGCCGGGTGCGGATGATCCAGCGCGCCGCAAACCGGACAAGGCCGCCCGTCTTCCAGTCGTTTTGCCAGCCAGCCCGCCTGGCTGTCGTAGTACGCCAGCTCGATGCGCGCCGCCTTTGCTTGCGCCGCCTCGTAGTCGGTTCGCGTTTGCTCGTACCGTTGTTTTGCTTCGCTTAACGCGCGGCTACGTTCGGCTTGCTCGGCTTTTAACGCCTCGATCTTCTGGCGCGCGCCGGCTTGTTCCTGCCATTTTTCCAATTCCAGCGCGAGAGTGCGCTCGTCGCCTTCTTCCGTTTGCAGCTGGTCGATTTCCACTTGCAAAGTCGCGACGCGCGCTTTTTCACTTTCCAGCGCTTGTTCCAGCGCCTTTCGCTTTTTTCGCGCGTTTTGATAGCTTTCCTCGGTTTGCTTACGGCGTCTGGCTTGCTCCAGCGCCTGGCTTAGCGCGCTTCGCTCTTCGATCCACGTTCCATAGCGCGCCTGCCGCAAAGCAAGCGTCTGCCGTTCTTGTTCGAGGACGGCCAGCCGCGCGTTGGCTTCGTCGAGCTGCTGGCGGGCCTGTTGCTGCGCCTGCACTTTTTTGGATTGCTCGTTCCATTTGCCGAGCTGGATCCGTTTGGCGTCGCACGCCTTTTGCGCCGCGTCCAGCGCGTCCCGTTTTGTGTGACACGCCTTCGTTTCCTCGTCAAGAAAGCGAACCAGCGCTTCCAGTTCAAACCGCTCGTCCGCCGGAAACGTTTCCAGCTGGCCGATTTTTTCCTGAAGCCGGCGCTCGCGTTCAAGAAGCGCGCTTTTTTGCGCGTTGGCCTCCTCGTTGATTTCCTCTTGCAGCCGCCGGTAGCGGTCGGTATGAAACAAGCTGCGCAAAATCCGGGTGCGCTCGTCGGTTTTCGCGAGCAAAACTTTCAAAAAGTCGCCTTGCGCGATCATGCTGACTTGCTTGAACTGGTCCCGCGTCAGCCCAAGCGCTTCCTCAATCGCCGAATTGACGAGCGCCGCCTTCGTGACAGGCGGCCGGCCATCCTCGAACGTCAGCTCGCAAAGCGCCTTTTGCTTCGTCGTCCCGGTTCCGCGCGCTTTGGGGCGCTCGTATTCCGGTCCCCGCAAAACATGGTACGTCTGCCCGTTGACTTCAAACGTCAGCTTCACAAACGTCGGCGTTCGATCGTCCGCGTAGCGCGAGCGCAACATGCTCGTTTCCCGGACATCGCCGCTGACGCTTCCATACAACCCGTAAACGATCGCGTCGAAAATCGTCGTCTTGCCCGCGCCGGTGTCGCCGCTGACCAAATACAAGCCGTTCGTTCCAAAGCGGCGAAAGTCGATTGTCTGCTCGCCGGCGTACGGGCCAAACGCGCTCATCGTCAAAGTGTTTAATCGCATACGCTCTCCTCCCAGTGCCCGACGATCCACCGCTTTTGCGCCTCGCTGACCGGGCGGCCGTTTTGGCTTTGGTAAAACGCGTCGATGACCGTCAGCGGATCCAGCTTCTCGACGGCGGCCGGCGCAAAGTCGCCTGTCGGGGCCGGCCGGTTGACGTACGTCAGCTTCAGGATTTTCGGATAAATCGTTTGAAGCTTGGCGTGGGCATTGACGATGTCGTGGTCGTCAAGCAGCACGATCGAATAGTAGTTCGACAAGTCCAGCGTTTCGTAAAACGACCGGTCCGTCAGCTCCATGTACGTTCCCTTGATTTCAACCAGATCGCGAAGCGGATGAAAATCATGCGTTTCCATTTGAATCGTCTCGCCCACGTCGAGCACGACAAACCGTTTGCGCTGCCGGATCTCGTCGGCGGAATACTTCAGCAGCGTGCCGCAATACGCCATGTTGGCGGCCGGCTTTTGAAACGAATGCAAATGCCCAAGCGCCACGTAGTCGAAATCCTTGAACGTTTCCGCGGGAATCTCGTCGAGTCCGCCAATGCTTTTTTGCTCCGAGTCGCACGTTTTCGAACCCGCGATAAACTGGTGGACCAGCGCGATGTGCTTGCATCCAGGCTCCAGCTTGAGCGTGGACAAAACGGCGTCCATCGCATCCGCATACGTTTCAATCGTTCGATCCGGAAACAGCGGGCGCACCAAAGCGGGCTTTAAAAACGGAATCATGACGAGCTCCACGTCGCCAACCCGCGCGGTCTGGACGGTTTCCTGCAGCGTGGAGGCGATTTTGATGCCCGCGTGCGCGAACAAGGCGGCGCCGTACTGGAGCCGGATGGCGGAATCGTGGTTGCCGCTAATCATATAAACCGGAACCGAACGGCTGGCCAGCGTGTTCAAAAACCGGTCCAGCAGCACCATCGCCACTTCGGAAGGAACGGCCCGATCGTACACGTCGCCGGCGATCAGCACGGCGTCAATGGCTTGCTCCTGAACGAAACGAACGATTTGCCCAAGCATGTCGGCCTGCTCTTCCTCGATGGAAAAGCCATGGACCCGTTTGCCAAGATGAAGGTCGGAAAGATGCAGCAGTCTCATAGCGTCACCAGCGTGCCCAGCGACGCGAGCACGAAAACGATAAAAAACGCGATCAGCCACGGATTCGTGCACACGAGCGTTAAAAAGTGCGGATCGCCTTGCGCCTCGTCCAGCTCGGCCCCGATTTGTCTGGCGTGCAGCGCCAAATACACCACGCCATAGCACGCGGCCAGCAAAATGACGATCGAAGCGATCCAAGCCAGCGACTCGTCCATGGCCAAAAACGCCAGCGTGTTGTTCAAAACGTGAATCGCGACGGGCACCACCAGCGAATTTGACTTCAAATAAAACCAGCCCAGCACAAAGCCCATAAAAAACGCCGGCACGCCCTGGGCGATGTTCAAATGCATCATCGCGAAGCAAAACGAGCTAAATCCCAGCGCGAACAACCGGCCGTAAGGCGCCGTGGCGCGCAAAATCGTGCCCCGGAAAAACACTTCCTCCACGACCGGCCCGACTAGCGCGACCGACACGAACAACAGCGCGTTGGAAAGCGCGTTGGCGGAATAGCCAAAATCGGGCTGCTCGATCGGGGCCGGCAGCAGCAGGCTCAACCCGTTGATGAGCAAGCCGCTGACAAAGGAGCAAAGCAGCACCACGCAAAAGCCATGCACGATGTCCCGCTTGCGAAAGCGCAGGCTCCATTGCTTCCGGTACGACAAGCGCAGGCTGTCGCTGACAAACCACGTGGCCAGTCCGCCGGAAAGCGGCGTGACGACAAGCAGCGCAATCGCGTTAAAAAAGTTCATCATATCAAAATAGGAAAAAGTCAGCTCGGGAAACAGCGCGACGCCCGACCCAAGTCCAAGCCCCAAAAGAAGCGACACGCAAAGCTGTACGAGCAAATAAATCCAAAGCGCGATGCCGATCGTGGACAACGTCTGTTTCGCGCGCCCATATAAATTGGCGAGAGGGTGATTCATATCTATCACAATCCTTTCTTTTCTTATTGATCGTATTCTATCACAAAAAAACCGTACGAGACGTTGTATACTATGCATAGAGGTGCCCAATGAAAATCAACGACTTGAAAAAGGAACTGAAAAACGCCCAGACAGACGACATCAAAAAAGCGCTCATTGAAACGTACAAACAGCTGTCCGCCTCCCAGCGCGCGCAATGGGACGACGCGCTGCTCGCGACGTTGCGGCACGAGCCGGCGCCCGCTCTCGATCCCGACGCGCTCTTTTTTGAGATCGGACGGTTTTGCGACCAGGCCACGCAAGGGCTGTACCGGATGCCCAACCGCGTCGTTTCCAAAGCCGAACAGGCGCGCTGGCGCGTCCAGGTCCAACGCTACTTCAAAGCGCTGGACGCGATCACGCCAGACGACGAGGCGTTCGCCCAAAGCGCGGCCGTGATGGAAAAACTCGTTTCCACGCTGTCGTACGCCGCAAAATACGCCTTGTTCAATACGGCCAGCCCGTTTGCCGCCTTGCGGCAGTCACAGCTTTCCTTGTTTGCGACCGCCATCCACCGCCGGCTGGCCCTTGGCGCGACCCGGCAAAATCTTGGCGCGGTGTGCGACTGGTTCGCCCGGCTTGTGATCGAGCCGCAAGGAAGCGCCGGACGGCTGGCGGACGCGCTGGTCGCCCAGGTGAAGACGATGCCCGCCCGTGAGTTTTTGCGCGAAATCGTCAAGGAAAAGCGGCAGAACATGCCGGACCGGGCGCGGCGGCGTCTGGACTTGCTCGCTTTTTTTCTGGATGAAAGCCTGGATATGACGGCCGAAGGCGTGCAAACGTATTGGCAGGACGAGCCAGGCCAGACCGAGATTCTCGACTTTTTGTTCGAGCTGTACGAGGCCGGCCATCTCGATGCCTGGCGGCTCGCTTTCGCCTACGCCACGAAGCGCTACGGATTCACCCCTTCTGCCAACATGGCGCGCCGGTATGAGCGGTTGTGCGAAACGCGCCAGGGAAACGGGGTTTAGGCTTGTCAGTCCCCGGGTTTTAAGATAAAGTGATAGACGCAATGTAGAACAATAAGGAGATCAGTGAAAATCATGGATAAACGAGCCATCAAATCCAAAAATGCGATCATTGCGACATTTTTAGCTTTGATCAAAACAAAACCTGTCGAGCGATTGACTGTGAAGGAACTGTGTGAAAAAGCGCGGATCAACAAATCGACATTTTACGCCCATTACCACGATTTACAGGACTTAAGCGCGCAGCTGGAAGCGGAGCTTGTGTACGAGATTCTTCATTCGCTGCCCCGCAACGATCTTTACTCGCTGAAAACTTCCGAGCTCTTCGCTGTCGACCTCTATCAGGCGCTCATTCGTTACGAGCCGCAAATCGAGCTGCTCTTTCCCAATCAAAAAAAGGAGCTGCTGGCCAGCCGGCTGGACCGGGCGGTCAAGACGTATGTCTGGAACAAGTATCCGCATTTGCGCAACCGTGTCGAAACGGAAATCTTGCTGACGTACCAGATCCAGGGGGCGTACTACACGTTTCTCAATTCGCGAAACGAAGATCAAACGATCGTGCAGGAAGTCATCGGGCGAATCGCCCGGGCGCTGCACACTTTATATTGAGCGGGGCGACTCGCTTCTTTTTTATCGGCTGAACGTTGTATGATGGGATTGTCATAGAAAAGAGGTTGCATTTATGTGTACAGCATTGAACTATACGAACGGCCATCATTACATCGGCCGCAATCTGGACTGGGACTTTGATTTCCCGAACGATGTCGTCGTCACGCCGCGCAACTATCCGTTCCAGTGGCGCAACGGCAAAACATGCACGTCGCACAACGCGCTCATTGGCATGGCGATCATCCAAAACGACTATCCGCTTTACTTTGAAGCCGCCAACGACAAAGGGCTTGGCATGGTAGGAACGGCGTTTGCCGGCTTTGCCAAATACTTCCCGAAAGCCGAGGGCAAAGACAATGTCGCGACGTTCGAGCTCATCCCTTACGTGTTGACGCAAGCTTCCACGCTGCAAGAGGCGCGCGCCTTGTTCGACAATATGAACATTTGGGACATTCCGTTCAGCGAGCAGCAGCCGACTTCGCCAATGCACTGGATCGTGGGATCGAAAGAAGGCAGCTTCGTGGTGGAAAGCACAAAAGACGGTTTGAAAGTGTACGACAACAACTGGGGCGTTTTGACGAACGCGCCAACATTCGACTGGATGTCCTACAACATGGCCAACTACGTCAACTTGACGCGCCACGAGCCGACGATTCAATTCGCGCCCGACATGAAAGGCATCGACTTGTTCTCGCGCGGTCTTGGTTCAAGCGGCCTGCCTGGCGGCGTCGACTCGGTCAGCCGGTTCGTCCGCGTGGCGTTTACGAATTTGAATTCGGTTTGCGATCCGGATCCGCAAAAAAACGTCGCCCAGTTTTTCCACATTTTATCGAATGTGCAGCAAGTTCGCGGCGAAGCGGAAATCAAACCGGGTGTCTTTGAAATCACGCAGTATGCCTGCTGCATCGACACCGACACCGGTATTTTCTATTATTCGACTTACTACAACCAAAGCCTGACGGCCGTGGATATGAACAAGGAAGATCTGGAAGCGAAAACGCTTGTTTCCTATCCGGTTCTGAAAGAGTTCCAGTTCCACGCGCAAAACTAGCGTCCGCTTTGCGCCCCGCCTTTTTGGCGGGGCTTTTTTTCGCTTATCTTTTTGGCAGCTTGTATCCCTTCCCTTTGACGGTCTGAATCAGGCCGCATCCAATTTGCCGCTTCAGCTTGCGTCGCAGCCGGGAAATGTGGGTCGTCAGCGTTCCCTCCCCGATGTACTCGCTCGTGTTCCAGAGATCGAGCATCAGCTGTTCCCTGGACACGACCTCGCCTTGATTCTCGACAAGGCGGCGCACGATGCGGCGCTCGCTCGGGGTCAGGGCGACGATGGTTTTGGGCGTGCGGATGGTTTGGGTTTGCGAATCGTAGACGATGGCGCCCTCCAGCGCGACATAACGGGATTTTGATGGATAATTTGTCATCATAGTTCGTATTATAGAAAAGAATTCTTAATATTTTCTAACACTTCTGTAAGCGAACAATAAAAAAGACCCGGTTTGGCCGGATCACATCGTGTCGATCTTGTTTTGAAATTTCCTGATCTTAAAGTCGAGGCGCTCGAGCATCACATTGACGCGGTCGCGTTCTTCCTCCAGTTTTTGTTTTTGTTCCTTCAGCAGCTGCAACCTTTTTTTCAACGTTTCATCCCCTTCTTTCGTGAGCCCGACATACTCGGCGATCGCGCTGACCGACAGCCCGGCTTTGCGCATACACAACGCGTTTTCCACCCAGCCAAGATCTTCCTTGGAGTAGTCGCGAATTCCGTTTTCAGTCCGGTGCACAGGCGGGATCATGCCCGCTTTTTCATAGTATCGAAGCGTTTCCTCTTTCACATTGTAAAGCGCGCTGACTTCTTTGATATACATGGCATTTTCTCCTTGACTGTTATTATAGAGTCTATAGTAGACTTCAAGTCAACAAGAAAAATTACATTAAGTGACATTGTTTTTCCACAAAATCCTTGAGCAGCGTTTTCGGCCCGGCGACTTTAAAAAAAATCGTGTACGTTTTCGCGTCCTTCTTCACGACTTCGCCTTTTCCAATCGTCGGATGCACGATCCAGTCGCCAATCGCGAACGCCTTTTTACGGCTTGGCTGACGCAAAACGAGCGATTTGCGCAAGTCGGGATCTTTGGGCTTCTGCTCTTTCATGACGACCACGTCCTGGTTATACAGCAAGTCGATCAAATCGTCGAACGTTTCCACCGCGCGAATCTTTCCGTTGCGGGCCAGCGCCACGTACATGCCATACGCCAGCGCAAGAACCGGCTCCTTTTCGCAGGAAAATCCATCGTATTCGCACAGCTTGCGCGAAAGCACCCGGTTTTGACGCAGCGCCAGAAACACGAGCCAAATCAAAAAGGCTTCCGCCGGATACAAGGGATACGAGGTGTTTTCAAACGTGTAGCGCACAAGCGAACCCGATGTCCGGCAGCGGGGATCGTCTTGCGCGGCAGCGGGCGTGGCGCCATACAAGTCGACGTACGGCCCGCCGTGTTCAAACACTTTGGACGCCTGCACGATGTTGGCAAGCGAAAACTCCTTTTTCAGCGAAGGGACGAGCATTTCCAGCTTCGTCAGCGAAAACGGATCGTCCGGCTGGACGCGAAGCACGTTTTTTCCGTCGGCGCTTTCCGTTTTTATAAAGTATGGTTTCTCTGCCTTGGGGCAATAGATGGTTTTGTCTTTCATAGCTTCAGTATACGATTTTGCGTTGTAAACTTAAAATTTAACGCTTTTTTTGAAAAATATCAAATTGTAAGCGATATCATATATTGATATACTGAATGCAGAAAAGAGAGGAAATAGAGATTATGAACAAAGGATCAAAACTTCTTTGGACCGGCGCACTCGCGCTTTCCCTGGTCGGCTGTTCGTCGGGAACTAGCGATACCTCGGCCAGCGCCGGGCGCAAGACGCTGAATCTGGCCAAAGAAAACGACGTCATTACGATGGACTCGACTCTGGCAACCGACGGGATGTCGTTCGAGGTCATCAACATGACCATCGAAGGGTTGGAAACGACCGACGAGAACGGGGACATCGTGCCCGCGCTGGCCGAAAGCTACGATGTGTCCGAGGACGGCTTGACGTACACGTTCCATTTGCGGGACGCGTCCTGGGACAACGGCGATCCGGTGACGGCCGCCGATTTCGAGTACGCCTGGAAAGACGCCGCCAGCGATCCGACCAGCGACTACGCCTACATTTTCGGAACGGATGGCGCGTGCATCAAAGGAGCCGGCGAGGCGATGGGCAACCCCGAAAACAAAGACGCGCTGGCGGTCAAAGCCAAAGACGACAAAACATTCGTGGTCGAGCTGGAGCGAAAAACGCCGTATTTCGTTTCCCTGACGACTTTCCCGCCGTTTTATCCAGTCAACGAGGCGTTCGCCACCGAACAAGGCGAGCAATACGGCTTGTCGGCCGACACGCTCATGGCGTGCGGTCCATTCAAGCTGGTCAACTGGACCAAAGGCAACTCGCTCAAGCTGGAGAAAAACGAGAACTACTGGGGCGCCGACGACGTCGCGCTGGAGGAAATCAACATTTCCATCGTGCCGGAGCCGAGCTCGGCCGCGCTCGCCTTCGAAAACGGAACGACCGACTACGCCCGCCTGAACTCCTCGCTTGTCGACAAATACAAAGACAACCCGGCGTACAAGTCGGTTCTTGGCAGCTTCCTGTGGTATCTGCAATACAATTTGGACAACCCGGATCTGCAAAATGAAAACTTGCGTAAAGCGCTCGCCTACGTGGTGGATCGCGACAACTTGACTCAAAACGTCCTGAAAGACGGCTCCATTCCGGCGGAAGGCTTCGTGACCCGTCAGCTTTCCAACGGCCCGGACGGCAAGGATTACCGCGAAACCACGGAAGGTTTCTTCCTCGAACGCGGCGAGGACACGAAAAAACTCGCGCAAGAGTATTTTGAAAAAGCGAAAAAAGAACTCGGCAAAGACGAGATCACGCTGCGCTTCCTGTTCGAGCCAAGCGATCCGTCCAAGTCGGCTGCCGAATTTATGCAGTCCGAGTTCGCGAGCCTGGATGGCTTGAACATCGAAATGGTTTCCCAGGAGAAAAACGTCCGTCTCAAAACCCAACAAAACGGCGACTTTGATCTCGTGCTCACGCGATGGGGTCCGGACTACGCCGATCCGACGACGTATTTGAACGTTCTGGTGCCGGGCGGCTCCTTCAACTTTGGAAAATACGATTCCGACGAATACAAGAAGGCGCTGGACGAAGCCGCGAACGCCAGCACCGACGAAGCGCGCTGGGACGCGTTGAAAAAAGCGGAAAAAATCGCGATGGAAGACGTGGCGGTCGCTCCGATTTTCCAGACCGGCGCATCCGACTTGCTCAACCCAAGCGTAAAACACCTTGTCGACAATCCGGTCGGCGTGCCGTTCGTCTACAAGTACGTGACGATCGACGATCAAGAATAAAAAGAAGAAGCCGCGCGTGCGGCTTTTTTTGAAAGGAGAGTTATGAAACAAGCATTGATCCACGGCAAAATCTATCAAGGAAGCGGCGCGTTTTGCGAAGCGCTTCTGATCGAAAACGGCACGATTCTCCAGGCGGGCCGCACCGAGGACATCGCCCCTTGCGCCGACACCGTTTTCGACTTGCAAGGCCGCGTCGTGCTGCCCGGCTTCAACGACTCGCATTTGCACGCGATGATGGTTGGCGAAACGCTTTGCGACGTCGACTTGTCCGCCTGCCGCTCGATCGCCGACATTCAGCAAGCCATACGCGCCTACCTCGATACCCATCAAGGCGCCACGCTAGTGCATGGCATCGGCTGGAACCAGGACCAGCTTGAAGAACGACGCTGTTTGGAGCGGCACGATCTGGACGCGGTCAGCGCGACGATTCCGATGGTCATGGAACGCGTCTGCACCCATGTCCTGACGGTGAACACGGCGATGAAAAACAAAGTGAATCTTGTGGACGAGGACTTTGATCCCGATACCGGCATCGCGCAAGAAAACGCCTGCGCTCCGTTTTTGCGCGATGTCCGCGACAAAAGCGAGGCGACGATTTTAAACCAGCTCGAAACAGTGGCCGCCCACTGTCTTCGCCACGGCATCACGTCCATTCAAACCGCGGACATCAAGGACGGCAACTTTGAACGCGTCTTCGCGGCGTACGCCCGGTTCGCGGCCCGCCAAACGCTGCGCATCACACATCAGTTCCACATCGAGGACATCCCAACGCTCGAACGCTTTTTGCGAACGTGCCAGCCCCGAACGACGCGTTTCCATCGAATCGGACCGATCAAGGCGTTTATGGACGGCTCGCTCGGCGCCCGGACCGCGTGGCTTTCCTCACCTTACCGCGACGACCCTTCGACTTGCGGCATCCAGGTGACGACAGCGCAGAAATTTCAAGAGCTGGCCGTCTACGCCAAAAAGAAGCGGCTGCCCCTCATCACCCACGCCATTGGCGATGCCGCCATCGCCTGCGTTCTCGACCAGTACGAGGCGCTGCAGGAACCCGGCAATCCGCTGCGCTGGGGCGTCGTCCACGTCCAAATCACCGGCCGGGATTTGCTGGAGCGCTTTCGAAGCCAAAACATCGTGGCCTACATCCAGCCCGTCTTTCTCGAATACGACTTGCACATCGTGGAAGAGCGCGTAGGCAAGACGCTGGCCGCCACGTCATACGCGTTCGAGACGCTCCACGATTTCGGTGTTCCGCTCTGTCTGGGCACGGACGCGCCCGTGGAAAGCGTCGATCCCTTCAAAAACCTGCACTGCGCCGTCTTTCGGCAAGACTACGACCGCTATCCAAAAAACGGCTGGAACGCGCAGGAACGGCTTTCGCTCGAGGATGCCATCGACGCCTACACGCAAGGAAGCGCGTTCGCCCAGGGGATGGAAAAAAAGCTTGGAAAGCTCGAGCCGGGGTACTGGGCCGATCTTGTCGTCATCGACCACGACATTTTTCAAGACTCAAAGACGCTGCTTGAAACCAAGGCGCTGAAAACGATGTGTCATGGAATGTGGGTATATTCCCGCTAAATAAAAACGAAAAACAATCGCGGCTTGTCTTCGCGATTGTTTTTTTGTTCATCGCAGCGCTTCCAGCACGCTGTCCCCTATCATGTACGGCTTTCTCTCGATGTCGAAATTCGCCAAAATCGTCATCCCGACCGTTCCAAAGCTGGATTGCGTTTTGAGCGTGCCCGTCGATTGGAACCGGGGCGCCCACAACAAGAGCGGCGTCTTTTCCCGGGTGTGGTCGGTGCCCGTATGCGTCGGGTCGTTGCCGTGGTCGGCGGTCACGATCAGCAGATCCGTTTCTTGCATCGCGTCCATCAATTCGCCCAGCTTGCCATCGAACGTCTCAAGCTCCCGTCCGTAGCCGATCGGATTTCGCCGATGGCCCCACTTGGCGTCAAAATCGACCAGGTTCGTAAAGACGAGTCCTTCCCACGGTTCGTCAGCCATGGCGATCGTCTGCTCCATGCCCTCCACGCTCGAATTCGAATGCACGCTTCTCGTGATGCCGCGGCCGTTGAAAATATCGTGGATCTTGCCAATCGCGACCACGGCCTTGCCGTTGTCCTTTAACAAGTCGAGAACGGTCTTCCGCGGCGGATCCACCGACAAGTCTTTGCGGTTGGGCGTGCGCTCGAATCCGCTTTCGGCATCGCCCAAATAAGGTCTGGCGATGACGCGTCCCACTTTCCATTCCGGCTTCATCGTGATGTCGCGGGCGATTTGGCAAACGCGGTACAGCTCGTCCAGCCCCATGCTTTTTTCGTGGCCGCAAATTTGCAGGACAGAATCCGCGGATGTGTACACGATCATTTTCCGCGAGCCGGACGCGAGCTCCTGCCCGGCCAGCTCCGTTAAGATCTCCGTGCCGCTGGCCGCCTTGTTGCCAATGACTTCGTGGCCGGTTCGCCGCTCGAGCTCGTCGATCAGCGCCTGGGGAAAGCCGGTGTTCGTAAACGTGACAAACGGCTTTTCTGTGCGTAGCCCCATCATCTCCCAGTGGCCTGTCGTCGTGTCCTTGCCGACGGAGCGTTCCTTGAGGGCGCACCGGTAGCCGGTCAGCGGCGCGTTCCGGCACGCGTGCGCCGGTTGAGCCAGCTCGCCCAGCCCCAGACGCATGAGGTTCGGAATCCGAAACGGATCCATCCGCTCGTCAATGTGCAAAAACGTGTTCGCCCCCTCGTCGCCATACGCCGCCGCGTCGTCCATCGCCCCGATCCCAAACGAGTCAATGACGATCAAAAATACGCGTTTGAATGCTTCCATGAACCAAATCCTCCTTTTCGCTTTTCATCCTACCATAAAAAGAGTCCCGTTTCCGAGACTCCCTGTCAATCTTCTTTCACGTATCCGGCAATGTCCCGATACGAAAACGCCGCCGTCATCGGCCGGTTGTAAATTTTCTCGTACGCCGCGCAGCGCTGCTCGTAGTCTTTTTTCGCCATCGCGATGCTGTTGGCACGATCCGACAAGGCGGGATCCGGAAAAATCGGATCCAGAATATGAAGCGTGTACTGGACGTTTTTAAAATGGTCGTCATCCATCGTGTCCAGATCCTGCACTTCGGTAAAACACGAAATGACCGGCACGCCCAGCTTGCTGGCGTAATAGTAGGCGCCCCGCTTGCAAGGACGCGGCTTGCGGTAGTTGAACCACATTTCCTGTTCGGGATAAATCAGGATATAGTCCTTTTGCTCGACGACTTGCCGCAAAAGGTCGACAAAGTCGTGGCGCATGTAGTCGTAGTTGTCGCTAATCGGAATGTTGTCGCCATTGTTCATCAAAAATCCGAAAAAGCCATCCATCGCCAAATTGGCTTCCTGAATGACCGTATACACATCCCGGCCGTCCTTTTCGGCGATCATCTTTTTCACCACCGTGTTGTCCAGCTGGTTGAAGTGGTTGCTCGTGATGATCGCCCCGCCTTCGATGGCCTCAATTTTGTCTAATCCCACGATTTGGGTCCGGTGGTTGACCAGCTTCGTATAGTATTTGATGATGTAGCGCGCCAGCCGGGCGTCCAGCTCCTGCGCCCGCGTGCCCTGCCGCGCCAAAAACCCTTGCACGAGCGCGTCTTTTTGTTCCGGCGTCAAAACCGGATCGTCCAGCTCCGCCTTGGCGTTGAGCTCGTTGTCCGAAACGAGCTGGCGGATGTGCTCGACGACCGCCGGCCGGTCGTTGCCAAGAATCATAGCCGCGCCTCTTGCCCGCTTTCAAACACTTTGCGCATCGTCACGGCCTGGTCGGGGATCGCGTTGCCGCGCGACACGAGCTGGGCCAGCGATTGCGCGTCCTTCTGCTTTTGCGCGTCGGAATAGCCTTGTTTGTACGCGACGATTTCCTCGTAGAAATCCGACCGCTTCGCCACGTCCCAAAAGTATTTTTCATACTTGACGTCGTCGTAGCACCACGGCTTGTCAAACAAGTTGTAGTGGATGATTTGCGGATTTTCAAACTCGTCCAAATCGCATGGCATCGAGTCCCACGTCGGATCCAAATAGACGACTTTGTCCTTGCACAACGCGTTCAAATAATCCTGGTCCGGCGCGATCGTGTCAAAGTGGTATTTCGCCATCAAGTCCAAAAACCGGCTCGCCAAATGGTGCTCGCGCATCGCCTGGAAGTTCATCAGCAGGATCCCGGAATTGAAATAGTGGTCCTTGTCGACGCCCACGGCGTCTTTGACATAGTGGTTGAGTTCGAGCACGTTGGCGATGGAGTAGTCGTTCACGACGCCAAGATAGTTGTCCTCCAAAGCGATGGCGTACATCTTCGAAATGTCGCCCGGCACGCAAATGTCGCTGTCCAAATAAATCGCCTTGTCGTATTGCGGAAACATGTCCGGCAAAAACAGGCGGGTGAAAATCGTCAGCGTGAAATAGTCGGCGCGCAAGTAGTTTCCTTCCCAGTCTGTGATCGACTCCATCGTTTCCGTCATCGGCAAAAACGAAATCGAGAAGTCGTCGCCGGCAATTCGACTCAAACGCTCGATCGTGTCCGGACGCATGTTGTGGTAGACGACGTGCACATCGTAGCGGCACGCCGGGCTGGCGTTTTCCTTGAGCGACAGCAAAGCGACGGAAAGCCACGGCGCGTAGCCTTCGTCGATTGTGAAAAAAATGGGAATATTGGGTTTTGTTGTCATGTCAGAGTTCCTTTCCTGGACGAGGCGTCGCGGCGAACGCGTCGTATTCGGCATACAAGCCATCGTATTCATGCAAGTGGAGAATGTCGTGCATTCCTTCGCGGTTCCACGGCTTCACGCTGACGGTATGCAAGACGGGAAAAGCGCGAAAGCTCGTGGTGAAATGCTGGAACACGGTGTCGTCCTGCAGCTGCCGCTGCTCGTTGTACCGGCGCGGCCAAAGCCGCTTCGAGCGCACGAGCTTGTTGAGCGCCGACTGGTCGGGCATGAACATCGAATGGCGCCGGCAGTAGCTTCTGGCCCGCGCGAACAAGCCGGTCTTGCGGATTTGCTCCAAATTAAGAAGCAGCACCCCCGAGTTCATGTAGTCGAATTGAAACATTTTCCGGTGGAAAAACCACTTGCCGTAATGATCGAGGACGCCGGCCAGCTCGATCCCGGTCATGTCCTGCTCGTAAAACGCCCGGGGAGAGCGGCGGCACAACACGTCCGTATCCAAATAAAGAATCCGGTCCGGCAGCGCGAGGCGGTCGGCATACAGGCGGAGCATGCAGTATGGCGTGAACCGCGTTTCCATGTTTTCCTCGGGAAGCTCCTCGCAAAACAAGGCAGTCACATCCAAAACCTCCACCGTGCCGGCTGAATGGCCCTGGTGGACGATCTTTTCGATCGTCTGAATCGTTTTGGCGTCGATTGGCTCGTACTGCCGGCCGTTTTGGCGCAAAGACATCGTCAATATATACACATGGAGCGGTTCGCTCACGTGGTTTTTGAGCGAAAGCACGCTTAAAATCAATCCTTGCGCGATATGGATATCGCCACAGTATAAAACGTTCATGCCTCCTCCTTTCGTTGGACGTACCGAATGACTTCGACGGTGTTTTTTTTGGCGTTCTTTCGCATTTGGCAATACACCTGCTCCGCGAGCTTCCGGCGCTTCGCCGGCCGCGAAAGCGTGTCGTCGGGATAAAACGGACCGTCGACGAACACCGTCCGCTCCACCCGGCCGCGCCGACCGCGCTGGTAAGTCACCGTCGCGCAATACACCGGTTTTCCCGTGTCGACCGCGAATTGGAACGACGCGTCGGAAAACGGGCGGATGCCTGTATAATACGGCCACACATGGGCCTCGGGAAAGATGGCGACGCTTTGGTTTTGCCCGACCCGGTACGCGATGGCTTTCCGGAATTCCTTCATGCCCTGACGGGTGTTCGGGAGCGGGAGCGCGCCAAGCATGGGCAGCAGCTTTCCAAAAAACGGAACGGACAAGTTGCTTGGCGAAGCCACGACGTATGCCCGCCGTTTGCGGTCAAGCTGGCTTGGCAAAAAAGGATCGCCCGTCGTTTGCGTATGGTTGATATATAAAAAATAGCCCTGGGCTTCGCGCGCCAGGCGTTCTTGGCCGATGAATCTCGTATGCAAACCATGGCGCAGCCATCCGGACGCGCCAAGCGAAAACAAGGCGTACAAGGCGTCGCTAGCCATTTGATAGCCGCGGCCGGTTCGAATCCACGTATACGTTTCGGGAAGCTTGAAGTCCTGGTTCCGGGCTGTCACCACGTCGTCCGCGAACGTACGAAACTCGATTACGCGTCGCATGTCTCGATTTCCTCCAGCACGGTCACGATCGTGCCATGGCTTTCCCACGACGTGGCGCGCCCGGCCCAGGCCAATGTGTCGATGGCGCGATAGGAAACGTCCCCGGCTTCGCTTTTTTGCTTGATATACGCCTCTTTGCGGGTCCAAAACGTCATGAACGCCGCCTCGGGGCGCGAACTGTTCGCCAGCGCGTGCCTTTCCGCCGCGGACAACGTCTTTTCCACGCGCTTCCAGGACAGCGGACGTACGGGTTCCATGTCGATGGAATCGTTGCGAGTGCTGATCAGGGCCGCCGCGCCCGTGGCGCAATGCGTCAGCGACACGAACCACGGTCCCATCGTCCATTTGCCGCTTGGCAACAGGCGCAAAGGCTGTAAAGGGATGGCGTGGCGCGTAAGCAGCGTCTGCAGCAGCGTGTACGCTTCGATCGACTGCTGGCGCGCTTGGGGATGGGTGTAGCGGTTGACGCGCTGCTGAAAACAAGGAGCCAGCGCGGCGTACGACGCCTCGGGGCCGTGCCCGAACCATCGGATCGCGAAATCACGCATGCGCGCTCAAATAGTCGGCGATGTCCTGCACGGTTTGCATTTGCTTAATGTCCTTGTCCAGGATCTCGATGTCGTATTCGTCCTCGAACTCGCCAACCATGTCCAAAACGTCCAAAGAGGTGAGGCCAAGATCGGCCACCAGACGGGAGTCGCTTTGAATGGTTGCGGCGGGAACGTCGGTATAATGCGTTAGGATTTCTATGATTTTCGTCATGATTCACACTCCTGTTCTTTGGCTCCGAATAATTTTTTTCGTCGGAGTCTTTTCAAATTCCCGGTCCCGGAAATAAAACCGTTCGATTTGCTTCGCCCTGGGCTGCCGGTCGTTGTACGCCTGCACATAGGCGGCAATTTTGTTTTCGGCGTCCTGCGCGGCGGGATCGGGATAGATTTCCGCGCACAGCGCTTTTTGACGGGCGAACACGACCACTTCCTCGACTTCCTCGCAGCGCGCCAGCTGCATCTCGATTTGTTCCGGCGAAACGTTTTCCCCGTTGCTGAGAATGATGAGGTTTTTCTCGCGCCCGTTTAAAAAAAGAAAGTTGTCCCGGTCCACGTAGCCGATGTCTTGCGTGTTGAACCATCCATCGCGCAGCACGGCGCGTGTCGCTTCGGGATCGCCGTAGTAGCCGCGCATGACGATATCGCCCTTGACCCATACTTCGCCTTGCTCGCCGATGCGCACCTGCACGCCGTCGACGATTTGACCGACGCTGTTCTTTTTTATAAAGTGGTTGCGGTTGACGGCCACGACGGGCGCGCACTCGGTAATGCCGTATCCGTTCAAGATCGTAATGCCCCAGGCGTGGAAATCGTCAATATAGCGCTGGTCGAGCGGCGCGCCGCCGCAAATGATGTATTGAAGGGCACCGCCAAGCGAATCGTGCACGGCCTTGAACGTCTTTTTGCGCATGTCGATGCCGATTTTCAGCAGCTGTTCGCACTGGCGCATTTTCCGGCGCGCTTGCGTTTCCTGGTGTTTCTGCTTGATTTGACTCCAAATGCGTTTATGAAACGTTTCCACAAACAACGGTACGAGAAAGACCGTTTGCGGCTTTTGTTCCTGAAACGTCTTTTGCACCCGCCGCAGCGAAGGGGCGATGTACGTCGCTTTGCCATAGTTCAGCACTTTTAGAACGCCAGTCACCAGCCCAAAACAATGATGGAACGGCAAAACGGCCACGGTATCGCCGGTGAGAACGAAGTTCTTGCACGCGGCGTTGATGTCGGCGGCGATGTTTTTGTGGCTGAGCATGACGGCCTTTGGGGTGCCGGTCGTTCCGCTCGTATAAAAATAGGCGCAAATCGTCTCCGGGTCAATTTGCACGCTCTCGAAATGGTCGGGGAGCGTCTTTCCTTTCTCGATCAGAGATGGAAGATCCTCGAACCACAGCGGCTGTATGGAGTCCGGCAAACAGGAAACGAGCGGATCGTCCTGCGCGCAAACGACGCCACCCGCGTCGCCAAGCGTCATCATCGCGACGATTTCTTCCGAAGCGGCGTCCTTGTCGATGGGCGCGGCGACGTTGCCTGCCAAAATCAAGGCGAAAAAGGCGACGATATACGCGTAGCTATTGCGCCCGACCAGCGCGATCGTCTGCCCGTGGATCTTTTGGTCGAACAGCCAGTTGGTCAAAGCGCGGATGTCCTGCCGCAATTCCAGTCTTGTTTTGGTGTGAAGCACCTTGTTTTCCGTCCAGCGGAAGGCGGGCGCTTGCGGATGGATCCGGGCCTGCTCGTCGATCAGGTGTTTCAAATCGTGGATTTCCTGTAGTTGGTATAGAGGATAAGCTTGGTTTTGATTCATCATAATTGTTACTTTCTTTGGATTTGTTGCAAATGTTGCACCCTTCTCATGCTTCTAGTTAAGCGTATCCGCTGTTTTTTCTCCAATGGAATGCCCAAAAAATGGGACGCTATCACATAAATCGCCACAAAAAAAACCTTGGACGTGTGGGGCCGTCCAAGGCTGTAAAACGAAAATCGCGCTATTTCTTATTCCATATTGGCGTGGCGTCCGAACATCGTGTCGGCGTCCATCCCGCGCCGGGCCATGAGCATCATCACGACGATGTCCATGAACAAGCCTTCGCTTTGCTCGAAAAGCGATCCCATCGGCTGAATGCTTTTCATATCCGTTTGCTTCGCGCTTTTCGGACTTGGCGCGCTGATCTCGATCACAAGATCCGCCATGTTCGCGATCGGGCTGTTTGGATCAATGGTGATCAGCGCCACTTTGGCGCCGACTTCTTTCGCTTTGCTCGCGTGGTTGACCAGGCTTTTCGTCGCACCCGAGCCGCTGCAAACGACAAGCAGTCCGCCCTTAGCGATGTTGGGCGTGCACGTTTCGCCAACCACGTAGCTTTTCAATCCCATGTGCATCAGACGCATCGCGAATCCTTTTACCTCGAATCCGCTTCGGCCCGCGCCGGCGCAAAACACCTCGTCGGCTTCGTCGAGCATCGTGGTGAACGCTTCGGCTTTTTGGGCGTCGACGGCTTGAAGGGTGTGCTGCAATTCCTTGAGTACCGTGTCGGCGTATTGTTCGTAATTCATGCGTTTTCCTCCTGGAGATGGCGCTTCATCTCTCGCGCGGTTTCACTGCGGCTGGCCGCGTTGCAAATCGCGCCGCCAACGACGACAATGGCCGCCCCTTCCCGGGCGATGGCGTCGATCGTGGACAGCTTGACCCCGCCGGCTACCGCGCTTTGCGCGTGCTCGATGACCTGGTTGACGACTTTCAACTCTTCGAGCGGGTCCTTTTGTCCGGTGGACTGGATGTCGAAAGCGGTGTGGACGCAAATGTAATCGACGCCCATTTGGTCGATTTCCCTTGTCCGTTTCGCCAGATCCTGCACGGCGATCATGTCGACCATGACTTTCTTTCCGTGCTTTTTCGCGGATCGGACGACGCCTTCGATCGTTTCGTCATAGCTTACGCCCAAAACGGTCACAATGTCGGCGCCGGCCTCGAAACATTTGTCGGCCTCGAATTCGCCGGCGTCCATGATTTTGGCGTCGGCCAGCACTTCGATATGGGGGAAGCGCTCTTTCAAAACGCGAACAGGCGCCATGCCCTGCTCGATAATAAACGGCGTTCCCACTTCGGCGATATCGACGGAATGGCCGGTTTCCTGAAGCAGTTCGATGCATTGTTCCAAAGTAAGCGTGTCCAGTGCGGCTTGCAGTTTCATAATCTCAAGTTCCTTTCGATGATGGTTTTCTTTTTCTTTATCATAGTGGATCAACTGAAAAAATGGAGCGTTTTTTTTCTTTTCCCGCCGATTCCACTTTTTTTTGTTTGGATTCCAACGTTTTCTTTTTTTCTATCCAAGATTTCCTTCGCCCGTCCAGCACGCGATCGCCTCCGCCACGGAAGAAACGATCGTCCCGGCTCGCTCCTGCACGGCCGCCGGCGCAAAGTCGAACGAAAAACTGTTTTCGATGCCCTCGATCATGGGCAGATCGTTGAAGTTGTCGCCAATGCAGGCAACATCCTCTTCCGCGATCCCCAACGCGGCCGCGACGGCTTTGATGCCGGTCGCTTTGGAGCAGCCCGCCGCCACGATGTCGATAAAGGTCCCGTTTTGAAAAAAGCTGCATGGCTGCTCGAGGCGTGCGAGCCGCCCGCACATCGCACGGGCGGCCGCCTCGCTTGAAAGCTCCATGGAAATTTGCAAAACCGGTTCCTGCACTTGTTGGGCCGAATGGATCGTTTCCACGTTTTGTCCAACGTTTTGGGCGGCCCAGCATGCGGGGTTTTGCACAAAAAACCGGGTCTTTCCGACGATGACTACGTTTTCAAGTCCCATGCGTTCCTCGATTTCCTCCAACACGGCCAAAGGCACCGTGCGCTCTTCCAAAACGTGTTCAGGATCGGTCGCGAACGAGGCGCCCGAGGAAGCGATAATAAAATCAAACTTCAGCGCCTCGCTTTGCAGGCTCCATAAATTACGCAGCGGCCGTCCTGAACACAAGCCAAACATGTTGCCTTGTTTTTGAAAGGCGCGAATCGCTTCCAGGTCTTCTTGCTTGTACCCGTCCTCAAAGTGAAGCGTTCCGTCATAGTCACTTGCCAACAATTTCATACTCATCCTCTTTTCTACGTCTTTATTTTCGCATAAAGGATCGTTTTCTGTGTTCTTTTTTCGTCCTTCTTCGCAAAAACAAAAACGGCAAGTTGGTTTTGCCGTTTTGTTTTTCTTCTTTTTGGATTTATTTAACCGCTTCGCCGGTTTCGTCGATGATCTCGACCATTTCAGCCTTTTCCGGATAGATCGTCTTGAAATCGTTTTTCATGCTGATCGTGTTAAAGCCGTCTTTTTTCGCCATATCCGCGACTTTCTGGGCTTTTTCCGTATTGCCATGATCCCGTTCGGTGTCATCGCACAAAAGCAGGAACGCTTCCGCCGGGTATTCGTTGTCCGTAATCGTGTAAATCGCCATGCTTTCATCGCCGGAGCTGTTTCCAAACGCCAGTACCGGCTGGATGCCGATTTCCCGGGCGATCGCCGTGACCTTGTTTGTCTTCAAGTTCTTTTTGATCAGCTCTTCGCCGCGGACAAGCTCGTCGTCTTTCGTATAGCCGTAGAACTCGCCGTCCTCGTCGCCTTCTTTGGATGCTTCGATCATCGTATCCGAAGCGATCACGTGGTTGGCCGGAATGCCTAGTTCTTTTGTGACGGCGGCACGCGTCGTCAGCCGGTCCGCGCCGGAAACGATGTAAACCTGGAAGTCATTGTCTTGCAGGAAGTCCACGACGTTGCGCATCGGCATGTAGAACGATTCGCCATACGTCAGACCGTCTTGTCCGTTGACAGGCAGATCCATAAAATCCTGCACGTATTTTTCATAATCATCAAGCGTCATGTCCTTGTACACTTCCGCCTGGTATTCAGAGAACTGCGCGTCGATCTCGTCCGTCACTTTCCCGTCGTATACAGCCGGTTCCGCCACGTCCGTCACGAACTCTTTGATTTTTTCCGGTGCTTTGTACGTTGGATCGTCCAGGACGCGGTGGAAGAACATCATCCATTCAAAATAGTATGGATTCGTTTCTGAAAGCAGGGTTCCATCCATGTCGAATACGGCGATCCGGTTTTCTTCCGGAATATAGTCTTCGGATTTCGGATCCGTTGCGTTTTTCACGAAATTGATCAGTTTTTGTTTGACTTTCGAATCTTTCGTCCAGTATTCAAAATCATTTTCTACAAAAGTCGGCTTTTGCGTTTCCGACGTTTGCTCTTTTTTCTCTTCTGCGTAAACGCTTGTAAAAGCTGGCGCATAGACGCCAAAGGCCATCGTTGTGGCGATCATTCCGCTTAAAAACCTGTGATACATATTTCTTTTCTCTCCTTAGCGAACCACAATCAAGAAAGCAGGCCTGTGTTCTTTACATTTGTCTGGTTCTTTTAAAACACCATCAGTATAGCGCTTTCATTAACGGGCGGTTAATTAAATGCTCAAAAATTTTTTTCATTTATTCGCGTGGATTTCTGAAAAGAAAATGCAAAAAAAAGACCTAGCAACGTCCTATTTTCGCAGGCGCGAAGCCAACTATCGTCGGCGCAGAAGAGCTTGACTTCTGTGTTCGGTACGAGAACAGGTATTTCCTCTTCGCTATCATCACTAAATCTGTAACTATCTTACCCTATAGAAAAGAGAAACGCAACAAAAAAGATGATTTTTTATCCAACCATCTTTTTTGTCTTCAAAGTTGCCAAAAACGCCACGGCGCCCTCGATATCCAGCAGGTTTTCCAAAATGTACTCGATTCGAATCGGCTCCGGCAGCAGCGCGCGATACTTCGTCTTTTCCAAAAACGCTTCGACCCGCTCGGGTTCGCGTTCGAAAAAAGCGGTAAAATCCGCTTTCGTCCAGGAAACAGCCTGGCATTTTTCGATTTCCTTCCGTAAATCGAAGTGGCGGCTGGTCAGCGAGATCGCGGAACTCCATTCGCTGCTACGTACGCATTCCGTCTGGCTGACAATCGAAAGCATGAGTGCAAGCGTGTGGTTGATCTTCGTGCCCCGAAACGTTTGCAGCCGCACATTCCCCTGTTCGTCTTCCGCAAACGTCGCCGTCGTACGGTTTTGGATGGCTTGACGCAAAACCGGGTAGTCCGGATAGTCGTATGGCCGTTCCATGATCGCTTTCATTTCCTGCCGAATGGCGTCCGAAACGACGACGCCCGGAATGCCAAGCTTGAGCGTGCGGCCATCCTGGGCGGGCACCACGTCGACCCGCTTCTTTTTCGCGTCCATACGCATCACTTCCCACGCCTTTCCCGCCACCACGATCAGGCTGCCGCGCTTCATCCATGGCGGCGGCACGACTTCCGCCAGCTTTTCGTCGCCCGCGTAAATGCCAAACGCCTCGTCTTCCTCGAACAACGAAAAAAACGATCCTTTTTCCATGAGCGTTTCCAGCGCGCGCCCCGCGATGACGTCCGGTCCGCATATTTCGATCATTTCCTGCTTACGCAAAAAGCGGAAAATCTGCGTTTTTTCGTCGTCCTTCACCCACCGCCAAGCCTGCATCGAATGGTTCAGCTGCCGGAACTCGTCCAGCGGAATGCTGCCTCTTTGCAAAACGAGCGACAGTACCTGGTGGGCGAACACGTTGTATGGCTTGCGCACGAGCAGCACCGAATCCAGTTGTCCGCGCTTGAGCAGCGACAGCGCCGCGTAGCCTTGCAAAAACAGCCAGGGCTCGCTTGAAATCAGGACGAGTCTGGACGGGGTGTGTCGTCGTCCGCTTCGGCCCACGCGCTGCGCCAGCGAGGAAACACTCATGGGCGCGTCGTATTGCACAACCTCGTCGACGGCCCCAATGTCGATGCCAAGTTCCAACGTGCTCGTACAACAAATCGTAAACGGCTTGCCTTCCTCTTTCGCGAACACTTCCGCGCTTCGCTTCAGCGCCTTGCTCAAATTCGAATAATGGGCGAAATAGTCGATGGGCAGCCGGTCTTCGACGCCCCATTTTCGCAAGCGAAGCGCGAAATCCTCCACCGTGTGTCTGGAATTGGCGAACACCAGCAGCGACCGCGTCCGGGAACGTTCGTACACCTTTTGGGCCACCCGATCAAAATCCCGCTTGTAGTCGCCGGTGGGCGGTACGAAGTCGAGCGTGTACTCCAGTTCCTTTTGCGTTCGATCCACCAGGACAAGCGTTTCCCGCCGGTTGAAGAAAAACGATTTGACAAACGTCCGATCCGTTTCTCCCAGCGTGGCGGACATGGCCACATAGCGGGGCTCGTTGTCCATCGCCTGCTGGAGGCGTTCGAGCAGCGAGCGCAGCTGGTAGCCACGGTCGTTGCCGATAAAGCTGTGGATCTCGTCGACAAGCACCCACTCCACCTTGGAAAACAGGCGCGAAACGAATTCGGGATGGATCGTCAAAATGGCTTCGATCGACTCGGGCGTTATGAGCAAAATCCCGCGCGGTTCTTTGACGAGTCGTTTTTTCCGGGTGGCTGACACGTCTTTATGCCACTGAAAAACGGGAATGTCCAGCGTCTGACACAAGGCGCTCAGGCGTTTGAACTGGTCGTTGATGAGCGCGACCAGAGGCGACACGTACACGATGCGGATGCCGGTTTGAAATTTTTCGACGGCGTCAATGGCTGGCAAAAAGGCGGCTTCTGTCTTGCCGGACGCGGTTGGCGCCGCCAGCACGAGATTGGCGGTTGTTTGCTTGGCGTAGCGAATCGCGCCTTCCTGGATCTTTGTCAGCGCGGGCCAGCCTTGCTCGTAAATGTATTCCCGGATCGGCCGGGAAAGCATGGCATAGGCGTCCATTAAAACACCTCGAGCGAGTCGTCGTGATCATCCGCGTCCCTGGTGACCGGCCGGCCGCCAAACTTGGATTCAAGCAAGCTGTCAAACGAGCGCTCCGGATTTTGGCGTTTCAAATCCAAAAGCTCCAGAAAATCCTTGATGACCGCGCGGGGCGTCAAAAACTCGTCGGCGCCCGGCCGGTTGAGTTGTTCTTCCATATAGCGGCGCAGCTGCTCGTAGGAAACGGAAACATCGCAATGGTAGCGCGCTTTGTAGACTGCCAGCAAGTGCTCCAGCAGCGTGTAGATTTCCTCGGGTGTCAACGGTTTGAGCGCCAGGACGGTGCGGTTCGTGTTGACCAGCCCGGTTTCCTTTTGTTCCGCGCCGAGCCGGCCGGCCAGCGCCCGATAGCTTGAAAGCCCCCGGTAGGAATCGTATATCGTTTTTCGCGTCGCGCCAAAGTTTAAAAACAAATGCTGGACGCGTCCTGTCTTGCATTCGTTGTACATGTTCAAAATCATTTCATAATTGCTTGCCCGCGTCTGGCTTCTTGGCAGCTTGTACACATTGACGAGCTCGTCAAAGTTGACGACAAGGCCGGCGTATCCGATTTTTACCACGAGCTCGTCGAACGTTTTCAAAGCGTCGAACCAGTTCGTGTCGTTGATGATCGTTCCAATGCCCAGCGTTTTTTTTCGCCTCGGTTTTCGTGTCGGTTTCCGCCCGCAGCCAGCGCAGCGCCTGGATTTTCTGCTCGCGATCCTCGTTGAGCATGCCTTGGGCGTAGGCGGCCACCGCCTTGCCGAAGTCGTACGCCATCAGCGGTACTTTGAACGTGTCGAACGTCCGCTCGATTGCCTGCAAAATCTCAAACACGAGCGGTCCGTTTTCCGGTTCCCACTCTTCGCGCAACCGCGTGATCCATTTTTGCAACACGATTTCCAGACAGGAACGATCCTGGCACGTCTTGATGTGCAAGTTGTTCATGATCTCCCGATACAGCGCCCGGGCCTTTCCGTTGGATGCGTAAAACGCGCGCGTTGGACTTAAGTCTACCGTGGATACCACAAAATCCTTTTCGAGCGCGAACGTGTCGATCGTTTGGAGCATGAAGCTTTTGCCGCTGCCAAAGTCCCCGACCCAAAAGCGGATGTCGCTGGCGCCGTCTTTGACGCGTTCGAGCGTGGAAAGAATTTCGTCCACTTCCTGCCTTCGGCCGACGAGAAGATGACGGATGCCGCGGCTGGGCACGACGCCCCCTTCCAGCGACGCAATGATTTGATGCGCTTCTTTGGGATTGATATTTAACATGGCAAAGCCTCCTTTACAAGATCTTCATAATACGGGTCGATTTTGAGTTCTCCATCTTCCTCCATCAAAATCGCGTCGTTGACGATTGAAAAATACGCCTCGTTGACGGCGTCGATCAGCGCTTGCGGGAACGTGTTTTGCTGGCGGGCGATGTCTTCGAGCGCCTCCATCGAAAGCGGTCCTTGCAAGAGCCGGAGCACGAGATTTTGCTCGTTCCATGAAGGGGTGTCGTCCTTTTCCGGTGCCAAGGCCGGTTCCTTTTCTTCGATTGGCTCCTCGGGCAAAAACGCCTCGATTTTGCGAATCGTGTCTTCCAAATCTTCCTTTGAGCGGACGAGCTGGTCGGGATCGAGCTGGATTTGTTTTCGAAGCGGCTGGCGCAAAGCGAGCAGGGCGTCGTAGGTCGAAAGCGACAACGGCCGCTCGAGCAAACGGGCAAAGTCCGCGAACCGGCCCGGGGCCAAAAGCGCTTTGACTTGTTTTTGAAGGGCGGGTGTGGACTTTCTTTGGATAAGCAGAAAAAGCGCCAAAAGCTGAAGGGGGACGTCCTGTTTGAGCATTTCTTTTAGCAGCCGTTCGAAATCCGGCTCGTTTTTTTGGCGTTCGAGCCACGCGACCCGGCCGGCCGGATCGGCGCGGCGCACCTTTTCGAGCACGAACGGCCACGAAGGCGCGTGGTCGGCTTGCAGGCAGACGATCAGCTCGTCAATGTCCTTGTCGTCCACAAGCTCGTTTTGCGCGGCCAGCGTCTGCTCGAAAATTTGGATTCCCTTTTTTAAAAAGCGTTTTTTCAACGCTTCCAGCTCCTTGTCCTCGGCGAGCGGCTTGGTCGCTGCCGAAGGCGGAAGCTGGCGGCGGACGACATTTTCGCCGACCTTTAAGAGCTGGCGCAAAAAGTTTTTGAACGCGTAGCTTCGCTTCTGTCGGTGAATCTCTCCGTTTATAAGCGGTTCCAGACGATTGCGGATCGCGCTGCGCTTTGGAAAAACACCCTCGTTGTCCAGCAGCGCATGAATGAGCGTCAAATACACTTTCACGATGAGCTTGGCGGTAGGCGGATACTTGAACAATGTCGAATTGCGATACGGCGTCATATCCAAAAGCATCGCTTCCTGCCACGTCACGATTTCCTGCGCCCGCAGCTGTCCGTCGCGGTCCCACCATACCGGGATCCACCCGGATTCCAGCATCGCGTAGCGTTCGATGGACGCCGCGTCCGGTTGGGGAAGCGCGTGTTCTTGCGTAAGCAGAAAATGATACATTTCCCGTTGCAGCGTGACGCCGTACAATTTTTCGATGCGCATATACGAGTAGCTGTCCAGAGAAATGCGATAGTGCCGGTTTTCATAGCGGTGAAGCGCGTGGTCAAAGCTTAAAAGCGCGAATTCGATCCAGGTCGCGTTGGCGCACGCTTCCCTATTGATTTTCGATTCAAGCCAGGCGCATAAGGCGAGATAGAGAGTTTTCGCCCCTTCCCGGACTTGCGGATTGGAATCCATCCATACGTAATTCGGGTCGATTTTGGCAAGAAACTCGTTTTCCTCTTGAAGCTTAGAATCCGGAGCCGGCTTCTCCTGTATTTTCTCCTTGGCTTCGGGATGAATCGGGGATGGTGAAATGTTTGTGACATCAATCATAAATTCATTGTAGAGCGAAACGGGGAAAAAGAATAACGAGGTGAACGAAACGGTAGAAAAAGAAGCTAAAACCTTTGCTTATGTAAAAAGTGACAGTCAAAACTATAAAAAACTTGACGTATCCGTTCTATAACGTTAAGCTTAGCTTAAATCAAAATAAAAAATATAATAAGTAAAGCATTATATTTACTGCATAAGGAGAAAATATCCATGTTTCAATCGCAATGGGAATGGACACCACAAAATCTCCAGGCACAATTATTTGAATTGAGCTGGATCGGGGAAAACTATTTTCGAACACTGGTCTTATGTTTCGTGGTTATTGGGATGCTTTGGGTCAATGCGACTCCAGGAGGAACCGGAGTAACCGGAACTATTGGAATTTGTATTTTCATTCCCTTCTATATTTTCTTCATTGTCAAATCGTGGTTCGATTTTGGCAAGCAGGCGAACATGGCGGACGCACAGCTGAGTCCGGAACAAAAGATGGCTTTCTATCAGCTTGATGAACATGGATTTGAAATGACGGCCCAAACCGAAAAGGGCGCGGCAAAGCAGATGTTTTCGTGGCCCGAGATCGTCGGCTACCGTATGTCCCGGAATTACGTATTGCTGATGGTGAAAAACTCCGGTTTACAAATCGTTCCGTTTTATATTGGCAGTTTTGACGCGAAAAAGAAACACGCGTTAAAGCAGTTTTTAGAAGCGCACCATGTCGATCGAAAAAGCCGGTTTCGTATGATGCGTGTTCTTATGCAGATGAATCAGGAAAGACAACTATATAGGAAGTCAAGTATAAAATTATGAAATAGTTTGAAATATTA
>NZ_SRYG01000026.1 GCF_004793885.1 Dubosiella muris
TCCTTTTTTTATTTCGGGAGCCGGATATTTTTTTACTTACCCGTTACAGCCCCTTTTGAGTTACAAAAAACCGTTTCCAAACGGAAACGGCAAAAATCGGGGTTCCTTAGTCGATTTGATCGAGTTCGGCCATCCACAGCGAGCGGTCCGCGTCGCTTGGCATGCGCCAGTCGCCACGCGGGGAAAAGGAAATCGAGCCGACCTTGACGCCATCGGGCATGCAGTTGCGCTTGAACTGCTGCGTGAAGAAGCGGCGGTAAAAAGTCGTGATCGCCTGCCGGATCGTTTCTTTGGACACTTTCGGAAACGCCAGACAGCATAACGCGAAAATCTTTTTCGGCGATTCATGGAACCGAAGCATATGGTACAGGAAGAAATCATGCAAGTCGTAGCTGCCGAGCACTTCTTCCGTTTTCTGGGCAATCGTTCCATCCTGCTGGGGCGGGAGAAGTTCCGGGGACACCGGCGTGTCGCAAATATCGAGCAGCACGGTGGCCAGGGCGGTATCGCCTTCCTGCTGCGCCTGGATCGCGACGGATTCCACGATATAGCGCACAAGCGTTTTTGGGACCGAAGCGTTGATGGCGTACATGGACATATGGTCGCCGTTGTACGTGCACCAGCCAAGCGCCAGCTCCGACAAGTCGCCCGTTCCGATGACGATGGCGTTGTGCTTGTTCGCCAGATCCATTAAAAGCATCGTCCGGTAGCGGGCTTGCGAGTTTTCATATGTAATGTCGCGCGTGCTCTCGTCGTGGCCGATATCCGCGAAGTGCTGGCGCACCCCGTCCACGATCGAAATTTCCCGGGCGCTCGCGCCTAAGATTTCCATGAGCTGGTCGGCGTTCGACTTTGTGCGCGCCGTCGTACCAAATCCAGGCATTGTGATTGCGTGGATATGGCTTGGCTCATAGCCGAGCATATTGAACGCTTTGGCCACGACAAGCAAAGCCAAAGTCGAGTCCAGTCCGCCGCTGATACCAAGCACCACGTCGGTACAGCCGATTTTTTTTAGCCGGGTCGCCAGCGCGCACGCCTGAATCGTTAAAATTTTGTGGCAGCGCGCGATGCGCTGGTCGATATCGGACGGCACAAAAGGATAAGCGTCGATGCGCCGCGTCAGCTCGATGGTTTCCGGAACGGAAGAGGAAAACTCGACGACGCGATAATCCGCCAAAGCCGGCTGTTCCAGGCTCGTTTTAAAGTGGAGCCGGTCGGTGCGTAAATGCTGCAAGTCGATTTCGCCATACAAAACGGGTTGCGGATCGTACAGCGTCGTCTGCGCTAAAATCGCGCCGTTTTCCGCGATAAGGTCGTGACCGCTGAACACAAGATCCGAGCTGCTTTCATCCCGTCCCGCGCTGGCGTACACATACCCGCTGTACGTGGCGGCGGACTGGTGGCGGACAAGCTCGCGGCGATAGTCGTCTTTGGCGATGACTTCGTTGGATGCCGAGCAGTTGACAAGAACGTTGGCGCCGGCTAGCGCATGGTTCGAGCTCACCGGAATGGCGACCCACAAGTCTTCGCAAATTTCGATGCCAATGCACGCTTTGGAGGCGCGGTCCAAAAAGAGGATTCGATCGCCTACAGGAACCGTTTGGTTACCCAGCGTGATTTGACGCGTCTGGATTTCGCGCGCCGGCGTGAACCAGCGCGGCTCGTAATATTCGTTATACCCGGGAATGTGGGATTTGATATAGACGCCAAGCACCTTTCCGTTGAAAAGGAACGCCGCGCCGTTGATGAGCTTTCCTTCGACAACGAGCGGGACGCCAACGACGCAAGCCAGGTTGGCGGGCAGCTCTTTGGCCATGCGAAGCAGCTCGGCTTGCGAGGCTTCCAGCAAAGCTTCCTCGTAAAACAAGTCCTGGCAAGTGTAGCCGCTGACGGCCAGCTCGGGAAAGACGACCAGCTGGGTGTCGGTGTCTAGCCCGCGGGCGATTTCCAGCATGCCGTCGACGTTTTTTTTCGGGTTGCCAATGTGGACAGGCGGTGTCGCCGCGGCGACTTTGTAGTAGTTGAAACGTTTCATAGTGACTCCTTTATGAAAAGAAAGCCATCCGCTAGGATGGCTTGGATCTTAACCTTCTGATAATTCATGGAGACGATCGGCGTAAGCGGACTCATCCGACGTCTTCTTTTCGTTTTCGGTCGCGTACCGTTTGACAGCCGCACTCGATTTCGGGATTGGCTGCAGCGTACCGGCGCCGGCGACACAGCCGCCCGGGCAAGCCATTCCTTCGAGCAGATATCCGTTCAAACGGCCGGCTTTCGCCATCATGAGCATCGTCTTGCAGTTTTTCAAGCCTTCGGCGGCCTGCACTTTCACTTGCATTTCCGGATGTTCCTTCTCGATGACGTTTTTCACGGCTTTCGCCACGCCGCCGCTGACAGCGAATCCGCGACCATCGTTGGTTCCGGCCAGCAATGGTTCCTCCGCGACGATTTGTTCCAAATTGATGCCTTTCGCTTCGAACATGCCCATGACTTCCTCGAACGTGAGCACAAAGTCGACATCCGAGCGCACGGATTTGCGGCTGGCTTCCAGTTTTTTCGCCGCGCAAGGCCCGATGAAGACAACCTTGGCATTTGGATGGTCTTTTTTGATCATGCGCGCCGTCAAAACCATTGGCGTCAGCGCCATGGAAATGTAAGGGGCGAACTGCGGGAATTCCTTTTTCGCCATAACGGACCATGCCGGGCAGCAGCTCGTTGCCATGAACGGCTGTTTTTCAGGCACCTTGTCCAGGAAGTCCGCCGCTTCCTCGATCGTGCACAAGTCGGCGCCGATCGCCACTTCCACCACGTCCGCAAAACCAAGGGACATTAAAGCGGCTTTGACTTTGTCCGGCGTGACGCTTGGACCAAACTGGCCGACAAACGCCGGCGCGATGGCCGCGATGACCTCGTCACCCTCCTTGATGGAGTAAATGGTCTGGAAGATTTGTCCTTTGTCCACGATGGCGCCAAACGGGCAGTTCACCAGACACATGCCGCAGCTGACGCATTTATCGTAGTTGATCACGGCCTTGCCGTCCTCGTCGCTGCCGATCGCGTTCATGCCGCAGCTCGCCGCGCAAGGACGCTCGATTTTCACGATCGCCGAGTAAGGGCATGCGTCCATGCAGCGTCCGCACTTGATGCATTTGTCCTGGTCGATCAGCGAGCGGCCGTTCACGATGTGGATCGCGTCTTTTGGACACACTTCCGTACATTGATGGGAAAGGCATCCCTGGCAGCCGTTGGTCACGAAGACCTTTTTTTCCGGACACGCGTTGCACGCGAACTTGATTATATTGATCAAAGGATCATCATAATATTTCGTGGCAATGACACTTTCCTCGATGCCGTCGCTCAGCGCGCCGTATTCGGCCATTTCACGAAGCGGAAGCCCCATTCCAAGACGAAGACGCTCGCCAATGATCGCACGTTCCAGGAAGATGCTGTTGCGATATTTCGCCTTCGTTCCCGGCAGGATCTCGTAAGGGATCTCTTCGATCCGTTTTGCGTAGTCGATGTCGTCGGCGTAAGCCATCCGGGCGATTTCCGAAAAGACTTTCCGGCGAATATCGGTCACTGAATTATAGATTCCTCTCATAATTTCTCCTTCTATTCATTTGCTTTACTTATTATATCGGAAAACGGCCGGACAAGAAACCAAAATTCGTGAAAAAATGCACAACTTCAGGCAGAAGGAAAAGGACGTGGTACAATACAGACGATATAGATGAGGAACCAAGCAATGAAAGAAATACGGATTCATGAAAACGATGCCAACCAGCGGCTCGACAAGTTTCTGGAGAAGACGTTTCCCGAACTGAAAAAGGGCATGATGTACAAAGCCATTCGAAACAAGAAAATCAAGGTCAACCGCAAACGTGCGGATTTCGCGCAAATCTTGCAGCCCGACGACGTGATTTTGCTTTTTTTGCCCGACGACGTGCTAGTGCAAAAAGAAAAAAAAGTGCTCTTCAATTCCAATCTCGATGTCGTCTACGAGGACGACAACATCGTGGTCGCCGACAAGCCCGCGGGCCTGCTTTCCCAAAGCGCCAAAGAAGGGCAGGACTGCCTCGTGGAGCGTTTACGGGCTTACTTGTATCGAAAAGGCGAGTACGATCCAAAGCGTGAAAACCATTTCGCCCCCTGCATTTGCAACCGGCTTGACCGCAACACATCCGGCCTTGTGATTGGCGCCAAAAACGCGTACGCGGCGCGGGAGATCAACGCGGCCATTCAACAGCATTTGGTTCACAAGTTTTACCACGCCAAAGTCGAAGGCCATTTGCGCGACGACATGGACGTGACGCTGTATTTGAAAAAAATCGACACCATCGCGAAAGTAAGCGCCCAGCCGCGGGAAGGGTATGTGAAAGCGCAAATGCGCGTCCATCCGTTTCGCTTCGAGAAAGACGCGACGTGGATCAAAGTGGAGCTTGTGACCGGACGGTTTCATCAAATCCGCGCCTGCATGGCGTTTCTAGGCTTTCCGCTCGTTGGCGACCGCAAATACGGAAGCCATCGCCTAGAGGACATGCAGCTGGACGCGTATCGCATCGTAATCGACCCGATTGAAATGGAAATGGAGCAAAATGAGTTTAAAAAGTGACAATGCAGGTCACTTTTTTTTGCGTTTTGTCGTATATAAAGGTATGGAGAATATTTTTTGGAAGAGCCTCTGGCTCATTTACTGGCTTTGGATTGGCCGGATCGACTACAAAACCTACACCATTCCGAAGCGCTGGATCCTTCTTTCGGTTCCATTGGTCTGGGCGCAGTTTCAGGCCATCGAGCCGCTTTCTTTTGCTTATCCGCTAACCGCCCTTGCTTTGTGGGCGATCCGAACGCAATGGATCGGATACGCGGACGTCGTGTATTTGTTCGAGTTGGCGGCGCTGCTGGAGCCCGCGGCGATGAACCAGTGCCTGCTGATTGCCGTTTTGGCCGGCTTTGTCTTGGTGAAAGTCCGCCGATGCCCGCTCGTTCCGTTTGTGTCGTGCCTGGCGCTAGGCGTCGTAGTGTCCACCCTGCTTTGAGACAAGGGGTATGGTATACTGGGCGTATGACTTCAAAACAACAAAATCAATCGAAGATCCACGGACTCGTCCTTGGTGGAGGCGGGGCCCGCGGATGCTATGAGGTGGGAGCCTGGCAGGCGTTTCAAGACTGCGGGATCTCGTTTCAATGTGTGAGCGGCACAAGCATCGGCGCGATTGTCGGCGCCTTATACACCCAGCAAACCATCGAACCGCTCATTCGATTCGTTCACGAATTGCAGCCTAGCCATATTGTGGCCGACATGCCGGCGATTCCGGAAAATTTTGAAGAAATCGTCGCCAACCGGGACCAGCTGTTCGCTTTTCTTCGCGGCTATATGAAGGAGGGAACCGATATTTCACCGCTGCGGGACAGCTTGAGCCGCATGTTCGACTACGACCGGTTTATGGCTTCGCCAATCGACTTCGCGTGCATGACTTTCAATGTGACGACGATGAAAGGGGAGGCGTTTTATAAAAAAGACATGACAAAGGACGACGCGGTCGACATCATTTTGGCTTCGGCCTCGTGCTTTCCCGCTTTTCCGATGGCGAAGATCCACGACGACTTGTATATCGACGGCGGCTTTGAAAACAACCTTCCCATCCAGCTTTGTCAGACGATGGGGGCCGATGACTTTGTCGTCATCGACGTGCATGGTCCGGGACGGGTTCGCCGTATCGACGACGATTCCCGTTTGATCAAGCGGATCCAGCCGCTGCTGCCCATTGGCAACTTCCTCGATTTCAGCCAGGCGCAAGCCGTTCGCTCTTTGCGCATCGGTTACTTGGAAACGATGAAGTACTATGATCGTTTTTGCGGCTATTTGTTTACGTTTGATCGAAGCAGCTGGCCAAAGATTTATATGTGCGAGAAGTATTTGGATCTCGTATTGCATGGGCGGATCGAGGTTTCGTTTGAATTGACGGAAAAGGCGTACATGCGCATTCTTGGATACAAGCCCGCGCCCCTCGCCAACCGCTACGCCGAGGCGTACCGCTATGGCCGCCTTATCGAATGCCTGGCGTTCGAAGTCGGCATGGATCCGGTCCGGCTTTATGATTTCAACCACTTTTTGCGCGATTTGGACGAGCGGCTCGCCAGCCTGCCCGAACCGGCGGCTTTGGAAAATCCAAAGGCGCTTCACGAGTTTTTGCACAATCGAAAAAAAGAAGAAGTGCTACACTTCTTCCATATGGTTCTCGTTCAAAACAAAGGGCGTCTTCCGCTTGTTTACGAACCGCTAAAAACCGTTTTCGAGATCCAGTACGTCTTGGCCCAGGTGTGGTACGCCTTGCATATGTACTTGAGCAAAGCGCGCTAAAGACGGATCCAGACCGACTTCGATGTCGGTCTTTTGCTTGTTTTGGGCGGAAACAAACCCGAGATGAAAGCATTGCAGCAGCAGGACGCCATGTTTTTTGTTCGGATTGTACAACGGATCGTTGACGATTGGAAAGCCGCTTTGTGCCGCGTGCAGGCGGATTTGATGCTTGCGTCCGTGCACGATGCGCGCTTTCAGCAACGCGAATCCGCCATCGGCGCGCAAGGTTTGAAAAATCGTGGTCGCCTCCTTGCCGCCTGGACGGGCGATCATTTTGCGCGCGTCGTGGCGGTCGCGGGCGATTGCCAGCTCGACGATTTGCTGGTTTTGTTTTGGGCGCCCCTGCGTGATCAAATAATATTCTTTTTGGATGGTTTGGTCGCGAAACTGCGCGTCGTAAAAGCTTTGTAAAAACGGGATTTTACAAAAGAGCACCAGGCCGCACGTTTCGACATCGAGCCGATGGCACGCCTTGGCCCGAAAAGGAAAGCCCTGGCGGGCCAAATAGGCGTTGACGCCATCTTCCAGCGTGCAGGCGCCGCTGCCATCGTCATGCACGAGCGATCCGGCCGGTTTGTACGCGACAAGGCAGGTGTCGTCTTCATACACGATGCGCGCTTCCTGCTCGTGCCAGACTGGCGAATCGAAGCGTTTGAGCGTGACGGAAAAAGGACGGTTCGGGTGAATCGAGGAAGGAAGAACGATGTTTTTTTGCGCCGCCTTCGAGATTTTAAAGGTGTCCAGCCACGTGGCGATCGTCATGCTTTGATCGGGGCGGACGAGGACGCGGCCATCAGGTTGTACGTGAAATGTTGTCATGTGAACACGATAGCGCAAAAACCGAAAAACCGCAACGCAAGTTCATCGAATGGACATTTTGATCTTTTTTTTCTATAATGGAAATGGTTTAAAAAGAAATCAGAGCGAACGATCGCTCCAGGAGGATATACAATGAAATTATTTAAAGGAAAAAACGGCGAGCTTGTCGAAGTGCTTGGCGCGCCAGAAGAAGTGACATTGACGATCAACGAAGAGCCAATGGTTGAATTGAAAGCCGGATCGACGGACGCAGCGCAGGAAAAACACGTGCCGGCGGTAAAAAAAGAAGGCGACGAGCTGTTTGTTCAAGTTGGTGAAATCGAGCATCCAATGCTTCCAGAGCACTTCATTACGAACATCTGGGTTGAATATCCGGATGGATCCGTTGAACGCAAATCGCTGATCCCGGGAGAAAAACCGGTGGCGGTATTCGACGTCAAAGACAAAAACGGAAAAGTGACTGTGTACGAGTACTGCAATTTGCACGGACTTTGGAAAAAAGAACTCGAACTGTAGTATGATAAAAGCCGGAATGATCCGGCTTTTTTTGTGGAGGTAGGTATGGAAAGTGTATGGGGTAAATTAAAAAAAATCTTGCAAAATTACGAAGAGCTTGTCGTCCTCTCGCTGCTTGGCATCGGAATCGGGCTGCTTGTGTCCGTGTTTGAGGTGCTGTTTGGCTACGGTTTGAAAGCGATGATCGACATTCATGAAAGCGTCGGCAGCAAGCTTTTGCTCGGGCTGCCGCTCGCCGGGCTGTTGATCGTCTACTTGTTTCAAAAATGGGGAAAGAACGCGATCAAAGGGATGAATCTTGTTTTTGAAGTGTCGCAAGGCATCAGCCGGCACATTCCAAAACGGCTGATCTCGCTCATGGCGGCCGGAACGTGGATTTCCAATTTGTTTGGCGCCAGCGTCGGCCGGGAAGGCGTCGCGATGCAAATCGGCGCGACCGTCTCCCACGTGATTGGAGAGCGCTTTAAAAAATACGAGAACGCCAAGACGATTTTTTTAGTTTGCGGCATGGCCGCGGGATTTTCCGGCTTGTTCGGAACGCCGTTTACCGCGATTTTTTTCGCGATGGAAGTGCTGGTCGCCGGCGTGCTGAAATTTCGGGCGATGGCTCCGACGCTGACGGCTTCGTTTAGCGCCGCGTGGCTTTCCAGCCAGTTCGGGTTGTACAAAAGCAGCTATGATCTTGTCGTCTATGCGTACAAGCTGGATTGGAAAGTCATGATTCCGCTCGTGGTTTTAGGCATTGTTTTTGGCATCGTGGGCGGGGCGTTCGCCTGGGGGCTCGGAAAGATAAAAGCCCGAATCGCGGCCTGGATCCCCGATCCTTACACGCGCGTCTTTTTGGGGGCGATCGTGGCGGCGGCGCTGTTGTTTGTGCTGCATAATGGCCGCTACAGCATGCTGGGCGAAAATTTGATCGCGGCCAGCTTTCAATACGGAACCGTGTACTGGTACGACTGGATTTGTAAATTCGCGATGACGATTTTGTGCCTTTCCGTTGGTTTTATGG
Organism: Dubosiella muris; assembly: GCF_004793885.1. Classification (GTDB taxonomy): domain Bacteria; phylum Bacillota_I; class Bacilli_A; order Erysipelotrichales; family Erysipelotrichaceae; genus Dubosiella; species Dubosiella muris. Next base: position 8,709 of record NZ_SRYG01000026.1, read on the forward strand.
GCGGGGAGGTGACGCCGTTGTTCGCGATCGGGGCGACGCTGGGCTTTTGCTTGTCGGGCGTTTTCGGCATTCCGCCAACGATGTGCGCGGCCCTTGGCTACGCGGCGGTGTTTGGCGCGGGCACGAACACGTACCTGGCGCCAATTATGATCGGGATGGAAGTGTTTGGGTTTCAGTATTTTCCGCTTTTTTTCATCGTTTGCTCGGTGGCGTATTTAGTGAACCGGAACAAGTCGATTTACGCTTTGCAGCAAAGAGAGGGTTGACCTGAAGTCCACTCGAACGGATACAATAAAAAAATGAAAAGAAAGCGGGGAAGAGTTGAATGAAAAAGAAAAAGAGGAAATGGATTGCCGGGCTTCTGGCTTTCGGATTGCTGGCGGGCTGCCAAAAACCGGTTCAAAAACAAGCCGACACCCTTGTTTACGCGTCGCAGGACTATACGCGCATTGACCCGATCGTCGACGAGCACGGCGAAATCAATTTGCTGTTGTTCGACGGTCTGACGGCCCACGACGAGAACAACGATGTCGTGCCCGCCCTGGCGACAAGCTGGACGTACGACGAGGCCGCGCAAACATGGACGTTTCATTTGCGAAACGACGTGACGTGGCACGATGGCGAGCCATTTTCGGCCGAAGACGTAAAGTTCACGATCGAAGCCATCATGGATCCGGACAACGAATCGGAAAACGCGGCCAACTTTATGGATGTCGAATCCATTGAGACGCCCGACGGGCAAACCGTGATTTTCAAGCTGGCGGAGCCAAACGTGGCGTTTATCGACTATATGTCGATCCCGATTTTGCCAAAGCACTGCCTGGAAGGGGAAGACATGCAGACGTCGGACTTTTTCCGCCATCCCGTCGGAACGGGGCCTTACGCCTTGGAAGCGTGGGAAACCGGCCAGGCGATCACGATGCGCGCCAACGACGCGTATTTTGCCGGGGAGCCAAACATAAAAAACGTCGTGTTCAAGATCGTTCCCGACAGCAACGCCCGGGCCTTGCAGCTGCGAGGCGGAGAAGTGGATCTGGCCCAGCTGGCGCCCAAGGATGCCCAAGGTTTTAAAGACATGGAAGGCTTCGACGTCTACGATATGAAAACCGCCGACTACCGCGGCATATTGTACAACTTCAACAACCCGTACTGGCACCAAAACAAAGATATCATCCCGGCCATCAGCTACGCCATCGACCGCGACGCCATCGTGCAAAGCGTGTTGCTCGGGCAAGGAGAGGCGGCCTACTCCCCGATTCAGAAAAACGAGTACAACGACGAAGGCATGGAACGCTTTGACTACGATCCGCAAAAAAGCGAGGCGCTTTTGCAGGCGGCCGGATGCGTCAAAAACGAGGACGGTTTTTATGAGCGGGATGGAGAAATCATCGGTTTCACGCTTGTGGCGCCCGCCGACGATTCAGTCCGGCAGGACATTGCCCGGATCGTCGCCCAGCAGCTCAACGATGTCGGTATCGACTGTTCGATTGACGTGCCCGCGCAAGTCGACTGGAGCAAGCAGATGGCGTACGTTATCGGCTGGGGATCGCCGTTTGACGCGGACGACCACACGTTCAAGGTGTTCGGCAGCGGGCAGGCGGCCAACTACGCGTCGTACACCAACGCGGATGTCGACCGCTATTTGCAGGCGGCTCGAAGCAGCGCCGATCCCGCGGCGCGCAAGGTAGCGTATGCCAGCTTTTTGCAGGCGCTGACACAAGATCCGGCGTTTACGTTCATTTGCTACGTGGATGCCGACTACGTCGCCGACAGCCGGGTGCGCGGCATCGTTCCAGAGCAGGTGCTTGGCCATCATGGCGTGGGCATCTTCCAAAACATCGAGCAATGGACGATCAGTTAAGGGGACACGTTTCCCCTTTTCGTTTGAAAGGAGAGAGGAATGAAGAAAATCATCGAGGTTGAAAATCTGGATGTGCGGTTTTTACAGCCGCAAGGCGAGCTGCGGGCGCTTCGTGGCGTCGATTTGACGATCCAGGCCGGCGAGATTTTGTGCGTTGTCGGGGAAAGCGGCTGCGGAAAAAGCGTCCTGTGCAAAACGATAGCCGGCTTGCTGTGCAAGGAAGGCGTCATTCACAGCGGCGCGATCTGCTATGAAGGGGTCGATTTGCTGGCGTGTTCGAAACAGGAAAGCCGAACCATCCGGAAAAAAGCGTTTGCCGTCGTGCTCCAAAATCCGCAAACCGCGCTCGATCCCGTCATGAAAGTCGGCCGGCAGATGGACGAGGTGCTCAAGCTGCATCGGCCCGAACTCTCAAAACCGGCCCGCCGGTTGCGGCTGCTCGACGCGTTGAAGCAAGTCGGCATCCACGATCCGGCGCGGGTGCTGTCGCAGTATCCCCACGCGCTTTCCGGCGGGATGAAGCAGCGTGTTGTCATCGCGACGGCGCTGCTCAAGGAACCATCCGTTTTGCTGGCGGACGAGCCGACGACCGCGCTTGATCCGACCGTCGCGGGTCGGATCCTCGACTTGTTCGCCGATGTGCATAAGAGAAACCACATGACGATCGTTTTGGTGCTCCACGATTTGGCGGCCGCGTACCACTTCGCCAGCCGGGTCGCGATCATGTACGCTGGAAAAATCGTCGAAATCGGGACAAAGGAAGACGTCTTTGCCCATCCGCTGCACCCGTACACGAAAGCGCTGCTGGACGCGTTGCCTTCGCGAAACCTCGGAAAGCCGCGGCTGCCCGATCTTTCCGGCTTCGCGTTTTCCGAGGAGGCGATGCGGCCGTTTTCCTCGACGCATTGGGCCGCGGTGCCAAAAGGAGCATCCGATGCGCGATGAACAGGCGCTGCGCCTCGAACACGTCTCGAAGGCGTATGGCAGCGTGCAGGCGCTGGACGACGTTTGTTTGACGATTCATCAAGGCGAAGTGTACGGCTTGATTGGCGAGAGCGGCTGCGGCAAGACGACGCTGGCGCGCTGCGTCATGCAGCTGGAAACGTGGGACGAGGGCTCGATTTGGATCGACGGCCAGCCGTGTTCGAAAAAGCCAAACCGGACCAGACGAAGGGAACTCGCGAAAAAAAGAGCCATTGTCTTTCAGGAAGGGGCGGCGAGCCTCGATCGAAAAAGCCGGGTGCGCGAAGTGCTGCAGGAGCCGTTTCGCATCACGGGGCGGCCGGTCGACGAGGCGCGGTTGAAAGCGCTGCTGGCGCGCTGCCGGCTCGACATCTCGCTGATGGAGCGTTCATGCGCCACGCTTTCGGGCGGCCAGCTGCAGCGGCTGGCCATCGCCAGAGCGCTCGCTTTGGAGCCGGACTTGCTCGTGGCCGACGAGCCGATTGCCTCGCTTGACGTGTCGCTACAAGCGCAAATCGTCAATGTGTTTAAAGACTTGCAGGAAACGGAGGGCTTCGCGCTACTTTTGATTGGACACGACCTGGATATGATCCGTTTCGTGGCGGATCGCGTCGGGGTGATGTATGGCGGGCGTATCGTCGAGCAGGCGCGCACGGAAGACTTGTTTGGCGATCCGCGCCATCCGCACACGAAAGCGCTCATCGCCGCGGCGCTCCACGTGGACGAGGCGCGGCGGGATGACTTTTTATTTGAACAGCCCATTGAAAAAGATGGCGCGTACGAAGAAGTCAGCTTGGAGCATGTGGTATGGAAAGGAAAGAGGTCATGAAACGAATCGGAAAGAAAATCAGCGTGTTTCTCGTTTCGCTGTTCGTGCTGTCGTTTGTCACGTTCGCAATCGCGCGCCTGGCCCCTGGCGATCCGCTTGTGTCGTATTATGGCGAACGCGTGGAAAAGATGAGCGAGACGCAAAAGGCGGCAGCTAGAAAACGGCTGGGTGTTGACGAGCCGCTTCTCGTTCAGTACGGACGTTGGCTCGAACGCGCCGTCCATGGTGATTTCGGCCTTTCGTTTCAATATAAGCAGCCTGCCGGCGACGTGCTGGCGGCCCGTATTGGCAATACGCTTTTGCTTGGCGGGGCGGCGTACATCGTGCTGTTTCTGGCTAGTTTGCTCATCGGGGTCGGCTGCGCGCTGCACGAAGGAACGTGGCTGGACCGCGTGCTTGTGAAGGCGGGCACCGTATCCGCGTGCGTGCCGGAATTTTGGCTGTGTCTTTTGCTTATTTTCGTGTTTTCGGTCACGCTGGGATGGCTTCCGGCGTCGGGGGCGTACACGATTGGCCGCCAGAGCGACGTGCTGGACCGGCTCGCCCATCTCGTGCTGCCGCTGGCTGTCCTTGTTATTTCGCACGTGTGGTATTACGCCGCGCTCGTGCGAAACCGCCTGCTCGAGGAGCTTGGTAAAGACTATGTACTGCTAGGGCAAGCGAACGGCTTGTCGCTTGGGCGGATCGTGTGGCGTCATGGCGTGCCCAACGTGCTGCCAAGCTACTTGTCGTTGATGGCGATCGCGCTGCCGCATATTTTAGGGGGCACATACGTGGTGGAAATGGTGTTTTCGTATCCGGGTCTTGGCGCGCTGGCGTACGAGAGCGCGCGTTACCACGACTACAACGTGCTCATGCTCACGGTGCTGCTGAGCGGGACGGTCGTTTTGATGGCCAACGGGCTCGTCAACGCGCTGGCCCATCGTCTGGATCCAACGCAGGACGATACGCAAATCCTTCGTGAAAGCGAGGGCGAATGGCTATGAGGAAAAGGAAAAAGCGGTTTCCAGTCGTCGCGTTTGCCGGGCTTGGTCTCGTCGTTTTTGGTTGTTCGCTGGCGTCGGCGCAACCCCCGCGCATGGAGCTGGGACAGGCGAATATCGCCCCGGGTGTCTTGCACTGGTTTGGTACCGACCATTTGGGCCGGGACTTGTTCGCGATGATTTGGAGCGGCGGACGGGTGTCGCTGGCCATCGGCTTTTTGGGCGCGCTGGTGAGCGGGATCGTCGGGATCGTGGTCGGAACGACGTGCGCCTTTTCGAGTTCGAAGGTGGATGCCCTGCTTTGCAAGGGGATGGAAATCGTGCTAAGCGTGCCTTCGCTGCTGCTTGTGGTGCTCATTCAGTCGCTGGGAGGAGAAGGCTCGGTGTGGTCGCTCGCGCTGGTGATTGGTTTGACGAGCTGGATCCCGCTGGCGCTTGTCGTGCGCGCGGAAGTGCAAACGCTGCGGCGCGAGCCGTTTGTACAGGCGGCGTGGGCGATGGGTGCCGGTCCGTTTTATTTGCTGCGAAAACACTTGTTTCCCAACTTTTTTCCGTCGATCGCCTATATGCTGGTCATGAGCGTGCGCGACGCGATCGTGTTTGAGTCGACGTTGAGCTTCATGGGGCTTGGCATCGGATTCGAGCGCGTTTCGTGGGGAAGTTTGCTGTCGATGGCCGACCAGGCGTTTCTGGCGGGCACGTGGTGGATGATCGTTGTTCCCGGCGTGTTTCTTGTGCTCGTCATGACGTGTTTGAGCGATTTGGGCGAATTTATGCGGCGGCGCTGGAATGTATAACGCGCTATGGACTTTTTGACGGCTGGAAGTGTATAATAGGCTCAATCAAAAAGGAGAAATTTATGCTGAAATGTGAGCATTTAGTGAAAGACTATGTCACGGGGGACGGACTTGTCCACGCGATTCGCGATTTGACGATTACGTTTCGTGACAACGAGTTTGTTTCCATATTGGGGCCTTCCGGGTGCGGGAAAACGACGCTTTTGAACATCATTGGCGGGTTGGACAACTACAACGCGGGCAACTTGATCATCAACGGCCGCTCGACAAAAGACTACACGGATAAAGACTGGGACACGTACCGGAATCATCGAATCGGCTTTGTGTTTCAATCGTACAATTTGATCATGCATCAAAGCGTTCTTTCCAACGTCGAACTGGCGCTGACTTTGACCGGCGTCGAAAAAGAGGAACGCCGGCGGCGGGCCGTCGCGGCGCTGGAGAAAGTCGGTTTGCGCGACCAGCTCAACAAAAAGCCGACGCAAATGTCGGGTGGACAAATGCAGCGGGTCGCGATTGCCAGAGCGCTTGTCAACGATCCGGATATTTTGCTGGCGGACGAGCCGACGGGAGCGCTGGATTCAAAGACTTCGGTGCAAATCATGGATTTGCTTCAGGAAATCGCCAAGGACCGCCTTGTCGTGATGGTGACGCACAATCCCGAACTGGCGCATGTGTACTCGACACGGATCGTCGAGCTCAAAGACGGGCAGATCGTGAGCGATTCGAAGCCGGTCGACGAGAAAGAGAATTTGGAGGAAGCGGGCAAAGAAGCGCTCAAAAAGCCTTCGATGTCGTTTTGGACGGCTTTGTCGCTTTCGCTCAACAATTTGATGACGAAAAAGGGCAGAACGTTTTTAACGGCGTTCGCAGGCAGCATTGGCATCATTGGCATCGGGCTGATCATGTCGCTGTCCAATGGCGTGCAGTCGTATATCACATCGGTCGAAAACGACACGATGACGTCGTATCCGATTACGATCGAGGACAATACGATGGACATGTCGGTGCTGATGGGCGCGATGATGGATATGGGCGACGAGCGGACCGGCCACGACGATGACCGGATTTACACGAAAAACTTCGCGAACAAGATTTTGTCGTCCATCGCCCAGACCGAGTCGAACAACTTAACCGAATTCAAGACGTTTTTGCAGTCCAAAGACGGCGAGGCGTTCCGGTCGCTGGCCAAAGCGATCGAATACGACTACGATTTGACGATCCACGCCTACAACCCAAACGCGAAAACGGAAAAGGGACTTGTGCAAGTGGCGCCCAACGGCTTGATGGAAGCCATCGGGATGTCGGACATGATGTCGCTGCGCGAGCAGTTTTTGTCGAGTTCGATGAACGCGGGAAACGAGGTGTGGAACCGGCTGCCAGACAGCCAGGCTTTGCGCGACGACGAGTATGAACTAGTGGATGGACACTGGCCGGAAAACTATGACGAAGTGGTGATCGAGGTGGATGAAAACAACGAGATCAGCGACTATACGATGTATTCGCTCGGTTTGATGGACCAGGATGAACTGGTGGACAACTACAACGATTTGCAAGCGGGAAAAATCGACGAAATCGAGCCGGGCGAAAGTGTGGTGTATACGAAAGACGAATTGCTGGACACGACGTTCAAGCTCGTACTCAATTCTGCGTTTTACGAAAAACAGGGAAATCTCTGGATCGACAAAAGCGAGGACGAGGCGTTTGTCGACCAGCTCGTTCGCGATGGATTGGACGTCAAAATCGTCGGAATCATCCGGCCGGCGCAGTCGACGGTTTCGCACACGAGCATGGGCGGCGTGTACTATCCGCAGGCGATGCAGGATTATATCATTGAAAAGACGAACGAAAGCGACATTGTCCGGGAACAAAAAGAAAACAAGGAAATCAATGTGTTTACCGGCCGCGCCTTTTCGGACGAGGCGTTCGATCCCAACGCGCTCAGCGATGCCGAAAAAATGCAGCTGGCGCAGCTCGATCAAAAGCAGCTGATGGAGTATATGAACACGATGAGCGAAAACGCCAACGCGACGTATGCGTCCAACATGATCAAGCTGGGGGCCGTCGACCGCGACACGCCAAGCTCGATTTCGATTTACGCGTCCTCGTTTGACGACAAGGAGGCGCTGGGCGATTTGATTACGGCGTACAACGAAGAGCAGGAAGCGCTCGGCCACGAGGAAAACGTCATTTCGTACAACGATATGATTGGCGTCATGCTTTCGGGGGTCAGCGACGTCATCAACATGATTTCGTATGTGCTGATTGGATTCGTGTCGGTTTCGCTCATCGTTTCCAGCATCATGATTGGGATCATCACGTACATTTCGGTGCTGGAGCGCAAAAAGGAAATCGGGATTTTGCGGGCGATGGGCGCTTCGAAGCGCGACGTGCGCCGGGTGTTCAACGCGGAAACATTCATTGTCGGCTTGATCGCGGGTCTGATTGGCGTGGGCATCACCGTCTTGCTCAACTTGCCGATTTCCATGATCGTGCAGCACTATACGGATGTGGCGAACATCGCCGTGCTGCCATGGCAGGGTGGCGCGATTTTAGTGGCGATCAATTTGGTGCTGACGATGCTTGCGGGCTTGATTCCGGCCAGCATGGCTTCGAAAAAAGATCCGGTGGAAGCTTTACGAAGCGAATAATCGAAACGAAGGTGTATGAACGCCTTCGTTTTCTTTTCGGCAGGGTATAATGGAACTATGATGGAAATGTGGATTTTAATGGCGGCTGTGCTCATTTTTTGTGCGGTCGTCGTAGAAAAAATGACTTCGAAAGTGAAGCTGCCTATGCTGCTGGGGTTTATCGTCCTCGGGCTTTTTCTAGGCAACGGGTCTTTCTCGACGTTGCGTTACGACGATTATTCGCTAACGGAAACGATTTGCTCTTGCGCGCTGATCATCGTGATGTTTTACGGCGGGTTTGGAACCAACTGGAAGGAAGCGAAATCAACCGCTGTTTCGGCCGGCTTGCTGGCGAGTTTCGGCGTGGCGATCAGCGCGTTTGCGACCGCGGCGTTTTGCGTTTTCGTTTTGGGGTTCGCCCCATTGACCGGGTTGCTCGTGGGCGCCTTGGTTTCCTCGACCGACGCGGCAAGCGTGTTTAGCATATTGCGCTCGCAAAACCTTTCGTTAAAGTATCATACTGACTCCTTGCTGGAGGTGGAATCGGGGTCCAACGATCCGATGTCCTATATGCTCGTTCTCATCGTTTTGACGATGATGAAGGGCGGCATGTCGGCTTCGAGCGTGGTGGCGATGCTTGTCGTTCAAATCGTTGTCGGCTTTTTGACGGGATGGATCGTGTTTTTTCTCGGGCGTTTGTTTTTGCGGCGAGTCGATTTGGAGATCGCCGGCTTTTTGACGATTTTCATTTTCGCTTGCGCTTTGGCTTCGTACGGACTGGCTTCCGTTTTGGGTGGCAATGGCTATTTGGCGGTGTATGTGACCGGCATTTTGATGGGCAACGCGAAAATCGGTCAAAAAAAGGAGCTGGTGCATTTCTTCGACGGCTTGAGCGCGTTGATGCAAATCGTCTTGTTTTTCATTCTCGGCCTGCTCGCGCGGCCGGCGCTGATTTTCAAAATGCTGCCGGTTTCCTTTTTGGTTTTTCTCGCGCTTTCCGTTTTGTCCCGGCCTTTGGCGGTGTTTTTGATTTTAGGACTGAAAAAGGCGCCGTGGCGGCAAAGCGCTTTGGTGAGTTTCGCCGGTTTGCGCGGGGCGGCTTCGATTGTGTTCGCGATTATGGCGATGGTGGATCAAGCCGAATTCGGCCTGGATGTTTTTCATCTAGTGTTTGGCGTCGTTTTGTTTTCGATTGTGATTCAGGGATCGCTGCTGCCCTGGGCGGCCAGAAAGCTGGATATGGTGGATCAAAGCCACAGCGTGTTTAAGACATTTAACGATTACAGCGAGGAGGGCGATCTTTGTTTTTGCGAAGTGAAGCTGGACAAGACGTCGCGTTTCGCGAATCGGACGATCGCAAAGCTCGGTTTGCCGCCGGGACTGGCTGTGGCGCTCGTGCTTCGAAATGGAAAACGCCACGTACCGGACGGGGATTTCGTTTTGCGTCCTTTGGATACGTTGATTGTGACGGGAACGAAATTCGATTCGGCTGGAAAGCTGCTGGATCAGGAGCGAATCGACGAGGGGGACGAGCGGATCGGACAGCCGTTGTCCTCTCTTGAAGGGGATGTTCAGCGCCTGGTGTGCATTCAGAGGGGCGCCTCGTATATCGTGCCGGATGGTTCGACGGTTTTGTGTGGAAACGATCTTTTGATTTTTGTAAAGTCCTGAGAAAACAGGGCTTTTTTTCTGTTGATTTGTGATGTTTTTCACGAAAAATGAAAGCGCATTTATCAAAAATATTTGTTGCAAATGTATGCAAATATTTGGTACATTTAAACCGTTCGATTTTTTTTGTTGAAAAAAGAAGTTTCTTGTCCTAGGAAAAGCATTACAACTGGAAAATACTTGTAGATTTTGTTTTGTAAACGATTACAAATTGAACCAAAAAGCATTTTTAATTCATTTGAAAAGTGCTATAATTTTTTTAAGCTTAATAGTATATAGGAGGATACATATGGAACAAAATAATATGCTCGCGATGATACTTGCGGGTGGGCGTGGTACGCGTCTGTATGAGCTGACAAAAAAGACCGCAAAACCAGCCGTTTACTTTGGTGGGAAGTATCGTATTATTGATTTTCCAATTAGCAACTGCGCGAATTCGAATATCAATGTTGTCGGTGTTTTGACGCAATACGAGCCGGTTGAGTTGAACGCATACGCGGGCGCCGGACAGCGCTGGGGTCTGGATACGCGAGGAAGCGGCGTGTACGTCTTGCCGCCAAGTGAGAAAGATGGAACGAAATTCGATGTGTACCGCGGAACCGCGGATGCTATCACGCAAAACATCGAATTCATTGATACGTTCGACCCGGATTATGTGCTGGTTCTTTCGGGCGACCATATCTATAAGATGGATTATGACAAAATGCTGGCGGACCATAAGGCCAACAGCGCGGACGCGACGATCGCCGTTCTTCCGGTTTCCTGGAAAGAGGCGAGCCGTTTTGGAATCATGAATGTGGATGATGAGAGCCGCATCATTGAATTTGAAGAAAAACCGGCGGAGCCAAAAAGCAATTTGGCCAGCATGGGAATTTATATTTTCAACTGGAAGCTGCTGCGCAAGGAGCTGATCGAGGACGCAAAACGGGAAGGAAGCAGCCATGACTTTGGCCACGACATCATTCCTTCGATGCTGAATCAGGACAAGCGTCTGTACGCCTACCGCTTCGAGGGGTACTGGAAAGACGTTGGAACGATCGACTCGCTTTGGGAAGCCAACATGGATTTGCTGAACAAAAACAACGAACTCGATTTGGACGATCCAAACTGGAAGATCTACACAGCGGACATCCCGACGATGCCGCACTATGTAGGTCCGAATGGAAAAGTGGAACACTGCTATATCAACCAAGGCGCCATCATTCGAGGAAACGCCAAGGATTCCGTTCTTTTCAACAATGTGACGATTGAAGAGGGCGCGGATGTCCGCGAGTCGGTCCTCATGCCGGGCGTTCATGTCGGAGCGGGTGCGAAAGTGTACCGCGCCATCGTCGCCGAAGGAGTAAAAGTCGATCCTGAAGCTACCGTGGGTTCTTTGGACAGCAAGGAAATCGCTCTGGTCGCAAAGCGTGTGCGGAAAGGTGAATAGGGGTGAACGAATATGTTTAACGCGTTAGGAATCATTGCTTATAACAATACAAATGTTTATGTGGAAGGTTTGGAAAAATACAGACCGATCGCGGCGTTCAACTTTATTGGACGCTATCGTCTGGTGGACTTTCCGATTTCGAACATGACCAATTCCGGTATGTTCGATATTGATGTGTATGTCAACGGGAACCCGAAAGTTCTTTTTGAGCACATTGGATCGGGACGCCACTACAATATCAACTCGAAGCACGGCCACCTTGGGCTGGTGCCGGTTTTCCCGGATGGAACGCGGGCGGATGCCGTTCCGGATGTGGAAATGTACTATGAAAATTTAAACGACATCGAGTCGGATCCAAACGACTACGTGATCATCGCGCCGGTTAACTTCATTTACAAAGCGAACTACTCGGATCTGCTGGATACGCATGTGGCCAGCGGAGCGGATGTTTCGATTTTGTATCAGCGTATCGACAACGCGAAAGAGGCATTCCTCAAATGCGACGTGCTGTCGTTGAACAAGCAGAAAGGCGTTTTGGCGATCGAGGAAAATCTGGGTGCGACAAAAGTGCGCAATTTATCCTTGGGAACGTACATCATGTCCAAGCAGGTGTTCATTGACCTGGTGAAAAAAGCCCGTGCGACAAGCTCAATGTACTGGCTGAAAGATATTTTGAACGATTCGTGCAGCGAAATGGATATTCGCGCGATCAACTATCGCGGACACGTGTATCCAATCTACGATTTGGCATCGTATTACGCAAGCAACATGAAAATGCTCAACGATGAGAACATGAAAGACTTCAGCGATCCGAACTGGCCGATCTATACGCGTACTTACGACTCCGCGCCTTCGATTTATTTGAACGATGGAACGACAAGCCGTACATTCGTTTCGAACGGCTGCCAGATCAGCGGAAACGTGCACAACTCGATTATCGGCCGCGCCGTTAAAATCGGTAAAAAAGCGAAAATCGACGGATGCATTATTTTGCCGGAAGCCGTGATTGGCGACAACGCGAATTTGAAAAACGTGATCGTGGACAAAGGCGCCCGGATCATTCATAAAAAAGACTTGGAGGGTACGGAAGAAAGTCCTCTCTATATCGGAAGAAGGGAGACTGTTTAATGGCTTCGATTTTAATGGCCGCTTCCGAAGGCTTGCCATTTATTAAAACCGGTGGTTTGGCGGACGTAATTGGTTCGCTGCCGGCCGCGTTGAGCGATCTTGGTCACGAGGTGAAAGTCGTGATGCCTCTATACAAGAAGATCGCGGACAAATATATGGGAGATCTTCATTTTACAGCGGAATATACGGTATCCATCAACTATCAGGAAGTGCCTGTGCGCATTTATTCGAAGATGGTGGACAATGTTTGTTTCTTCTTTGTTCAGCATCAAGGATATTTTGAGCGTGACACACTGTACGGCTATCAGGATGACGGCGAGCGATTCGCCTATTTCCAAAAGGCCGTGATCGAGATGCTCAACCAGCTGAATTACTGGCCGAATATCATTCACTGCCACGACTGGCATACGGGAATGATTCCTTGCATGGTGAAGGAAACCCACGATTTCGACGCGCGTTATCGCTCGATTCGTTTTGTGTACACGATCCACAACCTGGCGTTCCAGGGCAATTTCGGGCCGGAAATGCTCGATTCCTGCTTAGGTCTGCCATACTACTTGCTGGACAACGGCAACGTCCGCTTCGATGGCGGCATTTCGTTTATGAAGTCCGGTATCCTGTATTCGGATAAGATCACGACGGTGTCCCCGACGTATTCGCAGGAGATTTTGACGCCGCAGTACGGAGAGCATCTGGAAGCGGTTCTTAATATGCGTAAATACGATTTGTGGGGAATCGTGAACGGAATCGACATCAAGCTTTGGAACCCGGCAACGGATCCGGAGATCCCTTACCACTTTGACAAGGTCAACTTGAAAGCGGGCAAGGCGCTGGATAAGAAGAGCTTGCAAGCCGAATTGGGCCTGGAGCAAAATCCGGATGTCATGCTGGTGGGATGCGTGTCCCGTTTGACGTGGCAAAAAGGCTTTTATTTGATGATGGAGCAGCTGGCAGCAATTTCGAACGCGCCGATTCAGCTGGTTATTCTCGGCTCGGGTGAAAGCAAGATCGAGGACGCTTTCCGCGAGCTTGAAAACTCGAATAAAGGAAAGATCGCTTTCTATAAAGGATACAACGAGTCGCTGGCGCATCGCATTTACGCGGCGTCCGACTTGTTCCTGATGCCAAGCTTGTTTGAGCCTTGCGGACTGTCCCAGCTTTGCTCGTTGCGGTACGCGACGCTGCCGCTCGTGCGCGAAACCGGCGGTTTGAAAGATACGGTCGCTCCATACAACGAATACGACAAGAGCGGCAACGGCTTCTCGTTTGCGGCGTACAACGCCAACGATCTCGTGCATACCTTGTACTACGCGGCCGACGTGTTCTACAACCGGAAAGAGGATTGGGATACGTTGATGACGAACGCGCTGAACTCGGATGTTTCCTGGGAGAAGAGCGCCAGAACGTATTCGCTGCTGTATAACGAATTGATGGGCCAGTAATTGGTTTAAAAGATGAGAAAGATCGGAATGAGCGCCTGTCTGGCGGGAAAATGCTGTAAATACAACGGCGAAAGCAACTACGCGCCATCCCTTTTAAAAAAATTTCAGGACGATGAGATCGTTTTGGTTTGTCCGGAACAGCTTGGCGGTTTGCCAACGCCGCGGACACCTTGCGAAAAGGTTGGAGAGCGGATTTTGACAAAAGACGGCGATGATGTGACGGCGCAATTTTTGAAAGGTGCGCAAGCCGCTTTGGAGCAGGTAAAGGATTGCGATCTTGTGATTTTGCAGAAGCGCTCGCCGAGCTGCGGAGTCCATCAAGTATACGATGGAACGTTTTCCGGACGGCTTGTGGAGGGGAGCGGAGTCTTCGCGCAAAAATTGAAAATGTCAAATATTCCAATAATGGAAGCGGAATCAGAAATATTGGAATAGGTATTGTTTTATTGCATGAAATGGCATAAAATACACTTAGATTTTAGGAGGAAAACATAATGAAACAAGTAACTGTAACTGTGATTGATCCAGTTGGACTTCACGCTCGTCCAGCAACTGTAGCGGTAAACGCTGCAAGCAAATTCAAAAGCGATATCAACGTGGCTTTTAAAGGACGCGAAGTAAACATGAAGTCGATCATGGGCGTTATGTCTTTGGGAATCCCGACACAGTCTGAAATCACGATTAGCTGCACTGGTGAGGACGAAGATGCTGCTGTCGCTGCGATCGAAGAAGTATTGCGCGCACAAAAAATCATCGCTTAATTCAGAAAAAAGTGAATTACAAAAAAGTCTCGTTTGAGACTTTTTTTCTTAAAGGTTTCATTATGAAAACGATTACAAATCGACGGCTAGATGCTATAATGAAAAAAATGAGGAGGAATTAATTAGAATGTCTGTTGTTGAAGAAAGATATGAAAAATGGGTAGGACATCCAAATCTGGACCCTCAATATCTCGATGTGTTGAAAGCGATGGATGCGGAAGAAAAAAACGACGCTTTTTACACACTGATTGAATTTGGTACGGCGGGAATGCGCGGCTTGCTGGGGCCTGGTACGAATCGAATTAATTTGCATACGATTCGCAAGGCGACCCAGGGGTTTGCGAACTACATCAAAGCGCATGGGGAGGCGGCTTGCGAAGCGGGAATCGCAATCGGCTACGACAATCGTCACATGTCGCGGGAATTCGCGTTTGACAGCGCGAAGCTGCTGGCGAAAAACGGTATTAAATCGTACGTGTTCGAATCGCTTCGTCCGACACCGGAGCTAAGCTTCGCGGTTCGGGAGCTGGGCTGCTTTGGCGGCATTATGATTACGGCCAGCCACAATCCGAAAGAATATAACGGATACAAATTGTATGACGAAAAAGGATGCCAGCTCGTTCCGGCTCTTGCTGCCCAAGTCATTGATCAAGTTAATGCGATCGAAGACGAACTGGCAATCGACACGAATGTCACACCGGAAGAGGAAAAACGGATTACAGTTATTGGAAAAAAAGTGGACGATTCGTACTACGCGAAAGTTCTTGGAATTCAGTTGAATCCAGAAGTGAAAAAAGATATTAAAATCGTGTTCTCTCCGGAGCATGGAACGGCGAACATTCCGGTGCAAGTCGTATACAGACGGGCTGGATATCATTGCATTCCGGTGGAAGAGCAATGCTCGCCAGATCCGGATTTCTCGAACACGCCTACGCCAAACCCGGAACAGCCGGGCGCTTACGAACTGGCATTGAAATACGCTGCCGACAACGATGCCGATATCATTTTGGTGTGCGATCCAGATGCGGACCGGATGGGTGTTGGAGTAAAACACGATGGCGAATATGTTGTCATGACCGGTAACCAATCGGGCGCTGTTTTACTTGAGTACATCCTTTCGCAAATGGAAGAAAAGGATATCATGCCTTCGAATCCGGTGATGTTCAATACTGTTGTAACAAGCGACCTTGGAGAGAAAGTCGCAAAGGCGCATGGCGTTGAAACGGAGAAAACGCTGACAGGCTTTAAATTCATTGGCGAAAAAGTCGCAAAATATGAAAAAACAGGCGAGAAGAACTATGTGTTTGGCTACGAGGAAAGCTATGGCTCGTTGATCAAACCGTTTGTTCGTGACAAAGACGCTCCACAAGCTTGTTTGATGCTAGCGGAAGCGGCCGCTTACTACAAGGAAAAAGGGAAAGACCTTGTCGATGTTTTAAACGATTTGTACGCGCAGCACGGCACGTATGAGGAAAGCCAAGTGGCTCTTACGCTTTCCGGCGAAGCGGGCGCGAACCGGATCAAACAAATTTTGGCGGATTTAAGAAAAGACGCGCCAAAGGAAATCAATGGAACGCCAGTTGTCCGCGCCGAGGATTACAACGAATGCACAATTACCGAAAATGGTGAAACGACGGAATTGACCGGTTTCACGAAATCGGATGTGTTGAAGTATTATCTGGCGGATGGAAGCTGGATTGCGGTGCGTCCAAGTGGAACGGAACCAAAATGTAAATTCTATTTCTGCATTGTTGGCAAAGACAAAGAAGACGCCCACAACAAGACACTCGCTTATCAAAAAGCGATGGCGGAACTGACAGGAACCGCTGAATAACCAAAAAAGCCCGGATTCCGGGTTTTTTTAATGGATCTATGGACGAAATGTTGTCAGCTTGCCCATTGTCGGCTATAATGGCGAGTATGAAAAAGAAAAAAAATATCGTGTTGCGGATTCTTTGCGCCATGTTGTTTGTGCTGCTGTCTGGAATCATTATGCTTTCGATTTATACATTATCCAACGAGGATGGTTTTGATTCCAGCGTTCGCAGTGAAAGTGTGACGGAATCATTGAAACAGGAAGTGAAGGATCGCCTGGAAAACACACCGGAAGGGGTGGCCTTGTCAGAGCGAATCAAAGGAATCGTGATCCGCTTTTCACCTTATGGAAGCGACTGGAACGCAAATGTGCGCAAATTAGCCCATTTTTCGATTTACTTCGCGTTGGCGTCGATGATTTATATCACTTTGGCTATCCTTGGATGCAAAAAGCTTTCCAGAATTTTTCTCACCGTCCTCGCATGTGGTGTGTTTGCGGTTTTCGACGAGCTCCATCAAGGCGATGTCATGGGAAGGACAATGTCGAAGCGCGATGTGCTCATTGATATGCTTGGCGCTTGTACCGCAATCGGGGGATTGACAGTGATTTCCATCGTTTATTCGTTGATTTCATGGGTTGGAAAAGGAATCTTTGAATCGTGAGAAAGAGCGGAAACGCTCTTTTTTTGTTGTCTGAAAATTAAAAATGTATAAAAGAAGTTTTGGACGGTTATGAGAAAGATCCATCAAAACCCCTCCTTTTTCCTCTTTTTATCTGTCATCTAAATTTATTTAAAAAAGATATAAAAA
>NZ_SRYG01000027.1 GCF_004793885.1 Dubosiella muris
GTGTTTCTGGTTTTGAGAGATCGAACGACCACCTTGCCGCTGGCGAGGTTTTTTTATTTATCCAAACAAAAACGCGGCTCATTCAATGGAAGTCCGCGTTTTTTCTGTAATTTATTTTTCCAGTGAAAGCGTCTGACTGGACCGGACAAAGACGCTCCGATACAAGCCAAGCGCGATCGCGGCGCTGAACCAGTCAGCCACCGCCTGGCTTGCCAAAATGCCCGAATAGCCAAATGCACTTTTTAAAACAAACAACACGACCACAAAGACAATGCCTTGCCGGCTCAACGATAAAATGTAGGAAGGGGCCATTTTGCCGGTCGTTTGAAACAAAACGGTAAAAAACAATACCAGTCCGCCAAACACCATTCCAGCGCATTGCCAGCGAAGCATTGTTGCGCCCGCTTCAATGACCGTGTTGACTTGAATAAAAACAGAAAGAAGCGCTTTAGGAAAACAAAACAACGGAAGGCTCAGAGCTAAAGCGAGTCCGCCCATCCACAGGGCGCAAAACCGAATGAGTTTTTTTAACGTTCCAAAATTCTGGCTTCCAAACAAATAGCCGTACAATGGTGCGCCGCCGAAGGCGAATTCCGTTAAAAGAAGCTGAACGATCATCGTCACCTTCAACACGATTCCCATCGCGGCGATTTGCTCGCTCCCATAAGGAAGAAGGCACTGATTCATCAAAATGATGCAAACGCTTTGGGTGATGTTGGTGATTGCGGCGCTAGCTCCAATGCCTAAAATCTCTTTTTTGTCCGCCTGCGCCTTCCAGCGCAAAGACAATAAAGAGGACTTCTTTCGCAGGACGTATAAAAAATAAAGATCCGTCGCGACATAGCCAAGAACGGTCGCGATGGCGGCTCCCTGCGCGCCCAGACTCATTAAAATCGGTTTCGAGAAAACGAGCCCGACGAACGTAAGCCCCACGCCGGTTAAAAGTGCTCCCCAAAAACAAAAGGAAGAAATATGGCGAACGAGATCGTGGTTTTGTTTGCCAAGCGCTCTGGAAATCAAAGAGTTTCCGCCTTGTCCATAAATGTTGCCGAACGCCATCAGCAACGTAAAGACAGGCACGCACAAAGAAACGCCGGCCACCAGATCAGCGTTGTTTGTCCGGCCGATAAAAAACGTGTCCGCCAAATTGTAAATCAACGAAACAAGCATGCTCAAAACAACCGGAAGTGAAAGTTTAAAGTATTCCCGAACGGGATGGTTTGAATCAAAAATCATCGACTGCATGTGTATCCCCCACTTTCCTCACCAGTATAAAAGAAAAGGCGGACAAAAATTGTGACTTATGGCACAATAATCGGATGAAACGACAACGCCTGCCAAAAGGACGAATTGAAATTCTTGAGTACGAAAAAGAGGAACGAATCATCGCGATGGACGAGAAGATGACCTGCCTGCTGTTTATCGTCCGCGGAACGATCCATATTTACGGTGTCGAGCCAGATGGAACGCAGTATTCCATTGTCGCCGCGCAGGAGGAAACGATTCTTGGCGTGGTGGAGTTTTTACTGGACCGGCCTTCACCTTACTTCGCGCAAGCCGCGTCGGTCGTATGGGCGGTTTTTGTTCCGTTTTCTTCCGCCTTGAAACAAGATAGCGAGCTTTTGTGGCTGCTGGGACAGCATTTGGCGACGATTCAACTGCGGCAGTCTTTTTTCGACTTGCGACGCGACGATTTGGAAACGCGGATCGCCCGGTATATGCGCTGGAAAAAAGAGCCGGTCACGATTTTGGAACTGCTTGCCAATGTCCACGGATCGCGTCGTCATGTGCAGCGGGTCCTGGCCCGTCTGAAAGAGCAAGGCGTTGTCACTCGATTGAAAAAAGGACTTTATACATGGCGATAAGAAAACATTTTTGGAGTATAATGAAATTATTGAAGCCATCGAATAGAGGAGGAATCGACGATGAAGTTTAAAGACTATCCATACGAGCATTTGGATGAAAAAGAGCTCCATGCCCGGTTCGAGCAAATCGAAGCCGAGCTGAAAGACGCCGGCGACTATAAGGCGTTTTACGAGGCGTTTCAAAAGCTGGATCGGCTGGATCGGCACATTCAAACGATGAGTTCGCTGTGTAATGTGCGACACACAATCGACACGAAAGACGAGTTTTACACGAAAGAAAACGACCATTACGACCATATCCTTCCCCTTGTGCAAAACGATATGGTGCAGGCTGTCAAAACGATATGGGCAAGCCCGTTTTTTGAAGAATTGAAAAAAGACGTTCCGGAAACGTATTTCCTGCAAAAGGAAATGGACATGAAAGCGTTCGATGAAAAAATCATCGAGGATATGCAGGAAGAAAACAAACTGGCCAGCGCCTACCAGGCGTTGATCGCCAGCGCCGATGTCGAATTCGACGGTCAGCACTATTCCCTGGCCGGCCTGGAAGTCAAAATGAACGACGCGAACCGCGACGTGCGCAAAGCGGCGACCAAGGCGTACTGGGGCTGGTTTGAAGACCACGAAAAAGAACTCGGCGATTTGTACGATCAAATGGTGAAAGTCCGGACGAAAATGGCGCGGAAACTTGGGTTCGACAACTATATTCCGCTAGGCTATTTGCGAATGAAACGTCTGGATTACGATCAAAACGACGTGGCGAACTACCGCAAGCAGGTGTTCGAGGACGTGGTGCCATTCGCCAACAAGCTGTACGCCCGACAACAAAAACGGCTTGGCTACGACGATTTGCACGTGTGGGACGAAAAAATCGAATTTTTGACCGGAAACCCGAAACCGAAATACGACCGTCCGGAAATGGTGAAGCGGGCGTTGACGATGTACAAGGAGCTCGACCCGGAAACAGGCAAGTTTTTCACATTCATGACCGACCACGATTTGCTTGACCTCGATTCCTATCCGGGCAAAGCGGCGGGCGGATACTGCACGTTCTTCCCGGATTACGAATCGCCGTTCATTTTCGCGAACTTCAACCAGACGAGCCACGACGCGGAAGTTTTGACACACGAAGCCGGCCACGCGTTCCAGGTGTATTGCTCGAAGGACATCGTGCCAAGCGACTGCGTATGGCCGACGCTCGAGTCTTGCGAGATCCATTCCATGTCGATGGAGTTTTTCACGTACCCATGGATGAAAACGTTCTTTGAGGACGACGTGAACAAATACTACTTCAACCATTTAAGTGGCGCGGTCAAATTTCTGCCTTACGGGGTTTTGGTCGACCATTACCAGCACGAAGTGTACGCCCATCCGGAAATGACGCCGGAAGAGCGCATGGCGACATGGCGGACGTTGGAAAAGCAGTATTTGCCGCACAAAAACTACGACGAGATCCCGGTTTTGGAGCGCGGCGGCTGGTGGATGCGGCAGCTTCACATTTTTATGGATCCGTTTTACTACATCGACTACACGCTGGCGCAAGTTTGCGCGCTTCAGTTTTGGGCACGCATCCAAGCCAAAGACGAGCAGGCGTTTGAAGACTACAAAAAGATTTGCCGGCTTGGCGGCACCTTGCCGTTCCGGGGCATCGTCAAGGAGGCGGGCTTGAAAGTGCCGTTCGATGACGGAAGCCTGAAAGAAGTCATGCGCAAGGTGGACGACTGGTTCGCCAGCGCGGACGAGTCGGCTTTCTAAAAGACTGACGCAAAAACGCTTGATTTTTGCTTTGCGCGTGCTATAATTGGATAGCACTTACTTTGAGCCCACACGAGGTTCAAGGCGGAAGGAGGATACAGAGTATGAAAAAAGGAATTCATCCAAATTACCATACTGTTAAAGTAATCTGTTCTTCTTGCGGTAACGAATTTGAAACCGGTAGCACGATCAAAGGTGATGAAATGCGTGTCGATACTTGCAGTAACTGCCACCCATTCTTCACAGGACGTCAGCGTTTCGCAGCCGCACAGGGACGTATTGAGAAATTTAACAAGAAGTATGGCCTGAAAGACGGAGAATAAGGATAAACAAGCAGCGCGAAACCGCGCTGCTTTTTTCTTAGGAGGAAGAAAAATGTTTGAACCCGCACAACGAATGCTTCATTTCCACACATCCGTGTTTATGGATTTGCGCGCCTTAAAAGAACAATACGAAATCGCGCACAACCAAAACACGATCGACTTTTCGCTTGGCTCGCCCAACATCGCCCCCGACCCCAAAATCATGGAGAGTCTGGCAAGAGCGGTCGAAGACCCGGCCAATTACCAGTACGCCATCAAACCGCTGCCCGCCTTGATCCAAGCGATCCAGAAATGGTATCATACGCGCTACGACGTCGAGTTGGAGTCCGGCGAAATCGCCTTGCTCCAGGGCTCGCAGGAAGCGCTCGTGAATTTGCCGCTCCTTTACTGCAATCCAACCGACGGCATTCTTGTTCCCGATCCGTATTATCCTGTCTATGTCGACGCGCCCAAACTTGCCGGCGCGCAAGTGATTTTTACGCCGCTTACGAAAGAAAACGACTATCTCGTCGATTTTTCGCGCATTACGGCCGCCCAGCGCAAACAAGCCAAAATGATCATCGTTTGTTATCCGAACAATCCAACCGGCGCGACGGCGCCCGACTCCTTTTACGAAGAGCTCATTCGTTTCGCGAAGGAAAACGACATTCTCGTCGTGCACGACAACGCCTACAGCGAGCTTGTGTTTGACGGAAAACGAGGTAAAAGCTTTTTATCGTTTCCCGGCGCGAAGGAAGTTGGCGTCGAGCTGAACTCTTTTTCCAAGACGTATGGAATGGCGGGGGCCCGACTTGGCGTCCTGGTTGGCAACGAATCGGTGATCAACCAATACAAAATGCTCAAGTCGAATATGGATTACGGCATCTTTTTACCGATCCAATATGCCGGTGTCGTGGCGCTTGAACAAGGCGGAACGACAATCGAGTCGACACGGCAGGCGTATCAAAACCGCCGCGACGCGCTCGTGCGCGGATTTCAAAGCGCGGGCTGGAAGATCCCGCTTTCCCAGGCGACGATGTTTTTGTGGGCGCCGATTCCAGACACCTACAAGGATTCGGTCGCGTTCACCAAGGCGTTGCTAAAAGAAACCGGCATCATCGTGACGCCGGGCGAGTCGTTTGGCCCGGAAGGCCGACGCTTCGTGCGGATCGCCCTCGTGCAGGACGAGCAGGCGATCGAAGAAGCGGTCCGCCGGCTGAAACAAACGGAATTTTTTGTCACAAAGAAATGAGAAGCGAAGGCGGACAGTCTTCGCTCTTTTTTTGTATTGAAGAGAATCGTACAATGAAGAGAAAAGGAAGTGGCTTTATGAAAAAAATCATTGTCGGAAAACGGGTTTCAAACTGGAATCTTGCGGCGGCAGGGATCTCGGCGTTTTTGGCGCTTCTTTTCGCCAATTTGCTGGCGATTATTTGCGGTCGAAACTGGTTTTGGCTTTTGTGGATCGGTTTTACGATCATGAATCTCGTTTTGTACATTCCGGTCGTGGCGACTTCGCATAAGATCTGGCTTGTTGAAGGCGACCATATCGCGTACGCGCGCATTCCCCGCTGGATCGACCAGATGCGTTACGCGCTGCATCGAGGAAATTCCACGGAATTTCTGATCCGCGTGCCGGTTCATGGAATCGAGTCTATCCACATGCGCTGGACGACGCAGCTGTCGTTGTGGAGCACGACAAGCTACACGCTCGTCATGGATGTGAAAAGGAAAGACGGCAGTTTGGTAACGATCGACGCTTTGAAGCAGGATCCAAAAAATTTCGTACAAGCGATGGAGGCGTTGAAACAAGCCCATGTCGTCGTGGACGATCCTTACGATTTGATCGAAGCCGTTCGCGAAGGAAAAGATTTGTGGATGTACATCGACGCGTGCCGGCACCACCATATGAAAACACGGCATTGCGCGTGATGAAAATGGCGTAGAAGAAACTACGCCTTTTTTAACGCGATCGTTTGCGCGCACAACGCGTCGACCGCCTCGTTGTGGCTGGAAATGAGAAGCGTGATGGAATGCTGTTGAGCGTACGCTTTCAGCCGCGGCAAAAACAAGGCCACCGTCCGCTCGTCCAGCGCGCTGATGGGCTCATCCAGAATCAGCACGTCCGGCTGACGGAGGAGCATACGGGCGATCGAAACGCGCTGGGCCTGTCCCTGGCTCAATTCGTGGATGGCATTGCTATGTTCTTTTAGCACATCTTCCAAAACGCAGGCGTGGATGACTTCGTCGATTTGGGCTTTAGAAAAAGAATCGCCCAGCGTGATATTGTCCAACATCGACACCGCGAACCATTTCGGTTTCTGGTCGACCAAAAGCACGTGGCGAGATCGCCAGGCCGGCGAAAGCGACGAACCGTCCACGCCGTTAAAACAAACCCGGGCGTCTTTGCCTTGAAGCACGCCCATGATCAAAGCTATCAGCGTGCTTTTGCCCGCGCCGCTTGGACCGGCAAGCTTCGTATGACGGCCAGCCTCAATGGAAAAGGAAAGACCGGAAAGAATCGCGGGGGAACCGGGGTAGGCGAATTGTTCGATTTGGACGTCCAATTTCTGAATTGGGTCGTTGAAATCATAGGATTGATCCGATTTTCGCGGTTTTGAAACAAAAACGGTGTCAATCGTGGCCTGAAGAGCGGCCATCGTGTGCTTCTGGGTCCGGATTTCCGCCAGCTGCATGATCGGCTCCTGAATGAGCGACATCAAGGCGTACGTGGAGACGATTTTCCCGATGCCCATCCAGCCAAGTGCCACGAACACCAAACCGATCCCCGCTCCCAGCAAAGGAAGGGCGCGGGAGAGGATGGAGTAGATCGTGACGTATTGGGCGTTCAGAAGCGCCTGAATCTTCTCGATCGGAACGAGACCATACTCTAACGTGTGGCAAAACCGGGCGGAAAAGAAAGCCTCCTTGTTCAAAAAACGGATGACGCGGTGCGCCTCGATGTTTTCGTGCAGTATTTGAAACAGCTTGTTTTTTTCGTCCAGAACGAGGCGGGTATGGCCGGCGATCTTCTTCGATAACACATGCGTCAGGAAAAAGCACGCGCCAATGAGGCCGAACAAGAAGAGGGCCAGACGCCATTCGTTGAAAAAAAGAAACGCCGCCCCGGCGATCAGCGAGAAACTTTGATAAAGAAAGACGACCGGAAACGTGACCTTTTGCTGGGCGAGCAGGCTGATCTCGTTTTGGAACAAAGACAAGCAAAAAGCGGTGGAGTGCGTTTCAAAAAAGGAGTGGTCCTCGGCCATGAGCCGGCGCTCGTATCGTTCCAGCGCCTCCTTTTTTCCGAGAACGGGCAGCATGTGAAAGCCGTATTGGGAGCAAAAGCCGCAAACGACCATGCCCGCCAGCAGTCCGAGTAAAACCCAAAAACAAGATGGAGAAAAGGCGAGGCCTTGCGAGAGGCGGTCGATTAAGCTTTGAATGGCCGCGATAAAGCCATACAGACACGCCATATCCAAAAGAAAGAAAAAGAGAGTTCGTCGTTGTGTTTGTTTGACCATGGAATTCATAGTGTTTTTTCCTCCTGCCATGATTTTAAAAGGAAAACCGCGAGAAGAAAAAAAGTGAACGAAAAAAGGAAAACGAGGAAAATTAAAGCGGTTTGATCGAAATGTCTACCCGAATTGCTGGCGGAACGCGTAAAGCCTGGTTCGATCGTTCGTTTGTTCGCTAATCCAGCGTAGTTCATCGTGAATCAACCGCGCCATGATGGAAGAAGGATAAAACGCCTTGATTTCTTTCCGGCAAATCGTCCATAAATAGTTTTCAAGAATGTCAAAAGACGCGTGATTGAATTTCATGTCAAAATACGTGTAGAGATGCTGGTACTCGACAGGAAAGTGGTCGATCGGAAAACGATAAAAAACCCGTTTGTCGAATCCATTCGCGGAACCGTGCATATGCGCCAAAAATAAAATGGCGGGGAAAAAAGTTTTTTCACATAGAACCTCTTTCATCAAAAGGGGTTTCGCTTTTTCAAAATCGCGCTGAAAGTAGGCGTGGATCGCGCAAATATGGATCCAGTCGCGCGCAAGGAGCGGAAAAAACGGTTCGGCACGAAGACGGGAAGCCTCCTCTTCGAACGATTGCGGCTGGATATGGTGCATTAAAAAAAGCTTCGCGACGCGTACGCGCGCCGTTTCACGCGGCGTTAAATCTTTTTTTCGCAGCTCTTCGCAAAGGGAGGCGGCTTCGTAAAAGCGCTCGTTTCGAATGAGCAAAAACAAATACTGGATCCGGTTCCGGTTTGTATGGAAGACCAGCGCGTGTTGGATGGCGGGCGTCAAGGCGGAAAGCGGCGCTTGCTCAAGCGCGTCGAGAATTTGTCCCATTACGATTTCCTTCATGGCAGGGCGGATCCAGGCGTGGATTTGAAGCAAGTCCGAGATGGAAAGCGTTGAATCCGTTAGCGCAAGACAAGTCAAATATTCGAAAATCGTGCCGGAAGCGGCATACGATTCAATTAAAGCGCGCAGTCGTTCAGGCGTACGGCTGTTTTCTTTCTCGAAAGCCAAGGCGCATTGTTTTTCCGCGCGCAAAAAATCGTTTCGTCTGGCGGCGTCGTACAAATAGGAAAGATTGAGTTTGGCCAGGAGCTTGTCGTACGTTTCGCTTTCTTTTAGGGGGAATTTCCGCAGTTTGGCATACGTCGCTTTGGAACAAACGCCTTCGATGAACCGCTCAACCGTCCACGTTTTGTTTTCTTTCCATTTTCTTTTGCGTAAAAACTCGATCATTTGACCGATTTTCACCTTTTCGTGCTCGGGAATGTCGATCATTGCGTTTCCTCCTCTTTGAAAAACTCGTGCATCGTATCCACGTACGCCCGGGCGATGGCTTTGGCGACGCGGTTTTGCGTGACCGGACTTTTCAGCGCCTCGAGCTCGGCCGGATTCGACACGAAGCCGACTTCCATCAGCATCGAGGGAATGGATTGGTTGTCGACAACCATGAGCGGCGCATCCAGCGTAGATTTGGTGCCGCGATTGGCCGAATAGGAAATGGCTTCCAGATTTTCCACGATCCGGCTGGCGGCCGCCATTGAGAACGCGTCGTTGGGGCGCACAAACGCGTCGTAGCCAAACGCATCCGGATTCGAACTCGCGTTGAGATGGATCGACAAAAAGCAGTCGGCGCCCTTTTGAATCGTTTGGTCAATTCGCGCTTGCAAATCCGCCGTTTCCTCGTGCGGCCAGTCCACGTTGTCGTCCAGCCGGGTAAACAACACCTCGATCGAGGGATCGAGCTGGCGGACCTGCTGTCCGATTTTATAAGCGATCTCCATCGTTAAGTCTTTTTCCAGCGTGGTTTGGTCGGCGCCGATCGCGCCGCTGTCGTATCCGCCATGACCCGCGTCGATCATTAGCGTGGCGGAAGGTTCGCGCTTGTATGCGCTCAGCCCCCAAAATCCAAGGCCGAGAAGCGCGAGGAAGGACCAGACAATAAAGATCCATGTTTGTGGTTTCTTTCGTTTCATACGTTGATTGTGCCACAGAAATCTTAATTTTTTCAAAAATTTCAAAAGTTTTGGGCACTTTTCCCGGTTTTTATCGTATATAAAGGTATGAGATGTTTACGATGCGGGAACGAAGACCCGAAATTCTTCGCGTACGATCAAGGGGTGTGGTATTGCCGGCGGTGCGTGCGCTTCAACCGGCTCGATGTCGGCGCGGTCGTTTCGCCACCCGTCCTTTCCCGGCGGACGATCCATGAAAAACCGGAACTGGCGTTTGGGCTCACTTCCGCCCAGAAAGCGGCCAGCGCGCAGGCTTTGCGGTATTTACAGGCCAAAAAGGACGTGTTTTTATATGCAGCGACCGGCGCAGGAAAAACGGAGCTTTGCTATGAGAGCATTTGCGCGTATTTAAGCCAGGGGAAAAAAGTCGGTTTCGCCATCGCGCGCCGGCAAGTCGTCCTCGAGATCGCAGCCCGTTTGCGGCAAGTCTTTCCCCGGTTGCGAATCGTCGAAGTGTGTCAGGGCCACACGACACAGCTGGACGGCGATTTGATCGTGTGCACCATTCATCAGCTGTATCGCTATCCGCAAACGTTCGACTTGCTGATTTTGGATGAGCTGGACGCGTTTCCCTACGCGGGCAGCGACTTGCTGCGCGCCTTCGTGGACCAAGCGTGCGCAGGAGAGAAGCTTTGCCTGTCCGCGACGATGGATCCGGGGCTGGAAGAAGACATTCGGCAAAAGCGCGTCGAAATCGTGACGCTGTTTGAAAGACCGCACGGCAAGCCGCTCGTCGTGCCGGATGTTTGGCGGGTGCCTTTATGGCTTCAGTGGATCTTGACGATTGGATATTGCGGACGGTTTACGAGAGAAGGAAAGCAGACGCTTGTTTTTGTGCCGCGAAAAAAAGACGCCCGGATCATGGCGATGGTTTTGCGCGGCTATGGAGCGCGGTACATCCACGCCGCCTGCAACGACAAGGACGAAGTGATGGAGGCGTTTCGCCAGCGAAAGTTTTCCGTCCTGGTGACAACGACTTTGCTGGAGCGCGGGATTACGATTCCCGGCGTTCAGGTCGTGGTGTTCCATGGCGACCATCCCGTATTCAACGCGGCGTCCCTGATTCAGATTTTTGGCCGGGTCGGCCGGAAATTCGACGATCCATATGGAAAGGGGGTGTGTTTATGCGCGCGAACCAACGAAGCCATTCGCTCTTGCGTGTCCACGATCGAATGGATGAACCGGTGTGCCCGATCTGCCTTGAGCCCGAACGAATGATTCCGGCCCGTTTGTTTATCGACGACCGCCCCTCCGTTTGCGCGGCGTGCCGGAAACGATTCAAGCCCCACAAGCGTTCCTATGCCGTGGACGGGGTGGTGTTTCATGTGCTGTATGAATACGAGGAATGGATCGAAACGTTGTTTTTTCAGTACAAGGAACAGCGCGACGTGGCGCTTAGGGATGTGTTTTTGGAAGGAGAGGCGAGTGCGCTTCGAAGAAAGCTGCGGTCGTTTCAATGCGTTGCGGTTTGTTCCAGCGAGGCCAAACGCGCCGAGCGCGGATTTGAGCCCGTGCTGGACATTTTCTCGTCATTGAATCTACCGCTCGAATCGCCGTTTTATCGGGTAGGCAGTCAAAAACAGTCGACGCTTTCGGCGTCGGCGCGACGATCCATCCAAATGGCTTTGCGCCGAAAACGGCACTATCCGCTGCCACCCGCTAAAAAACGCATTCTTCTGGACGACGTGCTGACGACGGGCAGTACGATACAGGCGGCGCTAACTCTTCTTCCTTGCGAGGCGGTGCTGGTGGTCGCGGCGCATCCGCTTTGGATCCAGACGCATCGGCACGAGCGGATAAAAAGCCGGTTTTGGAAATAAAAAAAGAAGACAAACGTCTTCTCTAACGCGCTCTGGCGCGTTCAAAATCCGCGACGGCTTGTTCAATGCGCCGATGGTCGGGCTGGAACAAGATGGCGAGATTCGCCTCGGTTTGCGCGACCACGTCGTATCCGCCGCGCACCATGCACCATTTCAAGGCGAGGCCCAAACCGAGGTTGCGGGCCGCCAAATACAGTTCGACCGGGTCCGCCATATTGCGAATCTGCCCGTTTTCCTGCGCTTTGCGAATCGAGTTGATCGTCGCGTCGCGGGCCGGGGAATTGTAACGGGCGGTCAACGTATGGGTTTTGAAGTTGAGCGTCATGTATTGGGCGTACAGCTCCGGTCCCATTTGCACCGATTTTCGCAGCGTGAACGTCAATCCAAGCACGATCAGCCGCCAGAAGTCGGGCTCGGGATCAAGCTGGCGCAGTCGTTCGCTCAGCTCGTCCAGCGTGCCGCGGTAGTGGTGGCGCAGGATTTCCTCTTTCGAAGGGACATACTTGTAAAACGTCGGCTTCGTGATGTCGCACGCGTCGCAAATGTCCATGACGGACACGTTTTTGAATCCGCGTTCGTAAAACAAATGCAAGGCGGTCTGGATGATTTGTTCTTGTTTTTCCTGATTTTTCATGGTCGCTCCTTTGCGGGCTGCCGGTAAAATCTAGGATCCGTGTAGTTGAGATCCACCATAAACGAATTGCGAAGCCCGTTCACAAAATCGAGAATCAAATCATGATCCGGATCGTTTAAAAAGCACCAGTATCCGCCATAGCCAATCGACAGCGCGACGCCGCACGCGTACAATTCCTCCGGGGAGCTTTCATTCAGGATTTGCCCGGTTTCCTGTCCCATGCGAATCAGGTCCAGCATTTCCGCTTTAAAAGAAGGAATGTCTTCGAATGTTCCTTTGTAGGAACGCAAATTGGCGATGAATGTCGCCGTGTACATGTCGATCCCAATGGATTGGACATGCTCCAGAAAGAAGCAGAAGCCCGTTCGGATCTTTTCCCAGAAATTGGTTTCGTCGGAATATTTGTACCAGTCTTCGGGAATCTTCGATGTCATGGTTTGAAAAAAATAACTGAGTAGATCTTCCTTGGAGTTGACGTGTTTGTAAAATGTCGGCTTCGTGATGTCGCACGCGTCGCAAATGTCCATGACGGACACGTTTTCAAAGCCTTTTTCTTCAAAAAGGCGATAGGCGGTTTGGACGATCACTTGCTCTAAATTCTTTTTTCTCATAAACTTTACTCCGGTAAACTTTCTTTATGTAAATTATAGCACATTTTGGGTGTCTTGTATCAAAAAAGTATATATAACGCATATCTTTCATAAAAAAGATAAAGAAATACGTGAAATATGTGGAAAAATTGAAAATTTTGTATTTGAAAACCCCATTTGCTAAAATGAATATAATTAAAGGGGGTAGACTATGTCAAAAGATTCACACGACGAATTATCCGAACTGCTTGATTCCTTCCAAAACGACGACACGATGGAAAAAAAGATCGAAGACTTCGCCAAGAAGAAAGAGCGCCGGACCCGGGCGTCCCGCACGATGGAGGACTTGCTCGTAAAACCGGAACCCGCGTCCAAACCGGTCGAGAAGGAAGAGCGCATCGTTTTGCGTCGCGAAACCGAAACAAGTCCCGCAGCCGACGCCGGCAACGGGGAGACGATGGTCTTCAGCAAAGAGAAAATCGAGGAGGACATTGCCGAGCCTTCGCATACGGTCATCATGGACAACCAGGAGATCCAGACGCTGATCGACGAAAACAAAGGACCGCAGCTGCATCGGGAAAGCCAGCCGCAAACCCGCGTTCGGCCGGGAAAGAAAAAAAGCGACAAAAAGATGATCGCGATCATCGCCGGTTCCGTCGTCGGGGTCCTGCTGATTGGCGGCATCGTCTTTGGAACGATGAATTTGATCAGCGGCTCTTTGAACACGAAAGAAACCGCCAGCGCCCAGCAGGAAAACGCATTTAAGGATTTGAAAAAGTTCATTGACGGACTGGGCGACGACACGCAGGGACTGACCGGATACGAGGCGACGTATTCGAAATTGAGCGCGGCGCAAAAAGCGCAAATCAACGACCTTTTGAAACAAAAAACAGGCAAGACGTTCGACGAGCTGATCAAGGAGCTCAAATCGCAAAAGATCGAGGATTCCAAAAACAACAACACGCAAATCGCGGAAAAGAAAGCGGCGCTCAAAGATCAAATCAACCAGTTGAAATCCCAGCTTGGTCAGGCGCAGTCGGCGGCCAGCGAAGCCAACAACATTCTTTCGCGGGCCCAGCTCGATATGAACGAGGCGGAAAAAAACCGCGCCAGCGCGGCCAGCGCGCTCGAGCAGGCGCAAAACGACTACAACGCCGCCCAGCAGGAAGCCCAAAACGAGCTGAATGAGAAGATCGCGCAAATCCAGGAAAAAATCGCGGAGCTGTCCAGCGAGGATTACAGCGACGAAACAAGCAACAAGCTCGCGGAGCTCCACCATGAGCTGGACGCGCTCAACGCGCAAGGCGTGACGGTGGATGCCAGCGCGCTCAACGCAGCGCAAAACGCCTACAGCAACGCGGATGCCGCCTACAACAACGCGGCCAGCGCCTACCAGACGGCCAGCAGCAACGCCAGCGCGGCCCAAGCCGAGGTGGATTCGCTGAACGGGCAAATCAGCTCGCTGCAAAACGAGTTGAACGCATTGAAATAAGGAAAATACAGAACAGGGATCATCAAGGGGGGATGACCCTGTTTTTTCAAAGGAGGAACGATGGAAACGATTGAGCACACCTTCGAGCCGGTGTACGACGCCGATTCGAAAATTTTGATTTTAGGCACGATGCCTTCGCCCAAGTCCCGGGAAACCGGATTTTACTACGGCCATCCGCAAAACCGGTTTTGGAAAGTGCTGGCGGCCGTGTTTGACGTCCCGTGCCCGCAAACGATCGAAGAGAAGAAGGCGTTTTGCCACACCCATCATATCGCGTTGTGGGACACGCTTCGGTCGTGCCGGATTGAGGGCGCAAGCGACGCGAGCATTCAGGATCCGGTCGGAAACGATATCGGGGCGCTGGTCGCGAAAACGAAAATCGAAAAAGTGTTTGTGACCGGAAGAAAAGCCGAGGCATTTTACGAGGCGTATTGCGGCTGCGACTTGCCGTGCGTGTATTTGCCTTCGCCTTCGCCGGCGAATCGCCAGATTTCGTTTGAAAATCTAAAAAAGGCGTACGAATGCGTGAAGGATTGATGTTTTGTTGGTTTGAGCAGATTTTTTTGTTAGAATGGGAAAGGAAAGTCAGGTGAAACTATGCGGAATGCAATCATCTTAGCCGCCGGCAAGGGGACGCGAATGAAATCGGAAATGAACAAAGTCATGCATCCGATCATCGACCGTCCGATGCTGGCGTATATCGTGGAAGCGCTCAAGGCCACCGGCGTGGAACGCATCGTCGTGGTGGTCGGCTACCAGGCCGAAAGCATCATGGACGCGTTCCCGGATCTTGAATTCGCGGTGCAGTCCCCGCAGCTGGGCAGCGGCCACGCCGTCATGCAGGCGTGCCAGCTCGAAGGCGAGGAGGGCGACACGCTGATCATTAACGGGGACGGGCCGTGCATCCAGCCGGAAACGCTCGAACGGCTGTTCGAAGCCAATCAGGACGCGTCGCTGACGCTGCTGAGCGCGGTTCTGGAAGATGGGGCGCATTACGGACGAATCGTCCGGGATGAGGATGGATCGGTGAAAGCCATCGTCGAAGCCAAGGACGCTTCGCCAGAGGAAAAAGAAATCAGGGAAATCAACGCGGGCATGTACTGCTTCAAAAACAAGGACTTGTTCGAAGGACTGAAGCAGCTGACCAACGACAACGCGCAGCATGAATACTATTTGACGGATCTCGCGTCGATTTTGTCGCGTCAGGGAAAAAAGGTCGAGGCGATGGTCATCGAGGACCGGGACGAAGTCATGGGCATTAATGATTGTGTGGAGCTGAGCGAGGCGTATCGCTGGATGCGGGACCATATCAACCGCCGGTGGATGAAGGAAGGCGTCCAAATCGTCGATCCGGCCCGGACGGTGATTGGAAAAGACGTGCGCATCGGCCATGATGTCATCATTCATCCGGGCGTGTCGATTATCGGAAGCAGCGTGATCGAGGATTTTGCCGAAATCATGCCAAATACGGTGATTGAGGACTCGAAGATCGAAAAAAATCAAAAAATCGGTCCAAATCTCTACATAAAACAAAATTGTGTCGTAAAATAGACGGTGACACAGAAAAAGTAAATTTTAATTTACTGGAAGGGACAAACAAATTCATATGGAAAAAACTATTGTATTCGCTTTGAACTCAAGCCGTGAACTCGCGGAACAGATCTGTGACATTCTTGGGATTGAACTAGGAAAATGTGAAGTCAAGCATTTTGCGGATGGAGAGATTCTTGTGGAACTCGGCGAATCGGTCCGGGGAAAAGACGTTTACTTTATCCAAAGCACGAATAAACCAGTCAATGACAACTTGATGGAGCTGTTGATTGGCATCGACGCCTGCAAACGCGCCAGCGCGGCGACCATCAACGCCATCATTCCTTACTTCGGATACGCGCGGCAGGACCGCAAAGCGAAACCGCGTCAGCCGATTTCCTCAAAGCTCGTGGCTTCGCTGCTGGAACGCGCCGGTGCGGACCGCGTCATCACGATGGATCTGCACGCGACGCAAATCCAGGGCTATTTCGACATTCCGGCCGACGACATCACGACGCTGCCGCTCATTGGCGAGTATGTAAAGTCTATTGAAACCGGAAACGACGTCGTTGTCGTGTCGCCGGATCATGGCGGAACGGTGCGCGCGCGCCGTCTGGCGGAAATGCTGAACGCGCCGCTGGCCATCATCGACAAGCGCCGTCCAAAACCAAACGTGGCGGAAGCGATGAACCTGATTGGCGATGTCAACGGCAAAACGGCGATCATTATCGACGATATGGTGGACACCGCGGGCACGTTGACTTCCGGCATCAACATGCTGAAGGAAAAAGGCGCGAAAAAAGTGTACGCGGCTTGCTCGCACGCGATTTTGTC
Source organism: Dubosiella muris (assembly GCF_004793885.1). Classification (GTDB taxonomy): domain Bacteria; phylum Bacillota_I; class Bacilli_A; order Erysipelotrichales; family Erysipelotrichaceae; genus Dubosiella; species Dubosiella muris. Next base: position 16,362 of record NZ_SRYG01000027.1, read on the forward strand.
GGGACCGGCGGTGGAACGGCTGAAAAACGCGAACCTCGAAGAGTTTATTTGCACCAACACGATCGACCAGACCAAAAACCACGACGAGTATCCGCAGATGAAAGTCATTTCCGTGGCGCCTCTGCTGGCGGCGACGATCAACGCGATTGAGCACAATTCCTCGCTTTCGAGCGCTTTGCAGAACGCAATCATCGAAGACTAAAAAACAAAAAAAGAATCATAGACTGGAAAAACTCCTGTTTCTATGATTCTTTTTTCTCGTCCACGCACAATTTCGCGTATTCTTCGATCAATAGGAAAATCCGCTCAAGAATCGTTTTTTGCATCAATGTCCGGTTGGCGTCGCGCAAATAGTAATCCGCTTCCTCCTGGATTTTTAGCGTGGTGGCGGGGCCATCCAGCAGCGTGTTGAGGTCCGCATCCAAAATACGGGCGGCCAGGATCCAGTTGTCGATTGAAAATCCTGTCTTTCCGCGTTCCACTTCACTATAATGTTTGCTGGAAATTCCCAGGCGCTCGGCCATCTGGTCCTGTGTAAGATGCTTGTTCAAACGATATCGGCGCAGCCGATTGCCTCTGTCGAGCCGCAAATCTTCATTTTTCATAAAATCAACCTTTGTACATTACCTTATAGAGGTAATATACAACCGAATAAAGGGAGAAAGAACCTAGTAAAAGGTTTAGTTTACACCAAGGAAAAGGTAGGTATATAATAAAAATATGAATACATTTTTTGAATTTATGCAGAAAAAAAATCCGCGCCGTATCCAAGGTGCCCGTTCGATTCGAAACGGGCTCGTCCTGCAAGGCGTGCGGCATGGCGACGTGATTCGCGGGTCGATATCCGATTCCGACCGGTTTGTCGAATGGGTCATGGCCGCCAGCGCGCTGTCCATCACGCTGGAAATCGACCCGGCCGCCCGGCCTTTGAAAGAACCGGAAGCGGAAAGCGATTTGTTTTATCCAATCCAGTACGACAAAAACGTGCCGGTGCTGAAAATCCGCGGCACGTCGTACAGCCAGAACGATCTTTGCGCGTTGCGAGAAGAAGGCGTCCGGCAGCTACTGGAACAGCGATAGGAAATTGGCTTCGACTTGGCGGGCGACATCGGCTTCCTCCAAACCTTTCAGCTCGCTGATTTTTTTCGTGACAAATCGAACATACCCCGGCTGGTTTTCCTTTCCCCGGTAAGGAACCGGCGTCAAATACGGCGAATCGGTTTCCGTCAGCAGGCGCTCAAGAGGACAGGCGCGCACGCAGTCGGGACCGTGTTTGGCGTTTTTAAAAGTAATTGGACCGGCAAAGGAAATGAGGGCGTTCATGCGCAGGCATTCTTTCATCGTTTCGACGCTTCCCGAAAAACAATGGAAGACGATCGGGGTTTTGGCGTGCGCTTTGAGCAAATCCAGACAGTCGCGCGTGGCTTCCCGCATATGGATCGCGATTGGAACTTTGTATTGGTTCGCCAGCCGGATTTGGCGGACAAACAAGTCTTTTTGGACCTCGTTGAACGTATTGTCCCAATAGTAGTCCAAGCCGATCTCGCCGAGCACGTCGATTTTTCCTTCCCGCAAATACTGCTCGAGCCGCTCCATTTTGGCGTCGTCAATGGTTTTGGCGTCGCCGGGAAACCAGCCAAACGCCACCTTGAAGCGCGCGTCGGCTTCTTTCAACTTGAGCGCGCGTAAAAATTCCGTTTCGTTCGTACACATGATCAGGCACGACGAAACGTCCTTCATGCCCTCGAGCACGTCGTCGAGATGGTCGTACAGCTGGTCGAAAGTGATATGACAATGGCTATCGGTATACATAGGCAAAACCTCCAAATTCCATTATAATGGTCACGGAAGGAGGATTCCATGGAAACCATCGTGAAATTGAATGTATCCGCCCGCGATTTGTTCGCGATCATGGAACAGTCGCTGCTTCAGGAAGTCAAGGCGGCCACGAACAAAAACGTCGACGCCACGCAAATCGGACGCGGGTTCACGTATACGAAAAAATCCCAGGGCCGGTCCGTCAAAGTCGCCGTGACCGGATGGAAACGCGACGCGTTGTACGAGGCGACGTTCACGTCCAATGGCGACACGATCTTCGTGCGCTATGAGCTCGAACCCGAAGGTGAAAACGCCGTGTCGGTTACGTATCGGGAGGAAATCCGGCGCAAAGGCCAGACGAAGCCGACGTTCGCGTCCAGACTGGGCGAAAAAAAAGCCATCAAGCAGGCGAAGCGCATGCTGATGGCGGTCGAAGCGACCATTTTGAATCAAAAGAAAGCGCAGGATCACTCGTCGTAGACGAAGTCGGTCCTGTTTTCTTTTTTGAGCGCCTGGATTTCCGGCACCCGGGAATACGCCCACAACAGCTGGATCGTCATCGCCACCCAGATGAGCGGCTCCGACCAGATGACGGCCATGTAGCCAAACACCGGGATGAGCAAAAACGAAAACAAAAACTTGCCGACCAGCTCGATGACGCTCGACACGAGCGGGACGATTTTCTTTCCCAGCCCCTGTAAGGCGTTGCGCATGTTCAAAAGCACGGCCAGCACCGTGCAAAACGGCGTGTTGACCAGCAAATACGTGCCGCCGTTTTGGAGGACGACTGGATCGGTGGAGCCGCTGATCCAGTGGATGATTGGCTGGTTGAGCGGCATGACGAACAACGCGCAAGCCAGCGCGATGCCAATGCCCAGCCGGTTGGAGATCCGCACGCCTTCCACGATGCGTTCGTATTGGACAGCGCCTTTGTTTTGGGCGACAAACGTGCTCGAAGCCGCCGAGACGGAAGCGATTGGCATCATGACGATGGAGCCGCATTTGCGCGCCGCCGTGTGGGCGGCGATCAGCGTCGTGCCCAAATTGTTGATGGCCGCCTGCAAAATGACAGTTCCCATGGAAACGATCGACATCATGAAGCCCATCGAAAGACCTTGGCCGCCCAAATCCTGCACGAGCGCCTTGTCGTACACGAACGAGTGGCGCGCGGGAATGAGAATGCGCTTTTTCAAGCCGATATAGCCCAGTGACACGAGCGTCGACAAAAACTGCGCGATGATCGTCGCCCAGGCCGCGCCCGCCACGCCCATGTGAAACCGGGTGATAAACAAGATGTCCAGTCCGATGTTGATCAGACAGGAAAGAAACAGAAACGCAAGCGGCGCAAGACTGTCGCCGACCGCCCGCAGCATGCCGGCGCTCAAATTGTAAAAGACGGTAATGGTCATGAACAAGACGATGATGCGGATGTACGTCAGGCTTTGTGCGAAAATGTCGGCCGGTGTGTTGAGCACATGCAGCAAGGCGGGCATCAGCGCGTACGCGGTAATCGTCAACACAACGCTAATGAGCGCGCTGAGCACGAGCGAGGACGCGATGCTTTTTTTCAGACCCGCCTCGTCTTTGGCGCCAAAGTAGTGGCCGGCCACGATGCCAAAGCCGGCGCCCGCGCCCGTGGCGAAGCCGACGATAAGCTCGAAAATGGCGGTGGTGGCGCCCATGGCGGCCAGCGAGGCGTCGCCTAGAAAATGACCGACGAGAATGGTGTCGACGGTGTTGTACAGCGTTTGAAACAAATTGGAAAAAAACAGCGGAATGGCGAACCAGAGCAGTCCCTTGACGATGCTTCCTTCCAGCAGCGAGTGAGATTTCATTTGTTTCCCTTCCTTTCTTCTTTTCCATTATAGCGAAAAACCGGCGCTTTTCCTGAATTCTTGTGGATGGATTGAAAATAGATTTTCAAAGAAAGCTTTGCGGCGTTGAGAAAAACGAAAAAAGCCGCGGGGACGGCTTTTAATAACGGACATAGCGAGTCAGGGTGTCCACATCGCATTTAAGCACCCGGTCGATGTCGATGCTTTCGCTTTGCCGATACGCTTTGGCGGCCGATTCGAACAAAAGGAAAAGGGTTCCACCTCCATCAAAATACACTTGTTCGAGCCGGGAAGGCAGCGTGATCGTTTTTGAGGGCTTCGCGTTCAAAAAGTAATCGTCGCTGCGGTCGAAGAAAGCGAGCATCGACTCCTGGTCCGGCCCGTTGCTGGCGGACAAGACGATGTATTCGTCGCTGATCGCGATGCCCTGGCAAATATCGCCGATAAAATCGTAGCCCGCCACGCGAATCGTCCGGGTCGAGCGATTGTCGATGTGGCCGCTGAAAGGCTCGATTTTGTAAATGTACAAAGACAGCGTTTTTGTCTTTTTATCAAAGCAGCCGCAATACACTTCGAAGTCGTAATACGTCATGAATGTGTTGTTTTTCATTTGCGGCAGCTGGCGGACGTAGTCGAACCGGATCGGTTTTCGGGTTTTGGAAAAATTGTAGCTGTCGATCGTCGCGAGCTTTAAAGAGGAAACGCTGGCGTGTCCTTCTTCCTCGTTTTTGGTCGCCACCCACAAGTTGCGGCAAATCGGGTCGTACGCGATGCCGCCGACGTGGGAACGGTTTTCCAAAATAATCGTTTTTACGAATAAGTGAGAGCGCTTGTTCAAAACGTAGATCACGCTGTTGTGCTTGTGCTCATGACAATAGGCGCTAATCATAATGTAGTCGTCCACGACTGCGACGCCCTGAGGCGTCATGTCGGCGCACTCGTCGACCTGGTTGTGCAAGTCGACCGTCTCGGTTCGAATCAAGCCGGGAACTACATACGTTCCCTCGTCTTTTTGCGACTTGTACACGTCGAAAGACGCGTCAAAGAGAATCGGATAGTTCGTCAAAACCTTTTTTTGTTTTTCAAGCGTTTCGTAAATAGCCGGATTCACGTTGGTGCCAGTGGAGGCGATGGATTCCATCGCAAACGCCGGACGGAAGCAGAGCGCGCACCCCCAAGCGCATACCCAGGCTATTCCATTCAGTGTCTTCTTTTTCATGGCATCATTATAAAAACAAAGAAGCGAAATTTCTTTCCGAATGCTTATTTTTTAATTCGGCCATGGATGTCCGGATCGTACGTGGCGTTCACGTCGATCGCGCCGTTTTGAACGGGCGCCTCCAGCATCACCTCGTAGTCTTCGTCGGTTTCGCCAACGACCACAAAGCTGGCCACCGTGCCTTTTTTGTACGTATACGCGATTGTTCCATCCGGTAGGGCGACGTCCAGATCCCGCGGGCAAATCACGGTGTGGATTTGGATCGCCTCGCGATCGGTTCCCTGATCCAGGGCGTAGTACATCGAGGCCGCTTTTTCGCCCCAATACGGGTCGGACGCGTACTGGACGTTGATTCCGCTGCCTTTGTCGCCAAACCAGGAGCCATGATAGCGCCAGTCTTTGGGGTTGGCGTACGCCTGCTGAATGAAATAGTAGGCGTGCTGGTGGACGCAGTCTTTCAAGTCGGCGTACATCGTGGCCAGATCCGGGTTTTCGTCAAACGCGCCGTGTCCGAACACGTTGTGTTGTTCGATGGCGTACTGGCTTTGTCCGTAGGCGCTCTCGTTGCAAGCCAGGGAAAACATCATCGAGCCGTTGACGAAGACGTCGTTTTGCTCCTGGATAAAGGTCGGCTCGCTGTCGTAAAGAACCGATTCGTTGTCGGCGCACGGATAGGCCGAGGCCAGGGCGTCGATGCCGCGGATCCGGTACAAATACTCGTCGTAGGCGTTGTCGGCTAGGGCGGTTTTCGAACGGTGCGGGACGAACTGGTAAAAATTGAAGTACGGCTCTTTGTTGAGGGCGCGCTCGTAGGTGCCCGCTTGCATGTCGGCGCTCATCGTGGCGAAATCCGGATAAAAATAGTGTCCGTCGTAGGAATAGTACGTCGTGTCCTCTTTCAGGAAATCGGGCGCGGGACCGATGTTGTAGGCGATCGAGGCGTTGTTAAGCAAGTCGGTGCACACTTGATGGACGAGCGCGGTGGTGCCGCGCGAGTAGCACGAGATGTCGTAGGCGGGATCGTAAAACATCAAATTGATGTCGTCGACATCGACCCAGCCTTTGACGCCGGCCATCATGAACAAAACCTTGGTTCCGTTTTTGTTCGTGTCCAAATACAGCGCGTCGGAGCCGTAGCTGCCGTTTAAATAGCCTTCCTCGCCATCGGTCGTGGTGTAGGTCGTGTTTTCGCTGACATCTTTGGTGTGGAAGTTCACGAGGCCGCTTTGGAGGGCGACGACTTTTTCGTTTTGGTTTTGAATGCAGGACAAGGACGACGCGTCCAGCGATTTCAGCTTGCGTTTGGCGAAGGCAAAGTGTTTATACGTCGCGACGACGGGTTCTTCTTCGGAGTAGTTCAAGACGGTGAATGTTCCGTCTTCCGTGCACTTGAACCCCAGGTACACGGCGAGCGCGGCGGCCAGCACGCCAAGGGGAACGTACAGCTTCTTGTTAAAGTGTCGCCGCGGCTTTTTTCGTTTTGCGTTGTTTGGCATAAATGAGGTATCCTTTCACTTTTGTATTATTTTACACGATATTGGACCGGGGACCTAGCGAAAAGTTGTTTTCGGACAAGGATTCGCTGCCAAGTTTTTGACAGACTGTGTTATAGTGAGATAGTGGAAAGGACTGGGCACAATATGGCAAAAATGGACGAAAGACTGGAAACGATGGTTGAACGCTACAATGAAATTAACGAGTTGATGATGCGCGCGGACATTGTTTCCAACCGGAAGGAAATGGCAAAATTAGGCCGGGAACAAAATGAATTGACACCGATCGTGGAAACGTACGGGGAATATAAACAGGCGAAAGCCGATTTGGAAGACGCGCAGCTGCTTTTGGCGGAAGAAGACGACAAGGAAATGCGGGAAATGGCGCAAATGGAAGTCGAGCGTCTGGAACCGATGATCCAGGCGTATTTGGATAAACTGGAGCTTTTGCTCGTACCGAAAGATCCAAATGACTCGCACAACGCGATTTTGGAAATCCGCGGCGCGGCCGGCGGGGACGAGGGCAATATTTTCGCTGGCGATTTGTTCCGCATGTACGCCAAGTACGCGGAAGCCAAAGGATGGAAGCTGGAAGTGATCGACACCGAGGAAAGCGAGGCGGGCGGCTATTCGCTGATCTCGTTTAAAGTCAATGGCGAGGGAGCATACGGCGTCTTAAAATTCGAATCCGGCTCGCATCGGGTACAGCGCGTGCCGAAAACGGAAAGCCAGGGACGGATCCACACGTCGACGGCGACCGTGCTTTCGATGCCGGAAATCGACGCGGAGGATTTTGACATCGATATGAACGACTTGGAAATCGAGACGATGCGGGCGTCGGGAGCCGGCGGACAGCACGTCAATAAAACCGATTCGGCGGTTCGAATCATCCACAAGCCGACAGGCATTATCGTCAAGTGCCAGGATGGACGCAGCCAGCACGAAAACCGGGCGACGGCGCTGGCGACGATCCGGGCGCGCGTGTACGAGGAGCATCAGCGCAAAATCGACGAGGAAAACGAGGCGGAACGCCGGACAAAAATCGGATCGGGCGACCGGGCGGAAAAGATCCGGACATACAACTATCCGCAAAACCGGGTGACGGATCATCGAATCGGCTACACGGTCAACCAGCTCGACCGTATCATGGACGGTCGTCTTGACGATTTGATGCAGGCGTTGCAACTGGCGGACCAGCAGGCGAAGCTGGCGGGGGAAAAACAATAATGACCTACCACGCGCTGGTAGTTGAGGGCCGTCAGCGGCTGCTGAAGGCGGGGCAGGGAGAACAAGCCGCCCAGCTTTTGATGGTCGAGCTTTGCAACGCGAAAGAAATCAACTTATACATGGTGATGGACGAGCCTTGCGATCCGGCGATTCAAACCGATTATTTGGAAGGGATCCACGAAATGGAGAAAGGATCGCCGCTTGGATACGTGCTTGGCTTTGAATGGTTTTACGGCTACCGGTTTCAAGTCAATGGCGACGTGTTGATTCCGCGGCCGGAAACCGAGGAGCTTGTGGCGCTCGTTCTTCAGCTGTTTGACGAGCATTTTGGCGACCGCGATCAAGTCGATGTGTTTGATGTGGGAACCGGATCGGGGGCGATTGGCATTTCGCTTTCTTTGGAGGAGCCGAAAATGAACGTGGTCGCTTCCGATATTTCACCAGAGGCGCTCGCGATCGCCCAAGCCAACAACGAAGCGTTGGACGGCCGGGTGACGTTTTTGGAAGGAAGCATGCTGGAGCCGTACATTGAGCGGGATTTGCGGTGCGATTTGCTGGTGTGCAATCCGCCGTATATTCCAAGCGCCGAGCCCATGGAGCATAGCGTGGTGGACTATGAGCCGCACGTGGCGTTGTTTGGTGGCGAGGACGGGCTGAAATTTTACCGGCAGGTGTTTGAGCGCGCCAAGGAAGTGTGCCGGGACAAGGCGGTTCTCGCGTTTGAGATGGGCTACGATCAGGGGGACCGGCTCAAGGCGCTGGCGCTTTCCTATTTTCCGGAAGCGCTTGTCCGGGTGCATAAGGACTTGTCGGGAAAAGACCGGATGCTGAGTGTCGAATTGTAAAAGAAGAAGGTGGACGTATGGTATTAAGCAAAAATTCTCCGTGCTGGTGCGGTTCAGGTAAGAAATACAAACAGTGCCACGAGGAGTGGGATAACACGATCAATGTGCTGAAGCTGCAAGGCAAACAAGTGCCGACGCACGATATGGTAAAAAGTCCGGAAGATTTAAAGTGGATCCGCAAGGCGGCCAAAATCAACAACGGCGCGCTGGATCTCGTGCAGGAAAAGATCCACGCCGGCATGTCGACCGGAGAGATCGACCAGCTCGTGTATGATTATACAGTCAAGCATGGCGGCATTCCGGCGCCGCTTGGCTATGAAGGCTTTCCGCGAAGCTGTTGCACGAGCATCAACGACGAGGTGTGCCACGGCATCCCGGACGATAACCGGATTTTGAAAGACGGCGACATCGTGAATGTGGACTGCACGACGATTTTCCATGGCCACTACGCGGACGCGAGCCGCATGTTTTGCATTGGCGAGGTGTCCGAGGAGGCGAAGCGGCTTGTCGAAGTGACAAAAGAGTGCATGGAAGCAGGAATCGCCGCGATCCGGCCATGGGGCCATTTGGGCGATATCGGCGCCGCGATCCAGGAACTCGCGCATAAAAACGGATACAGCGTGGTCATTGACTATGGAGGCCATGGCGTGGGTAACGATTTCCACGAAGAGCCTTTTGTCCATCATGTCGGGATCAAAGGACAAGGGATGATTTTGGCTCCGGGCATGGTGTTTACGGTCGAGCCGATGATCAACGAAGGCGAATACCGCTTGTTTATTGACGCGGACAATGGCTGGACATCGTATACGGAGGACGGAAAGCTTTCCGCCCAATGGGAAAACACGGTGCTCGTCACAGAAAAAGGCATCGAAAAACTGGCTTGGTAACGGGAAGGCGCATCGACGCCCAATGTCATTTAGTTAAGAAATGGCAGTCTTAGAGGATACATTTTAAAGTGTACC
>NZ_SRYG01000028.1 GCF_004793885.1 Dubosiella muris
GGTGAAGCGCTCAAGCATGGACAAATACTGGATGTTGGTTGTGTTTGTCAAATTTATACCTCCTGCCTTTTATATACGTAGAAATTCAAAAAAAAGTGCCTCTGACTTTTTAAAAGATACAATTTCACAAAATACTTCCGAAAAAAAGCAATAAACTGCTTGAACTGTGGCTCATTTGTGGAAAATGGGTGCCGGCAAAGCGTTTGGATAGACTTTTTCTTTTTTTAGAGTGCCAAGCTTGACAAGAAAAGGGGGCGTGGATATGATAGGTCTGTAAATATAAATTATTTTGTATATTCGTGAAAGGAGAGAAATACTGGAGAGAGAAGCGAATAAAATTTTTTTAAACCAAATATACAAAATATTATATATTTCTCGTTTTTGATACAAAGGAGGTACCTATGGATCGTTTAGAACTTCTGCTATCCTCGGGTTTGATTGCGCAGGATACATGCGAAAAAGCGCGTAAAGTCGACGCGTGTTTAACGGAGCGGTTTGGTTGGAGCGAAAAAATCGAGATGTTCGTGACCCATTACGCGATGGCGCTCGAACGCCGCCAAAACGAGGAAGTCATCGAAGGACTGCACGAGGAAGCCGTTGCTGAAATTTATAAAAATCCGGACTTTGAAATTTGTCGTCTGCTTCTGGAAGAGCTGGAGTCATTGACCGCTTCCGGACTGTCCGCCACAGAAGAACAGTTTATTCTGATTCATCTGCTTAACATTGTGAACGAAAATAAAAACAAATAGGGAGTGCTTATGTTCAACTACATCATTGCTGCATTAATCGGCGCGATGTCCGCCGTTTTGGCGAATCGCAACATCGCCGTGTACAACGACGGGTTCCGCCCGGTGTATACGGAATATCTCAACGGAAACATGGATCGCAAGACGCTGGCGACGACGTCGTTCGCTGTCAGTATCGGCTTGGTCATCGGGTTCGCGTTCACGAACTCGATCGCGATGGGAATCGTCATCATCCACACGTATTTGCTGATGGGCGACATCATCGGTACGTGGTTCCCGGACAATAAAAAAGGATTTATTTTATCGGCCGTCGTCGGCGCGCTGTGGGGCATTCTCGTCGTCACGTTCATGTCCTCGATCCAGGCGTTCTTCTCGATGTTCCCGGTCAACTTCCTGCCGCAGCTGGCCGGCGTGGCCGACTACGTCGTAGCGACCTTCGCGGTGTTCCCGGCACTTGTCGTGGCATACCAGAACGGCATCAAAAAAGGAATTATCACCGCCGTCATCACGTTGGTTGGCTATTTGCTCGTCGCGCGCTTTGGCGTGTTCCAAATCGGTGAGTTCACGCTGGCATTGAACGCGCCAGGGATGGCGATGCTTGTCGGCACAATCGTCATGATCGTCTTCGCCGTCAAAACGAAGACCGACGCCGAAAGCGCCAACCTGACCAATATCTTCAGCGCCAACATCGACGTTATTAAGAAAAACTGGTTGCTGTTCGCCATCATGGGCGGCCTGCTCGCCTGCGCGGCGTCCCAGTGCTTCCTGACCACCGACGTCATCTCGGGTCCGCTGGCTCAAAACGGCTCGTTCGCAGAAGCGGCGCTTGTCGCGATGGTACGCGCCATCGGCTACATTCCACTCGTGTACACGACCGCGATCGTAACCGGCGTGTTCTCGCCAGCCGGCTCGTACTTCAGCATCGCCGGCGGTCTCTTCGTCGCCGCGATGGGTCTGACGATGCCGATGGAACCGCTCTTGGCTTTCGTGGTCGGCGCGATCATCATGTGTCTGGAAATCGTTTTGCTCGGTACGATCGGCAGCCTGCTCGACCGGTTCCCGGCACTTCGCGAACTGGGCGACCACATCCGCGACGCGATGTCGAAAATCCTGGAGCTCGCGCTGCTCGTCGGTGGTTTCACGTCGTCGTTCGCCATCATGAACGAAGTCGGACTCGGCTCGGTCGGCCCGATGGCAGTCATGATCATCTGGATGCTCAACAAAACCGCGAAAAAGCCGATGCTCATCCCGCTAGCGGTCGGTCCGATCGTCGCCATTCTCATGGGTATCGTCGCCAACCTTATCAAGATCCTTGGTTTGGCGGTCATTGTTTAGCGAATACATAATATAAAAAGAAATCAAAAGGAGGAAATATCATGTTGAAAATCGTCGTAGGCGGAGCCGTGAACAAAAATGAAAACGCGGAATTGATCGAAAAATACGGAAACGGACAAGTGGAAGTGAAAGTTATGGGCGACTTGCAAGCCGCCATGGCCCTCAAAAACGGCCAGGCCGATTACTATTTCGGCTCGTGCCAGACCGGCGCGGGCGGCGCGCTCTCGATGGCCATCGCGCTCAACGGCATGAGCAAATGCGTGCCGGTCGCCATGGTCGGCAAAGTGCTCAGCGACGAGGAAATCGCGCAAGCCATCGCCGACGGCAAGACGGCGTTTGGCTTCGTGCCGGAAGCGGCCGCCTCCGTCATCCCTGTCATCATGGGTGTGCTGCTGAAATGAGCCGGATCAAAGCGTACGCCAAAAAGACGCTGCTGGCGCAAAAGGACCCGGGCCGCGCGGTCGAACACGTGTTTTGCGGCGCGCTCGACGCCATCGAGGACGACAACGACACCCGGTATCTCGGTGTGAAAAACGTCCGGCAGATCCCGGCCTCGTTCGTTCATGAACTCGAAAACGCCGGCTTCGTCTTGCACACGCTCGACAAGCACAGCCACAACGGCCGGGCCGTCGACTACGCGTTGGCCAACCCAATCACCGGAAAGCCAATGACCGGATCCTCGAGCGGCACCGCGCTCAACGTGTTTTACGGTATTAACGATCTGGGCGTCGGCACCGACGGCGGCGGCTCCGTGCTCGCCCCGGCCATGGCCGTCAACTGCTTTGGCTTCATCAGCCCGCTGCTCGCTTGCGAGCACATGAAACAATACACGAAGAAATCGACCGACAACATTGAATTTTACCCGTCGCTCGGTTTTATCACCCGCGACTTGCCGACGATGGAAAAGGCGATTCGCGCCACGCTGGAACTGCCCCAACCCAAAGAGCCGATCGTCATCCACGCGCCGCAAGGCTTGGTCGACTCGCTGCCTGAAGCAAGCCGGCGCACGTTGGTTGACGCCGGTCTTGCCATCGAGGCGGTGGCGATGCCCGAATTTGGCAACGAACGCCAGCCGATGATCGAGTTTTTAACGAAGGAGATCGCCGCCTGCGACGTGTTCCTCGGCTTCGACGCCAAAGTCGACTTTTACGGACTGGGCGACACAGTGCTTGGCCACTTTGACGCCGAAATGGAGGCGTTGCAAAACAAGAGCGGCAAGACGCTGCTTCGCGTGGCCAACATGGTCAAGGCGAGCGCCCTGACCGTGCCCGGGCCGGAACTCTCGAGCGGCTTCACGCTGTTTTGCGCCTCGAATCCGGAAAAGATCGCGGACATGCTCGCCGTCGCCAAGCGGCTTGCCTGCGCTCCGGATCCGTTGCTTGAACGTTATTTCCGCGACCCCGACGCGTATTTTGAAAAAGGCTTCGTATGGAACCATTGAGTGGCTTCACGATGATGCACGAGCACATGCATCTCGACTTGTCGGTCGTCAAAGGCGATCCGGACACGTGTCTGGACTGCTTTGAGCAAACGCTGGCCGAGCTCAAGGACTTGCGCGCCAAAGGCGTGACGAGGATTTTGGAAGTGACCAACGTCGGCATGGGCCGCGATCTGGACTGGATCGCCCGCCTCGAACAGGCGTCCGGCGTTCGCATCGTGCGCTCGACCGGTTTCTACAAAGAGCCGTTCATTCCCGCGATCGAGGCGACGCAAAGCGTCGAGGCGATGGCCGCGATGATGATCGACGATTTGCGAAGCGGCCGCGCGGAGGTCATTGGCGAGATCGGGACGTCCAAAAACGAGTGGCGTCCAAGCGAGCGCCATGTGTTCGAGGCCGCCGTGCTCGCCCACAAGGCGACGGGCGCCCCCATCACGACGCATACCACGTTGTCCACGCTCGCCCTCGAGCAGGCGGGGTTTCTCGTGGAGCGCGGCGTCGAGCCCGACCGCGTCATTATCGGACACATGGACCTGGGCGGTGATCTGGACGCGGTTTTGGATGTGCTCGCCCTTGGCGTGAACGTGGGCTTCGACACGATTGGCAAGACGAACTATTTGCCCGACGAGCGCCGCGTGGCGATGCTGCTCGAGCTCGAGCGAAAAGGGCTGATCGACCACGTCGTCCTGTCGCAGGACATCACCCGCAAGTCGCAGCTGAAGGAATTTGGAGGAAAGGGATACGCCTATTTGGTGGACACGTTCGTGCCCATGCTCAGACAGGCGCATATGAAGGAAGCATCCATCCAACAGATGCTTGAAAAAACACCAAACCGCATTTTAGGAGGTAAGCCATGAAAACGTATCCACTCGAAAGCATCACGCTGGACCAGGCCCGGGACTTTCAATTCCGGATGGTCGACGCCATCACCAAAACCTTCACCGGAACGGAAAGCCTGACGCGCGGCGATTTGGGCGTCGTGCCCGGATTGAACAAGCCGAGAACGACGCTGAAAGCCGAGCAGGCCATCGCCCGCTTCTTCGACGCCGAAGCTGCGATTCTCGTACGCGGATCGGGCACCGGCGCCATTCGCTACGCCTTGTTTTCGACGGTAAAGCCGGGCGGCAAGCTGCTCGTGCACACCGCCCCGATCTACAGCACGACGGAGACGTCCGTGCGCATGCTCGGCCTCGTGCCAATCGCGGCCGACTTCAACGATCCAAAGGAAATCGAGCGCGTCATGCAGGAAAATCCCGACATCGAGGCGGCCCTTGTCCAGTACACGCGCCAGGTGCCGGAAGATTGCTACGACATGAAGGAAGTCGTGGATACGATCAAGCGCCAGAAGGACATTCCGATCGTGACCGACGACAACTACGCGGTCATGAAGGTGGAGCGCATCGGCACCCAGTGCGGGGCGGATCTTTCGTGCTTCTCGACGTTCAAGCTGCAAGGACCGGAAGGCATCGGCTGCATCGTCGGCAAAAAGAAATACATCGACGCCCTGATCCGCGAGCATTATTCCGGCGGCAGCCAGACGCAGGGCTGGGAGGCGATGGAAGTGCTGCGCGGCCTTGTCAACGCGCCGGTCGCCCTGGCCATCCAGGCCCAGGTCATCGAGTCGCTGCTGGCCAAAGTGCAGGAACTGCCGCAAGTCAAGGACGCGTTTATCGCCAACGCCCAATCCAAGGTGCTGATCGTGGAATTTCACGAACCGGTCGCCGAGCAGGTGCTTGCGCGCGCCGAAAAGCTGGGCGCGCTGCCAAACCCGGTCGGCGCGGAATCCAAGTACGAGATCGCGCCGATGTTTTACCGGGTGTCGGGAACGTTCCGCAAGGAGGATCCGACGCGCGAACAGCGTATGATCCGCATTAATCCGAACCGCACCGGACCGGATACGATCATTGAAATTTTGAAATCGGCGCTGGAAAGCGAGGATGTATGTTTCTAGAGAAAATGGTGGAACGAAATCCCGAACTCGTGGAAACAGGGTTGCGGCTTCTGGGTGAGGGAGCGATCCTGCCCGATACGTATGTTGTCGACGTGGATCGGTTTCTCGCCAACGCGAAAGCGATTTTGGACGAAGCCGACGAGCAGGGCATCGCGCTGTACTTCATGCTCAAGCAAGTCGGACGCAATCCGTGGCTGGCCAAAAAGCTCGTCGAACTGGGCTATCCGGGCGCGGTGGCGGTTGATTTCCGCGAAGCGAAGATTTTGATGGACCATGGCGTTCCGATCTGCAACGTCGGACACCTCGTGCAAATCCCGCGCGGCTTTTTAAAGGATATCGTCGCCTACGAGCCAACGTACATGACGGTGTTCACGATGGAAAAGATCCGCGAGATCGACGCCGAAGCCGCCAGACAGGGCAAGACGCAAAAGCTGCTGCTCAAAGTTGTCGGTCCGGACGACATGCTGTATAGCGGGCAGCACGCCGGGTTCGAGCTCGACGCGCTCGATGAAGTCGTCGAGCAGATCCAGACGCTCGATCACGTGCGCATCGGCGGCGTCACGTCGTTTCCGTGCTTTCTTGTCGACGAGCAAACGGGCGAGGCGAATCCGACGCCCAACCTCGACACCTTGCTGGCGGCCCGGGTCATTTTGGAACGGCACGGGGTGGAAACCATCAATGTGAACGCCCCGTCGGCGACGTGCGTAGGCACGCTGAAGGCGATGGGCGCCTATCCGGACATCACGAGCGCGGAGCCGGGGCACGGCTTGTCGGGGACTACGCCGCTGCACGCCAGACGAAACGAGCCGGAAGTGCCATGTGTCGTTTACATGTCGGAAGTGTCCCACAACTTCCGGGGCCACGCGTATTGTTTTGGGGGCGGGCACTACCGGCGCTCGCACGTGAAGCACGCGCTGGTCGGTACCAATCTGGCCAACGCGGTCGTGGCGGATGTCATCGCGCCGGAGCTGCCTTGCATCGACTATTATTTCGAGCTGGGACAGGAATTTCCGGTTTCGGCGCCGGTGTGCATGGCGTTCCGGTTCCAGATTTTCGTGACCCGCAGCCATGTGGCGCTGGTGGAAGGACTGGCTGGCGGAACGCCGCGGCTGGCCGGGCTGTTTGACAGCCAGGGAAGGAGCCAAACATGGGAAGATTTATCGTAATCGTATTGGATGGATTTGGGATGCAGGCGATGCGGGACGCCACGATCGCCCGTCCGGGCGACGAGACGAGCAGCACGCTGGGCAGTATTTTGCATGACTTTCCGGATTTAAAGCTGCCCAATCTCGAGGCGCTCGGGCTGATGAACGCGTTTGGCAGAGAGAGCGCCTGCATGAAGTTTTCGCCGGACGCGACGTTTGGCAAAAGCGAGCTCATGCACTTTGGCGCCGACACGTTCCAGGGCCATCAGGAAATCATGGGCACGAAGCCGCGCAAGCCGGAAGTCCACGACTTCCAGCAAAAGATCGACGCGATCGAGAAAACGCTGAAGGAGCACGGGCACATGGTCGAGCGGCTGGGCAAGCCGGGGCTGGAATATTTGCTGGTGGATCGCTATTGCACGGTGGCCGACAACATCGACTCCGATTTGGGCATGGCGTACAACTGCACCGCGCCGCTTGATTTCCTGCCGTTTGAACAGGAGATGGACATCGCCCGGCTTGTGAGAAACGTGGCGGTCGTCAACCGGGTCATCGCTTTTGGCGGTACCGGCAACACGATCGACGATATATTAAAGGCCGAGGAAGTGCGGGAGGGCCGGTATATCGGCTTGCTCGCTTCGGCGACGAAGTCGTACGACCAGGGCTATGAATGTCGCCATCTGGGCTATGGCGTCGATCCGAGCGTCCAGGCGCCGTCGATTTTGGGGCGGGCCGGGATCCCGGTTTCGCTGTTTGGCAAAGTGGCGGACATCGTCCACAACGAGCAGGGCAAGTCGGTGTCGTGGGTGGACACGGCCGAGGTGCTCGACTTGACGATCGAGGAAATGAAGACGATGGATCATGGCTTCATTTGCACGAACGTGCAGGAAACCGATCTGGCCGGCCATTCGCAGGACGCGGCGCGCTACAAGCGTATTTTGGAGATCGCGGACGGGAAGATCGGGCAAATCGTGGACATGCTCAAAGCGGACGACGTTCTGGTTGTCATGGCGGACCATGGCAACGATCCGGATATCGGCCACAACAAGCATACGCGTGAAAACGTGCCGCTGCTCGTCCACAGTCCGAAGCGCGGCGTCGATTTGGGCTTGCGTAAGACGCTGTCGGATGTTGGTGCGAGCGTTTGCGACTACTTTGGCGTCGAGGCGCCGGAAAACGGCACGTCGTTTTTATCCTTGATCCGATGAAGACGCGGTTGGCGAAAACTGTCGTGCTGGCCGGCCGGATCCTTTTGGAAAACGGCGCGGAAACGCACCGGGTGGAGGACACGATGCGGCGTATGTGCGAAGCGTATGGCGCGCAGGTGACGGATTCCTACGTCACGCCGGGGATGTTGATGATTTCGTTTTCGTACGACGGGGAAATGGTGCACAACATGAAACGCACCGGCGTGAAGACGACGGATTTGGGCAAAATCGACGCGGTGAACACGTTGTCGCGAAACGTTTCCTCGCTTGCTTTGGAAGAGCTTTACGAACAGCTTCAAAAGGTGGAAACGAGTC
The DNA here is from genome assembly GCF_004793885.1 of Dubosiella muris. Classification (GTDB taxonomy): domain Bacteria; phylum Bacillota_I; class Bacilli_A; order Erysipelotrichales; family Erysipelotrichaceae; genus Dubosiella; species Dubosiella muris. The sequence goes on from NZ_SRYG01000028.1 coordinate 8,139, forward strand.
CGGGTCCCTCGACGGGCCGGTACAGTGTGGGGGCGTTCGTGGCGGCGGCCGGTTTCGCGGCGCTGTTTGGATCGACCGGAGTTGAGGCGCTGGCGGCCGGCTGGATTGGCGGTTGCTGCGCCTTTTTGTTAAGGACATGGGGTTCGCGGTTTTCAAGCGCGTTTCAAAACATGGCGGGCAGCGCGTTCATGACCGCGTGCGCGCTGGTCTGTCCCGGGCTTGGCTTGGGCGCCCAACCCGTTTTGCTCGGGGCGCTCATGATCCTCGTGCCGGGCATGCTGCTGACCAACGCGATCCGGGACATCGTCAACGGCGATTCGATTTCGGGCACGTCGCGGCTGGCGGAAGCCATCGTCACGGCCGCGGCGATCGCGTTGGGCAATCTGGCGGTTCTCGCCCTGCGAGGTGGCGTATGACGGGAATCATTGGCGCGTTTTTTGGCGCGCTCGGCTTTGGCATGATGTATCATCTGGAAGGAAAAAAGCTGCTGTGCACGGCGCTTTGCGGGGCGCTGGGACAACTTGTGTGCGTGTGGATGCGTTTGTACACGAGCAGCCCGATGGCGCCGATGCTGGCGGCCGCGTTTTGCGTGACGGTGCTGGCGCAAACGCTGGCGCGCACCCTCAAGGCGCCGGTGACGGTATTTCTCGTATGCGCCCTCATTCCGCTTGTGCCGGGCAAGGGCATTTACCAAACGCTGCTGTGCGGCCTTTGCGAGGATGGAAATACGCTGCATCTGGCGTCGGTGACGTTGCTGGAAGCGGGCGGGATCGTCGCGGGCTGCGCGCTGGGCTCGGGCGTGGTGTCCCATGTCGACGCGTGGCGGAAGCGGAAAAGAGGCTTGAATGTGTAAATTCGAGTCTCTTTTTTTCTTTTTTGTCGTTTGTGTTCGAAAGAGAAAGTATGCATGATTTCCACTGTACAAACCCGGATGACATGTTTTATGATGAGCTTAGAGAAGCCGTATCGTATTTTAAAAAAGAACCGGAAGGAGTGAATGCCATGTGTGAGATCATGAGAGAATTTGAAAGAAAATCCGAGAACAAGGGACGTAGAGAAGGACGTGCGGAAGAGCGTGAAGCGATTATGCGCAATTTGCGCGAAGAAGGCATGTCCTACGAAAGAATCGCGCGCATCACCAATCAATCGTTATCAAAAGTAAAATCGTTTTTTAAGGCGAAACAAACCGCGTGAAGCCATCATGCGCAAATTGTACACCAAAGGCATGGATTTGAAAACGATCGCTGAAGTCACGGGGCTAACCATTGCCAAAGTCGAAATGTTTTTCAAGAAACAAGCATTGAACCAGGAAGACAAACACTGTTTTTCGCCTTCGATCCATTGGGTTGAAGGTTTTTATTTTTGCTCTTTTTGTTCGAAAAAGAAAATAAAATGCTTGAAATCATACATTATTTGGCGTATATTCAAAGCGGGAGGAAAGATAAACGAACATGTTTATCGAAAAAGAACATGAGACAAACAAACAAACCGGCATCGGAAATGAATACGAAGGAGTTGGCGTCGTATATCGACTACTCGGTGCTGAAACCGGAATTTACAGAAGAGGAAATCGTGGATTTGACAAAGGATGGCGTTCGTCTTGGCTGCGCGACGATTTGTATCAATCCGGCGTATATGGAATTGTGCGAACCGTATGTCAAAGGGTCGGAAACGATGCTTTGCCCGGTCACGGATTTTCCGTTTGGCACCAGCTCGACGAAGAGTCGTGTGGAGCAAATCGAGGATGTGGCGAAATACGATACCGTCAAGGAAGTGGATATCGTGGCCAATTTTGGCTTGATTCGCTCGGGACAGTACGACAAGGTGCTGGAGGATTTGAAGGCGTGCGCCGCGGCGGCCCACAAGCACGGCCGGGAAATCAAAGTCATTTTCGAGACGGACGCGCTCAACGAGGAGCAAATCAAAAAGATGGTGCACGTGTGCATCGAGGCGGGCGTCGATTTCGTGAAGACGAGCACGGGCTTTTTGACGGGGCATGAATCGCATGGCGCGACGCCGGAAGTCATCGCTTTGATGCAAAAGGAAGCGGATGGCAAAGTCAAGGTGAAAGGCTCGGGCTGCATCCGGACCCGGGAGCATTTCCTGAAGCTGATTGACATGGGAATCGACCGCATGGGCGTCGGCTATCGCTCGGTACCGGTCGTTCTTGGACTGGACGACTAATCATCATCGGCTGAAAAAAGGGAAACGTCTGCTTTTTTCAGCCGGTTTTTCGTATAATGAAGAAAAAAAGACAAAGGAGACACGATATGGCGGCAAACGAGCGACTGGAAAAAATAGTAAAACGGGTGGAGCGGGAAGGCTTCCTTTCGACCCGGGAGCTGGCCGAAACGATGAATGTGACCGAAACGACGATCCGGCGCGACAGCGAGGAGCTGGAACGGCAAGGCAAGGTCATCAAGGTGCACGGCGGCATCAAGAGCCTGCCGCAAAACGTGATCTTGTCCAGCCGCGACGAGAAAACGATGCGCGAGCGTCTGGGCCCGGCCCCGGACAAAGAGGCGGCGGCCGAAAAGGCGGCCAGTTACATCCGCGAGGGGGACTGCGTGTTCCTGGACGGAGGCACGAGCCTCGTTCCGGTGTTCGAGCGGATCAAGGACCGCAAGGTGAAGATCGTGACGCACTCCCAGCTGCTCGCCCGTCTGGCTACATCGTGCGAGGCCGAGCTGACGTTGCTTGGCGGGAAGTACATTCCGGACTACGAGATGAGCGTGGGGCCGATCACGCTGGAAAATCTGGGCCTGTTCCGGTTCGACTACGCGATCATCGGCTGCGCGGGCATTGATTTGGAGTCGCACGCGGTGTACACGGCGGAACTGGAAACAGCGGCCGTCAAAAAGGCGGCGATGGCGCTTTCGGTGCGCAAGATCCTGCTGGCCGACGAGGCGAAGCTGCACGTGAAAGGATTTTGCAGCGTGCTGGACACGGACATGTTCGACGCCATCGTGCTAGGCGTGAAGGAAAAGCCGGATCCGGAACAGCTTCCGCTCAACGCGGTCGTCGTTTTGGAAGAAGAACAAAAGAAATAAGGGAGGGGAAGAGATGAGCGCATTTTTACAGTTTCAGCCGCGAACCGATGACATCGACCTGGGGCGTATTGAACGGCTGCGCAAGAAGATGGCGGAACGGCAGGCGAGCTTGTGCGCCCAGCGCGCGCTCTTGTATACGGAAAGCTTTCGGCAAACCGAAGGCGAGCCGTACATCGTGCGCAAGGCGAAGGCGTTCGCCCACACGCTGGCGAACATGACGATCTATGTCGAAGACGACGCGCTGATTTTCGGCAACCAGGCGTCGCGCAATTTCGCCGCGCCGGTTTTTCCGGAGTTTTCGGTCGACTGGGTCATCGACGAGCTCGATGGCACAAACGAGGTCGTGGCGTTCGAAAAACGGGAAGGCGACGTGTTTTTGTGCGACGAGGCGACGAAGGAAAGCTTGCGCTCGATCCAGCCGTACTGGCACGGCCATACGCACGAGGACGAGGTGAAGCGGCATTTGACTGAACCGATCTGGCTGGCGCAAAAGCAGGGCGCGCTGCATTTGGGCGGCATCTCGATGTCGGGGGACGGCCATATCGTGCCCGACCATCCGATGCTGCTGGGACGCGGATTCCGGTCCTTGATCGAGGAAGCCGACGCGAAAAAAAGCCGGATGGATTTGACGAAGGAACAGCGGGCGTACTATGAGGCGGTGTCGATCGCCTTGAACGGGGCGCTGGTGTTTTTCAAGCGGTACGGGCCGCTGTTGCGGGATATGGAAAAGGACGCCTCGCCAAAGCGCCAGGCGGAACTGGAAGCGATGGCGGCGATGGCCGACACGCTGCTGGAAGGACCGGTCCAATCGTTTTGGGAAGGTTGCGAGGCGGTGTACATGGTGCATTTGCTGCAAATGATCGAGTCGAACGGCCACTCGTTTTGCTACGGAAGGTTCGACCAGTACATGCTCGACTTGTATGAAAAGGACCGGGCCCAAGGCTTGTCGAAGGAGCGGGCGCTCGAGCTGATCACGCATTTGTTTTTGATGAACTCCTCTCACAACAAGGTGCGGCCGTACGGGCATACGCGCTTTTCCCAGGGCTATCCGTTGTACTCCAATTTGGTGGTGGGGGGCTTGCGTCCCGATGGTGTGGATGGCACGAACGACTTGTCGTATTTGTGCATCGAGGCGATGCATTTGACGGCGCTGGCGGAGCCGAACTTTTCGCTGCGCTACAACGGACAGACACCGGACGACTTGCTCGCTCTGGCGGCCCGGCTCATCCGGACGGGGTGCGGCATGCCGTCGCTGTTCAACGACGACACGGCGATACAAGGTCTGGTCGATTTGGGCATTCCGCTGGCGGACGCGCGCGACTATTGTCCGATTGGCTGCGTCGAGACGGGCGTGCCGGGCAAATACGGACACCGGGCGACGGGGATGACGTATGTGAACTGGGGCAAGGTGCTGGAAGTCGTGCTGTACCATGGCACGGACCCGAAGACGGGGATCCGGCTGCTTGATTTGGCGGATCCGTATGAAAGCTATGCCGACGTGTGGCGGGCGTGGAAGGAGGCGCTGGCGTTTTATTCCGATTTGGCGGTGGAGTCGGACGCGGTGTGCGACGCGTCACTGGCGGTGTACGACGCCGATCCGTTCGCCTCGTGTTTGATCGACAACAGCATGGCGCAGGGAAAGACGCTGAAGGAAGGCGGCTGCCGATACGATGTCGTGTCGCAGTCGAACATCGGGCCAAGCGTCGTGGGCAATTCGCTGATGGTCATTAAAAAGCTTGTGTTTGACGAGAAAAGAGTGTCATGGGACGAACTGATGACGGCTTTGGCGGACAACTGGCAGTCGGAGTCTTCCAAAAGGGTGCGCAAGCTGGCGCTGGCGGTGCCGAAATTTGGTAACGACGAGGACGAGGTCGATCAAATCGTCAAGGATGTGTTCAACTCGTATTTGGAACGGCTGCCGGCCTATCGAACGCTGCGGGAGGGCCACGGACCGGAGGTGTCGTGCTACACGATGTCGACGAGCAACATCACGTCGTATGTCCCGAATGGACTTGATGTGCTGGCGACGCCGGACGGACGTTTCGCGTACGAGCCGCTAAACGAGGGCTGCTCGCCGACGCAGGGGACCGACCACGCGGGACCGACGGCGGTCATCAACTCGGTGTCGAAGCTACCCAATGAAAAGGTGGCGGCGGGACAGCTTTTGAATATGCGCTTTTCCCCGGACGCGCTGGCGGGCGACGAAGGGCTGGCGCGGTTCGTTTCCTTTTTAAAGGTGAGTCAGAAAAAAGGCATTTACCACAACCAGTTCAACGTGCTTTCCAAGGCGCAGCTGCGAGAAGCGCAGGCCGATCCGATGGCGCATCGGGATTTGATCGTGCGGGTGGCGGGCTATTGCGCGCAGTTTGTCTCGCTCATGCCGCAGGCGCAGGAGGCGATCATCGCCCGGACGGAAAACCGGTGGTAGAGAGCTTCGCTGGCGTTTGACGGGTTTTCAATGGTATAGTATGCGCATGACTACACATACAAAAAAACGAACATGGATTCGATGGACATCTTTTCTGATTTTATGCGGTCTGGTCGTGCTTGGTTTTGGCGGCATGCCGGTGCGCGCGTTTGACGACGGGACGCAAACGGTGTGGGACGGCTATGCGCCGACGACGGTCATGATCGACGCGGGTCATGGCGGCATGGATAGCGGCGCGATTGCGTTCAATGGCCAGTACGAAAAGGATTTGAGCCTGGAGTACGCGTTGAAGATTGGCGCCTATATCCAGATGATGGATCCGTCGATCGCGGTGCTGTATACGCGCACGGGCGACGAGGTCGCTTGGGTCGACGAGGAAACGACGATGGATTTTGAGGTGGACGATCTTGTTGGCCGCTCGACGGTGGTGAACACGTACGCGCCCGACTACTTGTTGTGCGTGCATTTCAACTCGGCGGAGGATCCGACAGCGTATGGTTACGAGGCGTTTGTCCGGCCGGAAGATGTGGCGAGTCAGCAGGTGTACTCGCTGTTGAGCCAGAAGCTGGCGAATGCGGGGTTCTCGGCGGATCTTGGCTTGTTGAGCACGGCGGACGCCCCGCTGCATATGGTGGATTTGACAAACTCCGCTTCGATGCTGCTGGAGCTTGGCTTTTTGACCAACGAGGGCGACGTGTACGCGATCAACGACCCGGTCATGAAGGAGAACATTTGCCGTTCGATTGCCGAGGCGTATGTGGAAACGATTCATGGCGCGCCGATGAACTAGAAAAAAAGACAATGAACAATAAAAAAGCTTTCAGAAATTAATTGGCTGAAAGCTTTTTTGTGTTTACTTCGCATGGATCCATGGTTCGAAGGAAACGATTTCGGGACCCTGGTAGACGAGCTCGCCTTCCATCCCAACTTCAAAAAGCGGGTAGGCGTACCGGTCGACTTCAAAGACGAGCGGGCCGTTTGCCGTCTCGAACGCGACTTCGAACAAAGGACTGGATGGTTCATAGCCGGGCACCGGCGTATAAGGCTGTTCGGATTTCGCAGCGACTTTGGCGTGAATCGTTAGAACGGGATGTTTGTTGGTGGTGTAGCGCTTCATTGGGTTTCTCCTTCCTGTATCGTTTTTATTTTATCATAATAAATCATAAGCTGACATATTGAAAATATTTAATTTTATAAATAAATTGTGAAGTGGTGTGATTTCAGGACGTTGTGGGCACTTTTTTTGAATTTCTACGTATATAAAAGGCAGGAGGTAAAAATTTGACAATAAACAATCCGAATGAAACATACTATTTTTTGATTCAGCAGTTCACCTTGTTCAGTGATTTTTTCATGCATGCCGTCTTTTCGCATAGCCGAAAAGCCGTGCAGCTTCTTGCGCGCATCGTGACCGGTAAAAAGGATTTGATCGTCGTCGAATGGGGACTGGAAGTCAAAAAGGGATTCCCGTTTTTTCGAAACGACCGCTACGATTTGTTCATCATCGACCAGTATGGCAATGTTTACAACATTGAGATCGAGAACACGCTTCGATCCCTTGGCAAACGGGCTTTTCACAACATGTGCCTGCTGGGCTCTCAAAGCTTGAAACCGGGTGAAGAACACAAAGCGCTGCGAGAAAACTGGGTCGTCTTTTTGACGAAGAAGGATTTTCTTAACCAAAACGAGCCGTTCTACTCGTATGAATGGTTCAACCGGAAATGGAAGCGGATCCTGCACACGAAAGCGCACATCTGTTTTGTGAATGGAGAATACCGGGGCGATGACGCGATTGGAAGGCTGATGCATGATTTCCGCTGTACAAACCTGGATGACATGTTTTATGATGAGCTTAGAGAAGCCGTATCGTATTTTAAAAAGGAACCGGAAGGAGTGAATGCCATGTGTGAGATCATGAAAGAATTTGAAAGAAAGTCCAAGAACGAAGGGCGCGTTGAAGAGCGTGAAACCATCATGCGCAAATTATATGCCAAAGGAATGGATTGCCCTACGATTGCCGAAGTCACAGGACAAACCAGCGCCCAGGTTGAAGCCTTTTTAAAGCGCAATAGTTTGTAAAGACGATGTTTGACGCTCGATCGCCGAGGTGGATATGAAAACGATCCGGCGTTTCGATGAACTAGAAAAAAAGACAATAAACAAGAAAAAAGCTTTCAGAAATCAATCAGCTGAAAGCTTTTTTGTGTTTTTGTCGAGTGACTAGACAAATTGATTGTCTAGTTTGTCGAGTCGTTTTTCATAGTCAGTTTGATATTTTTTCCTTGAACGACGTAGGCAAGGCGACCTTGAGCGATAAGCTGTTGAACCGTCTTGCGTAGTTTGGCGCTAATTCCTTTGTATCCCATCGACTTGGCCAGTTCTGTTAAGGTGAGCGGGTCTTTTTGAACGAGAGAAAGAATCTGTTCGATGTAGGCTTGTTCCTTTTCTATCTTTCCGTTTTGTCTCATAAATTCAGGATGGATCGGTAATCGAATGGAAAGAAACGAGCGTTCCGGTTCCGAATGGATCGTAAAAAGCGGCGATCCATTTTTTCGAAGCGCGTTTATCGCGTTTGGAAATCCTGTATTTCGTCCTTCAATCAAATGGAGTTCCTTTAAAAAGTCTCCGATTCTTCGATTTCGATAAACCCGGGATCGAATCTCATATTTTTCAATGTCCTTATCCTGAATGCTCGTATCAAATCCGGGATGACTTGTGATTTCAATTTCGGTTGGCGTGATACGAACTGTGATTGGCTCATGGATTTGATAGGAACGGTGGTATACGGCGTTGGCTAAGATTTCCTCCAATGCCTGAAACGGGTAGTTAAATACTCTCGTGGCCTTTGCTTGACTGGCTGATTTGATGATTTTCTCTTTGATTGCGTAGTTTTTTAAATATAAGAGAGCGTCTTTTAGCTGAGTCTGAATTGGGCCTTCAAAGATTTTTTCTACCATATTGGTGCCGGTAGGGTCGGGAATATCCACGATTTCAATACGCGCGTATCGAAAATAATCATGGATATGACGCGAAAACATGAGCAAACCAACATTTAAAGGGTGCTCGTCTTCCGACGGGCCACTGACAAGCTGTAAATCGCGGGCAAGTTCCGTAACCGTTTTTTCATCGGCGAGTTCATAAAGCCGACTGTTGATTTCCTTGAGGTGAGCACGCATCAAATCCTTGTCTAAATCATCCACGCTCGCAAAGAAATTGGGCCGGTCGTCAAACGGAATCGTTTCAGAAACACAATAGAGTTGTTTGAGCTGGCTCTGCTCCGCCTTGATCGTGCTCGAGAATTTTCGAATATAGTAATTCAAAACGGAGTGTTTGGAGGTGACATTGTCCGGACAACGATAAGGACGTCCGGGGCCGCCTTTGACTTGAATTAACACTAAGTTTTTTCCTTCATAAACGACAGGCTCCGCGACAGGAAAATAATGCGGCTCGATTTGATGGCAAAGATTGAGGATCTTTTTCAAAATGGAGTCGATTTGCTGTGGATCGAGTCCTTCGGGAGGCAATACGGGTGTTCCGTTTTTTTCTTTGACTCCAATCACAATATATCCGCCGCCAATATTGTCAATATCATTCGCAAAACCACAAATGGTTTTGATGATTGGAACAGGATTAAAATTTTCTTTAAATTCGATTCGATTGGATTCGACGACATGATCTTGAAGTAAAGTTTGAATCGAAACGGGAATCGTCATGGCTTTTTCCTCCTTTTTATCCATTATATTCAAAAATTTGTCGAGTGACTAGACAAAATGGTTGTCTAGTTTGTCGAGTCGTCCATCTTTTGGAAAAAAGATAGAGCCTGTCATGGTAATATAAGTATGAACAAGGAAAGAGGAAAGGTGGAAGAGACATGAAAAAAATAGTGAAGATCGAGCCGTACTATGAGCCAAGAATGTGGGGCGGAGGACGCCGGTTGATTGACGAGTTTCATTATGTCACGGATGTCAAACCGCTTGGCGAGGTGTACAACGTCGTGGCGCTGCCGGGTCATGCGGATTGTTTTGTGCCGGAAATGGACCGGACGCTTTCCGAGCTGTATGTTTCGTGCCCGGAATGGTTCGAATGCGAGACGAAGGAACTGCCGATCCGGGTCAACATTTTGGATCCGATGGCCGACCTTTCGATTCAGATCCATCCGGACGACACGTTCGCCCGTTCGTACAACGGCGGACGGGGAAAGCCGGAAGCGTGGGTCATTTTGGATGCCCCCCAAGGATGGTTATATCGAGTTTGGCCACCACGCCAAAACCCGAAAGCAATTCACGGAGTGGAGCGAAAGCGGAAAATGGGATGCGCTGCTTCGCTACTTGCATACGCCAGTGGATGGGTTTATCGACATTCCGGCCGGGACGCTGCACGCCATTGGCAAAGGCGTTTTGACGTACAACATTTCCCGCAACGCGGATTGCACGCTGCGATTGTACGACTATGACCGTGTCGATCCGGCGACTGGAAGAAAGCGGCCGATCCAGGTGGAGGAAGTGCTGAAAAACGTCAACGTGCCCGACAGGCTTATCGAGTTTCAAATGTATCCGGCCGCGATCGAGCATGGCTGTCTTGTGACGCGCTACTGGGACGAGCCGGGACTGTACACGCTCATACGGATCCAAACAAAAGACGGGGGCCGGTTTTTGCATGATGGCTTCGCGTTTTACACGTGCGTCAAAGGCGAGGGAACGATCAACGGCGTGCCGATCCGGCAGGGCGAAACCGTGCTGGTGCCATGTCATATGGGCTGGATAACATTGGAAGGAAACATGGATTTGTTTTTGGCGGGCTATCGAAATGAAAACGGGGATTTTTGAAAAACTTTTCATTTTTTCTTGACGGATCGCTTTGTCCGGGCGTTTAATAAAACCAACAAAAGGGAGTAATTGGCGCGTACGCGTGCAAGGGATCGTCATCACGTCCGTCTGGACCGGTCATTGCTGAAACAATGAGACTTTTGCCATGAGGATGGCAGGAGTCTTTTTTCTTATCCTGCCGGGAAGGAGAATGTTATGGAGATTATCGGTTTGTTGTTTGGATTCGTCTGTTTGATCAAGGGGGCGGATTTTTTTGTGGATGGCGCGAGCTCGCTGGCGAAAAAGCTTGGCGTGCCCGCGGTGCTGGTTGGCTTGACGATCGCGGCGATCGGCACATCGCTGCCGGAAGCGAGCGTGTCCGTCATTTCGGCGCTGCATCAAAATCCGGAAATCGCGATTTCAAATGTGCTCGGTTCCAACTTGTTCAACACGCTCATGGTCATTGGCTGCTGCGCGATCATCTTTCCAATTCATGTCGGGCCGGAGCTGAAAAAACGGGACATTCCGTTTAACGTGCTTATTTCCGCCGTGTTGTGCCTGATCGCGGTTTGTTTCCACCGATTGAGCCGGCTGGCCGGCGCGGGCCTACTTGCGGCGCTGGTTGTGTATTTGGTGTATCTTTGCACGCATACGAAAATCGAAAAGGAGGAGCAGCCCGGGGACATGCTGCCGCCTGGAAAGATTGTCTTGTATATCCTTGGTGGATTGATTGCCATCGTCGCGGGCGGACAGCTGGTTGTGAACAACGCCACGGCGATCGCGACGGCGCTTGGCTGGTCGCAGACGTTGATTGGCGTCACGATCGTGGCGATTGGCACCTCCCTGCCTGAATTGGTGACTTCGCTGGTTGCTTGCAAGAAGGGCGAGAGCGGATTGGGACTGGGCAACGCGGTCGGGTCGAACATCTTCAACATTTTGTTTATTTTGGGAGCTTCGAGCGCGATCGCCCCGTACGCGATCAACGCGCAGTCGGTGGTGGATTGTGTGCTTGTCCTGCTGGTGGCGGTGCTCTTGTTTGTCTTGTCGCGCAACGAGAAAATTTCCAAAAAGGAAGGCGTGTTGTTCGTCTTGCTTTATGTGGCGTATTCGGTGTATGTGTTTTTACGGTAAACTTGAGAAATAGTTTGGAAAATTTTTGAAATGTTAAAGCCCAGTAATTTGATGATTTAATACGAATCGTCTAATGACTGGGCTTCATTCTTTATTTAGAGTCAATATATTGGTTGGCAAACAAGCCGATTACTTGTGTTAATTGATTTTCAAATTGACGGGAAACATCAGAAAAACCTGTTTTGGCATGTATAAATTCATGATATAAAGTACCAAGAAATTTTTCTCTCGATATAAGCTGGTCTTTCAATATGTAGATTGTTTTTTCTTCAGGATTCCACAGTCCCACAGTGCCATACAATTCTTCCTTAGTATAGAGTTGCTTTGCTATTTTAATGGATTGGACTTCTTTTGGGGTTGGAAAAACTTGTTCTAATTTTTTATAAGAATCAAATATATCTTTTTCTTCTTCTGTTAACGAAGAATACGCAATTATTTCTGGCACAAAGGATTTTGAGCGAGTGGTTACAAAATTGCTCAATGTCATGATTTTGGCATTTTCTTGTACACAGGACTCGTTATAGGCTTCTATTCTTTTATAGGCTTTATCTGAAATCTCAATAGTTTCGATCCCATCTTGTTCTTTCATATCTAAAATTTCACGTGCTGAATCACTATTATGGAGTTGTTCGCTAGTTACGTAGATGTTTTTTTCTTTTGAGGTATTAAGATTTTCATGATTAATAATCACATTTGCCTCTACCTTTGTGTAGTTCAATTCATTTTTTCTTGTATTATGTTTTTTTACTTGCTCGTACAGTATGGAGAGAACAGAAGGCTGTTTGCATTGTTCGAGAATATCTTCAATCTTTTTGGCAAAAGCCGTTTTTCCAACATTTTTACGCTCGCGATTAAGTGCTTTTTTTAGGTGGGCATTCGCATTGGTAATATTATAAGAAAAAAGGAAATCTTCCGCTTCAGCTATTTCCACGCCATTAAAATAGATTTTCGAAATTCCATTTTTATTCTTAAGAATTTGGCCATGTTTATTACGATCCATCATCTCATAATTACCAAATGCACAGAATTTTGATTTTGCTTTTTCTATATCGGTATCAGTACATTTTATAACAATATCTGTTCCGATTTCATTTGGTTCTGAATAGTTTTTGATAAATATATGTAGTGTTTCTTCTCTCGAATCACCAGCTTTGACTTTTTTTCCGGGAAAAAATAGGCGTCCGTTAGAAATAATATAAAATTCTATATTATTTCTATATAATACGGCAACTGCATCGTTTAGACCGACACCAAATTTTCCTATCACATCATCTCGAGCACTTTTTTCTTTATTTTCATTTTGAGCAAAGTTTTCGATTTTTAAACCTCTACCATAATCGTGAATATGCCACCATCCTTCCGTGTCTTTTGTGATTTCTGGATTAATTCCAGCACCGGAAATTGTAGTCTCATCCAGGGCGTTTGCAATAAATTCTCTGATTGCGTCTGCCGGTTCCCAGTCCTCCAAAACCTTTTTTATATTCAAATCATAAAAGTCATCATAATTTTTGGTGTTGATTTTTGAAAACATATCTCTACTCCTTTTCTTTTTGAAAGGGATCAAATGGAGTTGTGTTTACAGATACGAAGTTAATTTCTCCAGCGGGATATTCGGAGATATATCCAGTTAGTCCAAATTTTTGGTGACAATTTGGACAGGAAAACTCATCTTCACGAGTTATCGTTTCATAAACTATTTCTGAACCCATTTCACGTGGATCACTGGAGATTTCTGCATTCTCGTAGTTTGCTAAGTGGACGTATTGAGGATAACCACATCTGGGACAATAAGCAATCTGTACCAAGGGATTATTAGAATCTAATGGTTGCAAAGGTTGTAATGGTAGACCAGGATATGGCACTTTTTTGGCGATTTGATTACTAGAAAATTTATAATATTTTTCTATAATTCCAGGGTTAAAAGGATTCTCTTCTTTTATAATTTTAGAGGCTAAATATTTGGCGGATCTATATTTTTCTATTTGCTGTTTCAAAAGGTTACTTATTGAATCTTTACCTTGAATGCATTTACTAATGCTTTTCGAGCTCAATCCGGTTCTATTAAATAAAATAATTGTTTTTAAAAATAAAAGATCTTTCTCAGTATATGAATTTTTTTTGTTATTTTCTTTTTCAAATGTTCCATTTTCTTTTAAATATTTAATTCGAGCCATTAATTTTTCTTTATCTACACCTAATTCATCAGCTAATTCCTTGAGAGCATAGATTTTTTCTTGTTTCTTCATATTTTAATTTCTCCTGGTATATATGAATTAGCCCATTTAACTGAGCCATTCTATATACCTTTT